>JAXDPE010000062.1:0-52489 GCA_034668565.1 Sphingomonadales bacterium | reverse complement strand
GAGAACGACTCAACATCGTTTCGTCGGCACGCAGCCGGAGCACCAAACCCAAGACCAATGCCCAAGCTAGCACGCCGCACCGCTTCGCCGAGGTGCGTCATGGAAAGTCCAGCAACACCTACCCGCTCATCATACCTATCCACACCAGCGAGAATAGGGCCGCCCTGCCGGTCGGTGCCTTGCCGCAAGGTGCGGTAGTATCAAACGCCGCATTCGGTCTTTACGACGCAGATTTATGGAATGTGGCGTTGATCGCATCGCGCCTACATCTAGTTTGGATCGCTACGGTTTGCGGTAAACTCGAAACCCGCTATCGCTATTCAAACACCCTCGGCTGGAATACCTTTCCCGTTCCCAAAACGATAACCGAAGGGGACAAGGCTGACCTCACCCGCACCGCCGAGAATATCCTGCTCGCGCGTGAGGCGCATTTCCCCGCGACGATCGCCGACCTCTACGACCCGGAAACAATGCCGGACGATCTGCGCCGCGCGCATGACGAGAATGACGAGGTACTGGAGCGCATCTATATCGGCCGCCGCTTCCGCAACGATACAGAGCGGCTGGAAAAGCTGTTCGAGCTCTACACCAAGATGACGGCCGACATGCCGAAAGCGAAGAAAGGCAAGCAAGCCGCATGACCGTCATCGAACCGCGCGCCATCCCCGGCCTCAGCCTCAAGACCGCGCAGACCGGCACCTCGGCCAAGGCCGACCAGCTCGGCATGCGCGAAATGCAGCGTGCCGCCTACGCCCATCGCGGCGAACAATATCTGCTGATCAAGTCGCCGCCAGCCTCGGGCAAGTCGCGCGCGCTCATGTTCATCGCGCTAGACAAGCTGCACAATCAGGGCGTCAGCCAAGCGATCATCGTCGTTCCCGAGCGCTCGATCGGCGGCAGCTTCGCCGACGAGCCGCTGACCGAATATGGGTTCTATTGGGACTGGACGGTCAAGCCGCACTGGAATTTGTGCAACGTCCCCGCCGCCGACGATGTGAAGGTCGCCCGGTCGAAGGTGAAGGCGGTCGGGGAGTTCCTGGCCAGCGGTGATCCGGTGCTTGTGTGTACCCATGCCACCTTCCGCTTCGCGCTCGCCGAACTGGGGGTCGAGGCCTTCGACGGAAGGCTGATCGCGGTGGACGAGTTCCACCACGTTTCCGCCGATTCGGAGAATCGGCTGGGCACGCAGCTCGGCCAATTGATCGCGCGCGACCAGACGCATCTGGTCGCGATGACCGGAAGCTATTTTCGCGGCGATGCGGTAGCGGTGCTCAGCCCCGAGGACGAGGCGAAATTCGTTCCGGTTACCTATACCTATTACCAGCAGCTCAACGGCTATGAGCATCTGAAGACGCTCGACATCGCCTACAGCTTCTACACCGGTCGCTACATCGACAAGATCAACGACCTGCTGGACCCGGCGGTGAAGACGATCGTCCACATCCCCAGCGTCAACTCGCGGGAGAGCACCAAGGACAAGAATCGCGAGGTCGAGGAGATCATGGATCACCTCGGCAGCTGGAAGGGCACCGATCCGGCCACCGGCTTCCACCTGATCGAAACGGCGGCAGGCAGCACGATCAAGGTCGCCGATCTGGTCGACGACGATCCGGCCAGACGCGACCGCGTGTCGTCGGCGCTCAAAAGCCCGGAGGCACGGAGCAATCGCGATCATGTCGACATCATCATCGCGCTCGGAATGGCGAAGGAGGGCTTCGACTGGATCTGGTGCGAGCATGCGCTGACCGTCGGCTATCGCTCGAGTTTGACCGAGATCATCCAGATCATCGGCCGCGCCACCCGCGACGCACCGGGCAAGACGGTCGCGCGGTTCACGAACCTGATCGCCGAGCCGGCGGCGGCGGACGACCTGGTCGCGGACGCGGTCAACGACACGCTGAAGGCGATCGCCGCCAGCCTGTTGATGGAGCAGGTGCTGGCGCCGCGCTTCGAGTTCACGCCCAAGGATGTCGGGCCGAAGGAAGGCTTCGACTACGGCCATGGTGGCTATCGGGAAGACGAGGCCAATGTCGGCGTCAACGAAGAGCGCGGGCAGTTCCACTTCGAACTGAAGGGGCTGGTGGAGCCGACCACGCCCGAAGCCAAGCGCATCTGCCAGGAGGACCTCAACGAGGTCATCACCAGCTTCATCCAGGACAGGCAGGCGATCGAACGCGGCCTGTTCGATCCCGAGGTCGTACCCGAGGACCTGACCGTCGTGCGAATGGGCAAGATCGTCCGCGATCGCTATCCCGAGCTGAGCGAGACCGATCAGGAAGCAGTCCGCCAGCATGCCATCGCCGCCCTCAACATCACCCAGCAGGCGGCGAAGGTGATCAGCGCGACGGCGATCGACGACGGCAGCGGCGAGCTCAAAGCAAACACCTCGTTCGTCGACGGCGTGCGCAAATTCATGAACGTACGCGAGCTCGATATCGACCTGATCGATCATATCAACCCCTTCGACGCCGCCGTTGCGATCCTCGCCAAGGCGATGAATGCGGCACTGCTGCGGCAGGTTCAGGCCGCGATCACCGCTCGCAAGACGACTTTAAGCGAGGAAGAGGCCCGCGCTTACGCAGTGCGGGCCGTCCAATGGAAGCGCGAGCGCGGACGCGCGCCGGAGATCACGTCTCAGGATGCGTGGGAGCGCCAACTCGCAGAGGGCGTCGCCGCCTTTGCCCGCTATCGCGCCAAGGCCGCCGACAATGGCTGAAATGAGCGACGATGACATTCTCGCCGAACTCGGCGTCGACATGACGGCCAAAAAGACTTGCGCCCGCACGCCGCGCGAAGAGCGGATCATTGCCGGCTTCGAAGACATCGTGAAGTTTCGCGAGGAGCAAGGCCGTGCGCCTCAGCATGGCGAGGAGCGGGACATATTCGAGCGCCTGTATGCGGTGAGGCTCGATCGCCTGCGGGCGATGCCCGAATGCGGCGAACTGCTCGCACCCATAGATGTTCATGGGCTGCTGGATCGTCACGGTGCGCCGTCCGGGCCCGCGGCGGAAGAGCTCGACGACAGTGCCCTTCTGGCCGAACTCGGAATTGAGGCCCCGCCGGGCCAGGACATCGCCCAGCTTCGCAATGTCCGCTCCAACGCCGAACGCAAGGCGGCGGAGGAGATCGCCAACAGCGAGCGTTGCGAAGACTTCAAAACCTTCGAACCGCTGTTCCGTCGCGTTGAGGCGGAACTGGCTTCGGGGGCGCGAACCACGAGGCACTTCGGGAAGGATGCCGGCGTGGAGCAAGGCGACTTCTTCATCTTGCGGGGCCAGCTCGCCTATGTGGCGGACATTGGGGAGCTCATAAAGGCCCCGAACGGGCAGAATGACGCGCGGCTGCGGGTGATCTACTCCAACGGCACCGAGAGCAACCTGCTGCGCTGGTCGCTGCAGCGCGCACTCTATAAGGACGATGCCGGGCGCAGAGTCACAGAGGCGGCCGCGGGGCCCTTGTTTTCCGAAGCTCGCGCTTCCGAGTATGATGAGTATTTGCCGACCGGAACGCTGTACGTCCTTCGAAGTCGCTCTTCGAATCCCACTGTCGCCGCCAATCGGGAGTTGGTGCACAAGATCGGTATCACAGGCGGATCGGTAGAGGCGAGAATCGCCGGCGCCTTCGACGACGCAACCTATCTGCTCGCCGAGGTCGAGATCGTCGCCACCTATAAGCTATTCGAAGTAAACCGAAAACGTCTGGAAGCCTTGCTCCACCGGGTGCTGGAGAGGGTGCGCTTCCACGTCGAAATCTCAGACAGGTTCGGGAAGCCGGTTCGGCCACGCGAGTGGTTTCTCGTGCCGCTGCCGATCATCGACGAGATCGTGGTTGGAATCACTAACGGGTCAATCGCTGGCAAAATCTACGATCCCACCAAGGCAGCGCTCGTTTCTGAATAGCTATCTCACAACAGACGACAGAGGCGGGGAGGACGTCACGGGCGGCCGTGACGTCGGACGATGTCCTGCCGACTCACTCGGCAGGCCTCGCCGGCCGACGTTCGGCGACTCCGTCCTCAGCTCGTGATCGCTTCGCGATCGCCGCGCTGCAGTCAGGCTGCTCCGATTCGGATCAAACTGATGGAGTAATCCTGGAATTTTCCTGTTTTACTTTTTCGTCCGAGCCCTAGCGCTCGTGGCACGATCGCGGGGGATGGATGGATGGGCGAGGACGAGAGGAGCCGGTCGGGCAAGGCGCACGGCGGCCGAGGCGAGCTTGGAACAAGCGTGCGTCGGCGGCGACGGGCATTTGCGTCCGGGCGGTCGCGCCCGCGCTTCACGGCCGCCGGCGAAACGCCTCGAAAAGCCGGAGATCGTGAACTTCGTGAACTTCGTGAACTTCGCCGCTTTTGGCGTCCGCCGAACCGAGTCGTCGCGTCCGATCGGGCCCGGGCGGGAACGCCCGCTTGTGGAAGCCGGAGAAAAAGCCGGAAGATCGTGAACTTCGTGAACTTCGCCTCGGCCGGCGGCCCTCCCCCGCTAGCCCGCGTCCGGCGCGTAGCTCTCGAGGAAGCCGCAGCGGCGGCATCGCCAGGTCCAGGCCTTCAGCTTCTTTTTTCCGCGAAGGTTGAGGCCGGACATGAAGCTCTTCACCGGCTCGCCCTCGACCCATTCCGCCACGGCGAACGAGCCGTAGCCCCGGTCGACGACGAAGCCGCGCTCCATCGATCCGGCGCATTTCGGGCAGGTCGAGGGCTCGGCCATGTCCCGCCTTCCGGCCTTACGCTCGAAGCCCCGTCGCCGCGAAGGCGATCTTCAGCACCGCGAAGATCGCGAAGGCGGCGCCGCCGAAGGTGGCGAAGGTCAGGAGGGCGAGGCCGAGGAACTTGTTGCCTTCGTCGTGGACATAATCCTCGATGACGACCTGGAGGCCCATCTTCAGATGCCAGAAGGTGGCGGCGACGAGCAGCAGCATCGGCACCGCCGCGCGCGGATCGCGAAGCCATTCGGTGACGCCCCGATAATCGAGCGCCGGAAGCCGAAGCAGCGACACGATCAGCCAGACGAAGAGCAGGAAAACCGCGACCGAGCTCAGCCGCTCGTGCCACCAATGCTCCGCCCCCTCGCGCGCCGAGCCGGTGCCGCGCACGCGCCCGGCCGGAATGCGGGTGGAGGGATCGGTCGCCGGGCTCGCTCCGGGCTCGCCGCTCTGGCCAAGCTCGCCGCTCTGGGTCGTGTCCACGCTCATGCCCCCCTCACCGTCACGATATAGAGCCACAGGCCCGCGGTGAGCAGAAGCGCCCCCGCCAGGGTCATCATCGCCCAGGATTTGTTGCGCTCGATCTCGAAGCCGGCGCCGATGTCCATGACGAAGTGCCTGAGGCCCGAAAGCAGATGCTGGAAGAAGGCCCAGCTCAGCCCGACCGCGATCACGATCCCGATCCACGACGTCGCCCAGCCGGCGAAGACGTCATAAGCCTCCTTGCCCGAGGCCGCCGCGACCAGCCACCAGACCAGGGCCGCGCCGCCGACGACGGCGAGCCCCGCCCCGGTCACCCGGTGAAGGATCGAGACCAGCATGTGCGGCCCCCATTTGTAGACGGAAAGATGGGGCGAGAGCGGGCGGTCTGGGTTGCGCGACATGAATATCTCCCCGCACAGCGGCACTTTGCGGGGGCCCCGGGATGGGCGCCCTTCCGGCAAAGCCCGTGCCTTTGCGGACATCGGTTCGCTCGCGCTTTTAGGGTGAAGTTGGGGGGATGCAAGGCTTGGCCGCCGCCGTCGCGGCGGGATTGGTTTTTTGGGTGGGGATGGGGCGCGTTCGTTTAGCGGGCTGGCGAGGGATCGGCCGATCGCGGGGAGTGGCCGCGCCGGCTGAAAGCTTGTTCGCTGGAATGGTCTGCCGCGAACCCCGCGGCGGCTCGCTGGGGATTCAGGCATTCGCACTGCGCCGATGGCGGCTTCGCGCCACCTCGCGACGGTTCGGGGCTCCTGGCGCATGCCCGATATCGGACCTCCCGAGCGTCACTTTCGTCGCTACTGGCGTGACACTGCTGCGCGGGGTGCGGTCGGAACGACCCGTGTTAAGCTTGCCGCTGCCGTGCTGGACTGAATTAGCGGCATGGGCCAAGCTCGTGGACGTGATTCCTGAGCCGCCTGCCTTCCCGCTACCTGCCTTGGTCGTTGGACTTGCGCTCCTCGGCGGGGCGATGCTCGCGCTCGGCTATGCCAATTATCCCTTGTGGTGGGCAGCCTGGCTCGCGCCGGCGCCGGCGGTTGCGGGGGTATTGCTGGCACCCGCACGGTTGCGCCTCGCCGTCGGTCTAATCGTCGGGCTCGTGTCGGGCGCCCTTAGCTTTGGCTATCATGTCGCCACCGGCTCCGTGACGGCTGCAATTGTCATCGCCATCGCTTCTGCTTTTGCCTGGGGAAGCACGCTGCGGCTGGCGGCGACGGCTGCCGAGCGCTGGCCGGCCATCGTCGCGGTGTTCCTTCTGCCCGGTTCCTGGGCAGCAATCGACACGCTGCTCATCCACCTCTCACCGCATGGCAGTGTGGGCAGCCTTGCCTACTCCCAGGCCGGCGTGCTGCCCGTGCTGCAGGTCGTCAGCCTTGGGGGAGTGCCTGCCGTAACCTTCGTGGTGCTCCTGCCCGGCAGCCTCGCGGGACTGGCGCTGGCCCAGCGGCTCGGCCGTGCCGGTTTGCGCGGCCTCTCCCACGCCTCGATATTCGCTTGCGCGACAGTCGCCGGCGTCCTGCTGTTCGGAT
Organism: Sphingomonadales bacterium; assembly: GCA_034668565.1. Taxonomy (GTDB): domain Bacteria; phylum Pseudomonadota; class Alphaproteobacteria; order Sphingomonadales; family Sphingomonadaceae; genus Allosphingosinicella. Next base: position 45,782 of record JAXDPE010000062.1, on the reverse strand, counting down.
GGTGGCGGCTTGATGCCCACGCCGGCAGAACCGGCACGGAGGTGGCGATGATCGCCTCCGACAGGCCAGCGCCGGGCGGGCGGACGTGGCAGCGCTTCGCCGCCGACTATGGGGAAGCCATCAACCGCGCGGCGAAACCGGGCGTGACGGTCCTCCTGCCGGAGGCTGTTCTCCGCACCGATCTGGCTGGATCCGAGCACCTGGCACGTGTCCTCGCCGAGATCGCGCGCCACCGGAGTGCCACACTCGTGGTCGGGGCCGTTGTCGAGGAAGGGGTGAAGGTTACCAACCGCGCTCTCGTCGCCACGCCCGGCGATCGCCCTGCGTGGTACGTCAAGCAGCACCTTGTGCCGGGCCTCGAAGGGGATAGCACGCCCGGCGACCGCAACCTCCTCGTCGCTTCGCCGGTCGCGGGCACCGGCGTCGCGATTTGCAAGGACATGCACTTCCCCACGCTCGGCCGCTCCTATGCCCGGGACGGCGCGCGCCTGATGCTCGTGCTGGCCAACGATTTCGACGTGGACGACCGCATGATGGCGGCCGTAACCGCGCTGCGCGGCATCGAGGGCGGCTATAGCGTAGCGCGAGCGGCCCGGCATGGCATGAGCTTCATCAGCGATCCATATGGCCGTATCGTTGCCGAGCGCCGCAGCGGGACCACGACGGGCACGCTGGTGGCACGCGTCCCCCCTGCGCTTTCCAACCCGACGCTCTATGCCCGCATAGGCGACCTGTTCGGCTGGACGTGCGTGGCGACTTGGTTCGGTCTGGTGCTCGCTATGGGTCGCCGCCGCTACCGGCGCGCGGTCGTGGTCGCCGCACCTTCCTAATCACTTCAGCACCGGCTTGAAGCGAACCGAGTCCGAGGGACTTGGACGAGGCATTAAGTCAGCTTCCCTGAGGAGCTTCAGAAAGCTGACCAGCCGTTCTCGGCCAGCTTCAGCCCGGGTCGGCTATGCGCCAGCCCCAGACTTTGAGGGGCTGACATCATGGATCGGGCGGGGCGGGGCATGAAGCGCGAAAGCGCGGCTCACTCATCCATGTCGTAGCCAACGGCACCAAGGAGCGCTTCCGACTTGATCACGATCTTCTCGGGATTGCCGATTTGCGCGTATCGGATGGCATCCGACGTCGCGATGGTCTCGCGTCCACCCTGGATGCTGAAACAGGTTCAGCATGACAGTGTGGCCAACAGGCGCGCCTACCCCCCGATCGCCCTTATCTCCTTCCGAGTCAGTCGCCGCCTCAGCTCCTCGAGGCTGATGCGTCCGGCGGCGGCTTCCTTGTCCGCCGCGGCGACGACCGCCGCCAGATGGCGCAGATTCTGGTTGATGAGGTCCAGAGCCTGGAGCGTGGCTCCGTGGCGGTGGAGGAAGGCCGGGTCGGCGACGAGGGCTTCGCCGACCTGCTCGATATGGCGGGCGGCGAGGTCTATTTCCTCGGCGACCCGGAGGTCGATATCCCGCCCGGACCGGGCGGGTCGCTCCGGAGGCGGCCGGAACAGGCCCGGCCGGCCGGGCCCTTCCGCCCGGATCGCCGCCTGCACGGCGTCCGCCCGCGCCTGGTGCGGGGGCGGATCGTAGTCGCGGCGGGAATCGGCGGCGCACATGTTTTCTCTCCTGCGTATCTCCAACGCTAAGTCGTTGAGATTAGTTCAGTTATTAACCATCTTCTTATGCTCGGAACGGCATCGGGCAAGGCCGAATGGCCGTCGATCGCGACCGATGTGTCGACGGTCTTCCTCCGCCGATCGGGAACGCGGCGGGACCGTCGGTCGTTTCCGAAACCATGACCGATAAAGCCCACGACACGCCCGCGGACGTGGACGCCAAGGAAGGCGACGTCGTCGTCGTCGGCCCGGGCGGGATCGCTTATTCCTTCACGCCCGAGGCCGCGGAGGAGACTTCGGACCGGATGCTGTTCGGCGCCGCCAAGGCGCGGGGGCAGCAGCTGCGCGAGGAGGAACGGCGAAAGCCCGTCCGCTGAGGCACCCGGGCGGCACCTGTCCCGAAGCCGCGAAGATCCCCTACAGCCCGACTTTGTCGAGCGCCGATTCGAGCTCCGCGCTCATCCCGCTCTCGCCTTTGGGCGTCAGGCGGTTGAGGACGGTCTGGATGCGCTTCTGGGCCACCTGCAGGCTCTTGTGCCGCACTTCGCGAAGGGCGTTGGTCCGGCCCGATCGGCTCTCGCCGAGCAAGGCCGCCCATTTGGCCTCCTCCGCCGCGAGCAGGGCCAGAGCGAGCCGGAGGCCGTCGCGCCGGCCGTGGTCGTAATCGTCGGACATGGGCACCTTTCGCGGCCATGGCTGCAAATATGCCCGGTCCCTAGCCGGACGACCGCGGCCAGGACCAATGCTTTCGGATCCGCCCGTTGCGGACCGTCGCCCGCGATCCTACCATCCGTTCGACCCGCCGGACGTGGCGAAGGAGGCGATGATGTTCTTGCCGATGCCGATCGCCGAGCCACAGGCCATCGCCTTGCCGGTGCTTCGGTCCGGCCCTTTGGTGCCGGATTTCAGGGCGGCGATGAACGAGGGCGGCGCGGCTTCGGTCAAGGTGAAGATCACGGTCTCGACCGAAGGGCGCCCCGTCCGCTGCGACATCGCCTTTGCCAATGGACCTGAAGCCAATGGGGAGCGACTGTGCGCCATGGTCCTTGAAAAGGCGCGTTACGCGCCGGCGCTCGATCAGGACGGCAAGCCGATCGCCGGAATCGCCTTTTTCTGGAGCCAGTGGAGCAAGGGCCGGTGGCTCGGCTCCGCGCCGCCGCAATGGGACCCGGTGGACCTGGCGCTGGAGGTCAACAAGATCCCGGCCGGCTTCCGCGAGATGGGCAGCTTTCACCTGCGCATCGTGACGGACCCGGCCGGACGCCTCCAGGCGTGCGAAGTCGAGGAAACTCGGCTCGCCGCCCAGGCCAAGGCGCTTTTGTGCCGAGAGACCGCAAGCGAGACCATCCCGCCCGCCTTGGACGCCAAGGGCGCCGCGATGGCTTCGGTGCGGCCCGTTCGAGTTCGTCTCGTCTCCGGGGCCTTCGACCGGAAGCTGATGCGCAGGCTGCGGGGCCGTTAGGGTCGCAGGCCGCCGCGCGATCGCCAGGGCTCAATTCGCACCCGATGGCGCACGCTCCGTCAACGGGAACGGTCGATCGGCCCTAGTCCGCCCCCTCCACGGCGGGCGCCTCCGCGATATAAACCGGGGTTTCGGGCGGGAGCAGGTAGGACAAGGTGGTGAGCGCGGCGACGGCGAGGCCGGCGGGCCAGTAAGCGAAGCTGAGCGCGGCGGCCGCGACGAGGGCTCCGCTGCCCGCCCAATAGCGGCGGTTGAGGCGCTTTATGTAAGCGGGCTCGAGCCGGAGGTCGACATGGCCGGTCATCCGTCCGATGGTCCATTTGAGAAGCCACGTCAGGGACGTGAAGGCCAGGGCCAAGGCGAAATATTGCGCCGCCGTCGCCCGATCCGCCGGGTTCTGGTCCGCCAGGTGGGCGGCGAAGACGCGGGCCGGGAAGGCTATGAAGCCGATCGCGGCCAGGAACAGCACCGTCGCCAGGTTGAAATAATGGCCCGTCGTCCGGTAGATCGCGCCGGAAAAATGGTGGTGCTCCCAGTAGATGCCGATGATCAGGCTGGCGAGCGCGTAGCCGAGATAGTCGGGCCACAGAGCGACGAGCTCGCCGCGAAGCGGCCTGCCGCCGATATGGGGGAGTGCGATCTCGACGATCGGCAAGGTGAAGGCGATCGCGAAGACGGCGTCCGCGAAGGCCTCCATCCGGCCGGTGCCCCGGGCGACGCCGTCCCCGGGATGCTCGTCGCGCCTGGGCGTGAGCTGATCGTCCCGAGTTTCCGCCATTGCCGGTCAACCTCCGGGCAAAGGCGGTGTTCCGGCGAGACGGGGCCGCGCCGTTGGCGTAGTGGAGACGAAGTGCGCCGAAAAACCGAATCGGAGATGGACAGGATGGTGAACCTATTGCGCAGGCGGTGGTTCGCCGCCCTGCTGGCGGCCGCGGCCGGACTGTCGCTCGGCGCCGCCGCCTCGGCCGCCGACGTCGACCATCCCGTCGTGGTCGAGCTTTTCCAGAGCCAGGGCTGCTCCTCCTGTCCGCCGGCGAACGCCATCCTGAACCAGATGGCAGACCGGCCGGACGTCCTCGCCCTCAGCTTCGCCGTCACTTACTGGGATCGGCTCGGCTGGAAGGACAGCTTCGCGCATCCGGCCTATACGGCGCGCCAGTGGGAATATGCGCGCGCCGGTGGGCGCGGCAACGTTTCGACCCCGCAGATGATCGTCAACGGACGCGGCGTTCTCGTCGGCAGCGACCGCGGCGAGGTCGCCGCCTTCCTTCGGCGGTTCGACCGGGGGACGACGGGTCCGGCGATCGCCGTCGCGGGCGGGCGGGTCAGGATCGCCGCAGGCAAGGCGTCGAAGCCCGCCAACGTCTGGCTGATCCGCTACGATCCGCGCCTTCAGAACGTGCCGATCCGTGCCGGGGAGAATGGCGGCCGGACGCTGCCCCACAAGAATATCGTCCGCTCGGTAAGCCTGCTCGGGAAATGGACCGGGCGGGCAGCCGCCTTCGCGACGACCCCCTCGGCGAGCCCCGTCTACAGGACGGCCGTGCTCGTCCAGGACGGGCCCGGCGGCGCCATCCTCGCGGCGAAGAAGCTTTGAGGCGAGCCGGGCGGCGGCGGTCCCTTCCCTAACCCGATGTTAACCCTTTGGCCGCAGAACCGGCGGGCAAGTCGGGCGGGCAAAAGGCATTGTAGATGAGCGCGGAATTCACTCAGGTCATGGTCGCGGACCGGATCGGCCTGTTCGACGTCGACGGCAGCCTCGAATCCAATTGCCGCGAGGTCGCCGCCTTGCTCGCCAACGATTCGGTCCGGGTCGCGCGCCGCTTCTGGATCCACCTCGCCAGCGCCCCGGAGGTCAACGCCGCTTTCTCCGAAGCCGAGATGGAGGAGAATGTCCGCAAGATCCTCCCCTACCTGGCCGCCAAATATACCGACGTCAGGGGCCAGGCCTGGGCAGACATGGTCGGCGGCTATGTGCTCGAAGCGCAATCGACCCATGTTTCGCTGACCACGCTCATCTCCGCGATCGGCGCGGCCGCCGAGGAAGGGCACGACATATTGGTCGAGAAGCTTGCCAATGATCCGGAACGGCTCGGCCGGCTCGGCCGCTGCATCACCCAGTCGACCCTGCTCGAGGCGGATATGTTCGCCGCCCATTTCGGGCTGCTGCGCGACCGCGCCGAGCGCGAGAGCCGGCGGGCCCACGGCCGGGGCTTCACCGATGATGTCGTCAGCGCCGTCGAGCGCACCGCTTCCGACAGCCGGATGCTGAGGGCCCAGGCTTCCGAAGCCTCGGCTTCGGCCCGGGGGATGCTCGGCAAGACTTCCGAAGTCGCGGCGGCGGCCGAGCAATCGGCCCTGGCCATGCGCGACGCCGCCGAGACCGCCGCTGGACTCATCCGGGCGATCGAGGATGCGCGGCGCGAGGTCGAGCTCGCCGGCGAGGTCGCCACCCGGGCCGGCGACCAGGCCGCGGACGCGGCTCGGGTCAGCCAGGCGCTTTCCGGCCATGTCGGGGCGATCGAGAGCATCCTCGGACTGATCCGCGACATTGCCGGACAGACCAACCTGCTTGCCCTCAACGCCACCATCGAAGCCGCCCGCGCCGGCGATGCCGGCCGCGGCTTCGCCGTCGTCGCCCAGGAAGTGAAGTCGCTCGCCGCGCAGACGGCCCGGGCGACCGACGACATCACGGGAAAGATCACGGCCATCCAGCAGGCCACCCGCCAGACGGTGGAAGCCAACGGCTCGATCCAGAAGACGGTCGAGGACGTCCAGATTTCGGCCGAGCGGATCCGCGAGGCGATGGAGGTGCAGGCGCAGACGGTGACGATGATCACCGCCGCGGTCGACGAAACCGCCCTCGCCGCCGATTCGATGTCGGCGACGATCGCGGCGATCCGCGAGGATACCGAGAACGTCGCCCGGGAGATTGACGGGGTGACGAGCAATTTCGGCCACGTCGACGAGGAGATGGCGCGCTTCAAGGCGGCCGCGGCCGAATTCGTCAAGCGCTTCGCCGCTTAGGGTCCCAGGGCGTTCCGGGCGACTCGGCGCAGCGGGCGTTTCCTCGACCGCGGTCGTGATCATAAGCACGGCCGCGCCTGACGCCCTCCCCGATTCGGCGCGAACGCCTGGAAAATCGTAACCGGCTTCGCGGCTTAGCCTCTTTTCGAGGGTGGAATTCGACAGCCGTCCCTATTTAGCCGACACACGCCACCCTAGGCCATTGTGCGAAGGCCCATCCTAAGCGATAATCAAATGCCGCCATGGACTCGAACCGCATCTCCAGGCTGACGGAGCAGCAGCGTGCCTGTCTCAGGTATGTCTACGCGCATCTGACGTCCAAGGAGATAGCGCCGCTGATGGGAATCGAGCCCGGCTCGGTCGACCAGCATATCAAGGCGGCGATGAAGACCCTCGGAGTCGGCGACCGCAGAACCGCGGCTCGGATATTCGCCGAGCATGAGTCGGGCGAGGACGTGGCGCCGCTGGCCTACCCGTCGCCCCAGCCGCGATCGCCGACCGATTCGTACGATTTCGTGCCGCCGATCGTCAGCGGCTGGCAGCCGCACGAATCGGCGGGCGGCTCGATGCGGGAGGAGCAGGCCTTCTTCCGGGTCGCGACCCCGGTGGGAAGCCCGACCTTCCAGCTGCCGCTCGGCTCGTCGAAGCCGGGCGACCTCAACTGGGCGACGCGGCTGATGTGGATCGCGGTCATCGCGATCGGGGTTGCGCTGGCGTTTGGAGCTTTGGTGTCCGCGATCGAGGCGCTCGGCAGGCTGACCCACGGCTGAATTTCCGACGGGCGCTTTTCGCCCGCCCGCTTCCAAATCAAAATAACCCTGTCTGCCGCCGAGATTCCTCTCGGTGCGCCCCATTTTCCAGAGATTGGCACTACACCCGCGGAACCGCCAGCCGTTGGTATACCAACCATTGGACATTGCCAGTCGGCCCCCTTCACGCACATTCGGACCGACCGTTCGAGAGCGGGTAGCGAACTAGCGGGTGTCCGGCGGAAGCGTCGGGAGGGGCTCCCAAGCTTACCGCTCTCGATCGGCAACAACGAGGCCTGGTGACCTTGCGTGGTAACAAGGCTGGCGTCGGAGGCCCTGCCAGGGGTGGCAACGGCCTTCACGCCCCGGGTCTCAAGATTGCAGCCGGCCAGCTGATCGCAACCGGCACCGACAGAACCGAAATACCAGCCGCGGGACTCGTTTCCGCGAACAGGGAGACTTTATGCTTAAAGCACGCCGGGACGCGGCCATGAAGGTGGCCGATAGCCTTTTCGCAGCCGAGGAAGCCATTGACGCTGCCTTGGCGCGAGTTGCTGAACTTAACGGGGCGCTCTCGACCGCTCGGGTGGAGGCGGGGCTATCGGCAGTGATGGCGCAGGACGCGTTTGAAGGAGCCGCTTCCACATTTGCCGCCCTAGCACGGGCTCGCCGAGATATTGTCGACACCCACAACAGGCTGGGCGAGGCCAAAATTCACATCGGACTTCGCACCGTATCTGTTGGGGATTTTGGCCCGAAACCACCCCAGGCGAACGGCATTAGCCACCTGACCGCCGTCGCGTAAGCCTCGTATCCGTGGGATAATCACCTTGACCAGCTTCCTGTCACGTGGTCGATTCCGGCAATGCTCCACAACTTGGCATACGCCGTCGTCCTTTTCGGAGGCTGCTTCTATGCCGCGTTGCGGGGTGGCTCGCCAGAACGAGCTGGCGCAGCAATTCTCACTGTTGGGTCGCTTCTCACCTACGCGGCCCTATCCACCACTGCGACAATATATCGCTCGCTTGAAGTGGGTGTATTCCTGGTGGACGTTGCTACGCTTCTCGGTTTTCTCGTCTTGGCACTTCGAGCGGATAGGCTGTGGCCGCTATGCGTAACCGCGCTGCAACTTGTGGGGACAGCTGGGCACGCGGTGAAGCTGGTAGATCCTCGAGTGCTGCCGTACGCTTACGCGTTTGCCCTTCGCTTCTGGGGTTACCCGATGGTTCTGTTAGTGGTGCTCGGAGCGTGGAACCACAGGAAGCGCCTGGCCAAGTTCGGTGTCGACAAATCCTGGTCGAGCTCCTCCGGCCGCTCGGGGCGGCGGCCGCCGAATGGGCCGATCGGCTAGTCTCGGAATTTGGATCGCTCGCCGGAACGCTGGCGGCCGCTCCGGCGGCGCAGGCTCGGGCGCTCGGGGACGGGGCGGCGGCGGTTCGTCATCTCGGGATCGTTCGTGACGCCATGCTTCATTCGCTTCGCACCGAAGCCTTTGCCCGGCCCACGCTCGACGATTCGCAGAAGCTGATCGACTATCTCTCGCTCGACATGGCGCTGCTCCCAACGGAGCGGCTGCGGGTCCTGTTTCTCAACAGCAGCAACCGGCTGCTCCACGACGAGACCCACACCCACGGGTCCGTCAGCGAGACCCCCGTCTACCCCCGCGAGATCATGCGACGGGCACTGGAAGTGGGCGCCACGGCGCTCATCCTCGCCCACAACCACCCCTCGGGCGACCCCACGCCGAGCCGGGGGGACGTCGAGGCGACGCGGCGCATCGCCGAGGCCGGGCGGGCGCTCGATATCTGCATTCACGATCATGTCATCGTCGCCCGATCCGGGTGGTCGAGCTTCCGGGCCCTGGGCCTGCTCCAGCCGGCGAGGAGGAATTGATGGGAACCGAAATAAGGCTCTATGCAGGGCCACGGAATTCGATAATGTGCCTGCGGGGAATACGTGGTGCGCGAAATTCATTCAGCAAGATTGGAGGCTGCGCTGGCGATAGTTCGCCAGGCGTCGGCTCGACTCGCGGTGCTGTCGGATCCCTATTCGGTCGAAGCCGGCCAGTCGTTGCGCACCGTGGCTGAGCGGCTTTACCTGGAGCGCCGGCGGCGCGACGAATATTTCCCGGTGGGCCTGTTCGGCGAACCGGCGTGGGACCTGCTCCTGTCGCTGTTCATCGCCGGCGACGACGGCCGGGAAGTGCCGCTCGAGGAAGCCTATCGCGCCGCGAAGGTCGAGCCGGAGGACGGGCCGGCGCTGATCGACAGGCTGGTCAACAAGGACCTGGTCGCGCGCAGCCGGACCCGGCGCAACTCGATCACCCTGACGCCGCACGGCATGGATCGCCTCAGCGACTATCTCGCCGATTTGATCTGAGCTTTCGGAAAGATCGACGTATTCGTCATCCCGGACTTGATCCGGGGTCTATGAACACGGTCCTTTTTGAAAGGGCTTCGGTTTGATGGATTCCGGCCTTCGCCGGAATGACGGGGCATTAAGCCGTCGCCACGACCTGGAATCCGGTCATCGGCCCCTCGCCTTCGGCGATTTTCACCTCGACCCGCTCGACCCGGGCCGCCGGCGGGCCGGTGCGGCAGGCGGCGATCAGGGCTTCGACCGCTTCGTCGTCGCCGTGAGCGACGAGCTCGACGCTTCCGTCGAGGCGGTTGCGGACCCAGCCGCCGAGGCCGAGGCCAAGCGCCTTGTCCCTCGTCCAGTTGCGGAAGAACACGCCCTGCACCCGGCCGTGGATCCGGACCCGCCGGCCGATCATCCGCACTGCGCCCGGTGGAGCAGTTTCTGGTCGGCGAGGACGAGGGCGACCATCGCCTCGACCACGGGAGCGCCGCGAATTCCGACGCAGGGATCGTGGCGGCCCCGGACGCCCAAAGCGGCGACCGAGGAGGTCGGCTTGAAGGCGGCGCGCAGCGTTATTGGATCGCCGGTCGAGATTCCGCCCGTGATTCCGCCGGCGAGCGCGGGATCGGCATTGTCCTCGCCGCGCAGCCGGGCCGCACCGAAACCGGCGCCGATCTCGACCGCCTTGACGGCGTTGACCGACATGACGGCCGAAGCCAGCTCGGCATCGAGCTTGGCATAGACCGGGGCGCCCCATCCGGCGGGCACGCCGGTGGCTAGGCATTCGATCACCGCGCCGAGCGAGCTTCCGGCCGAGCGCGCCTCGTCCAGCATCGCTTCCCACCGCGTCTCTTCGCCTGAGCCGCCGATCTCGGCGACTCGGGCGGCGACGGCGACTTCGGGGATGACGAGCCGGGCGATCACCCCCGCGGCGACTCGCGCCGCCGTCTCTCGGGCCGAGGCCCGGCCGCCGCCCCGCGGATCGCGGAGGCCGTATTTCGCCAAATAGGCGGCGTCGGCATGGCCGGCTCGGGGCGGCAGGCCGTCATAGTCCTTCGGGCGGGCGTCGACATTGTCGATGACGAGGCTGATCGGAGTGCCGGTGGTTCGGCCCTGCCAAGTGCCGGAGAGGATCCTGACCCGGTCCGACTCCTGCCGCGGCGAGGTCTGGCTCGACAGGCCCGGCCGGCGGCGATCGAGCCAGGGCTGGATGTCATCTTCGGAGAGCGCGAGCCCGGGCGGACAGCCGTCGACCACGGCGCCGATGGCCGGGCCATGGCTTTCGCCCCAGGTGGTGAATCGGAAAAGCCGGCCGAAAGTGTTGAAGCTCACGCGGCGCGAGAACGCGCCCGGGTCATGTCACCGCGACCCTCGAGAATGCCGGCAATGGAAATATCCTCATCCAGCTCATCCCAATGCAAGCCGGATGGACTGATCCAGACCTGAGCGCGTTCATCCGGTGAGCCGTGTAGCAACCGCGGGTACCAGGCAAGCGGCACGCCCAGAACACGTCCATCGTCCAGATGGACCCACATCTGAACGTCATCGAATTCGACTCTAGTCGCCCGAACCGAAGTGCTCATTCCACGCGCTCTCAATTTCCACCCGACGATCGGCAACAAGGCGAATGATCCAGCCTTGTGTACGGGCATCGAAGCCATGGTTATACGCAAAGGCGACCTCAGGGTACAGCCAGAGCTTGGCATCGCCTGCGCCGCGCTTGGCAACGTGGATATGTATCGGTTCGAGCGGGTCTCCCTCGCTGGAGTAGAAATGGAACTTGAAGCCGCGCTCCCAGAAAACCGCCGGCATCACGACCTCCTTAGCGTGTCGGCGGCGGCCAGCCGGCCCGTCTGATCCCGGAAGAACCAAAAAAGCCATCCATTCACCTGATGACTGGTGATGGCCGCTCCTGCCGGTGACAAGCCCGAGTAGATCGTGCCGTTATACTCGATCCCCCGGGGCGTGATCGTCGCTTCGACGACTCGGCCGTCGCGAAAGCGGTGCTCGAGCTTAGTTCCGACAGGGAAGCGAACGCCCTCGGTCTCCCAATAATCCTCGAACCCCGGGCTGGGTGCGCCGTCCAGCTTGAGAAGCCTTCGGACGACGTCTCCTTCCGACTCGGACTCGCTCGTCCGCAATCGGGTAATTTCCTTCCAACTCTCGAAATCCACGTCGATCTTCGGCATCAGGGCTTCCATCACAAATTAGACGGAAACCTCTGTCACAGTGCTGAACACTCTACAAGAGTGAAGTTCTCTCAGGTGGTGGCGATGTCCGGGGCGTCCTCCGCCTTCATTCCCACGACGTTGTAGCCGGCGTCGACATGGTGGATCTCGCCGGTGACTCCGGAGGCCAGGTCGGAGAGGAGGTAGAGGCCGGCGCCGCCGACGTCCTCGATGGTGACGTTGCGGCGGAGCGGGCTGTTATATTCGTTCCATTTGAGGATGTAGCGGAAGTCGCCGATGCCGCTGGCGGCGAGGGTCTTGATCGGGCCCGCCGAGATGGCGTTGACCCGGATATTCTCCGGGCCGAGATCCATCGCCAGATATTTGACGCTGGTTTCCAGAGCGGCCTTGGCGATGCCCATCACGTTGTAATGGGGGATGACCTTCTCGGCGCCGTAATAAGTGAGGGTGACGAGGGCGCCGCCGTTCGGCATCATCTCGCGGGCGCGGCGGGCGACGGCGGTGAAGCTGTAGGCGGAGATGTTCATCGACATCAGGAAGTTTTCGAGACTGGTTTCTACATATTTTCCTCGAAGCTCGTTCTTGTCGGAAAAGCCGATGGCGTGGACGACGAAGTCGATCGTCTCCCAGCGCGCCTTCAAGGCCTCGAACAACCGGTCGAGATCGGCCATGTCGGCGACGTCGCATTCGATCATGAAGTCGGAGCCGACTTCGGCGGCGAGCGGCCCCACCCGCTTCTTGAGCGCCTCGCCCTGATAGGAGAAAGCGAGCTCGGCGCCCGCTTCGGCAAGCTTTTTCGAAATGCCCCAGGCGAGCGACTTCTCGTTGGCGAGGCCCATGATCAGGCCCCTCTTCCCCACCATCAAACCCGTCATGCCTTGTCCCCCTCGGCTTCGGCGACCTTGGCGGAATCCTCCGCCTCACCGGATTCGTCTTCCGCCTCGCTTGCCGCTTCCGCCTTCTGCACGGCCTCGTCCGCCGCGATCTCGAGCTTCGCTTCTTCTACCGTGGGCTCCGGCGGTTCCGCCAGCGCCGCGTTGAGCTGAGCGCCAATAACCACGCCCAGCCCGATTATGTAGAAGAAAATCAGGGCGATTATGACCCCGGCGAGACTGCCGTAGGTAAGATCGTAGCCGCCGAGGCGGGAGAGGGCGACCGGGAGCAAGGCGGTGGTGGCCAGCCACCAGCAGGTGACGAACAGGGCGCCCGGCCACTTGCGGCACTTCATCCGCCGGTAGCGGCGCGGAGTCAGCGAAACGAAGACGAGGTAGATCGAGCCGAACAGGATCAAGGCGGGGACGATCCGGAACAGGGCGAGCAGTCCGAGCACGTCGTTGGCCCAGGGCAAAGCCGTTCGGATGAACTGTTCGGCCGAGGAGAGCAGGATCGAAGCGCTGAACGACATCAGCATCAGGATCACCGAGGCGACGATGAGCCCGATCGAGCCGAGGCGATATTCCCAGAAAGGCGCCCCGCCGGTGACTCCGTAGGAGCGCCTCAGGATTTCGCGGATCGTCTCGATGAAGCTGCCCGTCGTCCACAGGCCGACGATGGCGCCGAGCCACAGCAGGTTTCCCGAGCGCGCCTGAAGCACGTCGGCAATCGGCTTCCTGAGCACGTCGGCGACATTGGGCGGCATGGTGTGGAGCAAGGCGACGACCGCCTGCAGGCCGCCTTCGGTCTGGCCGAACAGGCGTGCCGCCGCGGCGGCGACGATGACGAAGGGAAAGACCGTCATCAGCGCCAGATAAGCGAGGTTGCCGGCGTGGATGAAGCCGTCGTTATAGACTCCGACCCCGACCCTTTTCAGCACCTCGAACCCATATTGGCCGGGCCGCATGTGGTGGCGGATCCGCCCGAAGCGCGCCTTTGTCTTGGCGAGCCGCTTGCGCCTGGCTTCGGGAGATTCGGGGGAAACGGTCGGCTGCACGACCCTCTAGACGCCCAGAGCCGCCCGCGGGTTTCCTTGGCCCTTGCCGCTCCAGCCTTCGACGAAGCGCCGGAGCTCCGAATCGTCGGTCGGAACGGCGACCATCAAGGTGACGAGCTGGTCTCCGCGCTGGCCCTCCTTGGCCGTGAAGCCCTTGCCCTTCAGGCGAAGCACCTTGCCCGAGCTTGTCCCGGCCGGAACGCTCAGCATCACCGGGCCGTCGACCGTCGGCACCTTGACCTTGGCGCCGAGCACCGCCTCGTCGAGCGAGATCGGAAGCTCGAGCCGGATATGGTCGCCGTCGCGGGTGAAGAAGCGATGCGGCTTGATCGAGATGGTGACGATCGCGTCGCCGGCGCCGCCGGCGCCGGCCTGGCCCTGGCCGGCGAGCCGGACCTTGGTCCCCTCCTCGACGCCCGGCGGAAGCTTGATCGAGACCGCCTTGCCTCCGGCGAGAGTGACCCGCTGCTCCTTCAGAGCCGCGGCGTCCTCGAGGCTGACCGGCAGGCGGTAGGCGTGGTCGGCGCCCTTCTGGGGCGGCGGCGTCGGCCGGCGGGTGCCGAAGCCGCCGAAGCCGCCCGCGCCGCCGCCTCGGCGCTCGCCGGCGGCGCCTCCGAACAGGCCGTCGAACAGGTCCGAAAGGTCGATCTCCTCGCCGCCGCCGAATTCGGGGCCCGGCGATCGGCCGAAGCCCGCCGAGCCCGGCCCGGCGCCCGGGCGGGGCGCGCCGCCGCCATAGCCGAAGGGCGAGCGCGGATTGCCCTCCTCGTCGAGCTCGCCCCGGTCGTAGCGGGCGCGCTTGTCCTTGTCGGTGAGGATATCATAGGCCCGGGTCACCTTGGAGAAGCGCTCCGAGGCGTTGGCATTGCCCTTGTTCTTGTCGGGATGAAGCTCCTTGGCGAGCTTGCGATAGGCCTTCTTGATCTCGGCCTCGCCCGCGTCGCGCTTCACGCCCAGCTGTGAATAGAGATCCGACATGGGTGCTTCGTTCTTCCAGACCGGTGCAAAAGTCCACTGTTGCGTTTTGAACGCACTGTATCAGATGGGTAACGCACCTCTTTCCTGCAACCGTCATCCCGGGCGCGACGCTTGTACCTGCGCCCTCCACACGGCAAGAGGCGGCGATGGCCGATGACCCGCACGCTTTGTTCGAGGAATGGCTCGCCGAGGCAAGGCTGAGCGAGCCGAACGATCCCACGGCCATGGCGCTCGCCACTGCGGATGCCGCCGGGCGGCCCTCCGTGCGGATGGTGCTGATGAAGGGCCACGACGCCCGCGGCTTCGTCTTTTACACCAACATGGACAGCCGCAAGGGCGAGGAGCTGGCCGCCAATCCCGCCGCCGCCTTGCTCTTCCACTGGAAATCGCTTCGCCGCCAGGTTCGGATCGAGGGTCCGGTCGAACCGGTCGGCGCGGACGAGGCCGATTCCTATTTCGCCAGCCGGGGCCGCGATTCGCAGCTCGGCGCCTGGGCTTCCGACCAGTCGCGCCCGCTCGACAGCCGAGCGGCGTTCGAAGCGCGCTTCGAGGAAGTCCGGCGGCGCTTCGACGGCGGCGAGGTGCCGCGGCCGCCGCGCTGGTCGGGTTGGCGGATCGTGCCCGAGCGGATCGAATTCTGGAACGATCGCGCCCATCGCCTTCACGAGCGCCGCCTCTTCACCCGCGCCGGCGACGGCTGGAGCGAGGGGCTGCTCTACCCGTGAGCGAGGCCCATCCTCATCACCAGGCGCACGGCGCGCTGACCACCCGGGCGGCCCTGGCGAGCGTGGTGACGGCGCTCTTCCTGCTTTTGCTCAAGGGCTATGCGGCCTGGGCGACGGGATCGGTGGCCATGCTGGGTTCGCTCGCCGATACCGGGCTCGACCTCCTCGCCTCGCTGATCACCCTTTACGGAGTTCGCATCGCCGCCGAGCCCGCCGACCGCGAGCACCGCTTCGGCCACGGCAAGGCGGAGGCGCTGGCCGCGCTCGCCCAGGTCGGAATCATCGGCTTTTCCGCGCTCGGCATCGGCTGGCGGGCGTTCGACCGGCTGCTCGGCGCCGAGGAGACCGCCCATGCCGAATACGGAATCGCGGTTTCCGTCGTCGCCATCCTCGCCACGCTCGGGCTGCTCGCCTATCAGCGGCGGGTCATCGCCCGCACCGGGTCGGTCGCGATCGAGACCGACCATGTCCATTATCAGAGCGACCTGCTCCTCAACCTGGCGGTGATCGCCGCCCTCGTCCTCGACCAATATTTGGGCGTGACCGGCGCCGATGCCGTCTTCGGGATCCTCATCGCGCTCTGGCTGCTGTGGGGCGCCTGGCGCGCCTCGAGCCGGGCCGTCGACCAGTTGATGGACCGCGAATGGCCGGAGGAGAAGCGCCGCCGGTTCGTCGAGGTCGCCGCCCGCCACCCGGCGCTGAAGGGCCTCCACGACCTTCGCACCCGGACCAGCGGCGCCCACGATTTCGTCCAGTTCCACGTCTGGGTCGACCCGGACATGAGCGTGGCCGAGGCACATCGCGTGATGGACGAGGTCGAGCACAAGCTCGAAGCGGAGTTTCCGGGCGTCGAGATCCTCATCCACATCGATCCCGAAGGCCAGGTCGACCAGCCCGGCAACACTTTGGCCGAGACGGATTTGACGGAGGGTGGGGCGAGCTGATGGTCCTTCGATACGGGCCTTCGCCAAGCTCAGTCCCTACTCAGGATGAGCGGTTTGAGATTATCTTCCGCTCATCCTGAGTAGCCGGTGAGCTTGTCGAACCGGCGTATCGAAGGACCAACAAAAGGAGACTCCATGCCGCAACTGCGCCTCGTCCAGGTCGACGCCTTCGCCGACCGCCCCTTCACCGGCAATCCCGCCGCGGTCGTGCCGCTCGAGCAGTGGCTTGCGGACGATGTCCTGCAGGCGATCGCCGAGGAGAATAATCTTGCCGAAACCGCCTTCACGATAGAGGTGGCCGACGGCGACGCCGATTACGAGCTGCGCTGGTTCACTCCGACGGTCGAGGTGGCGCTTTGCGGGCATGCCACCCTCGCCAGCGGCCATGTCCTGCTCGGCGGGAAGGACCGGCTTCGCTTCCGCACCCGCCGGTCGGGGATCCTCGTCGTCAGCCGCGACGGCGACGGCTACCGGCTCGATCTTCCGCAGACCCGGGTCCGCCTTGCCACTCCGGCGCAGTTGGGCGACGTCGTCGCCCGCGACGGAGCCGGCATCGTCGATATCGTCTCGCGCGACGGCCACAGCGATTCGGCTCCCCCCGATCTGTACCTGAGCTACGAAGGCTCGGAAGGCGTCGCCATCCTGCTGTTCGCGGACGAAGCGGCCGTGCGGGCGCTTGCGCCCGACATGAAGCGGCTCGCCGAGATCGACTATATGGTCATCGCCACCGCCCCCGGCGGCGGCGGATATGACGTCGTCAGCCGGGTCTTCGTTCCGGCCTGGGGGGTCGACGAGGATCCGGTCACGGGTTCCGCCCATGCCGCCCTTGCCCCCTTCTGGGCTGAACGCCTGGGCCGGGACTCCTTCACCGCGTTCCAGGCCAGCCGGCGCGGCGGGCGGGTGGAATGCCGGAGCGAGGGAGACCGGGCGATTCTCGGCGGCCGCTGCGTGACCGTGATCGAGGGCGTGCTGAACTTCTGACGCCTGCTGTGCCCCGGCGAAGGCCGGGGCCCAGCTTCAAGCGCCGAGGGACAGGGCCCCCGCCTTCGCCGGGGTGCAGGTTAAAATCAGCGCCTCCAAAGCATCGATGATCGGCATCTGACTCTTCAATATCTTCGCCCTCGCCTCATCCGGCGTGAACCAGCGCGCCTCGTCCACCTCGGGAAAGGCGCGGAAGCTGCCGCTCTTCGGGGGATATTCGATCGTGAATTCATTGCTTCGAAGCCCGGCCGGGTCGAAATCGCCTTCCAGGGCAAAAGCGTCGACATATTTGCCCCCCGCCTGGCGGACCTCGCAGAGCGGCTCGGGCAGGCCTTGCGGCCTCGCGCCGAGCTCCTCCTCGAACTCGCGCAAAGCGGCGGCGAGCTTATCCTCGCCGGGCTCGATCACGCCCTTGGGGATCATCCAGGCGCCCTCGTCCCTGCCGCGCCAAAAGGGGCCGCCGGGATGGACGAGGAGCAGCCGAAGGCTGTCGGGATCGCGCCGGTAGAGCAGGATTCCGGCGCTTCTGACCGGCATCAGGCGAGCGGCACCCGGATTCGGTGGATGGTGCCCTCGGCCGAGGACTGGACGTCGCTCCGCGCCTTCAGGCGCTGGAGGAAGGCGGTGACCAGGCGGCTGCCCAGCCCGGGCTTCGCGGCCCCCGCCACGAAGCCCCGCCCAGTGTCCGCCACTTCGACATAAGCGGCGCCGTCGTCGCGCCAGGCTTTCACCAGGATCGCTCCGCCGCCATCGCCGAAAGCGTGCTTGCAGGCGTTGGTGACGAGCTCGTTGACGATGATTCCGATCGCCACCGCGCTTTCGTGCGGAACCAGGATCGGCTCGAGCTCGGTCGAGAGCGTGATCGCCTCGGGCATGATCCCGCGCTGGATCTGGTCGCAAATCTCCTGGAGCTGGTCCTGGAGACGGACCATCGCCAGGCCCTGGCTGCTCGGCGCCAGCGCGTCGTAGACGGCGGCGACCGCCTTCAGCCGCTCGACGGCTTCGTTCAGCGCCGCCTTGACGTCCTCGCTCGGCGAGCGGTTGGCCTGCAAGGTCAAGAGGCTGGTGACGATCTGGAAATTGTTCTTGGTGCGGTGGTCCATTTCCCTGAGGGCATGGCCGAGGAAGTTGATCCGCCGGACGCGCTCGAGGTGCCCGGCGCGCACTTCGCGCTGGTAGAGGCCGAGCGCGAGAAGGATGACCCCTTCGGTGAAGGCGCCGGCGCCCAGGCTGAGGGCGGTGGACGCGGTCTGAAGCTCGAAGCTTCGGAAAGGCGGGAGGACCAGATACCAGATCAGGCCCGTCCCCAACACCATCGAGACCAGGCCGCTGCGCCAGCCGGCGACAAGGGCGGCGATGACGACCGCGATGATGCCGAGGGCGAACGGCGCCACTTCGCCGAGGAAAGGCGACATGGCCAGCCGGGCGCCGACGAAGACAGCGGTCGTGCCCACGCCCACGGCGACCTCCGTGACCGGCTTGGGAAGCCTGCGCGACAAACGCCGCGGCAGATCGATCGTGACGAGCCTTCGCACTTTCCCCCCAGGTCCCCGCGGGCTTGCTATCACAGGAATAAGGGCAGCGGCCATCGCCATGGGGATGATTAATGTTAGTGTTTCGGACTGAACGGTGCCCGACACCCGGTACCAAGCCCCTTGCGGGACAAAGGCCGCGGGGTCAGAAGCAGGCGCGAACGAAGCGCGAGGGTGATTCGTGACCGCGACCAAGGACGAGCCCCTGCGCCGCGACATCGGTTTCCTCGGCTCCGCCTTCCTGTCGTTCAACGGAGTCGTCGGCGGCGGAATCTTCGCGCTTCCGGCGACGCTCTACGTCAAGTTCGGGGCATTCAGCCCTTTCCTGTTTCCGCTGTTCGGCTTCCTCGTCCTGGTCGTCGCCATCCCCTTCGCCCGGGTCGCGGCGCGGCATCCGCTCTCGGGCGGCCCGGTCGTCTACGCCGCCGTCTTCGGCCCCGCCGCCGCCTTCCAGGCCGGCTGGCTCTATTATGTCGCGCGGACGACGGCGCTGGCCGCCAACGCGACCCTGCTCGTCACCTATTTGGCCAGCTGGTCCCCCATCCTGGGCGAGGGGCTGCCCCGAGCCGGCCTGATCGTCGCGATCGCGGGCTTTCTCACCTTCATCAACATCGTCGGCGTCAGGCGGGCGGTGCGGCTGCTCGACGCGCTGACATTGCTCAAGGCGACTCCGCTGCTCGTCGCGGCCGTGTTCGGCCTGGTCGCGGCCGGCGCCATCGAGGCGCCGGGGCCGCTGCCGCCGCTCTCCGACCTCGAGGCGGCCGCCTTGCTCATCCTCTTCGCGTTCGTCGGCTTCGAGAACAGCGTCGTCGCCGCCGGCGAGACCGCCGATCCGCGCCGGACGATCCCTCGGGCCCTCCTGGTCACCGTCGGCGCCACCGCGATCCTCTATTTCGTCGTCCAGCTCTCCTACGTCGCGGTGATGGAGCCGGCGGCGAGCAAGACCCCGATGGTCGATTTCGGCCGCGCTTTGATGGGGCCGGCCGGGGCGGCGCTGCTCACCGCAGCCGCCGTCTTCTCGCTGCTCGGCAATATCAGCGGCGGAATGACCGGAACCACCCGGACGACCTACGCCATGGGCCGAGACGGGCTTCTGCCCGGCTGGTTCGCCCGGGTCAGCCCGCGCTTCGCGACTCCGGCCAATTCGATCGCCTTCATGGGCGTCCTGATCGCCATCCTGGCGCTGAGCGGGAGCTTCGTCTGGCTGGCGGTGGTGTCGACGCTGGCCCGGATGTTCGTCTATTCGATCAGCATCGCCTCGCTGGCCCGTCCCGTCATCCCGGCGGAAGCCGGGACCTTGGGACCAGAAGGCTCCGCGGGTCTCCCCGAGGTCCCGGCGTCCGCCGGGATGACGGTCTGGCTCATGATCGTGCCCGCATTCGCCGTCTGCCTCTGGGCCGCGTCCCAATCCAGCTGGGAGAGCTGGCGGATGCTGCTGATCCTGATCGCGGCCGGGACCGTCCTCTATGGGGCCGCAAGGGCGCGCGGCGCCTTCAGCTCGAAGGGCTGACGTCGAAGGCAACGGCGATCCTTTGGCCCCCGGCGCCGGTGGGGACGGTGTCGTGAGGCACGAAGGACGGGAAGATGAGCAGCCGTCCTGGCACCGGCTTCAGGGTCAGGACCGGCCAGGGGGGATCGATTCCGGCCCAGTCGGGCAGGATCCCGATTCGGATGCTGCCGCCGTCGCTTTCGACCTCGGGCGAAGCCGCGTAGAAGACGCCCGTCGCCCAGCGTTCGGGATGACAGTGGACGCGCTGGCGGCCGCCCGAATGGAAGACGAGGCCCCAGGCGTTGAGCATCGCGCGCTGCGGCCGCGACCGGACGAACGGATGATCGCCCTCAAGGCTCGCGGCGAAGCGCTCGATGCGGGCGCGCAGGCCGCCGACCAGCGCCTGCGACGCGCGGTCGCCGGCGCGTGGAAAGAGGCGGGTGCGAAGGCCGTTGACGGTGGCGTGTCCGGCGGGATCGGGACGGAGGTCCGCAGCGCCGCCCAGCTCCGCTGCAAGCTCGGCGCGGAAATCGGGCCCGTTCGGATATCCGTCCGGCGCCTCGATCCGATCGTCACCGACGAACCGTTCGATGCCCATCAAGGCCGACGCCTCGCCGGCCCGGCCGAGCTGGGCGAGCGCGATTGCCCGGTGGTAGATCGCCCGAGTGTCGCCCGGCGGCAGTTCGTCGCACAGCGCCAGCATCGCCCGCGGATCGCTTCGAAACCGCCTCATCCTGCATTCGAGCAGCATAGGATGCCGAGGCTCGCAGGCGGCGACCTCCGCCTCGAAGCGGGCCGCCGCGTCGAAGCGGCCCGCCTGCGCGAGCAAAGTGAGCGAGAGCCGCGCCCGCCTCGCCCGATCGGCGATGCCGTCGGCGACGGCGAGCGCCCGGTCGGTCTGCCCCGTTTCTCCGAGCAGGCGGACGAGGGCGGCCTTGAGCGGCTCGCAATCCGGAAATCGAAGATGAGCGGCGCCCAGGATCTCGGCCGCGCGCTCGACTTCTCCCACTTTGGCCAGCGCCTGGCCCAGGGCAAGCTGGAGCAGCGGATCGCCCGGTCTCCGCTCGGTCGCCGACACGGCCAGCCGCAACGCGGCCGCGCGCGCGCCTGGCGTCGGCCGTTCCGCCCATGTCAGCCGCGGCGTCGGCGCCACAGGGCTTTCGTCACGACAAGCCTGGATCGCCGTCCACATTGAGGTCGCCGCCCAACTCCGCGTCGCCGGCCATCATGTCCTGGATCTTGGGCTCCACCCATTGGCGCCGCGCCTTCGCGCCTTCGGCACCGGGTTGCTCGATCTTTTCGTCCGCCATCGCCGTTCCCCCGACTGTGCAGGCTTTGAAACTAGCTTCGGGTCGACCGGAGTCAACCTCAGGCGAACGCAGGCTCGGCCGGAACGGTCTCCTCGATCCAGCCGCCGCCGAGCACCCGGGAGCCGTCGTAGAGAACCGCGGCCTGGCCCGGTGCGACTCCATATTCGGGCGCCTCGAAGCGCAGCCGCTCGCCGTCGAACGAGGCCGGGGCCGGGCGCGCCATCGATCGCACCTTGGCGGTCAGCCCCCGGCTCTGCCCTTCGCCGAGCCAGTTGAGGCCCGACAGCCGGGCCGAGCCGACGGCGAGCGCGGCCTTGGGCCCGACCACCACCCGCTTTGCCTCCGGCTCCAGGCGAACGACGTAGAGCGGCTCCGCCTGGCCGCCGATCTCGAGGCCGCGGCGCTGGCCGACCGTGAAGTGAATGAGGCCGCGATGGGCGGCGAGCACCTTGCCCTCTTGGTCGACGATCTCGCCCGGCTGAGCGGCTTCGGGGCGCACCTTCTTCACCACCGAGGCATAATCGCCGTTCGGGACGAAGCAGATGTCCTGGCTGTCGGGCTTGTCGGCGACGACGAGTCCGAGCTCGCGGGCGAGCTCGCGGACCGCCGGCTTGGGCAGGGATCCGAGCGGGAAGCGGAGATAGTCGAGCTGCTCGCGAGTCGTCGCGAACAGGAAATAGCTCTGGTCGCGTGCCGGATCGATCGCCCGGTGAAGCTCCGCGCCCCGGGGACCGGTTACCCGGCGCACATAATGGCCGGTGGCGAGGCAGTCGGCGCCGAGGTCGCGGGCGAGGGCGAGCAGGTCGGTGAACTTCACCGACTGGTTGCACGACACGCAGGGGATCGGGGTGCGGCCTTTGGCATATTCGTCGGCGAAGCGCTCGATGACGCTGTCCTTGAACCGGGTCTCGTAGTCGAAGACGTAATGGGCGATCCCGAGCCGCTCCGCGACGGTTCGCGCGTCGTAGATGTCGCGGCCGGCGCAGCAGGTCTTCGACCGGCCGATCGCCTCGCCATGATCGTAGAGCTGGAGGGTGATCCCGATCACCTCGGCGCCCGTGCGGGCGGCCAGCGCGGCGACCACCGAGCTGTCGACCCCGCCCGACATGGCGACGACGATGCGGGCCCCGGAAGCGGGCCGGTCGAGCTGGAAATCGGCGATCATGACGGGCGCTACATAAGGCGGGCCAAGGGTAAAGCCCAGCCTCGGGGCCGGATTAACCCGGGTAAAGCCTAGCCTAATGGGCCTTTAACCGCGTCTTAGACCCTCGCCGCTAGAAAGGCGGCCATGGACCTGAGCTTCTTCCGCCGAGCCGAACAAAGGTTTGCGAGCCGAGCGCCCGCCCACCTGGATTTCGACATGCTGGTCGCGGCCTTGCGCACCCAGCGCGAGGCGGCGCCGGCGGCGGTCGCGGCTCGGGGGACGGCGCCGGCGGCCGGGATCGCCGATCCGATCGCCGAGATCCTGCTCGCCGGCCCCGGCTGGCGCGAAGCGGTGGCCGCCCAGCGCGGCTGCTTCAACCCCGCCTTCGCCCGGCAGGGCGGCTTCAACTGAAAATGACCGCCGCGTTTACCTTGGGGTTTCAGCCTTCCTTCAAGGCCCGCCGCTAAGGCGGGGTGAAGGGAGGCAGGAGATAAAATGTCCGTGAACGTCCTTGAATACGACACGATCGAGCGGGCGCCTCAGCGTCCGGCTCAGGTCATCGGCCCGTTGGGGGAGCCGCTGACTCTCGATTCGCTGCCGCCGCCTTCGACCACCCGCTGGGTGGTGCGCCGAAAGGCCGAGGTCGTGGCCGCGGTCAATGGCGGCCTGCTCAGCGTCGACGAGGCCTGCGCCCGCTATACTTTGAGCCTCGAGGAGTTCGCCTCGTGGCAGCGGGCCGTCGACCGCTCGGGCATGCCCGGGCTTCGGGTCACCCGGATCCAGCATTATAAGAGCCTCTATGAAAGGCAGCAGAAGTTCTGACGCGGTAGCGTCATTGCGAGGAGCGAAGCGACGCGGCAATCCAGCGGGCGTCCGAGTCTGCACTGGATTGCTTCGCTACGCTCGCAATGACGGGGTGGGGCCGCCCATCCCTCAATGAAAATCCCTCGACTTGACCTTGATCACGCCCGCGGCCTTCGCCTTGCGCGGGTCCGGAGGCACGCCTTTGCCGCCGTCGGCGGGGGCGTAGCGGTGGGGGAAGTCCATCGCTCCGACCTGGTGCAGTAAGGGCGTCAGGTCCTCGAGCCGGTCCGCGACGACGTGGATGACCTCGCCCTCCTTCTGCATCTGGCCCTTCACCGCGATCATCGCCGCCGACATCACGATCCGCCTTTGCTCTTCGAACTTGCGCTGCCACAGGATGATGTTGGCTATGCCGGTCTCGTCCTCCAGCGTGATGAAGGTGACGTTGCCCTTGCCGGGCCGCTGGCGGATGAGGACGAGGCCCGCCACCTCGACCCGGGCACCGTCCTTGAGGCGGGCGAGGCCGGCGCAGGTCGTCACCTTCGGCCCAAGTGCCTCGCGCAAAAAGGCGAGCGGGTGGGCGCGCAGCGAGAGCTGGACGGTCCGGTAATCCTCGACCACCTCGCGGCCGTCGGTGAGCGGCACCAGCGCCACTTCGGGCTCGGAGCCCAAGGCGTCGGCGGCGGCGAACAAAGGCAGCGGAGTCTCGCCGAGCCCCCGCACCCGCCACAGGGCCTGGCGGCGGTCGAGCCCCAAAGAGGCGAAGGCGTCGGCGTCGGCGAGCTTCTCGAGCGCCGCCACCGGCACGCCCGATCGGCGCCAGACGTCCTCGATCGAATCGAAGGGGGCGTCGGCGCGGGCGGCGAGGATCCGGGCGGCGTGGAGGTTGGAAAGGCCCCGGACCATGCGCAGGCCGAGGCGGAGGAATAATAATTCCCTTAATTCCTCCCCGGCATTTGCCGGGGAGGGGGACCGCGCGGAGCGCGGTGGAGGGGTTCTTTTCCGCTGCCTCGGCAAGGCCCCTCCACCACCCTTCGGGTGGTCCCCCTCCCCCGCAAATGCGGGGGAGGAATTCATCCCCTCCATCGTGCAATCCCACCGGCTCGCATTGACGCACACCGGCCTCACCTCCACGCCATGTTGCTGGGCGTCCCTCACGAGCTGGGCGGGCTGGTAGAAGCCCATCGGCTGGGCGTTGAGGATCGCCGCGCAGAAGACGTCCGGATGGTGGCATTTCATCCAGCTCGACGCATAAGCGATCTTGGCGAAGCTCGCCGCGTGGCTTTCCGGGAAGCCGTAGCTTCCGAAGCCCTCGATCTGCTTGAAGGTGCGCTCGGCGAAGTCGCGCGTATAGCCCCGCTCGACCATGCCTTCGATCATCTGATGCTCAAACCCGCTGACTCCGCCCGTGGACTTGAACGTCGCCATCGAGCGGCGAAGGCGATCGGCGTCGGACGGCGAGAAGCCGGCGCCGACGATGGCGACGTTCATCGCCTGCTCCTGGAAGAGCGGCACGCCGAGCGTCTTCTGGAGCACCGCCTTCAGCGCCTCGGAGGGGAATTCGACCTTCTCCTTGCCTTCGCGGCGGCGCAGATAGGGATGGACCATGTCGCCCTGGATCGGCCCCGGGCGGACGATCGCGACCTGGATGACGAGGTCGTAAAATTCCTTCGGCTTCATCCTGGGAAGCATCGACATCTGCGCCCGGCTCTCGATCTGGAAGGTGCCGATCGTGTCCGCCTTCTGGATCATCTTGAAGACCTTGGGGTCGTCCTCCTGGAGGGAGTCCGACCACAGGTTCATGTCGATCCCCTTGTGCGCCCGAAGAAGATCGAAGGCGCGGCGCATGCAGCCGAGCATGCCGAGGCCGAGCACGTCCAATTTCATGATCTTCAGCTCTTCGAGATCGTCCTTCTCCCATTCGATCACCCGCCGGTCGACCATCGCCGCCGGCTCGATCGGGACGAGATCGTCCAGCCGGTCGCGGGTGAGGACGAAGCCGCCGGGATGCTGGCTGAGATGGCGCGGGGTGCCGACCAGCTGGCGGGTGAGATCGAGCGTCAGAGCGAGGCGCGGATCATTGCGATCAAGGCCCAGCTCGTCGACATGGCGCTCGGGCACGCCCGCTTCCGACCAGCCCCAGATCTGGCTCGACAGCATTGCGGTCAAATCCTCCGGCAGGCCGAGCGCCTTGCCGACCTCGCGGACCGCGCCCCGGGTCCGGTAGCGGCTGACCACCGCGGTCAAGGCGGAGTGGCGATGGCCGTAATTCTCATAGATCCACTGGATCACCTCCTCGCGCCGCTCATGCTCGAAATCGACGTCGATGTCGGGCGGCTCGTTGCGGCTCTCCGAGATGAAGCGCTCGAACAGCAAGGTATGCTTCACGGGATCGATCGAGGTGATCCCGAGCACGAAGCAGATCATCGAATTGGCGGCCGAGCCGCGGCCCTGGCAGAGTATCTCCTGGCTTCGGGCGAACTGGACGACCGAGTTCACCGTGAGGAAGTAAGGCGCGTATTTGAGCTTCTCGACCAGCCCCAGCTCCTTTTCGAGCAGGTCGACATGGCTTTGCGGCGGGCCTTCGGGGAATTTGGAGGCCAGAGCGGCGCGGGTCAGCCGCTCGAGCGCCTGCTGCGGGGTCCGGCCCGACATCACGATCTCGTCGGGATATTGGTAGCTCAGCTCGCGAAGCGAAAAGATGCAGCGCTCGGCGATGTCGGCCGAGGCGCGGACCGCGTCGGGATGGCCCTGGAAGCGCCGCTCCATCTCCTCGGGCGACTTCAGATGGCGGTCGGCGAAGCGCTCGCGGCGGAAGCCGAGATCGTCGATCGTGCATTTGTGGCGGATCGCGGTGACGACGTCCTGGAGCATCCGC
Source organism: Sphingomonadales bacterium (assembly GCA_034668565.1). GTDB lineage: Bacteria > Pseudomonadota > Alphaproteobacteria > Sphingomonadales > Sphingomonadaceae > Allosphingosinicella. Next base: position 19,670 of record JAXDPE010000062.1, on the reverse strand, counting down.
TTGTCGGGCGAATCGTAGAGGACGTCGCCGGTGGCGAGGGCGCGGACGCCGAAGCGCTTCGCCGCTTCGTCGAGGGCGTGGAGCCGGGCCGAATCGCCCGGACGGCGGCGATGGGCGAAAGCGAGATGGGCCCGGTCGCCGAACACGTCGCGCATCAAAGCGAGCGCCGTCTCGGTCGCGCCGTCGGCTTCGCCCGGCACCAGGGCGGCGATCAGACCCTGGTTCCAGGCGGCGACATCCTCCCAATGGAGGAAGCATTGCCCCTTCTCGCCTTTGGAGCGATCGATCCGGCTCTTGCCGGCGGTGAGCAGGCGGGTGAGGCGCGACCAGCCGGAGCGATCCTCCGGCCAGACCAAGAGGCCCGTTCCGTCCATCAGGTCGAGCCGGCAGCCGGCGATCAGCCTGACCCCCGTCGAATCGGCCGCCCTCAGCGCCTTGACCAGGCCGCCGACGCTGTTGCGGTCGGCGATTCCCAGCGCCGGGTAGCCGAGCAGGGCGGCGGCCGCGAACATCTCCTCCGCGCTCGATACCCCGCGAAGGAAGGAGAAATGGGTGAGGGCCTGGAGCTCGACGTACATGGCTAAATTCCTCCCCCGGTTTTCCGGGGGAGGGGGACCGCGCGAAGCGCGGTGGAGGGGGTCTTCGGGCGCTGGAAGAACCCCTCCACCACCCTTCGGGTGGTCCCCCTCCCCGGCAAATGCCGGGGAGGAATTTCGCGATGAAGTTCATGAAGTTCACGATGTCCGCCGAATCCTCCGCTCCTCATCCGAACACCCCGTGCAAATACCAGCTGAGATCCCCGGTCCGGGCATCCACCCCGTCGCCTCGCCGGTAGAGCCAGAACCTCGCCCCCTCCTCGTCCTCCACCTGGAAATAGTCGCGAACGCCTTCCGCCTCGCACATGCGCTTCCACCATTCGCCGTGGATCCGCTCGGGGCCGTCGGCCCGGGCGACCCGGTAGGCGCGGCCGCGCCAGGTGAAGCGGCGGGGCGGAAGATCGGGGAGCAAGGCGACGACATTCTCGACCCGCTCGGGCGGGACGAGGAGCCGGACGGGGCGCGGCCATTGCGGCCAGGGCGAAGCGGCGTCGAGCGGGCCGGTGCGGGCGACGCTTCGCTCGGGCACGTCGCTCTCGAGCGCGGTGGCGCGGTAGAGGCGGCGGGGCCCGAGCCGGCCGGCGAGGCGGTCGACGAGCCTGGCGAGATCAATGTCACAATCGTCATTGCGAGCGCAGCGAAGCAATCCAGTGGCGCCGGCGCCTGAAGCTGGATTACTTCGTCGCTGCGCTCCTCGCAACGACGGCTGCTCGGGGGCGAGCGGCTCGACCCGGGCGGCAACGAGGCGCATCTCGTCGAGGCCGAAGCCGGGCTCGATCCGCTCGATCTTCATGGCGAGCAGGCGAAGCAGATGGGCGCCGTCGCGGGTCGCCCGGGCGGTGCCGATGGCGATCCGCTCGACACGGCCGTCGACCCGGTCGCAGAGCAAGGCGAGGTTGCGCGCCGCCAGGCCGGCTTCGCCCAGAGTGGCGATCAGCCGGTCCATCAGCCGGCCCAGCGCCTCGGCAATGGCTTCGGCGGTGGCGATCGGCTCGGCGAAGCGGAGGGTGGCGCAAGGCGCCTCTTCCGGAACCACCGGCTCGATCGGCTCGCCGGAACGGCCGAGCGCCTGGTCGAGGCGGGCGAGCAAGGCCTTGCCGAAGCGGCGCTGGAGCGGGCCGCGCGGTAATGGGAGAAGATCGCCGATCGTCTCCAGGCCGAGGCGGCGGGCGGCGGCGAGGACGGGCTCCTCGACCCGAAGCGCGGCGAGCGGGAGGGGCGCCAGCGCTTCGGGCTCGCCATTGACGGGGCAGATCGTGCCCGGAACGAAGCGGGCGAGGGCATGAGCGGCGCCGGGCGTTCCGGCGACGGCGATCCGGGCGGCGAAGCCGGCGCGCGCGCAGAAGCGGACGATGCGGCGGCACATCCTTTCCTCGCCGCCGAACAGGTGGGCGACTCCGCTGAGGTCGAGGAACAGGCCGTCGGGCGGCGAGACGGCGGCGCGCGGGGTCCAGCGGCGGGCGGCGAAGAGGGCAAGGCGGGTGAGGACGTCCAGGTCCGCGGCGGGATCGTCGTCGCGGATGTCGAGGCCGGGGACGAGGGCCCTGGCCTGGCTCACCGCCATTCCGGGGTGGAGGCCGAGGGCCCGGGCTTCGGGCGAGGCGGCGGCGACGAGCAGGCGGTTGCCGGCCCGGCGGGAGAGGAGGAGGGTTGATTCCTCCCCGGCTTTTGCCGGGGAGGGGGACCGCGCGGAGCGCGGTGGAGGGGTTCTTCCGGAGTCAGAAAGAACCCCTCCACCAGGCTTCGCCTGGTCCCCCTCCCCGCGAAATCGCGGGGAGGAATTTCCAGATTTCGCCCACCTCGCGCCCGGGCGCCAATGGGCCTCGTTCGGGCAGGAGCAGGGCTCGCGGCCTAATTCCTCCCCCGCATTTGCGGGGGAGGGGGACCGCGCGGAGCGCGGTGGAGGGGTTCTCCCGGACTCAGTAAGAGCCCCTCCACCATGCTTCGCATGGTCCCCCTCCCCTGCAAATGCAGGGGAGGAATTTACTGCCTCACGCCGCCCTTCGCTCGCCTTCACCCGGTCGGTGCTCAAATTCGGAAGGTAGAGCGAGGCGACCCTCGGCATCGGGGCTCTCCATGATCAGGTCGAAGGGCGCTCCGCCGCGCTGGCGGGCGAGAGTGAGGCGCCAGCGGGGGCGGCCGATCCCGGCCACCGGCAGCGGCGAGGAAGGCGCGCAGGCGAGGCGCCAGCGGGTGACCGCGGCGGAAGGGATTGCGAGCGGATCCTCGCCGTTCCCCCGCCAGCGCCGGAGCATGAGGGCGAGAGTCCCGCCCTCCTCGGCGGCGAGCTGGAGCCGGCGGGTGGCGGGCATGGCGGCGCGTCCGACTTCGCCGATCACCGCGGCGAGGCCGCCATGGCGAAGCCCCTCCTCCATCACCGCCAGAACGTCTTCGTCATTGCCGCATTCGGCGTAGAGCAGGCGGTCCGGCGGCAGTCCGGCGCCGGCCAGGCCGGGCGCGAACAGATCGCGGCTGCCGAGCGCCCACAGGACGGTGCCGGGGCGGCGGGCGGCGATCGAGGCGAGGAAGAGGGTGGCGGCGGCCTGATCGGACGGGCCGGGGCGCTCGCCGACCGCTTCGTTCAGGGAAGCGACCGGAAGGCCGCCGCCGGCGAGACGGGAATCGAGGGCGTCCACTCCGAAGGGAAGGGTGTCGCGCCGCTCGCAGCCGGCGGATTCGAGCGCCCTCACCTCCGCGCGCAGGGCGGCCAGGCGTTCGGCTCGGGCGGGACTCGGGGGCACGGGCGACTCGACTTTTGTGTTCGCGGAATGTTCCCACCCCGTTCAGCGAGAGTCAAGTTGGGGAGGGACAGGTTCGGACGGTGCGAAACCCGTTCGTGTCGAGCGAAGTCGAGACATCCTGCCGAGCGAAGCCGAGACTGGGCCTCGGCTTCGCTCGGCGGGGCCCCCTCGACTTCGCTCGGGGCGAACGGTTAAGCAGCGCCTCCTGAAGGAAACCCACCCCAGCTCATGCCCCTCCTCCGCCGACTTTTCCTCGCCCTCCTGCTCCTCGTCGCAGCGCCCGCCTGGGCCGCCGGCGACTCCGGCTGGTTCTACCGCCACAGCGACATCGCGCCCGATCCGGCCTGGACGTTCGGCACCCTGCCCAACGGCCTTCGCTACGCGGTTCGGCGCAACGCGGTGCCGGAGGGGCAGGTGTCGGTTCGGCTGAGGATAGACGTCGGCTCGCTCCACGAGGCGGACAAGGAGCGCGGCTGGGCCCATTTCATCGAACATATGGTATTCCGGGGCACCGCCCGCTTCGGCGACGGCGAGGCCCGCGAGACCTGGCAGCGCCTCGGCGCGAGCTTCGGAAGCGACACCAACGCCTCGACCGAGGCGACCCAGACCGTCTACATGCTCGATCTTCCCCATGCCGACCGGGCCTCGCTCGACACCTCGTTGGGGCTACTCGCCGACATGGCCGACACCGCCCGCTTCGACCCCAAGACCGTCGACGCCGAGCGCGGAGTCGTCCTTTCCGAATATGGCCGGCGGACCGAGCTCAGCGTCAAGCTCAGGGAGATGATGATGCCGCTCTTCTTCGGCGGCCTCAAATTCGCGGATCGCGACACGATCGGAACCGAGGCGACCCTGAACGGGGCCGACGCGGCCGGCCTCAAGGCCTTTTACGAGCGCTGGTACCGGCCCGAGCGGGCGACCCTGGTGATGGTCGGCGACGCCGATCCCAAGCTGATGGAGGCATTGATCGCGTCGCGCTTCGCAGGCTGGAAGCCCTCGGGACCGGCGCCCAAGGAGCCCGATTACGGGAAGATCGCCGACCCGGCCCAGCGCACGGCGGCGATCGCCTATCCCGGCTCCCCCCATTTCGCGACCCTGAGCTGGATCCGGCCCTATCGGCCGGAGCCGCCGACCAAGATGCGCGAGCGCCGGGAGCTCGCCCGTACGCTCGCCGGCCGGATCCTCAACCGCCGGCTCGAAGCCAAGGCGCGGGGCGACACCGCCTTTCTCAACGCCCAGGTCGAATCCGACAACAGCGTCAACATTGCCGATTACACCCAGATGTCGGTGATGGCCAAGGAGGGGCGCTGGCAGGAGGCACTGAACCAGGCCTATGCGATCCTCGCCGACGCCCTCAAGGCGCCGCCGAGCCAAACCGAGATCGACCGCGAGATGCAGAATATCCGGACCGCCGGCCGGGCCGCCGTCCAGGGCGATCCGACCCAGCGCTCGCAGGTGCGGGCGCAGCGCCTGATCGCCGCGCTCGACGGCAACAGCGTCATCTCCAGCGCTCCCGTCCAGCTCGCCTTGCTCGAGGAGCTTGCGCCGGCGATGACTCCGCAGGCGGTAGAAAAGGGCATGAAGGAGATGTTCTCCGGCTCCGGGCCCAGGCTGGCCATGCTTTCGCCGACCCCGGTGAACGGGCTGGGGCAGGCGCTCGCCGCCGCCGAGGCCGCCGCCCCGGCGGCGCGCCAGGCCGAGAGGCGGGTGAGCCTCGACGATCTGCCGCCGCTCGGCCCGCTTGGCCGCGAGGTCTCGCGCCAGCGGATCGCGGATCTCGATTCGACGATCGTGCGCTTCGCCAACGGCTCCAGCCTGGTCTTCAAGCAGACCGATTACGAGAAAGGCAGCGTCAACGTCGCGCTTCGCTTCGGCCACGGCATCGCGGCGCTTGCGGCCGACCGCAAGTCGCTCGCCTGGATGGCGCCTATGCTCGGTTCCACAGGGGTCGGGCCTTTCGACCTCGACGGGCTGGAGCGCCTGATGACGGGGCGGCGGATGTCGATGAGCTTCGACATGGACGACGAGGCCCTGATCCTTCGCGGCTCGACCCGGGCCGAAGAGCTTCAGGACCAGCTTCGGCTGCTCGCCACCAAGATCGTCGCGCCCCATTTCGACCCGGCGCTGTTCCAGCGATCGAAGATCGCGGCGCTGGAAAGCTACGACCTTGCTTTCTCCTCCGCCGCGGCGCGGATGGGCCGCGAGTTCGGATCGGTTGCGCGCGGCGGCGATCCGCGCTGGCAGGCTTTCGACAAGCCCGAGATCGAGCGGCTCCGGGCCGAGGATTTCGAAGCGTTCATGAAGCCCCTGCTCGCCCAGGGACCGATCGAGGCGGTGGTGGTCGGCGACGTCGATCTCGAGACCGCGGTCGCGGCGATGCTGAAGACAGTGGCGGCCCTGCCGCCGCGACCCGAGGTTCGGGTGCCGGCCGAATCGCTTAAGGTGCGGCCGCCCCGCGCTTCGAAGGAGCCTATACGGTTCAATCACCAAGGCGATCCGAACCAGGCTTATGCCGCGGTCGGCTGGACCACCTTCGGCGGGACGGAAGGGCGGCGCGAGCGGCGGGCGCTGAGCCTCGCCGCCAACCTCGCCCAGGTAAGGCTGCTCGAGCGGCTTCGCGATTTGGAGGGGGCGAGCTATTCGCCGACGGCCACGGTCCAGACCAGCTACGAATTCCCGGAATGGGGGTTCTTCTTCGCCGGATCCGAGATCCGGCCGGAGCGGGCGGACCTGTTCTTCAAGCTGGCCCGCGAGATCGTCGCGGACCTCGCCGCCAAGCCGGCGTCGGCCGACGAATGGCAGCGCGCGATCAACCCCGTGATCAGCGGGATCGAGCGGCGGGTGAAGACCAACGCTTACTGGTCCGGGGCGATGGAGGATTGGTCGCGCGAGCCTTATCTGATCGAACATGCCCGGACCTATCTCGCCGACTACAAATCGCTGACGCCCGAGGACGTGCGCGCCGCGATGGCGAAATGGGTCGCCGACGAGGGCGACTGGTCGATCCTGGTTTTGCCCGCTAAACCGGCCGACAGTGTCCACTAACGCAGTCCAGGCGAACAGGGCGGGTCCCCGACAGACCCCAGGCGGCGGCTGGAAGCCCTTCCGGCTGCAGCAGCAGCCTTTCTTCGAGGACAAGAATCGGGCCTTCTGGATCCTCCAGTCGGCGGGCTGGGCGGGCTATTTCTTCCTTCGCACCCTTTCGGGGATCGCCAACAGCTTCGGGCTGAGCCTGGTCATCCACATCACGCTTCTGACCGCGACCGGCTATTCGATCACCCTGCTGATGGCCTCGGCCTATCGCCGCCTGATCAAGATGCGGCCGATCATCACCTGGGTGACCTCGATCATCCTCGTCCTCGTCGCCTCGGCCGTCTTCTCGGCGATCGAGACCTGGAGCCACGCCACCTTCGTCCGGCCGGGAATCACTCCGGAGGGGCTCCAGTTCTTCGGCTCGATCGTCCTGACCCTGACCCTGCTCGTCGCCTGGTCGGCGCTCTATTACAGCATCAATTACTATCTGCTGCTCGAGGAGCAGAGCGACCGGCTGCTGAGGCTGGAGCATCAGGCGAGCTCGGCTCAGCTCGCCATGCTGCGCTACCAGCTCAACCCCCATTTTCTGTTCAACACGCTGAACTCGATCTCGACCCTGGTGCTGCTGAAGCAGACCGACCGCGCCAACGCCATGCTGTCGCGGCTGTCGTCCTTCCTTCGCTACACCCTGGTCAACGAGCCGACCGGCGCCGTCACCGTCGCCCAGGAGGTGGAGACGCTGAAGCTCTATCTCGAGATCGAGAAGATGCGCTTCGAGGACCGTCTTCGCCCGCGCTTCGACATCGACCCCTCGGTGGCTCGGGCCCGGCTCCCCTCCCTTCTCCTCCAGCCGCTGGTCGAGAATGCGATCAAATATGCGGTGACCCCGCAGGAGGAGGGCGCCGACATCGAGGTCTCGGCCCGGCTCAACATCGACCGGGTCATGCTTACCGTCCGCGACACCGGACCCGGGGCGGAAGACCATTGGGTGAAGGCGCAGCAGTCGACAGGGGTCGGACTGGCGAACATTCGGGACCGTCTGGCGCAAGCCTATGGCGCCGACCATCGTTTCGAGACTGAATCGAACAACAAGGGGGGCTTCCGCGTTACCATCGAAATCCCGTACCAGCTTGAACCACCTGAGGAACCGAAATGACGATCCGCACGATTCTCGTGGACGACGAGCCTTTGGCTATCCAGGGCTTGCAATTGCGCCTCGACAAGCATGACGACGTCGAGATCGTCGAGACCTGCTCAAACGGCCGCGAGGCGATCCGGGCGATCAAGACCAACAAGCCCGACCTCGTCTTCCTCGACATCCAGATGCCCGGCTTCGACGGCTTCTCGGTGATCCAGGGGCTTATGGAGGTGGAGCCGCCGCTGTTCGTCTTCGTCACCGCTTATTCCGACCACGCCATCCGCGCCTTCGAAGCGCAGGCGGTGGATTATCTGATGAAGCCGGTGGAAGAGGACAGGCTGGCCGACACGCTCGACCGCGTGCGCCAGCGCCTCAACGAGAAGCGTGGGGTCGAGGAAGCGGAGAAATTGAAGGAAGTGCTCGCCGAGGTCGCGCCCGACGCCGCCGACCAGGTCGCGGCCGCTTCCGGCGGCGACGACGGCCATGCCGCCAACCGCTACGAGAAGCTCATCAACATCAAGGATCGCGGGCAGATCTTCCGGGTCGACGTCGATTCGATCGAGAAGATCGACGCCGCGGGCGATTACATGTGCATCTACACCGGCGACAACACGCTGATCCTCCGCGAAACGATGAAGGACCTGGAAAAGCGCCTCGACCCGCGCCGCTTCCAGCGCGTCCACAGGAGCTGCATCGTCAACCTCGACCAGGTGAGACAGGTCAAGCCGCACACCAACGGGGAGTGTTTCCTGGTCCTGGAAAGCGGAAGCCAGGTGAAGGTGAGCCGGAGCTATCGCGACGTCGTGGCGAGATTCGTTCACTAACGTCCTGCGCCCGTCATCCCGGACTTGATCCGGGATCCATGAACACGGCCGCATGAGGTTTTCGCACATCCGTGTTCATGGATTCCGGCGTTCACCGGAATGACGGGTGGGGATGAAACCCCCTCGTGCCCGCAGCCGTTGAGCCCTTCATGATCCTCCTCATCCTCCTCCAGGCCGCCGCCGCCCAGGCTCCCGACATCGAGCTCAACGTCCACGCCCGGGCCCGATCCGTCTCGGTCGAGCAGAAGGGCCAGGCCCGGCTCGAGGTCCGCGGCGAAGGGCCCGGCAACCGCGTCGACGTCAGGGTCGAGCCCAAAGCGGAGGGGCGGACGGAGCTTCGCGACGTCGCCGTCGACGTTCACGCCGAAGCTTCCGTCCAGGAGGGCCTTAAAATAGACGCCGAGGCTGAAACCGGCACGCCGCAGTAACGTTTCGCTCCCGTCAACAGGGAGTATCACATGCGTCTTTATCCGTTGCTCGCGGCCGCCGCCGCGATCGCCGTCGCCGCTTCGCCGGCCGCCGCCCAGAACCGCCAGGATCGCCGGATGGCGCCGCCGCGCGGTGGGGAATCGACCGCGCTCGCCCAGGCGGTGTCACAGGGCCAGGACCAGCCCGACGTGCTGCTCGACATTCCCAACCTCTCGGTCGAGGAGATCAACCTCGAGGTCGACAACCTCCAGGTCCATATTGCCCTCGACGCCCGGCTCGCCAACCTGCTCAAGCTGACGGCGGGGGCCGACGCCAGCATCGACAAGGTCAAGATCGGGATCAAGGGCGTCCAGGCGACCGCGACGCTGGTCGTGCGGCTCGACAATGTCCGCGCGATCATCGAGCGCACCCTCCAGACGCTCGACAACAACCCGCAGATGGTCACCCAATTGCTCTCGACCGTCGACAATACGGTCAACACGGTCGGCGGGGTCGCCAACAACACAGTCGGCACGGTCGGCGGCATCGCCGGGACGGCGCTGAGGAACGGCCAGTTGCTCAACCTCGCCGGTTCGGGACTGAGCGCGGTTTCGCAGACGGTCAATTCGGCCGGGCAGACGGTGCGGACCGTAAGGGATCGTGCGGGACAGCTTTTGGAAGTGGTCACCGACAGCGCCGGCCGGATCGTCAGCTCGCGGCGGGTGGGGCAGTAGCTTCCACGTCCTCGTCATCCCCGCGAAATGAATGGGCGCCCCGTCCCCCGGACGGGGCTTAGGGGTCCCATTCATGGATCCCGCTTCTTCTTCCTTGACGCGGCCCGTGAAAAAGCGGGATTCCCGCTTTCGCGGGGATGACGAGGTGGCGATGACCGAGCAGAGCGACAAAGCGCGGGCCTTCGCGGCCCTTCACCGCCCGGGCGAGCCGCTCGTCCTGTTCAACGCGTGGGATCCGGGCAGCGCCAAGACGGTGGCCGAGGCGGGCGCCAAGGCGATCGCGACCGGCAGCGCCTCGGTCGCCGCCGCGCAGGGCTTCCAGGACGGTGAAGGGCTTCCGCTCGATCTCGCTCTGGCCAACGCCGCCCGGATCGTGGCGACAGTCGGGCTTCCGGTCACGATCGACTTCGAAGGCGCTTACGGGGCGGAACCAGAGACGGTGGCCGCGAACCTGAAGCGGCTCGCCGAAACCGGCGCGGTCGGCTGCAATTTCGAGGACCAGGCGATTGGCGGCGAGGGCCTGTACGCCGTCGAGGCCCAGGCCGAGCGGATCAGGGCCGCGCGCGCCGCCGTTGGGCCCGACTTCTTCATCAACGCCCGCACCGACCTCTTCCTCAAGACCAAGGCGGCGACCCACGAAACCGCCACGATCGAGCAGGCCCTCGTCCGGGCCCGGGCCTATGCCGAGGCCGGGGCCAGCGGCTTCTTCGTGCCGGGCCTCGTCGATCTCTACCAGCTGGCGCAGATCTGCGTCGCTTCCCCGCTCCCCGTCAATTTCATGGCTTTCCCCGGCGCGCCGGCCGCGGAGGCGGTCGCCAAGGCCGGGGTGGCGCGGATCAGCCACGGGCCTTTCCCCTACATGCTCGTCATGAAAGCACTGAAAGAAGCAGCGGAGGCGATCTATGGCTAAGGTGACCGGGCTGGGCGGGATCTTCTACAAGGTCGAGGATTCGGAGGCGACGGCGCGCTGGTACAAGGAGATGCTCGGGGTCGGCGGCCAGTGGGGGGCGACCTTCCCCTTCGCCGGCGATCCCGGCGGCTATACGATGCTGTCGCCGTTCAAGGCGTCGACCGACTATTTCGCCCCGAGCGAAGCGGCGTTCATGATCAACCTTAGGGTCGACGACCTCGATTCGATGATCGCCGACCTGGAAGGCAAGGGGATCGAGATCCTCGGCCGCCAGGATGAGGAATATGGCAAGTTCGCCTGGATCCTCGACTGCGACGGGATCAAGGTCGAGCTGTTCCAGCAATTAGGCGACGCGCCGGAGTAACTAATTCCTCCCCCGGATTTCCGGGGGAGGGGGACCATGCAAAGCATGGTGGAGGGGTTCTTCCAGCGCCGAAGGACCCCTCCACCACCCTTCGGGTGGTCCCCCTCCCCCAGAAAGCTGGGGGAGGATCTAGGCGGTCCGCCGCCGCCTCAGCAATCCACGCCGGCCCGCGCCGCCGGACTTGAGCACGTTCCTTCGGAACAGCTTCGCGCCCAGGGTCACGGTCAGCCAGACCCACAAAGCCTGCCAGGCGAGCGCCAGCGCGTGCGGCCAGAGCTCGGCGGTCTGGGCGGCGCGGGCGACCATGGTGAGCGGCGAGCTGAACGGGAAGATGGCGGCGCCGAGGCCCACTGGGCTGTTGAAGGCGCCGACCGCGACCGACGCGAGCAGGAAGATCAGCATCTGCCCGACCGTCACGGGCATCGACAGGGTCTGGACCTCGCGCACCGAATTGGCCTGGCTTCCGATGCCGAGGAAAAGCGCTCCGAGAAGGAGATAATTGGCGCTGAAATAAAGCAATACGAGGAGGAGGAAGAGCGGCCAGCCGACCGCCGGCTCGGGCAGGCTCGCCCCGTGGTTCTGAAGGAAGGCGAGGCCGGTGAGCGCGCCCGAGACCCAGACCGCGATTCCGACCAGCGAGACGGCCAGCATCGCGCCCAATTTGCCGACGAAGATGGCGTCGATCGGAAGGGCCGCGGCGAGAACCTCGATGATCTTGTTCGATTTTTCCTCGAGCAGGTTGGACAGGAGCATGCCGGCGAGGAGGACGGTGAGCATGAAGAGGAGGGTCTGGCCGGCGCGGGCCGTGATCGAGCGGGCGGCGGCGAGCGACCCTTCCGAACGGTTGGTTTCAACGACGGAGATCGAGACCGGCGGGGCCGGGCGCCCGGCCGCGGCAAGCGCGCGCTGCTGCCCGGCCTGGTCTAGGATCAGGGACATTTCCTTGCGGATCGAGCCGTCGCCGCTGATCGCGCCGGTCAGGACCGGCCGGTCGAGGCCGCCGGTTAGGACCGCAAGGATGCGCTTGCTCGGGCTGCCCAGAAGGGCCTGGATCTGGCGGTCGGGATCGCCGCTTGGCTCCTCCCGGACCAGGGTCGGCAAGGCGCGATCCCCGAAGCCCGGATTGAGCCGCTCCCGGGCGGCGGCGAGCGGCTCGAAATCGGCCTGGGTCGCGACCACCGCGACGGTGGCCTGGACGTCCTGCCGGGCCATCCGGCCGCTCAGGCTTCCGAACAGGAAGGACATCCCGATGATCAGCAACGGCCCGAGCAGGAAGAACAGGAAGGTGCGCGACCAGACCGTGGCGACGAAATCGCGCCGGGCGATGACGTAGGCGGAGTGGAAGAAGCCCATCATCGCGACTCTCCTTCGGCGGCGCTTGCGGCAAGGTCTCGGGCGGCCTGCTCCCCGGCGATGGCGACGAAAGCGTCGTGGAGGCCCGGACGCTCGATCGACAGGTCCTCGATCCCGGCGCCGCCGTCGATCAGCGCCTTGAGCAGAGGCTCGATCCCGATCTGGGGCAGCTCGAACGACCAGACGCCGTCTTCAGGGTGGGCGTCCGCGGGAAGCGCCGCCCGCCACGGCCCCTCGGCGACCCGGGTGCGAAGCCGGACCTGCGGCCGAAGCCGGTCGCGCGCTTCGGCGACGCTGCCTTCGAAACGGACCTTGCCGCCGGCGATGATCGCGATCCTTTCGCACAGGCGCTCGGCATGGGCGATGACGTGGGTCGAGAAGATGATCGTCGCCCCGCCCGCCGCTTCGTCGCGGATCAGGGTCTCGAGCCGGCCCTGGTTGATCGCATCCAGCCCCGAAAAAGGTTCGTCCAGGACAATCAGCTTCGGCCGGTGGACGATGGTGCCGAACAATTGCACCGTCTGGGCCATGCCCTTGGAGAGGCTTCGGATCGGCTTGTCGACATAATCGGCGAGTCCGTTCGACCTCAGCATCTCCTCCGCGCGGGCGCGTCCCACCGCGAGCGGAAGGCCGCGAAGCGCGCCCATGAAGGCGACGGCCTCGCGCGCCGCCATGGCCGGATACAGACCCCGCTCCTCAGGGAGGTAGCCGACCTGGTTCGCCACTTCGAGCGGCCGAGCCCGGCCCAGCAGCGAGCGCTCGCCGCTGTCCGGATCGATGATGCCGAGGAGCATCCGCAACGTCGTCGTCTTGCCGGCGCCGTTCGGCCCCAGGATTCCGTAGATGCTGCCTTCCGGAACGGCGAGATCGATGCCGTCGACGGCGGTCTTGCCGTCGAAAGCCTTGAACAGCCGTTTCGCTTCAATCGCCAAGCCACTCGACACGCGTGCCCCCTTTGCGCGCTTGTGGTAGCGAGCGAGGATGAGCGAAGGCAAGCCGAAGCTGCCCGGGCTGCGGACGCGGCTGGAAGAGCAAGCGCGGGAGCTGGGCTTCTGCGCGGTCGGCTTCGCGCCCGCCGACGCCGCGCCCAGGAGCGGCGAGCGGCTTCGGCAGTGGCTCGCCGACGGGGCGCACGGCGACATGATCTGGATGGAGGAGACGGCCGAGCGGCGGGCTTCGCCGGCCGGGCTGTGGCCCGAGGTGCGCTCGATCGTCTCGCTGGGGATGAGCTATGCGCCGGCGGCCGATCCGCTGGCGCTGGCCGGGCGGCCAGACCGCGGCCGGATCTCGGTCTACGCCCAGGGCGGCGACTATCACGACGTCGTCAAGAAGGCGCTGAAAGCGCTGGCCCGCTGGCTGGTCGGGGAAGCGGGGTGCGAGCTCAAGGTCTTCGTCGACACCGCGCCGGTCATGGAGAAGCCCTTGGCCGAGGCGGCGGGGCTGGGCTGGCAAGGCAAGCACACCAACCTCGTCAGCCGGAGCGACGGCAGCTGGCTGTTCCTGGGCGCGATCTACACCACGCTCGATCTGGAAGAGACCCCGGCCCCGCATGCCGTCCATTGCGGAAGCTGCAGCGCGTGCCTGGATGCCTGCCCCACGAACGCCTTCCCGGCGCCGTTCCGGCTCGATGCCCGGCGCTGCATCTCCTACCTCACCATCGAGCATAAGGGGCCGATCCCGGAGGAATTCAGGGAAGCGATCGGCAACCGCATCTACGGCTGCGACGACTGCCTTGCCGTCTGCCCGTGGAACCGATTCGCCGACGCCGCGCGGGCGAACAAGGCCTTCCTGCCGAGGGCCGAGCTGGCGGCGCCGAGGCTCGCGGATTTGCTGGCGCTCGACGATTCCGCGTTCCGCAAGGTGTTCGCGGGCTCCCCGATCAAGCGGATCGGGCGCGGGCGGATGGTGAGGAACGCGGCGATCGCGGCGGGGAACAGCGGTTTGGCCGAGCTTGCGCCGGTGCTGGAGCAGCTCACTCGGGACGAGGATCCGGTGGTGGCGGAGGCGGCGGAATGGGGATTGGCGCGACTTAATTCCTCCCCCGGATTTCCGGGGGAGGGGGATTGCCCGAAGGGTGGTGGAGGGGTTCTTCCAGCGCCGTAGAGCCCCTCCACCGCGCCTCGCGCGGTCCCCCTCCCCTGCAAATGCAGGGGAGGAATTCTCAACGCCGCGTCAGCGCGGCGACGCAGCTCGCCCGGTCGAGGTCGCGGCCGTCGCGGAGCCTGGCGTCGAGATGGGTGACGATGGGCTCGCCGCCGCCCTTGGGCGGGTAGAGATAGGCGTCGAGGACGCAGGCGCCGTTGCCGAACTGGAGCTTTCGGGCGGGGCCTTCGCGGACGTCGAGGGCGGGCTTGCCGAACTGGGCCTCGAGCATCTTGGCGGTCCGCCCGAGGACGGTCTCGAGACCGGTCGAGGTGTAAGGGACGGCGCGTTGCGGCGGCGGGCGCTCGACCGCGGGCGCGGTGCGTTCGGTCCCGGCCGCGCATCCGCTCAGGACGAGCAGGGCCCCGAGCCATAATCTTCCTTGCCCCGCCATTCTTCGTCCCCCGCCTTTCGACGCGCAGATTGGCGCAGCGCCGCCGCGAGCGCCACGCGCCGACAGGCCCGCCGCCCCGCGCCTGCCTCGCCTCGGCGCAATTGACGCGCGGCGCGGGCCCCGGCTAGGGCCGCGCCTCCTTTCCCAGCAGATGAGAATGATGTGACCGACAAGAGCCTCGACGTCCTGTGCATCGGCAACGCCATCGTCGACGTGATCGCCGCCGCCGATGACGCCTTCCTCGCCCGGGAGGGTCTGGACAAGGGATCGATGCGGCTGATCGACGCCGAAGAGGCGACCCGGCTCTATGGCCGGATGGGCCCGGGGCGCGAGATCAGCGGCGGCTCGGCCGGCAACACCGCCGCCGGCGTGGCGATGCTGGGCGGACGCGCCGGTTTCGTCGGCCAGGTCGCCGACGACCAATTGGGCGACGTCTACCGCCACGACGTGAGCTCGATCGGGGTCGAGTTCACGACGCCGGCCCGGCCGCAGTCCGAAGCGCCGACCGCCCGCTCGCTCGTCCTCGTTACCCCCGATGCCCAGCGGACGATGAACACCTTCCTCGGCGCCGCCCAGAATCTGAGCCGCGAGGCGCTCGACGAGGCCCAGCTCAGGCGCGCCAAGATCCTCTATCTCGAAGGCTATCTGTGGGATCCAGAGATTCCGCGGGCGGCGATGGAGCGGGCGATCGACATCGCCCGCGAGGCCGGCGGCGCGATCGCCTTCACCCTTTCCGACAGCTTCTGCGTCGATCGCCACCGCGACAGCTTCAACGCCCTCATCGACAGCGAGCGGCTCGACATCCTCTTCGCCAACGAGGCGGAGATCGTGTCGCTGACCGGCCAAGCGGGCTTCGACGCCGCCGTCGCCGCCGCAGCCGCCAGGGTGAAATTGCTCGTCGTCACCCGCGGCGAGCGCGGCGCGGTCGCGGTCGAGGGCGGCGAGCAGGTCGAGGTGCCGGCCGAACCGGTCGATCGGATCGTCGACACGACCGGCGCCGGCGACCTTTTCGCCGCCGGCTTCCTGACCGGCCGGGCCCAGGGCCGCTCCAACCTCGAAAGCCTTCGAATGGGCGCGATCGCCGCGGCCGAGGTCATCTCCCATTACGGCGCCCGGCCCGAAGCGGATCTGAAGGCGCTGGTCGAACAGCGGCTCGTCTGAAAGAAAAGGGGAGGCCGAGGCCTCCCCCATCCCTTTCGATCCCGCCTCGGCTTACGGCCTGATCACAGGCTCTCCGTCCGGGCCGGTGGGCGCGTCCTCCGGATAGACGGGCAGGTCGCCGTTCGCCGCGGCCTGGCGTCCCTTGTGCACCACCGAATTGTGCATTCCGTAGACGAAATAGAGGACGATCATCGCCAGCGTGTACCAAAGGAAGATCATCAGCACGTAGCCGGGGACGGTGGTGATCAGCCACAGGCAGGAGGCGATGCCGAGGATCGGAACGACCGGATAGAGCGGCACCCGGTAGCCGCGCGGGATTTCCGGATGGGTGCGGCGAAGCCAGATGACCGACAGGCAGACGACCGCGAAGGCGGCCAGGGTTCCGACCGAGGTCATGTCGCCGAGGCTGTTGATGTCGAAGAAGCCCGCGGCGAAGGCGACGATA
This sequence comes from Sphingomonadales bacterium, assembly GCA_034668565.1. Lineage (GTDB taxonomy): Bacteria > Pseudomonadota > Alphaproteobacteria > Sphingomonadales > Sphingomonadaceae > Allosphingosinicella. Next base: position 3,427 of record JAXDPE010000062.1, on the reverse strand, counting down.
ATCCCGACCAGCAGGGTGTTGAGCCACGGCGTGCGCGTTTTCGGATGGACCCGGGCGAAGATCCTGGGAAGCAGGCCGTCGCGCGCCATCGTGTAGAAAATGCGGGTCTGGCCGTACATCAGGACGAGGATGACCGACGTCAGGCCGATGATCGCGCCGACCTTCACGGTCTTGGCGAACCAGGCCCATTGCGGCCCGAAGGCGTCGACCGCGACCGCCACCGGATCGGGCACGTTCAGCGACTGGTAGGGCACGATCATGGTCAGCACGACCGACACCAGGATGTAGATCACGGTGCAAGCGATGAGGCTGCCGATGATCCCGAACGGCATGTCCTTGCCCGGATCCTTGGCTTCCTGGCCGGCCGTCGAGACCGCCTCGAAGCCGATATAGGCGAAGAAGACGATCGACGCGGCGCGAAGGATTCCGCTCCAGCCGAACTCGCCGTCCTTGCCGGTCGGCTCCGGGATGAACGGGTGCCAGTTGGGCGTGTAGTGCGGCAGGTTCGAAAGGATGATGAAGCCGCCGACGAGGATGAAGGCGACGAGCACGGTGACCTTGATAGCGACGATGGCGTTGTTGAATTTCGCCGATTCCGAAACGCCGATGCAGAGCAAGGCGGCGAGCGCGGCGCAGACCAGGAAGGCCGGAAGGTTGAACGCGAAGACGACCGGCGCTCCGTTGACGAGCACGTCGACCCCGTCCTTCTGCAGATGGTGCCCGGTCGGGCCGGTGAGGGCGGCCGGGATATGAATGCCGATATCGCCGAGCAGGCTGACCATATAGCCGGACCAGCCGACGGCGACGACCGAGGCGGCAAGGCCGTATTCGAGGAGCAGCAGGGCCCCCATGATCCAGGCCGCGAACTCGCCGATCGTCGCATAGCTGTAGGTGTAGGCCGAGCCCGAGACCGGGAGCGTCGAGGCCAGCTCGGCATAGCACAAGCCCGCAAAGGCGCAGACGATTCCGGCGATGGCGTAGGAAATGAGGACGGCCGGTCCGGCATGGAGCGCGGCGGCGTTGCCGGTTCGGACGAAGATGCCGGCGCCGATGATGCAGCCGATGCCGAGGAAAACCAAATTCCAGGCGCCGAGCGACCGCTTCAGCTCGCTGGTCCGGGTTTCCTCCTGAACCTGGGCGATGGTCTTGCGCGCCAATATTCGCGCAAGAAAGCCGCCGGGTGCCGCACTCGCCATCTATTATCCCCTTTGAAGCTTGCTTGTTTTGCGGCGCAGCCTAGCGGCTGACGCCCGGCGCGCAACCGATTTCACCGCGCCAGCATCGGCCCCAGCCCGCGCCCGCCGAAGACGTGGACATGGAGATGCGGCACTTCCTGGCCCGAGTTGATCCCGGCATTGGCGAGCAGCCGGTAGCCCGGAGCGACGAGGCCCTGGTCGCGGGCGACCTTGCCGACGGCGCGGACGAAGCCGGCTATCTCCTCGGCCGAGGCGCGCTCCGAAAAATCGTCCCAGGAGACGAAGCGGCCTTTCGGGATGACGAGAATATGGACGGGGGCCTGCGGATTGATGTCGTGGAAGGCGAGCGCGTGCTCGTCCTCGTAAACCGGCGTTGACGGAATCTCGCCGCGCAGGATCCGGGCGAAGATATTGTCGTCGTCATAGGGACGGGTGGCGTCGATCGGCATCGAAGGGACTCCTTCTGCCCCGTCTCCCCAACATGGATCACGCCCGGAAGGCAAGCGGGTTGACCCACGCCTCCCCGGCGTTACCACGGGAGACATGCAAGCCGAGACTCCGGACAGCCTGATTCCCTACGACGAGATCGTGCAGGAAGCCCTGCGCGCCGTGGTCGGGCGGGTATTGGGCGAGGTCGAGATGACCGGCCGGCTTCCCGGCGAGCATCATTTCTACATCACCTTCAAGACCGGGGCGACCGGGGTCGACATCCCGCGCCATCTGTCCGAGCGTTTCCCCGACGAGATGACCATCGTCATCCAGAACCGCTTCTGGGACCTCAAGGTCGGCGACGACGGCTTCGAGGTCGGCCTCAGCTTCAACCAGGCGCCGGCGCGGCTGGTCATCCCCTTCTCCGCGATCACCGGCTTCGTCGACCCGGCGGTCAATTTCGCGCTCCAGTTCCAGGCCCAGGCCGAAGAGGGCGGGATGCAGTCGCACGAAGCCGCCGAGAACGACCCGCCCGCCGCCGAGCCGGTCGAGGACGGGTCCAACGTCGTCTCGGTGGATTTCAGCCGGAAGAAATGACGGCGCAGGCCGTCATCCCGGCGAAGGCCGGAATCTCGGGGAGACCGGCCGAGACTTCTCGTTCTGAGGTCCCGGCTTTCGCCGGGATGACGGATCTTTCTTCGGGTGACTGGCGCTTTTCTCCCCGCTAAGGGGCCGGAATGATCTCCACCGCCACGGCCCGCACCGAAACCGACAGCTTCGGCCCCATCGACGTCCCGGGCGACGCTTATTGGGGCGCCCAGACCCAGCGTTCGATCCAGAATTTCCCGTTCGGGCCGCGCGAGACGATGCCGGTCGAGATCGTCCATGCCCTCGGCTTCGTGAAGCAGGCCGCGGCCCGGGTGAACGCCCGCATCGGCGGCCTCGACGCCGAGCTCGCCGAGGCGGTCCAGCAGGCGGCGGGCGAGGTCGCGAGCGGGATGCACGACGATCAATTCCCGCTGGTCATCTGGCAGACGGGCTCCGGCACCCAATCCAACATGAACGCTAACGAGGTCATCGCCGGCCGGGCCAACGAGATCCTGACCGGCAACCGCGGCGGCAAGAACCCGGTCCATCCCAACGATCACGTCAACAAGGGCCAGTCGTCGAACGACAGCTTCCCGACCGCGATGCACATCGCCGCCGCCCGGGCGGTCGAGGGCCGGCTCATCCCCGCGCTCCAGGCCATGCACCGCCGGCTGGAGGCGCAGGCGGGCGCCTGGGACCGGATCGTCAAGATCGGCCGGACCCATCTCCAGGACGCGACCCCGCTCACCCTCGGCCAGGAATTTTCGGGCTATGCCGCCCAGATCGAGGCCGGGATCGAACGGCTTCGAGGAGTCCAGCCGCGGGTGCTCCAGCTCGCCCAGGGCGGAACCGCGGTCGGCACCGGCCTGAACGCCCCCAAGGGCTTCGCCGAGGCTTTCGCGGAGCAGGTCGCGACCCTGACCAAGCTTCCCTTCACCAGCGCGCCCAACAAGTTCGAGGCGCTTGCCGCCCACGACACCCTGGTCGAGCTGTCCGGAATCCTCAACGTCGTCGCCGTCTCGCTGACCAAGATCGCCAACGACATCCGGCTGATGGGCTCGGGACCGCGCTGCGGGCTCGGCGAGCTCAAGCTTCCGGAGAACGAGCCCGGAAGCTCGATCATGCCCGGCAAGGTCAACCCGACCCAGGCCGAGATGCTGACGATGGTCGCCGCCCAGGTAATGGGCAACCATGTCGCCGTCACCGTCGGCGGC
>JAXDPE010000061.1:0-13258 GCA_034668565.1 Sphingomonadales bacterium | reverse complement strand
GATCGCGAGATATTCGGGCGCCTTCATCGCGTCGGCATAGCCGAGCACCACCGTCTCATAGTCCGCGCCCGCTTCCTCAAGCATCCAGCGGACGACGCGGCCGCGGGACTGGGGATGGGTGTAGAAGATGAGATCGGTCATGGGAGCCTCCCGTAGTGGAGGCTCACCCATATCGTCACTCCCGCGAAAGCGGGAGTCCATTCGGCCTCCGCGACAGACCGGAGTCAGCATGGATTCCCGCTTTCGCGGGAATGACCCGGAGGGCGAGAGACCTGCCAGCCGTTACGCCTGCTCCTCCGGCTGGCCTTGCTCGCCCTCGGCCTGGCCCTGCTCACCCTCCGCTTCGACGGCCTTCTTGCCGCGCTTCTTCGACGGCTTGGGGGCGGCGGGGACGATCTCGAAGCTGGGCGCGTCGTCCTTGATGGTGACCTTGACCTCGCCGCCGTGGATGAGCTTGCCGAACAGCAATTCCTCCGCGAGCGGCTGCTTGATCTTCTCCTGGACGAGGCGCCCCATCGGGCGGGCGCCGTAGAGCTTGTCGTAGCCTCGGGCCGTCAGCCATTTGCGGGCTTCGTCGTCGAGGTCGATATGGACGTTGCGGTCCGCCAGCTGCAATTCGAGCTGGAGGATGAACTTGTCCACGACCCGGGCGACGACTTCCGTCGGCAAATAGCTGAACGGAACGATCGCATCGAGGCGGTTGCGGAATTCCGGGGTGAACATCCGCTTGATCGCTTCCTCGTCCTCGCCTTCGCGCGTGTTGTTGCCGAAGCCGAGGCCCTCGCGCGCCATGTCGCTGGCGCCCGCATTGGTGGTCATGATCAGGATGACGTTGCGGAAATCGACCGTCTTGCCGTGATGGTCGGTGAGCCGGCCATTGTCCATGATCTGGAGGAGGATGTTGAACAGGTCGGGATGCGCCTTCTCGATCTCGTCGAGCAGGAGCACCGAATGCGGATGCTGGTCGACGGCGTCGGTCAGGAGGCCGCCCTGATCGTAGCCGACATAGCCAGGAGGCGCGCCGATCAGCCGCGAGACCGAATGGCGCTCCATATATTCGGACATGTCGAAGCGCTGGAGCGGGATGCCCATGATCGAAGCGAGCTGGCGGGCGACCTCGGTCTTGCCGACGCCGGTGGGGCCGGAGAAGAGGTAATTGCCGATCGGCTTGTCGGGATCGCGAAGCCCGGCGCGGCTGAGCTTGATCGCCGACGACAGGACGGAGATCGCCGCATCCTGGCCGAAGACGACCCGCTTGAGGTCGCGGTCGAGATGCTCGAGCGTCTTCTTGTCGTCGGACGACACGCTTTTCGCCGGGATCCGGGCGATGGTCGAGATGACCTGCTCGATCTCCTTGGTGGTGATCGTCTTCTTGCGCTTGTTGGGCGGCACCAGCATCTGCATGGCGCCGACCTCGTCGATCACGTCGATCGCCTTGTCCGGCAGCTTGCGGTCGTTGATGTAGCGGGCCGACAGCTCCACCGCCGCCTTGATCGCGTCGGTCGTGTACTTGACCTTGTGATGCTCCTCGAACGCCGAGCGAAGCCCGGCGAGGATCTTAATCGTGTCCTCGACCGTCGGCTCGTTGACGTCGATCTTCTGGAAGCGCCGGAGCAGGGCCCGGTCCTTCTCGAAATGGTTGCGGAACTCCTTGTAGGTGGTGGAGCCGATGCAACGGATCGTGCCGCCCGAAAGCGCCGGCTTGAGCAGGTTCGAAGCGTCCATCGCTCCGCCCGAAGTGGCGCCGGCGCCGATCACGGTGTGAATCTCGTCGATGAAGAGGATCGCGTCGGGAAGCTTTTCCAGCTCCGTGACGACCGCCTTCAACCGCTCCTCGAAATCGCCGCGGTAGCGGGTGCCGGCGAGCAGGGCGCCCATGTCGAGCGAGTAGATCACCGCCGGCTTGAGCACTTCGGGGACGTCCCCCTCGACGATCTTGCGCGCCAGCCCCTCGGCGATGGCGGTCTTGCCGACCCCAGGATCGCCCACGTAAAGCGGGTTGTTCTTGGAGCGGCGGCAAAGGATCTGGACCGTCCGGTCGACCTCGGGCCCGCGGCCGATCAGGGGATCGACCCGGCCGCTCAGCGCCTTCTCGTTCAAGTTGACGGTGAACTGCTTGAGGGCGCTCTCATTCTTCTTCTTGCCCTCTTCGGGCTTGGAATCCTCGACGCCCTTCACCTCCTGCGGTTCGGAGGCGGGCTCGCCCTTGCCCACGCCGTGGCTGATGAAGCTGACCGCGTCGAGGCGGCTCATGTCCTGCTGCTGAAGAAAGTATACGGCGTAGCTCTCGCGTTCGGAGAAGAGCGCGACGAGGACGTTGGCGCCGGTGACCTCGTCCCGGCCCGAGGACTGGACGTGGAGGATGGCGCGCTGGACGACGCGCTGGAAGCCGCTGGTCGGCGAGGGATCGGTCTGGCCGTCGACCTTGAGCGCCTCCAATTCGCTGTCGAGATAGGCGCGGACCGCCTCCCGAAGCTCCTTCAGGTCGACTCCGCAGGCGCTCATCACCTTCGAGGCATGGGCATCTTCGGTGAGCGCGAGCAGAAGGTGCTCGAGGGTCGCATATTCGTGCCGGCGGCCGCTGGCTTCCGCCAGTGCGGTATGCAGGGTCTGTTCGAGTTCGCGGGCGAAGGAAGGCAAGTCGGTTACTCCTTAAAGCCCGCAAAAATTCACGGACTACACGGTCTTAATGTCGGGCGTCGCACAGCCGTCATCAAGAACGCCTCCAAAAAAGCTGGGGAAAAGGCCGAATGTTCCCGCAGCTTCGTCATTTCTTGAATAACTGCTCGGCGCTTGCCCGGTGGTTAACCGCGGCGTCGATCTTGGCGCGCACACGGGCGATTTCCGCCTCGAGCGATTCGATGCGGGCATGGAGCTCGTCCACCGACAGCGGATCCAGGTCCTGGCGGCCGAGCAGGATCAGCGGATCGTCGGGCTTGCTTGGGAAGAGCTCGTCCAGGTCCATGGCTTCGAGACTCTCCCTTCCGGGCCGCGGCGTCAAGCCGGGGGGCTTGCGCGGAGACGCTTTCGGCGCAAGGCGTGACCGCATGGACGCAATCCCAGACACGATGACAGCCATCGATCCCGCGGCCCCGGGCGGGCCGGAAGTTCTTCAGCCGGTCGAGCGGCCGGTGCCCAGGGCCGAGGCGGGGGAGGTGTTGATCCGGGTCGAAGCCGCCGGAGTCAACCGGCCCGACGTCATGCAGCGGCTCGGCTTCTACCCGCCGCCGCCGGGCGCTCCCACCATTCCCGGGCTGGAAGTCGCGGGCACGATCGTCGGGGGCGGCCGCCATGGCGAGCGAGTCTGCGCTTTGGTCGCGGGCGGAGGCTATGCCCAATATTGCACCGCGCCCGAAGGACAGTGCCTGCCGGTTCCGGAGGGTTTCTCGATGGTCGAGGCGGCGGCGCTGCCGGAAACTTTCTTCACCGTCTGGACCAACCTCTTCCAGCGCGGGGGCGCCAAAGCGGGCGATTCGGTCCTGGTCCATGGCGGCACCAGCGGCATCGGCACCACCGCCATCCTTCTCGGCGAGGTTTTCGGCCTGACCGTCATCGTTACCGCCGGCTCGCCGGACAAATGCGCCCGGGCGCTCGAGATCGGAGCGGCGCATGCGATCGACTACAAGGCCCAGGACTTCCTCGCGGAGGTGAAGCGGATCACCGGCGGGGCAGGGGTCGCGGTCGTGCTCGACATGGTCGGCGGCGACTATGTGCCGAGGAATCTCGCCTGCCTCGCCGAGGAAGGGCGGCACGTGTCGATTGCCGCTCAACGCGGACCGAGCGTCGAAATTCCGATCTGGGACGTGATGCGCAAGCGCCTGACCCTGACCGGCTCGACGCTCCGCGCCCGCCCGGCCGACTTCAAGGCGGCGCTTGCCGACGAGCTCCGCCGCGAGGTCTGGCCGCATCTGGAGGCCGGCCGGATCCGTCCCGTCATCCATTCCACCTTCGCACTCGCGGACGCCGCTGGGGCACATCGGCTGATGGACAGCGGCGACCATGTCGGGAAGATCGTGCTGGAGGTGAAATGACCGAGAATTTGATCCTTCACGAATATTCGCAGTCGGGAAATTGCTACAAGATCCGGCTGACGGCGGCGCTGCTCGGACTCCCTATCGAGCGGCGGGAATACGACATCCAGAAAGGCGAGACACGGACTCCGGAATTCCTCGCCAACGTCAATGCGAACGGCCGCATTCCGGTGCTCCAGGTTGGCGACCGGCTGATCCCGGAGAGCAACGCCGCCTGCTTCTATCTTGCCGACCGCACGCCACTGGTGCCCGAGGATCGCTTCGATCGGGCCGACATGCTTCGGTGGATGTTCTTCGAGCAATATAGCCACGAACCCAATGTGGCGACGTTGCGCTTCTGGCTGGCCTTCGTCGGCGAGGCGCGGCTGACGGAATTCCAGCGCAGCCTGCTTCCCGGCAAGCGCGAGGCGGGCGCGGCCGCGCTGGCGCTGATGGACGGGCATCTGGCCGGGCGCGACTTCTTCGTCGCCGGCCGGCTCAGCCTCGCCGACATCGCGCTTTACGCTTATACGCATGTCGCCGGCGAAGGCGGTTTCGACCTTGCCCGCTACCCGGCAGTGGGACGTTGGCTGGAGCGGGTGGCGGCCGTTCCCGGCTTCCTCCCGATCACGGCTTAGCTGGCGACGAGGGCGATCAGCAGCCCGCCGACGGCCAGCGCGCCGACGCCCAGGATCACGGCGGCACCGGTGAGCACCTTGTCGCCTGTGCTCTTGCGCTTCCTGGGGCGATCCTCCCGGGCCGCGGCCGTTTTCCCGTCGGCGAGGTTGGCCCCGACGCCCTCCCTTATTCCGGTTTGACCGTCGGCGAAATCCTTGCGCGCCGTCGAGCCTTGCTCCGCCGGCAGCTCCTTACGCAACGGTTCGGCCGACTGCGCCCAACCGGCGGTCGAGAGCTGAGCGGCGGCCAGCGCCGCGATCATCGTCATTTTCATTTCAATTCGTCCCTCATTCGCTCTGGTCGTCGATGTAATCGAAGATCAGTACGCCTCCGATGATGATGACGGCGCTGGCGCCGATCGCGATGTAGCCCAGGGTTGAAAAACCCTGCTTCCGGCCGTCCGGACCGGGCCGGCCCGGGGCCAGCTGAGCAAGCGGGCGCCCCCCTACGGTCAGGCCGAGCTTCGGATCCCCGCCGCTGAAGCCGAGCTCCACGCCCTTGGCGAAGCGAAGCTCGCCGGAGGCGCCGCCGCGCAGCGTCGAGGTGAAGGCAAGCCCTGCCCGCGGCTTCTCGCGTCCGCCGAGCGGCACCCGGAGCCGGGCACCGGCGAAAGCGGAAACCTGGCTGGCCATGGCGCCGCGGTCCTGGTCCAGCTCGGCGGCCGCGGCCGGCTGGCCGGCCGGCAGGATCTGGGCGGCCGCGACCAGACCGGCGATCAGCATCTTCCTCATTCGATATTTCCCCCCTTGCAGGCCGTCGGCGCGGCCGGTTCATCGTGCTTCATTGCCAAGGATGCCGGGGGAGTGGCCCCTGGATGCGGGCTCCGCAAAAAAAGATCCGGAGCGCCTGGCGACGGCATTCGCCTTGCCCTGCGCCGCCCGCTGCACTAGATCGCTGGCAACGTAACGGCCGCTCCGGGAAGGGGCGGCCCTTCTTGTTTTTGGAGACGCCCGTGGTTCAGCCGCTCATGCCCCATGCGACCGCCGCCTGGCTGGTCGACAACACTTCGCTCACCTTCGACCAGATCGCCCAGTTCTGCGGAGTCCATATCCTGGAGATCCAGGCGATCGCCGACGATACCGCGGCGACCAAGCTGACCGGCCGCGATCCCATCCGGGCCGGCGAGCTCAACCAGGAAGAGATCGACCGCGGCCAGGACGATCCCGAATACAAGCTTCGAATCCTGAAGGAGCCGGACCAGGCCCGCCGCACCAAGGGCCCGCGCTACACGCCGGTCTCAAAGCGCCAGGACAAGCCCGACGGAATCGCCTGGATCATCCGCAATCATCCGGAAATCTCGGACGGCCAGATCGGCAAGCTGATCGGCACCACCCGGACGACCATCGCCGCGATCCGCGACCGCAGCCATTGGAACATCGCCAACATCCAGCCCAAGGATCCGGTCACTCTGGGCCTGTGCTCGCAGCGCGAGCTCGACGCGATCGTCGCCAAGGCGGCGAAGGCGGCGGGGATCGAGCCGGCGCCTCAGGATCATCGCCTGGCCGGCGACCGCGAGGCCCTGATCGAGGAGCTTCGCCGCGAGCGCGACACTGCCGCCCGCGAGGCCGAAGCCGCGCTCGCCGCCGAGGAAGCCGGCGAAGCCGCCGCGCCGCGTGAGCCGACGGCCGATGACCTCTTCAAAAGCTGAGCCTGCCAGTCCCGACGTCTCTCTCACCGATCCGGGCGAGGCTTACAGCCATAGGGGCCTGACCTATCCGCTCGGCCGCCTCGCCCCCGGGGAGGGCGATCTTATCCCGCTCGCCGACGGGGTCGGCTGGGCCCGGCTGCCGATTCCCGGATCCTTGAAGCATATCAACGTCTGGGTGCTTGAGGATGGCGACGGAGTCGCCCTGGTCGATACCGGACTCGATATCGCGCCCTGCCGCGAGGCCTGGGAGGCGCTGTTCGCCGGCCCGCTTGCGGGACGGAAGATCACCCGGGTGATCTGCACCCATTTTCATCCCGATCACCTCGGTCTCGCCGGCTGGCTGACCGAGCGCTTCGAGGTTCCGCTCTGGATGACCCGCGGCGAATGGCTGTTCGGCCGCCTGCTCTCCAGCGACGTCCGCGACGCGCCACCGAAGGAGGCGATCGCCCATTGGCGCGCCGCCGGCTGGGATGAAGCCCGGATCGAGGCCGAGGCCGCGAAGGGGTGGGGGAGGTTCGCCTCCGTCGTCAGCCCCGTCCCGGTCAGCTTCGTTCGGATGGAGGACGGCGACCGGATCGTCATCGGAGCGCGCCGATGGCGGGTGCTGATCGGAAGCGGACATTGCCCGGAGCATGCCTGCCTGATCGACGACGAGGCCGGCCTTCTGATCGCCGGCGACCAGGTGCTTCCCAGGATTACTTCCAACGTCTCGCTCAGCCTCAGCGAGCCCGAGGCCGACCCTCTCGGAGACTGGCTCGCCTCGATCGAAAAGCTGAAAGGCCTGCCTGAAACCGTCCTCGTCCTGCCCTCGCACGGGGAGCCGTTCACCGGCCTCCACGCCCGCCTCGACGCGCTCGCTTTCGGCCATCACGACCGCCTCGATGCGCTCCACGCCAAGCTCGAAGAGCCCCGGCGGGCGGTCGACTGCTTCGGCACCCTGTTCGCGCGCAAGATCGAGGACAACATGCTCGGACTGGCGACCGGAGAGGCCCTGGCGCACTTGCGGCATCTCGAGGTTGAAGGCCGCGCGATCCGGGAAGTCCGGGACGGCGTCCACTGGTACCGCGCCGCCTGAGTCTTGACCGCGAATGTCGCCCGGCTCATGGCTCCGCTCATGCCGGATCCCGTCGAACCCATTTCCGAACTGAGCTTCGAAGCCGCGCTGAAGCGGCTCGAGGAGATCGTGCGCCGGCTGGAGAGCGGCGTTGCGTCGCTGGACGAATCCATCGAGCTCTATGGCGAGGGCGACCGCCTTCGCCAGCAATGCGAGGCCCGGTTGCAGGCGGCGCAGGCGAAGATCGAGAAGATCCAGCTCGGCCGCGACGGCCAGCCGGGCGGCACCATTCCCTTCGACGCCGACTGAGCCGCCGCTGGTGGCGGATTCCTCGCTCCTCGCGCCCGCATTCGAGCGGGTCCGCTCCGAGGTCGACGATTTCCTCTCGACCCTCCTGGCCGTCCCACCCGATCCGCGGGCGAAGCTGTACGAAGCGATGCGCTACGCCGCGATCGGCGGCGGCAAGCGCCTTCGCCCCCTTCTCGTCGCCGCGGCGGCGGGGCTTTTCCACACCTCTCGGGAACGTGCGGTCCGGGTAGGCGCCGCGGTCGAATGCATCCACGTCTACTCGCTCATCCACGACGATCTGCCGGCGATGGACGACGACGACCTGCGCCGCGGCAAGCCGACCCTCCACAAGGCCTATGGCGAGGCGACTGCGATTCTCGCCGGCGACGCGCTCCACGCTTTGGCCTTCGAGATCCTCGCTGAGGAATCGACCCATGAGGACCCGTTCGTTCGCTCCGAGCTCGTTGCCGAGCTGGCGCGCGCCGCGGGACCGGCCGGGATGGCCGGCGGCCAGATGATGGACCTCGGCGCCGGCGAGGTCGCTCTCGACCTCGCCGCGGTCACGCGGCTGCAGCAGCTGAAGACCGGAGCCCTGATCGGCTTCTGCCTCGAGTCGGGGGCGATCATGGGCCGAGTGCCGCCGGACCGGCGGCTCAAGCTGCGCGGCTATGCCCGCGACGTGGGCCTGGCTTTTCAGATCGCCGACGACCTGCTCGACGAGGAAGGGCTGGAGGAGAAGACCGGCAAGAAGGTCGGCAAGGATCGCGCCCGGGGCAAGGAGACGTTCGTCACTTTGCTCGGCCGCGAGCGGGCCCGGCAGCAGGCCGAAATCCTGGTCGGTCAGGCGATCGAATATCTCAAGAGCTACGGCACGGAGGCCGATCTGCTGCGGGCGATCGCAAGGTTCGCGGTGGAGCGCGATCATTGAGGCGGAGGGGAGCAAGATGAGGACAGGCGTCTATCCGGGCACGTTCGACCCGATCACGCTCGGCCATATGGACATCATCCGGCGCGGTGCGAAGCTGGTCGACCGGCTGGTCGTCGGAGTGACCACCAACCCGTCCAAGTCGCCGATGTTCACGCTCGACGAGCGGATGGCGATGGTCAGGCGAGAGCTCGCCGGTCTCGGCCAGGAAATCGAGGTCGTCTCCTTCGATTCCCTGCTCATGGACTTCGCCGAGCGCGAAGGCGCCTCGATGATCGTCCGCGGCCTCAGGGCGGTCGCCGACTTCGAATATGAGTATCAGATGGCCGGGATGAATCAGCAACTGAACGATCGGATCGAGACCGTCTTCCTGATGGCCGACGTCTCGCTCCAGCCGATCGCATCCCGGCTGGTGAAGGAAATCGCACTATACGGCGGCGACATTCGCAAGTTCGTCCCGGAGGCGGTCGTGGCGGACGTCGCTCGCCGGGTCGAGGCGCTGGGCCGTAAAGGGACTTGATCCGGTCGCCCGCGCCGCGCAATATCGGCTCAGAAAACGGATTTATCCGGGGAAATCCATAAACATGCGTATCACGACTTTGCTGGCCCTGCTGCTCGGCCTGTTCCTAGCCGGTTCGGTGGCGGCGCAGGGCCTGACGGTCCCGCCGGCGACTCCGGCCGCCGATCCGGAGAACACGCTCCTGCTCGACCTTTCGAGCGGCGGGCGGGTGGCGATCCAGCTCAGGCCGGACGTCGCCCCCAATCACGTCGCCCGGATCAAGCAGCTGGCGCGCAAGGGCTTCTACAACGGCCTGACCTTCCACCGGGTGATCGACGGCTTCATGGCCCAGGGCGGCGATCCGGCGGGCGACGGCACCGGCGGCTCCCAGCTTCCCGATCTCAAGGCCGAGTTCAACGGCCTGCCGCACGTGCGCGGCGCGATCGCCGCGGCCCGCCAGGGCGCCCCGGAAGGCGCCGACTCCGCGACCGTCGCTGCCGCCGAGAACAGCGCCAACAGCCAGTTCTACATCATGCTCGGCACTCGGCTTGCGCTCGACGGCCATTATACGGTCTTCGGCCGGGTCATCTCCGGCATGAATTTTGTCGACGGGCTCGAAAAGGGAGAGCCGCCGGCCAATCCGAGCCGAATTCTCCAGGCTTCGATCGCCGCCGACCACAAGGCGCCGCCGGCGCCCGGGCAGGTGTTCGCGGCTCCGGCCGTCGCGGCGGGCGGAGCCTCGCACAGCGGCATGGCGGCCGGCCCGGCCGTTCCACCGCCGCCCTCGATCCGGATCCCGGAAGCCAAGCCCAAGGCGCCTCCCAAGAAGAAGCAGTAAGCCGCGGGTGCGCGTCGACGAATTCGACTTCGCGCTTCCCCCGGACCGGATCGCGCTGAGGCCGGCGAGCCCGAGGGACTCGGCCCGGCTTCTAGCGCTGCGCGGCGGCGGTGCGCCCGAAGACCGGATCGTCGCGGACCTGCCCCGGCTGCTGAGGGCCGGCGACGTCCTCGTCTTCAACGACACCCGGGTCATTCCCGCCCAGCTCGAGGGGCGGCGGGGGGAGGCGCGGATCGGCGCCACGCTTCACAAGCGCGAGGGGCCTCGCTCGTGGCGCGCCTTCGTCCGCAACGCGCGACGGATACGGGAGGGCGACCGGATCGATTTCGGAAACGAGGTCGCCGCCCTCGCCGGCTCGAAAGGCGAGGATGGCAGCCTGCTGCTCGACTTCGAGGGGGAGGAGCCGGTCGAGCTTCTCCTGGAACGGGCCGGGCGGATGCCGCTGCCGCCCTATATCGCCGGCAAGCGCGCCGCGGATGCGCGCGACGCCGAGGATTATCAGACGATGTTTGCGACCGCGAAAGGCGCGGTCGCCGCGCCGACGGCGGCCCTTCATTTCACGCCGCGGCTTATGGCGGCGCTGGCCGGGGCGGGGATCGGCCACGAGACTCTGACCCTCCACGTCGGCGCCGGCACCTTCCTCCCGGTCAAGGCCGACGACACGGCCGATCACAAGATGCATTCCGAATGGGGCCGGATCGACGCCGCCGTCGCCGACCGCCTCAACGCCGCGCGGGCGGCGGGCGGGCGGCTCGTGCCCGTGGGAACGACCTCGCTCCGTCTTCTCGAAAGCGCCGCCGACGAAGCGGGCCTCGTCCAGCCGTTCGAGGGCGACACCGCCATCTTCATCACGCCGGGCTACCGCTTTCGGGCCACCGACGGCCTGATCACCAACTTCCACCTGCCGCGCTCGACCCTGTTCATGCTGGTCTCGGCGCTGATGGGACTGGAGACGATGCGGGCGGCTTATGCTCATGCGGTTCGGGCCGGGTATCGCTTCTACTCTTACGGGGATTCGAGCCTGTTGCTGCCGAGGGGGCGATGACCATGTCCGGGGACGGAACAAGTCGCCCGGAAATTCCTCCCGACGCGTTTCGCGACGAGCCGGGGGAGATGATGAGCCAGGCCGACATCGTCGCCTTCCTGACCGCGCGCGGGATCGAGCCCCTCCGGGACTGGCACCCGGGCGAGCCGTTGCTCTACGTCATCGAAGATTCCTATCGGACCGACACCGCCCATTATGGCGACCTGCCGAAACGGCTCCGCCCAAGCGTCGCCCGGCTCGACAATCCCGACAGCCTCGATTCGAGCGATCGGGCGGTCGACAGGGACGGCCGCTGGTCGCGGATATTCAGGATCGTCAACCAAAGCGGCGGCCAGGTCGATTATTACGCCATCGACCCGGACAGCCATGAAGTCACCTTCGTCAGATCCAGCCCTTCGAAGCGCGACCAGGACTATCCCTATGTCGCGCCGGAAGGCCTGCTGTTCCGGGCAGGGGACGCCCTGTTTCCGAAAGCGTAGGGCGCGCGGCGCCGCCGAATATGCTGTCCCTGATCCGCGCGAAGCGCGAAGGCACGAATCCTTTCTGTATCTCGGTCCGAGCCCTCAGTCCCCCTTGCGGCCGCCCTGCAGCAGCTGCTGGAACACCGGAACAAGCGCGGCGATGAAAAGGGCGAGGACCAAGTAGCCGTTGAGGGCCTCCATTGCGGCGAAGAGGCGGGCGATGGGCTCGGTGGCGGTGACATCGCCGTAGCCAACGGTGGTCCATGTGACGACGGAGAAGAAGATGCCGGTGCCGAGGTCGTGCGTCGAGCACGAGCAGGGACCGCCGTCGCGCAGCCCAGTCTGTGAAAATATGTAGCCGTAGGCTCCTATCAGAGCGCAGAGGAACGCGCCGAAGAAAGCGAGGCCGGTCCAGCTTCCCGCAGCCGTCCTCCTCTTCCCGGCACGAGCAACCTCCTGCACGAACACGGAGTGAGCGACGAGGATTACCAGCAGCTCGGGCATCAATGTGAGGGGATCAGCGAAATCGAAGATCAGGTGGAGGAAGGCCGAAAGGCCGGCGGCCATGGCGACTGTACCCAAGGCCGCCACCGTGCGCGCCATGCGCGTGCCTTCCCGCCCCACCCCGCCGTCACCTTTCTGCGCGGTCGAGATCATCGAGCCTGCGGTCTATCGCGCGTTCAATCGTCTTGCGGGTTTCGGTCGGCCCGATCGGCGGGTCGGTCTCGTCCCTCTCGGTAACGAGCTTCACGTCGACGACGATCTTCGAGACCTTTTCCTTCACTCGGACGCGCTTGGCGACGACGTGGCTGCCGAGCTCCCGACCGTCCAGCTGATCGGCGACGGCATGCCCGACGCGCAGGGCCCAGTCGCGCTTCACGTATCGCTTGAGGTTCTTCAGCAGGGTCCGACGGCCATGTTCGTCGTCGATCAGATCGATGACCGGCTGGCGGACGAGGGCCGCGAGGAGGACGGCGCCTACCGTGAACACCGCGGTCAGCGACCCCTTCTCGATCCTCTCGACGTAGTATGCGGGAGCGTCGCGGCTCGCGTTGGCAAGCCGATCGGCGATCGACCGCTGGACGGAATAGTCGAGTTCCTGCGCGAAGACGAAGTCATTCAGCTCCTGGAGCTGAGCCTGCCGGACCGCGGTCGCGACCTTGCGCATAAACTGACGGATTGAACGCTCGGAGAGGTCCTCAAACTCCTTGTGGCAGAAGTCCAGCACGACCTTCTTCATGCAATCACCTCGCGCTGCGGCGACTGGCCGGGCCACCTTCTGTCCGTCCGGTTCGACCCGGACCCGGTAAGTGTTGTGGAGCTGCCGCCGTGCGCAAGGCTGGCGGGGACCTCCCGGTCAGTGCCGACGCCGACCTATGCCTAAGGGGCAGGATGTTCAAGTCCGACCCGTCGAGGGCAGTGCGTCTCAGACGCAAGATTACGCCACTCTGTGCCAGCCCCAGCGGCAATCGTGAAGGAACGGCCTGAGTTGGAAACCGAAGAGTGATGCTGAATGGGGAGCGGGGGTCCGCCCAGCCCCCGGCCGTCATGCCGGACCTGATCCGGCCTCCATCTCTTTTCTCCTTCTTGGGACGAAAAAGGTGGACCCCGGGAGACGACCGGCATCAGGCTCCAGTGACAATCACGTGACCGACGCTGCGACTCGAGCGGCGCTCTCGGACTGCGCCAGCCGAACCGGGCGGAACGGCCCAGGCTCGGTTTCGTTGGGCTTGCGAACGACAAGGAGCAATTCGGTGGGTGAATTCACGGACAAGGTCAAAGGCGCCGCAAATCAGGCCAAGGGCAATCTCA
>JAXDPE010000060.1:0-16864 GCA_034668565.1 Sphingomonadales bacterium | reverse complement strand
ATCGTCAGGGATAAACAACCATGGCGCGCTTGACACCAAAGACAGTCGCTGAACTTGTTTCAGGGTCCGGTTTCGAGCATCGGGGCGCTCATCGGACTGGATGCTGAAACGAGTTCAGCATGACGATCATGCGGAGCGAGTGAAGAGACATGGGTTTTCGTTGCGGAATCGTCGGCTTGCCCAATGTCGGCAAATCCACCTTGTTCAACGCCCTGACCGAGACCGCGGCGGCTCAGGCCGCGAACTATCCCTTCTGCACGATCGAGCCCAATGTCGGACGGGTCGCCGTTCCCGATCCGCGCCTCGACGAGATCGCACGGGTCGCGAAATCGGCGCAGGAGATCGAGACCCAGCTCGAGTTCGTCGACATTGCCGGCCTCGTCCGCGGCGCCTCCCAGGGCGAGGGGCTGGGCAACCAGTTCCTCGGCAACATCCGCGAGGTCGACGCGATCGTCCACGTCCTTCGCTGCTTCGAAGGCGGCGACGTCACCCATGTCGAGGGGCGGGTCGATCCGGTCGCCGACGCCGACACGGTCGAGACCGAATTGATGCTGGCCGACCTGGAAAGCCTGGAGAAGCGGGTCCCGGCTCTGGCCAAGAAGGCCCAGCAGGGCGACAAGGAGGCCAAGGTGCAGGCCTCGGTGCTGGGCCAGGCGCTCGACCTTCTGCGCGACTCGAAGCCGGCGCGGCTGACCGAGCCGAAAGACGCCGACGAGAAGCTGGCACTGGAGCGGGCGCAATTGCTCACCGCCAAGCCGATCCTCTACGTCTGCAACGTCGACGAGGGCGATGCCGCCACCGGCAATGCCCACAGCGCCCGGGTGGCGGACAAGGCGAAGGCCGAAGGCGCCGGCGCGGTCGTCATCTCGGCCGCTATCGAGGCTGAGATCGCAACCATGGACGCCGCCGACCGGCCGGATTTCCTGAAGGATCTGGGGCTTGAGGAGACCGGTCTCGCCCGAGTTATCCGGGCCGGCTACGACCTCCTCCACCTGATCACCTTCTTCACCGCGGGGCCCAAGGAATCGCGGGCCTGGACGGTTGAAAAGGGCTCGAAGGCGCCGCAGGCGGCAGGCGTGATCCATACCGACTTCGAGCGCGGCTTCATCCGCGCCGAGACCATCGCCTATTCCGATTTCGTCAAATTCGGCGGCGAGGCCGGCGCCAAGGAAGCGGGCAAGATGCGCTCGGAAGGCAAGGAATATGTCGTCCAGGACGGCGACATCATGCTGTTCCGCTTCAACGTGTGAGGGAGCGGCGCCTGCTCCAGGCGCTTGTCGCACTGGGCTGCGTCGTCCGCTTCTCGTGGGGCGGAGGCATGGTCCACGGCCCCCGTTTCCTGCATGGAGTCGGCGCGGGCGCGCCGGCCGATCTCGACAGCCACTTCCGCTACCTTCCGGCCTGCTCTTCCGTCGGCGCGATGGAGCTTGGCGCCGTGCCGTTGCTCGTCCTCTGGCAGGCGCGGTGGCGGCTCGAGCCGATCAGGCTCAAGGGCTTCCGACGGTTCCCAGCGGCAAGGCGGCGTTGATCATCTGGCCGCTGTGATTGCCGAAGCGCGGCGCGGGCAGGAGCTCGGCGCCCCGCCGCGGAAAGGCGGCAAGCGAGTCGGGTACCGGAGTTGCATCGGTGGCGGGCTCGACGAGCAAGGCGTCGGCCACCGTGTAGGCGCGCTTCTCGATGTCGGGGGCGCTGTGGATCCCGGCAAGCTTCGGCCAGATCGAGCTTCCGTTCTCCGGCCCCATGTAGAGCGTGCCGACGTGGGTGATCTCGCCCGCTTTGGCGTCGAACTGCCAGGAGCCCAGGCTGTAAGAGGTCGTCGGGCTGGACGCGATGACCCAGCGGCCCGGAGTCACGGCGACCAGATAAATTCGGTAATTCCCGTCCTCGACGAGGAACGGCTTGGCCGCGATCACCGCCGCTTTGTCCTCGCCCTTGGGCACGGGATTGGATTTGGCCCGGCCCTTGCCCCGAAGGTCCTGCGCCTCCGGGTCGTAACGATAGAAGGAGACCAGGTTCCAGACCTTCTCGTCGCGCTTGCCGAGGCGGACGAGAATGTAGGCGAGCTTCGGGTCGAGCCTGGCCGGGGCGGCCTTCAGCACCTCGGCCGCCGGAGCGGGCGCGGCGGCGGGAACGGCGAGCAGCGCGGCGAGCAAAGCGAGCGCAGGGCGGCGCGTCATCGGCCGGCTCATGGGACGAGCGCCGGCTGGGAAGGCGCGGGCCCGGCCGCTTTGTCCGCAAGCTTTTCGCGCATCTCCTTCCAGCCTCCCGAATAGAGCTGCTTGGCTTCCTCCTTGCTGATCTCGTAGCGGGCATAGCCCTTGACCTGGAAGCATTTGCGAAAGGCCGCTTCGGCCATATGGCGCCGCTGCCCGCCCCGGATGAAGCCCTGGACGATGCCGGCCGCGGCAGCGCCGGCGACGGTCGGCGTATAGATCGAAGGTCCGCGCGGCGGCTCGACGGCGCTGGCAAGATCGCGGCATTCCTCCCAGTCGGCGAGCGCCGCCTCCCGGGCCACGCCGGGCTTGTGGAAGAAGAAATTGTCCGGATCGTCCGCTTCTTCCGCGGCGCTCGCGGGCACCGCCGCGAGCACGCACGCAATGGCCGCAATCCTCACGACGCGCATCCGCCTTACCCCTTTTTCCGACTGGACCGGGATGATGACGACAACGGCGTCGTCCGGCAAGCGCCTAGGAAAGCGCTTTTTTCAGGAGCGCGTTGACCACGCCGGGATTGGCCTTGCCCTGCATCGCCTTCATCACCTGGCCGACGAAGAAGCCGAAGAGCTTGTCCTTGCCGCCGCGATATTCCGCGACCTTGTCCGGATTGGCCGCGATCACTTCCGCAATGGCCGAATCGATGGCGCCGGTGTCGCTGGTCTGCCTTAGGCCGCGCTCCTCGACGATCCGGGAAGGATCCTCGCCGGTTTCGAGCATGATCTCGAACACCTGCTTGGCGAGCGTCCCCGACAGCGTGCCCTCGGCGGTGAGGCGGAGCAATTCGCCGGCCTGGGCCGGGCTTACCGGGCTATTCTCGATGGTCTTGCCGAGCCGGTTGAGGGCGCCGAACAGGTCCGACGTCACCCAGTTGCCGGCGCGCTGGGCATGCTCGTCGCCCAGCTTTTCGAGAAGCGCCTCGAACCACCGCGCCGTCGTGACGTCGGCGGTCAGGACGCCGGCATTGTAGGGCGAAAGCCCGAGCGCCTGCTCGTAGCGGCGCCTCTTGGCGTCGGGAAGCTCGGGAAGGCTGGCCCGGCAATCCCGAAGGAAATCGTCCGCCAGCTCGACCGGAAGCAGATCGGGATCCGGGAAGTAGCGGTAATCGTGCGCCTCCTCCTTGGAGCGAAGGCTTCGGGTTTCCGATTTGTCCGGATCCCAAAGCCGGGTCTCCTGGACGATGCTCCCGCCGGCCTCCAGGTCGTCGACCTGGCGGTTGGCCTCATGCTCGATCGCGGCCATGATGAAGCGAACCGAATTGACGTTCTTGGTCTCCGTCCGGGTGCCGAGCTCGCCGCCCGGGCGGCGCACGCTGACATTGACGTCGGCGCGCATCGAGCCCTGCTCCATATTGCCGTCGCAGCTTCCGACATAGCGGAGGATCGCTCTCAATTTCCGGATGTAAGCGCCTGCTTCCTCGGGGCTTCTCATGTCGGGCTTGGAGACGATCTCCATCAAGGCGACACCGGACCGGTTGAGGTCGACATAGGACATGGAGGGATGCTGGTCGTGCATCAGCTTGCCGGCGTCCTGCTCGAGATGGATTCGCTCGACCCCGATCCGCTTGGCGGAGCCGTCGTCCTTGTCGTCGAGAAGGATCTCGATCTCGCCCTCGCCGACGATCGGGTGGTAGAGCTGGCTGATCTGATAGCCCTGGGGCAGGTCGGCGTAGAAATAATTCTTTCGGTCGAAGCGCGACCAGGGGTTGATCTGGGCCTCCAGCGCCATTCCGGTGCGAACCGCCTGGCGGACGCATTCGCCGTTCAGAACGGGAAGCATCCCGGGCATGGCCGCGTCGACCAGGCTGACCTGGCTGTTCGGCTCGGCCCCGAACTCGGTCGAGGCGCCCGAGAAGAGCTTGGCGTTGGAGGTGACCTGGGCGTGCACCTCGAGCCCGATCACCACCTCCCATTCGCCGGTGGCGCCGTGGATTCGATAGTCAGACATTGGAACCCCTCCACGTCATTGCGAGCGCAGCGAAGCAATCCAGAACAGTCTCCGAGGCCCGCTGGATTGCCGCGTCGCTTCGCTCCTCGCAATGACGGATCAGGCTCACCACCACGCCTCCGGCCTTGCCTTGAAGCCCGCCCGCTCTTCGAGCGCCAAGGCCGCGTCGAGGACGCTCTGCTCGTCGAGGGCGCGCCCGACGAGCTGGAGGCCGAGGGGAAGACCTTCGTCGCTAAGGCCTGCCGGAACGCTGATCGCCGGCAGGCCGGCGAGGCTGGCCGGGACGGCGAAGACGTCGTTCAGGTACATGGCGATGGGGTCGGCGCTCTTTTCACCCAAAGCGAAGGCGGCCGAAGGCGCCGTGGGCGTGAGGATGAGGTCGCATTCGCTCCAGACCCGCTCGAAATCGCGGGCGATCAGCGCCCTCACCTTCTGGGCGCGGTTGAAATAGGCGTCGTAGAAGCCGGCCGAGAGGACGTAGGTGCCGATCATGATCCGGCGCTTGACCTCGGCGCCGAAGCCGGCGGCCCGGGTCGCCTCGTACATGTCGGTGAGATTGCCGTTCTCGGGCGTCTCGCGAAGCCCGTAGCGCACGCCGTCGTAGCGGGCGAGGTTCGACGAGGCCTCCGCCGGGGCGATGATGTAATAAGTGGGAAGGGCGTATTTCGTGTGGGGCAGCGAGACCTCGACGATCTCCGCGCCGGCGTCGCGCATAAGCTCGATGCCGCGTTCCCAGACCCGGTCGATCTCGGTGGGGACTCCGTCGATCCGGTATTCCTTCGGGATGCCGATGCGCTTGCCGCGAACGTCGCTGCTCAGCGCCGACTCCCAGTTCGGCACGGGCAGGTCGAGCGACGTCGAATCCTTCGGGTCGAAGCCGGTCATCGCCTCGAGCAGGATCGCGCAGTCGCGGACGTCGCGGGCCATCGGCCCGGCCTGGTCGAGGCTGGAAGCGAAGGCGACGACCCCCCAGCGCGAGCAGCGGCCGTAGGTCGGCTTGATCCCCGTGATCCCGACGAAGGCCGCGGGCTGGCGGATCGAGCCGCCGGTGTCGGTGCCGGTCACGCCGGGCGCAAGGCGGGCCGCCACGGCCGCCGCCGAGCCCCCGGAGCTTCCGCCCGGAGTCAGTGCGGCATTGCCGCCGTCATTCCTTCGCCACGGCGAAAGGACCGGACCCCAGGCGCTGGTCTCGTTGGACGAGCCCATGGCGAATTCGTCCATGTTGAGCTTGCCGAGCATTCCGGCGCCGGCGGCGAAGAGATTGGCGCTGACCGTCGATTCGTAGCGCGGCTCGAAGCCTTCGAGGATCCGGCTTCCGGCGGTGGTGGCGACGCCTTCGGTGGCGAAGAGGTCCTTGATCCCGAGCGGCACCCCGGAGAGCGGCTTGAGGTCGCCGGAGGCGCGGGCGGCGTCGGCGGCGTCGGCGGCGGCGAGCGCATGCCCCGGGGTTTCGACGGTGAAGGCGTTGAGCGCCCTTCCCTTCTCGACGGCGGCGCTGAACGCCCCCGCGACTTCGCGGGCCGAGAAAGCGCCGTCGCGCACACCGTCGCGGATCGCCGCGATGCCGAGGTCGGTAAGGTCGGTCATTCGATCACCTTGGGCACGGCGAAGAAGCCGTGCTCCGCCGCGGGCGCGTTGGCCAGGACGTCGTCCCGCTTGCCGCCGTCGGTAACGACGTCGACGCGCAGGCGCAGCCTGTTGGGGATCACCGCCGTCATCGGCTCGATGCCTTCGACATCGACCTCCTGAAGTTGCTCGACCCAGCCCAGGATGTTGTTGAGTTCGGGCGCGAGCGCT
This sequence comes from Sphingomonadales bacterium, assembly GCA_034668565.1. GTDB lineage: Bacteria > Pseudomonadota > Alphaproteobacteria > Sphingomonadales > Sphingomonadaceae > Allosphingosinicella. The sequence continues at coordinate 10,907 of JAXDPE010000060.1, read as the reverse complement.
TCGACCTCGGCGTCGGTGACGGCGATCCGGGCGAGCTTCGCGATGTGGCGGACGGTGGCGGCGTCGACGGACATGGAGGGGCCGCTAGCATCCGCGCTGCATTGCGGCAAGGATCGCTACTCGAACAGGTCGCCCTTGGGCTTCCCGCCGACGAACACCTGCCGGCGGGTGACCTCGCGAATCTCGACTTCCCCTTTGGCGATCGCCTCGCGCTCGCTCCGCCTTTGCGCGACCCGGTCCTTCTCGGGAACTTCCTGGACTTCATATTGGGCGCGATTATCCGCCTGCCTCCAGGTTTCGCCGACCTGCTCCAGGATATAGGGGGTTATCGCACAGGGCTCGCCCAAGTCGCCCACAGCGCATTGGTCCATCAGCGCCACGGCCTGCCGGTCCGTCGACTTCCAGAACAGCCGGCATTCGCCGCGCTCCCGGCACAGGCCGAGTTGGCCGGGGCGCCCGAGCAGGAGGTCCCTCAGCGCCGGCGGCACGGCCGAGCCTTCCGGGAAGACCCGGATTTCGCGGGGCGCCTCCGCATGATCCTCGATGTCGCGGCGCACGTCGTAGCGGCTCTTCGCCGCGAGCACGGCCCGCGCATTGTCTCGGATCGTCGCGTTCGGGCTTCGGACGAGCCGATCGAGGGCGCGGCGGCCGGAGGGGCCGAAATCGTAACGCAGCGCGGCCCAGTCGAACTTGTCCGCGGCGATCCGGCCCGATTGCAGCCGGGCGACCTGGTCGCGGGTCGAGATCGCTCCGAAGCTGACGATCGGAAGCGCCAGGAACAGGGAAACCAGGCAGATGCCGATGGCGATCCGGAGGTTGAGATCGCGCAGCACCGCGGGCCAGCCCGCCCGGCCGCGAACCAGGGCGAACAGATAGGCCGCCGCGCCGGCCACGGCGATAGCGACGAAAACCGCGGCCCACAGCCGGTCCGGAGTGAAACCGTGCTGGGCTATGCGCTTGCCGGTCGAGACGGCGGCGACGATGGCGAGCGGGAGCGCGACGGCGGCCAGGGCCGCCGCGGCCCAACGGACCGGGCGCGGGCGCGCTTCGTCCTCGTCCGCGCCGCTGCCGATGACGGCGTTGATCAAGACGACCGCGCCGAGGATGCAGGCGAGCAGGATCGGGGTGGTCGCTCGGGTCTGGTCCCACAAAGGCTCGAGCCCGGTGAAGGGCAGCGCCAGGACGAAGATGACGAGGCCGGCGGCGAGGATCGGCGCGAGGAAGGACAGAACGGCCGTCGCCACGCGCTGCAAGGTTCCGACGATCCGGTCGCGGTCGCGAAGCAGGCCGATCGCGGCGGCGAGCGTACCGCCCACCAGGAGCCAGTCGAACCAGTCCTTGTCGAGCAGATCGTGAAGGACTTTGATCCCGATCAGCTGGAACAGCTCCGAGAGCAGAAGCACGAGAAGGAACGTGATGAGGACGAAGCCCCAGGCGACGAACCAGAGGACGATGTTGGCGAGGATGTGGGCGTGAACGGCTCGGTAGTCGAGGTTCCGGCGGCCGGCGTCGCGGGACGCCTGGAACAGCGGGACCGCGATCACCAGGGCCAGCAGAGCGGAGGTGAGCTGCCAGCCCTCGCCGGCGCCCCAATTGTCCGGCCGCCCGTTCCAGTAGGTCACGAAGCCGATGACCAGGCCAGCCCCGGCGGCAAAGAGGATCGACCAGAGCCATCTCTGCCTTTCGAGCGAGAAAGCGAAGACGATCCCGCCCGCCGCAAGCGCGGCGGCCGCGCCGAGCCTCGACTCGTTCTCGGTCCATTGCCAGGCGGAGGACCCTCGGGTGAGGAAGTGCACGGTCAGCGCCAGTGCGGCGCCGAGCGCGAGCAGCAGAAGCGCCCGAAGCGGCCAGGGCTCGTGATCGACCGGTCCGGCGTCGCGCATTTCGTTTCTCTCCCGCAACGTCGCTTCTAGCGCTTGCATTCGAATCTACCATCCGCTTGTGCAGCGGCGATGCAGGCGGGGAGGATTTGATGCTGGCTCGGCGGTTCCTGTGGGTGGTGGCCGGGCTGACCATGCTCGTCATGGCGGCGGCGCTCGTATACCGGCTGTTCGGGGCCGAGCTGATGCGGTTCGCGATGGTGCCCAGCGCGGCCTTCGAAGGCGGGCCGCCGCCGGCGCCGAAGGCCTATGCCGACAAGAGGCTGTGGATCGCCCGTCCGGACCTGCCGGCGAGCCCGGGCCTGTGGATGCCGGCGGGGATGAAGCGCGAGGGCGAAGCGGTGGCCTCCGTCTTCTTCATCCACCCCACTTCCTATCTGCAGACCTCCCACTGGAACGCGCCGCTGGCCGACCCGGAATCGCAATGGCGGGCGAAGCTTTTCGTGCAGAGCCAGGCGAGCGTGTTCAACGGGATCGCCGACATCTGGGCGCCCAAATACCGGCAGGCGACCTTCGGCGCCTTCCTCACTTCCAAGGCGGAAGCGCAAAAGGCGCTCGACTTCGCCTATCGCGACGTCAGCGCCGCCTTCGACCAGTTTCTGGAGGAAGTGCCGAAGGACCGCCCGATCATCCTCGCCGGCCACAGCCAGGGCAGCCTCCATCTGATGCGGCTGCTCGCCGAGCGGTTCGCCGGCAAGCCGGAGGCGAAGAGGATCGTTGCCGCCTATGTGATCGGCTGGCCGGTCTCGATCACCGCCGATCTGCCCTCGCTCGGCCTGCCCGCCTGCCAAAGCCGCGAGCAGTCGGGATGCGTGGTCAGCTGGCAGAGCTTCGCCGAGCCCGGCGATCCGAAGCAGGTGACCGACGTCTACGACAAATCCGCCGGCCCGACCGGCATTTCGCGGGCCGGATCGCCGATGCTGTGCACAAATCCCCTCACCGGCGCGCCGGGCGGCGAGGCGCCGGCTTCGGCCAATCTGGGAACGCTCGTCCCCAACGAGGCTCTGACCCGGGGCGAGATCAAGTCGCCCGGAGTCCCGGCCCGCTGCGACGTCCGCGGCTTCCTGCTGATCGGCGAGGACGCGCCGGAGCTTGGGCCCTATGTGCTCCCCGGCAACAATTACCATGTCTACGATTATGCGCTGTTCTGGTCGAACCTGCGCGCCGACGCGGCGGCGCGGGTGAAGGCGTGGGGAGGGGCGAAGTGAATCTGTACCGGTCATCCCGGCGAAAGCCGGGACCTCGGGCCGAAAAGGCACGGTGGGTCTCCCCGAGGTCCCGGCGTTCGCCGGGATGACGGGTACATGATCACCGCCCTTGCCGCCGAATTCCGCGACGCCCTTCCCGAGGGCGGCCGACTGCTCGGCCTCGACGTCGGCACCAAGACGATCGGGCTCGCTTTGTGCGACGCCGACTGGACGATCGCTACTCCGGCCGAGCTGCTCGAGCGCGGCAAGTTCGGCAAGGATCTGGAGAAGCTGCGGGCGCTGGCCGAGGCACAGCGGGTGACCGGGCTTGTCGTCGGGCTCCCGCTCAATCTCGACGGCCGGGATTCGCCGCGAACCCAGTCGGTCCGCGCCTTCGCCCGCAACCTCGAGCCGCTCGGCCTCCCGATCCTGCTGTGGGACGAACGCTGGTCGACCCAGGCGGTGACCCGCACCCTGCTCGCCGCCGACGCCAGCCGCGCCCGCCGCTCCGAGCTCGTCGACAAGATGGCCGCCGCCTACATCCTCCAGGGCGCGATCGACGCGCTGACCATGGGTTAGCCGCCCACTCGGGCAAGCGCTTCGCGCATCGCCGCCTGGAATTCGGAGCGGTCGTAAATATCGTTGTGGCCAGCGCCAGCGATGATCCTGTCGTAGACGAGATGGCTCGCGGCCCGGCGCAGGCCCTCGGTGCGGGGCGCCGGTATGAGGGTGTCGCGGTCGCCGGCGATGATCGCCGTCGGCACCGGCGCGCCGCGCAGCGACTGGGCGGCGTTAATTTCATTTCGAAACAGCAAGCCCACCGGCAGCCAGGGATAGTGGCCGGCGGCGACCTTGCGGAGCGAATCGAACGGGGTGACCAGGATGAGCCCGTCGAGGGGCCGGCGCGGCGCGAGGCTCGCGGCGACTCCGCTGCCGACGCTGAGGCCGACGGCCACGGTCCGCGCCGGGTGGAGCCGGGCGACGGCGAGGTCGTAGACCCGAGGCGCATCCGCGAGCAGGGCTTCGGCGCCGGGCGTGCCGGTCGACGGCCGGTAGCCGCGATAATGGAAGACGACGACGTCGGCCGCCGGGAAAAGACCGTGAAGATAGGCGGCCGCGCTCTCGCCGTTCCAGCCGTTGCCGCCGAAGCCGAGGATGAGAGTGCCGGAGCGCGGTGCAGAAGGCGCTATGTGGACTCCGTGGAGGCGGTTGCCGTCGTCCAGGTCGATCGCGAGCCGCTCGGAGCCCGGAAGCAGCGGTCCGGCCCCGCCGACGGCACCGGCCGGGAAGACCAGACGGGTCTGAAAGGCGAAGGCGAGGAGAACAATCGCCGCGTAGAGGATCACGGGGACGAGGAGCAGCTTCCACATCGGTCCCTGCTACCGCAAAAGCGGCGGGAAGGGTGAATCAGTCCCCGCAGGCCTCGGCCAGGGCCGGCTCGATCGCGTCGAGGCTGAAGGGCTTGGACAGAACCGGCGCCGAGGCGTGCAGAGCCGGCGGCGGCTCGATATGGCCGCCGGTGGCGAGGACGTAGGGAACGCCCTGGGCGGCGAGCCGGTCTGCGACGGGCCAGACCTGCTCCCCGTTCAGATTGACGTCGATGATGGCGACGTCGAAGCCGCCCTGCATGACCCGGGCGAGCGCCTCGGCGACCGTATCGCAGGTGGCGGCGACCTTGTGGCCGAGCGAATCGAGGAAATCCTCAAGCATCATCGCGATCAGCGGTTCGTCTTCGACGATGAGGATCGAGCGGGCGGTCACGAGCGCTCGCTTAAGGCGTAACTATCGTTTGCGAAACAAGTTTTTTGACGGTTCGCGGGACAGCGAACCGTCACCCCGGCGCAGGCCGGGGTCTCGGGGAGGCCCGCCGTGACTTTCCGGCCCGAGGTCCCGGCTTTCGCCGGGATGACGGGTTCGGTCACTTCATCAGCAGCGCGTCCCGGGTCGCCTCGGCGAGCTTCTGGACCGAGAAGGGCTTGGCGAGGAAGGCGACTCGCTCGAGGTCGATCGATTGGCGCAACTGCTCTTCGGCGTAGCCGGAGATGAAAAGTATCGGCAAATCGGGCTGACGCACCCTCGCTTCGCGCGCGGTGGTCGGGCCGTCCATGGTCGGCATGACGACGTCGGAGATCATCAGGTCGACCCGTTTCTCCCGGTCCAGTATCTCGATCGCCGCCTCGCCGTTCTCGGCGAGCAGGACGGTGTAGCCGTGGCGCGTCAGAGCCCGCTCGGCGACGGCCCGGACGGTGGCCTCGTCCTCGACGAGAAGGATGGTGCCGGTTCCCCACAGCTCGCCCGCCGGCTCGCGCGCCTTGCGCGCCGGCCTGGCCGCTTCGGAGCGGTGCACGGGGAGATAGATGACGAAGCTCGTTCCCTTGCCCGGCTCGCTTTCCGCGAAGATGAAGCCGCCCGACTGCTTGACGATCCCGTAGACGGTGGAGAGCCCGAGGCCCGTCCCCTTCCCCACTTCCTTGGTGGTGAAGAAGGGCTCGAAGATCTTTGGGAGGAGATGCGGCGGGATCCCGGTGCCGGTGTCGGAGACCCTGAGCGCGGTATAATCCGCGATCGGCAAAATCTCGCTGCCCATCCGGCGGACGTCGTCGGCGGTGACGGCGTAGGTGTGAAGGGTGAGGAGGCCGACGCTCTGATCGTCGTTGACCGTCATCGCGTCGCGGGCGTTGACGGCGAGGTTGACGATGACCTGCTCCAATTGCCCCGGATCGGCCCTGACCGCGCCCAGTCCCCGGCCGTGCTTGACCTGGAGCTTGACCCGCTCGCCGAGCAGCCGCTTCAGCAGCGTCGAGACCTCGGCGATGACGTCGGGAAGCTGGAGGACCTGCGGGCGAAGGGTCTGCTGCCGGGAGAAAGCCAGCAATTGCCGGGTGAGGCTTGCGGCGCGGTTCGAGTTGGAGCGGATCTGCTGGATGTCGTCATAATCGCTGTCGCCGGGCGCGTGGCGCATCAGCATGAGATCGCAATGGCCGATGATCGCGGTCAGGATATTGTTGAAATCGTGCGCGACTCCGCCGGCGAGCTGGCCGACCGCCTGCATCTTGGTCGCCTGGGCGACCTGGCGCTTCAGGCGGTCCTCCTCGCTATTGTCCTTCAGCGAGAGCAGGACCGCCGCCTCGCCGAGCCCGCGGGCGCCGGCCACGGTCAGCGCGACCGGCTCCTCCGCGCTGGCCTTGAGCCGGACGGCGACGTCGCCCGACAGCGAGGCGCCGCGGGCGAAGCGCCGGATCGAATCGGCGACCGCGGCCTTGTCCTCGTCGACGACGAGATCGCTCGGCCAGGTCGGCATGGCGGTCCGCGAAAGTCCGGCGGCGCGGCGGAAGGCGGCGTTCAGATAGACGAAGCGGCCGTCGCGGTCGGCCAGAGCGAGGCCGAGGGGAAGGATCTCGAGCAAGGCATTGATATTGTGCGCGGCGTCGGCGCCGACCCCGCCGATCTCGTCGAGGAGCAGGAACAGGCTCGGGCCGCCCTCTTCCGCCGCCAGAGGCACCTGAAAGATGCGCAGGGCGCCGCCGGCCTTGCCTTCGCGGGCGAAGTGGAACTGGTTCTGCTCGCCCATCGCCAGCAGATCGACGAGCGGAGTGCCGGGCGCGACTTCCGCCTCGCCGCCGGCCCGGGCATGGAAGGCGGCATTGGCTTCCAGGATCCGCCCGTCGGCGGCGGTGAGCGCGGCCATCAGGCCGGTCGCGGCGAGGCGCCGGCCGATCTCCCCGTTCAGCAATTGCCTGGCCGAAGCGGCGGCATCCTCCTCGTCGGCGCGGGCGAAACGCCAGAGCAGGGCGCCCTCGCCTTGGCCGGCGGAGCGGACATGACCGCTGAGCCTGAGGTCTCCGGACTCCAGCCCTTCGGCTTCGGCCTGGCCGTCCCGAGCGGCGGCGGCGAGGATCTCGCGCAGCTTTTCGGCGAAAGGCAGCTCGAGGGGCGGTCGAATTCCGAACCAGCTTTCGTAAGGGCCGTTGGCGGCGAGCAAGGACCCGCCTGCGTCGGTGACGGCCAAGGCGTCCGGCGAAGCGTCGAGGCCGGCTCGGAGTAAGCTCAAATCGGGCTCGGACGCGACGGCTTCGGGCGCCGCGGCGCCGCCGCGGCCGACGAACAGCAAGGGCAGGCCAAGGGCCAGCACGCCTGCGAAAAAGGCGGCGGCGAAGACGGGATTGTCGAGCGCCCACAGCAGGAGGGCCGCCGACGCCGCGGCCGCCGCGAGCACGGCCAGCAGCCCCGGACCGAGGCGCGGCCGCGCCGCCGGGGCTGTGGCCATGCTCGCCATGGCTACCAGATGCGAACGCGCTGCGCGGGCGCGACGTAGAGCGACTGGCCGGGCTGGACCGAGAAGGCGCGATACCAGGGATCCATGTTGCGAACGACGGCGGTGCGCTGCTCGGACGGACTGTGCGGATCGGTCAGCAGCCTCTGCCGCAAATTGGCCTCGCGATAGTTGCGCCGCCAGACCTGCGCCCAGCCGAGGTAGAAGCGCTGATCCCCGGTGAAGCCGTCGATGACCCGCGGCTCGGTGCCGCCGAGCGAGGCCTTCCAGGCGTCGTAGGCGATGGTGAGGCCGGCGAGATCGGCGACGTTCTCGCCCATGGTCAGCTTGCCCTGCAGGTGCATGCCGGGGATCGGTTCGTAGGCGTCATACTGGGCGCCCAGGGCATCGAGCCGCGACTGGAAGGCGGTGACGTCCTGCGGGGTCCACCAGTCGACCAGCCGGCCCTCGCGATTATATTTCGCCCCCTGATCGTCGAAATGGTGGCTCAGCTCATGGCCGATGACGGCGCCGATGCCGCCGTAATTGACCGCGTCGTCGGCCTTGGGATCGAAGAAGGGCGGCTGAAGGATGGCGGCCGGGAACACGATCTCGACCATTCCGAAATTGGCATAAGCGTTGATCTCCATCGGGGTCATCCCCCACTCCCAGCGATAGATGGGCTGGCCGAGCTTGGTGATATTGTACTGATGCTCGAAATTGGCCGAGCGCAACGCATTGCCGAGCGGATCGTCGGCCCTGATCTGGAGGCCCGACAAATCGCGCCAGCGGCTGGGATAGCCGATCTTGGGGGTGAAGGCGGCGAGCTTGGCGTGGGCCGCGGTCTTGGTGGCCGGGGCCATCCAGTCGAGCTGGTCGATCCGCCGGTCCATCGCGGCGATGACGTTATGGACCAGCTTGTCCGCCGCCGCCTTGGTCTCGGGCGGGAAGTAGCGCTTGACGTAGATCTGGCTGACCTCGTCGCTGAGCGAATTGGTCACGAAGGTCACTCCGCGCTTCCACCGGGGCTCCTGCTCGGGCGTGCCGGAGAGGATCGTGCCGTAGAAGGAGAAGGATTCCTTGTCGAACCTGGACGGGAGATATTCCGAATAATTGTCAAGGGAGCGGACCAGCAGCTGATCCTTCAGGACCTGAAGCGGCGTTCGGGCGACGACCGCCCCGATGCCCTTGAGGGCGCTCGGCTGGGCGACGATGAGGTCGTCGACATTGGCGCCGACGCCGCGCAGGTAGGTTGCGAAATCGAAGCCCGGAGCGCTCGTCGAAAGCGCGGCCAGAGTCATCTTGTTGTAGGTCTTGGTCGCGTCGCGGCTTTCGACCCGGGTCCAGTGCGCCTTGGCGATGTCGGTCTCGAACGCCATGATCCCCGCCGCCCGCGCGGCGGCGTTGGTCTCGCCGGCCAGGGTCAGCATGTTGGTCAGGTGCTTGAGATAGGCGGCCCGGGTCTCGGCGAGCTTGGCGTCCGGCTTCAGGTAATAATCGCGGTCGGGCATTCCGAGGCCGGCCTGGGAGATGGAGTAAGCGTAATTTTCCGGATTCTTGTCGTCCTGGCCGACATAGCCCCCAACCGGCCCGCCGACTCCGTTGCGATCGGCCGCGGCGACGAGGGCCGCATAGCCCGACTTGGACTTGAGGCCGCGGATCTGCCCGAGCCACGGCTCGATCGGCCCTAGCCCCTTGGCCTCGATCGCCGCTTCGTCGAGATAGGCCGAATAGGCGTTGCCGATCTTGCTGTTGGGATCGGCCTTGGCCTCGTCCAGGATCTCGCGCGTGCGCTGGCGGGAGAGATCGTCGAGCAGTGTGAACATGCCGTAATTGGAGCGGTCCGACGGGATCGGCGTGTTCTTCGCCCAGGTGCCGTTGGCGAAACGGTAGAAATTGTCGCCCGGAGCGGCGGTGCGGTCCATTCCGGCCTCGTCGAAGCCGAAGCTTCCGATCTGCGGCCGTTCCGATTCGGGCGGAGCGACCGGCCCGACCGCGGCGGTGGAAACGGTCGCGGTCTGCTCGCTTACCTCGGCGGGCGAAACGCCGCCGTTGGAGGCGCAGGCGGCAAGGGCGGTGGAGGCGGCGAGAAGGGGCAGGAATTTGCGCATGATGTTGGGTTCCGTTTCCGGCGATGGAGTAAGCGCGGCCGCAATAGCAGCGGCCACGCAGCAATCAAACGTCGATAGGATCCCGGCGGGCCCGGCGCCGCCATTTGCGGGCCGTCCACTGGCGCCAGACGAGGATCGAGGCGAAATAGCCGACGACGGCGCTGACCACCGCGATGATGAACAGGCCGCTGACCGTCGCGATCGCGGCGTCGGAAAACAGCCAGGTCACCCATTGGGCGGCGCTTGCGGAGCGGCCCGGGACGCCGGCATGTCCGCCCATGCCGAGCGAGCTTCCGACCATGTAGGAGGCAGTGAGGATGAAGGGCGTCGTCAGCGGGTTGGACAGGAAGGTCATCAGCGCCGCCACCGGGATATTGCCCCTAAACGGGATGCACAGCAGCGCCGAGCCGATGATCTGGAGCCCCGGCACCATCACGAAAATGCCGACGAGGAGGCCGATGGCGACCCCGCGCGGCACCGAGCGGCGGGTGAACCGCCAGAATTCGCTGTGCAGGACGCGCTTCCCGAATGGCTTGATCCAGCGGTTCTCGGCCAGCCCCTCGCGGGTCGGCATGTTCGCCCGCGCCCAGCGGGCGATCCGGCCGCCGTCGTCAGCCACGGTCGCGCAACAGCCGGCCCTGCTCCCGCTTCCAGTCCTTCTCCTTCTGATATTCGCGCTTGTCGGGCGCCTTGCGGCCCTTGGCGAGGGCGAGCTCGACCTTGGCCCGGCCGCGGCTGTTGAAATAGATCGAGAGCGGGACGAGCGTCATGCCCTGGCGGGCGACCGCACCGTGAAGCTTGGCGATCTCGCGCTCGTGGAGGAGCAATTTGCGCGGCCTTTTGGGCTCGTGATTGTGGCGGTTGCCGTGGCTGAACTCGGGAATGTTGGCGTTGATCAGCCAGGCCTCGTCCTCCTTCACCTCGGCATAGCTCTCGGCGATCGAGCCCTCGCCGAAGCGAAGCGACTTCACCTCGGTACCGGTCAGCGCGATCCCGGCCTCATAGGTCGATTCGACCGCATAATCGAAGCGCGCGCGCCGGTTCTCGGCAACGACCTTGACCTTGTCGAACGTGGCGGGACGGGGGCGGACCATCTAAAACTCCATTCCTCCCCGGCATTTGCCGGGGAGGGGGACCATGCGTAGCATGGTGGAGGGGCTCTCGGGCGCAAAAGAACCCCTCCACCGCGCCTCGCGCGGTCCCCCTCCCCGAGAAAGCTCGGGGAGGAATTTAGAAAGCGCAGCCGTCACAACAGCCCCGCATGCTTCAGGGCTTCGTCAACGGCCTTGCGGCTTGCTTCGGACGGCGGAGTCATCGGCAGGCGCAGCTCGGGCGAGAAGCCGCCGTCGACCAGCGACAGCGCATATTTGACGGGGCCCGGCGAAGCGTCGGTGAACAGCGCGGCGTGGAGCGGATAAAGCCGATCCTGCAGCGCCAGCGCCTCATCCCAGCGTCCTTCGCGGATCGCCTCCTGAAA
>JAXDPE010000059.1:0-23959 GCA_034668565.1 Sphingomonadales bacterium | reverse complement strand
CGGGCGGAATCGGCAAGTTCGACGAATATGGCCAGGGCGGCACCGGCCGGTTCCGCTACACCGGCCAATACTGGCTCGGCGAAGCCAACCTCCTCTACTACCGCGCCCGCATTTACGACCCGAGGCTGGGCCGGTTCCTGCAGCCGGATCCGATCGGGTACGGTGACGGTATGGCCATGTATGCCTATGTTAAGGGCGACCCAGTGAACTTCAACGATCCGACGGGATTGGAGCTGGACGGACCCGACGTCATAATTACCGGCATCCGGGTCAACGCACCAGCGGAGATAATCGATTCCGGAGCGATGGGCGCGGCATCCGCAGGCTTAAGATCAGTCGGAGGGACTGTGGGAGCGGCCCCTGGCGGACGGCCGGTAGGCCCGGCCCCGAAGCCGAAGGCGAAGCCGAAGCCGAAGCCGAAAAAGAAGGGACCGGCCTGTCCCGCTCCTTCAAATGTGAGTTTGACCGGAACCATCGTCGCCGCTCCTGCTGGACCGGCATATTTCAGCGGCACGCTTAAAGACGTTTCGACAGGGCGCACCTATTCGGTGAACGGATCCGGTTATGGTGGCGGTTTCATAGTCGGAACCTATGATGTCACGGGCACCGTCAAGGGCTTCGATGCTCTTTCGAATGGTATCGACATCGTTTTTGCGCAGGGGCCATACGGCACGGGTGGGGCCAGCTTCACCGATAACAATGGTCGCTCGATCGGCGAAGGTTCTGTAGACGGTGCATTCGCGCCACCGATTGGAGCTGGTGGTGTATCGATTGATCCACCGGTGGTCGCCGAAACCGATTCGGGAAACTGCTAATGAAAAATATAACACCTAAAGGTTTTTTGACCGTCTTGCTTTTGATATTCTTTGGATCTGTTTTTGCGGATGTACTACGGATGATTCTTGGCTTGGACGTGGGTGCAGCGCGGGTTACTATATACGCAGTATCGGCGGTTTTATTATCGTTTGTTCTATATAATCGGCTGGTCCAGCTTCATCAAAATCGCACGTGGGCCGTGCTAGGTCTAATCCCACCGCTCGGCCTTGCGTTTGGACTGTATCTTTACGTGAGCGCACCGAAAACCGACGAGCGACACGCCGAATGACGTTGAGGTGCCGTTGCAGGGCGTATTTCGGCTGGGTTACCCCTACTTTTTCGTGGCATCGCCGCCCACGCATCCCTGGTCAGGACCATCAAGCTCTACGGTGAAGACTTCAGGGTTAACCCTCGGGGAAACCCGGACAGTACTAATTTCACGACCCGCGTGGCAGGCGGCGCGCCGCCGCAACCTCACCTCGGACGGCACCTACACCCACGGCCACTCGTCCGAGAACCTGCTGACCTCGCTCGCCAACTCGGCCACGGGCGCGCTCCAGCCGACGATCGCCTTTTCCTACGATCTGCGGCTTCGGCCGATAGCGCTCGAGGGCCTGAGCGTCGGCGCGGGCGGCGCCCGGGCGCTCCTTGGCCTCAATCCATGTGCTTCAAGCCGACCCTCAGATAATCCCAGCCCGTCACCAGGGTCAGCGTCGCCGCCGCCCACAGGCTTCCCAGGCCGACCCAGTGCACCCACGGCCATTGCGGTACGGCTCCGCCGAGGATGAGGGCCCCCAGCGCCACCAGCTGCAACGTCGTCTTCCACTTGGCGAGGCGGCTGACGGGGAGCGAGACCTGGAGGCCGGCGAGGAACTCGCGAAGGCCCGAGACGGCGATCTCGCGGAGAAGGATGATCAGGGCCGGGACGATGTGAAAGCCGTGGATCACCGTGTCGGCGTCGGGCTGGCGGGTCGAAACCAGCATCACGATCACGCCGACCACCATGATCTTGTCGGCGATCGGATCGAGGAAGATGCCGAGCCTCGACACCGTCCCCTGGGCGCGGGCGAGATAGCCGTCGAAATAATCGGTGATCCCGACCAGGCAGTAGAGGCCGAAGGTGATCGCATAATCGTACCAGCCCGGCTTCCAGAGCAGGAAGACGAGCAGGGGCACCGCGAAGATTCGCGACAAAGTGAGGATGTTGGGCAAGGTCAGCATCGGTCGGCTGCGTCCCATAGCCGTCCCGTCATCCCGGCGGAAGCGGGGACCTCCCGGCGGGCAGTCTCGGCGGGTCTCCCCGAGGTCCCGGCTTTCGCCGGGATGACGGGAAGAAGCGCTCAACGTTTGACCCTGCCGCCACAGGGGCTATGACCGCCCGCGCATGCTCCCGACCACCCAAGCCGCAAGCGCCTGAGCGCCCGTGCAGGATTCGATCCACCTGCTGGCGAAGCGGCGCTTCCTGCCTTTGTTCGTCACCCAGTTCCTGGGGGCGTTCAACGACAATCTGTTCAAGACGTCGATGGTGATCCTCGTCACTTATTACGTCTATTCCGACCCGACCAAGGAAGCGACGTTCAACGCCATTTCGGGGGCGGTCTTCATCCTCCCCTTCTTCCTGTTCTCGGCGCTTGCCGGCCAGCTCGCGGATTCCACCGACAAGGCGCGGATCATCCGCTTCGTGAAGACGGCCGAGATCGGGATCATGGTCTTCGGAGCGGCCGGCCTCTTCCTCCACAACATCCCGCTGATGCTGGCGGCCTTGTTCGCGATGGGGGTCCATTCCTCCTTCTTCGGGCCGATCAAATATGCGGTCCTGCCCCAGCATCTGGAGGCCGGCGAGGTGCTCGGGGGCACCGGCCTGGTCGAAGCCGGCACCTACGTCGCCATCCTGATGGGGACGATCGCGGGCGGCCTCGTTAAGCCCGACATCGCCGGGATCGCCGTCCTGGGGGTGGCCGTGCTCGGGCGGATCGTCGGCGGCCAGGTGCCCGCCGCGCCGCCCGAAACGGACGCGCCCCGGCTGGCGATGGACTGGCACATCATCCGGGCCTCGATCCGGCTGGTCAGCGCGACGATGCACATTCCGCGCCTGTTCCTCGCCATCGCGTCGATCAGCTTCTTCTGGATGATGGGCGCGATCCTGGCCGCCCAATTCCCGCCTTTGGTCAAGAACGTCTTCAACGCCAACGAGCAGGTCGCCACCCTCTTCCTCGCCATCTTCTCGGTCGGAGTTGCCTTCGGCTCGGTGCTGATCAACCGGCTTTTGAAGGGCCGGGTCCTCGCAATATATTCGCCGGCCTCGGCGATCGCGATGGGGCTGTTCATCTGCCACCTCTATTACAATTCGCTGTCCTGGCCCGCGGCCGGCCCCCAGCTTGTCGACCTCGACGCCTTCGTCCGGATCTCGAAGGCGGAATGGGTGATGATCGATCTGTTCGGGGTCGCCGTCTCCGGCGGCATGTTCGTCGTCCCGCTCTACGCCTTTTTGACCACGACCGTCCCCAAGTCGGAGACGGCGCGGACGGTCGCGGCCAACAACATCGTCAATTCGGGCGCCATGGTGCTCGCGGCGATCATACTCACCGGCCTCGTCCTGCTCGGCGTTTCGATCGAGCAGACCCTGCTTCTGGTGGCGGTATCGAGCCTGGGCGCGGCCTGGCTGGCCTGGAAGCTCCACAAGGCCTGCGACTGACGGCCACGGCCGTCATTGCGAGGAGCGGAGCGACGAAGCAATCCAGCTGGGGCGCTTGCGACGAACGCAGTGCTGGATTGCTTCGCTTCGCTCGCAATGACGGGGCAGGTACTTTCTTGCGGGAAAGCCCGTGCCCCAGGCGATCAGGCCAGGAACGCGGAGAAGAAGACCAGGCCGCCGGCGAAGGTCAGGAGGAAGAGTCTGAGGTCTTCGGAGGCGGGGATCAGTCGGTCCATGACCATCGGTTAACGCGCTCTTTACCACCCGGGCAAGAGGCCGAATCCGCCGTTCGGGGCCGTGTCCCGCCACGGCACATGGGCGGGTGCAATCCTTGGCGGCCTTCTTCTATACCGGGCCATGGCCTCGCCTTCCTCCGCCAGCGTCGACGAGACCCTCGCCGCCTCGGTCCGCGACCCGCGGCTGATGGAGGCCGGCCTCGCCTTGGTCGAAGGCCGGCTCGCCGCCGCCGAAGGGCTGCTCCGCTCCCGCCTCAAGGAAAAGCCGACCGACATCGCCGCGATTCGGATGATGGCGGAGCTCGCCGGGCGGCTCGGCCGCTACGGCGATTCCGAAACCCTGCTTCGCCGGGCGCTCGATCTCGCTCCGGGCTTCATTGCCGCGAGGGCCAATCTCGCCACGGTGCTCTATCGGCAGAACCGCCCGGCGGAAGCGATCGAGATCCTCGATTCCCTGCTCGACGTGCAGCCCGAAAACCCTTCCCAGCAGAATCTGAGGGCGGCCGCGCTCGGCCGGATCGGCGGCTTCGAGGAAGCGATCCACATCTACCGGCAGGTGCTCGAGCGCTTGCCCGACCAGCCGAAAATCTGGATGAGCTATGGCCATGTCCTGAAGACGGTCGGCCGGCTCGAGGAAGGCGTCGCCGCTTATCGCCACGCCATCGCCCTCGCCCCGGCCCTCGGCGAAGCCTGGTGGAGCCTTGCCAATCTGAAGACCGTCCGGCTCGGCACCGCCGACGTCGAGGCGATGACGGCGGCGCTGTCGGCGCCGGGCCTGTCGCACGAGGATGCGTTCCACCTCCACTTCGCGCTCGGCAAGGCCCGTGACGATGCCGGCGAGGCGGAGCTCGCCTTTTGCCATTATGCGGAGGGCAACCGGCTCCGGCGGGAACGGATCGGCTACCGGGCGGACGAGACCAGCCGGGCCGTGGATCGCTCCATCGCCCTCTTCACTCCGGCTTTCTTCGCCGAGCGCGAAGGCTGGGGCTGCCCGGCGCCGGACCCGATCTTCATCCTCGGAATGCCGCGCGCCGGCTCGACCCTGGTCGAGCAGATCCTCGCCAGCCACGGCGAGGTCGAAGGGACGATGGAGCTTCCCGACATCCCCGCTTTGGTCAAGCGCCTGGCAGACCGCGCGTCGGGGCAAAGCGCCTATCCCCAAACGCTGGCGACGCTGGGGTCCGACGCGCTTCGGGCGCTCGGCGAGGAATATCTCGAGCGCGCCCGTATCCATCGCAAGACGAGCAAGCCGTTCTTCATCGACAAGATGCCGAACAACTGGGCCCATGTCGGGCTGATCCGGCTGATCCTGCCCAACGCCCGGATCGTCGATGCGCGGCGCCACCCGCTCGACTGCGGCTTCTCCAACTTCCGCCAGCATTATGCCCGCGGCCAGGGCTTCAGCTATTCGCTCGCCGACATCGGCCGTTATTATTCGGATTATGTCCGGCTGACGGCCCATTTCGACCGGGTTTTTCCGGGCGCCGTCCACCGGGTGGTGCATGAGCGGCTGATCGACGAGCCGGAGCGCGAGATCCGGGCCCTGCTCGACGCGCTGGGCCTGCCCTTCGATCCCGCCTGCCTTCGCTTCCACGAGAACAAGCGCGCGGTCCGAACCGCAAGCTCCGAGCAGGTCCGCCGCCCGATCAACCGCGAGGGGGTGGGCCAGTGGCGGGCCTATGAGCGCTGGCTCGGGCCGCTGAAGGAAGCGCTCGGGCCGGTGCTGGAAGCCTATCCGGACGCGCCCTTTTAAATTCCTCCCCGCGATTTCGCGGGGAGGGGGACCATGCGTAGCATGGTGGAGGGGTTCTTCGGTGTCGGCGAGGCCCCTCCACCATGCTTCGCATGGTCCCCCTCCCCTGCAAATGCAGGGGAGGAATTAGGGCGGGCCAGTGACCTTGAAACCACAGACTTCGCCCGATACCGTTTCGCCGGCAGAATAAGTTTGACGCCATCCCCCAAAGCGGCACATTTTGACCCCACGCAAAGCTGTGGGGGACATAACGATGCGCTTCGCTTCCAGCTTAAGGCTCGCCGCCTTCCTGCTCGCCTCGACGACGCTCGCGGGTACGGCCTTCGCCCAGGACGCTCCGGCGCAGGATCCGCCCGCCACCGGCGAAGGCAGCGGCGCCGGCGACCAGGGCGACCGCAACACCGCCGCGGACAGCGAAGACAGCAACGACATCATCATCACCGCGACCAAGCGCGAGGAAAATCTCCAGGACGTCCCGATCAGCATCCAGGCGCTCGGCACCCAGCGCCTCGAAGAGCTCAACGTCGCCAGCTTCAACGATTATACCAAGCTCACCCCCAGCGTTTCCTTCCAGACCGCCTCGCCCGGCACCGCCAACGTCTACATCCGAGGCGTGGCGAGCGGCGGCGACGGCAACCATTCGGGCTCGCTGCCAAGCGTCGGAGTCTATCTCGACGAGCAGCCGGTGACGACGATCGGCGGCAATCTCGACATCAACATCTACGATATCGCCCGGATCGAGGTCCTTCGCGGGCCGCAGGGCACGCTCTACGGCGCCTCGTCCGAAGCCGGGACGATCCGGATCATCACCAACAAGCCCGATCCGTCGGGCTTTTCGGGCGGGGCCGACGCCGAGCTCAATACCGTCCGCCACGGCGGCATCGGCGGCTCCCTCCAGGGCTTCGTCAACGCCCCGATCGGCGACAGCGCGGCGCTCCGCGTGGTCGGCTGGTACCGGCACGACGCCGGCTATATCGACAACGTCCCGGGCACTCGCGCCTTCCTGCCGCGGCCCGGCGGAATCGTCATCAACAACAGCGCCCTGGTCGAGAAGAATTTCAACGACGTCGACGTCGCCGGCGGCCGGGCCGCGCTCGGCATCGACCTCGACGACAATTGGACGGCGACCGCAAGCCTGATCGGCCAGGACCAGAAGAGCCGCGGCAGCTTCGGCTTCGATCCCACCGTCGGCGATCTCAAGCTCCAGCATTTCTTCCCCGACAAGCGGCACGACCGCTTCCTCCAGGCGGCGCTCACCGTCGAGGGCAAGATCAGCAATTGGGACCTCACCTATGCCGGAGCCTATCTGATCCGGAACATCGACAGCTCGAACGACTATACCGATTACGCCGAAGCCTATGACGAGCTCTACGCCGATTCCGGCGGGATCGCGGGCTATCTCTATTTCTACGACAATGCCGGCAATACGATCGACAGCTCGCAGCACATCATCGGCCGCGACCGCTACAGGAAGATGAGCCACGAGCTGCGCATCGCCTCGCCCGCGGACAAACGCCTGCGGCTGGTCGCCGGCCTTTTCTACCAGCGCCAGTCGCACGGCATCCACCAGGATTATCAGGTCACCAACCTCGCCGACGAGCTGTCCGTCAACGGCTTTCCCGGCACCCTCTGGCTGACCGAGCAGGAGCGGGTCGACAAGGATTATGCCGCCTTCGGCGAGGCGAGCTTCGACATCACCGATACGGTGACCCTCACCGGCGGCCTTCGCGGCTACAAATACGACAATTCGCTGATCGGCTTCTTCGGCTTCGGCCGGAACCCGGGCGGCCATTTCACCGACGATCCGTTCAACGCGGTGGGAAGCTCTCGCACCGGTTTCATCCAGTGCTTCACGACCAGCGGCGCCCGGCTTCGCGACAATATCGGCGGCACCGTCATCGCCCCGATCGTGCCCGGATCGCCCTGCACAAATCTCGGCGATTTCGTCGGCGGCAAGGTCGTCCCGCGCTCGGTCAAGGGCAGCGGAATCACCCACCGCCTCAACCTCAACTGGAAGATCACCCCGGACCATCTCGTCTACGCCACCTGGTCGAAGGGCTTCCGCCCCGGCGGAATCAACCGGCGCGGAACGCTTCCGCCCTATGACGAGGACACGCTCACCAATTACGAGCTCGGCTTCAAGACCAGCTGGCCCGGCAAGCTGACGGTAAACGGCGCCCTGTTCTGGCAGGATTGGAAGCGCTTCCAATATTCCTTCCTGGGCGAGAACAGCTTCACCGAGATCCACAACGGCCCCAACGCCCGGATCAAGGGCGTCGAGCTCGACATGTCGTGGCGGCCGGTGCGCGGCCTCTCGCTGACCGGAAGCGCGGCTTATACCGACGCCAAGCTTCGGGCGAACGTCTGCGATTTCGACGATCCCAGCTTGGCCTGCACCTTGCCGGGTCCGCAGGGCCAGGCGAACGGGATCGCGGCGCCGGCCGGGACCCGGCTGCCCGTCACTCCGAAGTTCAAGGCGAGCGCCACCGGCCGCTACGAATTCCCGCTCGGCGCCGGCCGGGCGCACGTCCAGACGGTGCTCACCCACCAGAGCGGCTCGACCGCGGATCTCAGGGTCGGGCCGGCGGCGGTGCTCGGGCGGCTTCGGCCCTATTCGATGGCGGATTTCGCCTTCGGAATGGAATGGGGCAAGTTCACCGGCGAGATCTTCCTTGAGAACGCCTTCGACAAAAGGGCCGAGCTCACCCGCTTCCAGCAATGCGGCCAGTGCAACCTCAGGGTCTATGTCGTTCCCTACCGGCCGCAGACCCTGGGCATCAGGGTGGGGACGAGGTTCTGAAGCGGCGGGGGAGGCCCCCGCCCAGCCTCCGAGCCTCTTATTGCCCCGGTTCGGCCCGGCCCCTATTCCACTGAGCCATGGAAGATTCACGGCCGCGGCGATTCACGCCGGCGCTGGCCCTTTACGTGATCGCGATCGTCGGCGGGCTCGGAATCCTGGCCGTGCGCATCTGGCTAATCGGGGGACTGCCGCTCTGGCTCGACGAGACCTGGACGGCCGTGATCGCCGGCCAGCGGACCTGGACGGCTTTCCGGCGGGAGGTCTGGCTAGACCCCAACCCGCCCTTTTATTACCTGGTCATGGCCCTGTGGCCGGGCGAGAGCAATTTCGCCCTGCGCCTGCCGAGCCTGATCTTCATGATCGCGGCGCCGCTGCTCGCCTTCGGCTGGCGGCTACCGGGCCTTTCCCGCGACGCCCGGCTGGCCTGGGCGGCGCTCCTGTTCTTCTGGGCGCCCGGCCTGCTCCTGTCCGCCGACGCCCGATCCTATGCGCTTCTGCTGCTGGTCAGCGTCGGCCAGACGATCGCTTTCGCGCGGCTGATCGAGAGGCCCGATCTCAGGCGCGCGACCCTTTGGTGCGCTCTCGCAGGGCTCGCCGTCGCCACCCATTATTTCGCGGCCTGGCTGGCCCTGGTGCAGGGCCTGTTTTACCTGGCGCTGCGCCGACGAGAGGCCGTCCGCACCTGGCCGGCTCTGCTGACCCTGACGCCGCTCGCCGCGTGGGGACTCTACCACCTGCCGCGGCTTTTGGTCTACGCCCGGCCCGACGTCGTCTGGTACGAACGCTTATCTTTGAGCCAGGCCCTGGACGTCGCCGCCTACGCGCTCGGTCCGGGCTTGCTGTTCGCCCTCCTGCTAGGCGCCATCCTCGCCGCCTGTCGGCTGCTCCCTTCGGAAGCGCCGCGCCAGGGTGCGCGCTGGGCCGCCATTTCCGGGGTGGCGGCCTTGGCCCTGGTGGTGGCGATCGGAATGAAACAGCCCTTCCTTGTCGATCGCTATCTGACCCCCATCGTGCCGAGCGCCTTGCTCGGAATCGTCCTCCTCGCCCGCGCTCCGGCGGGCTATGCGCTGGTGGCGGCCTTTTACCTCGCCTGGATCAATCCGGCCGAGGTCCGCGGCACGCTACAGAGGCGGGCGGTGTTCGGCCTCGAAGGGCCGACCCGCTACCTGCTCGCGGCGAGGCCGGATTCGCTCACTTATTCGCTCGGCTACGGAGGCGCCCGGGTCATGGACCCGGCGACCACGGCGCAGATCGGAAGCTACTTCTTCGAGCGCTCGAACCAGCGGGTGAAGGCCCGGATGATCGTCACCGGCGGCGATGCCCTTGGCGAGCTCCTGGCTCAGGCCAGGGGATCGAGGCCGTCCATCATCCTTCTCTACCGGGTCGAGAACCGGCCCGATCTCGGCCGACTGCCCGCCGACTGGCAATGCAGCGACCAGCCCGGCTATCGCTCGGGCACCCTCGCCTGCGCCCCCAAGCGGCTGTTTTCACAGCGACCGCCAACCTCGTGAAGCCGGTCAGCGCGCCGACGTGAAGAAAAGATGTCCGCCGATCACCCGCACCGGAGTCAGGCCCGACGACCAGCGCGGCGACACCGCCGCCGTGTGGTAGAAGAGAGCGCCGCCGGTCGGATCCGCCGACCGGCCGGAAAGGATCTCCCCGGCTACTCTCTTGGCGGCGATCCACTCGCGCTCGTCCTCGCTGCCAGGCCTCAGCGTGTCGATGTTCATCATCGCCGAATAATTGGGATCGTTCTTGTTCCAGGCGCTGAACTGCCACGCCTCGCTGACCGTCTCGGTCGCAAAAGCCCCGTGCGATCCGCTGCGCCGGCGATTGTCGATGACATGGCCGACGGCCCGCATCGCCGGCTCCCCGCCGTTCCTGGCCTCGCCCCACATGGTGAGAGCCATCCAATGGGCGTCGACGACGTCGATCTCTTCGTCGGCAACGGCCGGAGCGGTTGGCGCCAGAGGCTCAGGCTCGGCCACGGCATGCTCGACATGGGGTTGAAGCGGCCGGGTCCACTCGCTCCAGCTCGCGGATGGCTGCTTTACAGGCACGGCAGGCACAGGGCCTCCATCGCCCTGAGCCCGGGCGGCCGCGATCGCAACGATGACAGCGACGATCCCCGCCCCCGCAGCCCATTTCATAAGGATATTAATGCCTTAATTCGCGGCCTCTGGCTAGGCTGAAAGCGCCGACGCCGGGCGTTCCGCCGTCGAAGCCAGGATAAAGAGGCCGGCGAGGATCGCGGCCGCGGCGACGGCGAAGGTCGCGTGCATTCCGGCGGCGACCGAGGCCGCGGACGCGGCGGCCGGGTCCCTTGCACCGGAAGCCGACGCGAACACCGCGCCCATCGCCGAGGCACCGGTGACGAGGCCGAGATTGCGCGACAGGTTGAGCAGCCCCGACACCAGGCCCCGCCGATCCGGCGCCACGTCCGCCATGACGGCGCTGTTGTTGGCGGTCTGGAAGACCGCATAGCCGGAAGTGACCACGACCATCCCGGCGACATAGCCGAAGATTCCCAGCCCCGCCGGAAGCAGTGCCAGCGCCGAGCAGCCGGCGGCGATGGCGGCGAGTCCGGCCAAAGCGGTGCGCCGCGTCCCAACCCGGTCGGTAAGCCCGCCCGCCGGCACCGCCGTCAGCGCCGCGACGGCCGGACCGACGGAGAGCAGCAGCCCGACGAGCGCCGGGGACAGGCCGAGCGTGCGGGCCAGATAGAAAGGCCCGACGACGAGGGTCGCCATCATCACCGTCGCGACGAGCCCGCTCGCCGCGAGTGCGCCGGCGATTCCGGGATCGCGCAACATGGCCAGCCGGATGAGCGGAGCCGCCGCCCGCCGCTCGGCAACGACGAACAGGCCGGCCCCGGCCGAGGCGACCGCCAGAAGGGCCAGGTTGAACGGCCCGAATCGGCCGTGCTCGACCGCCATCGCGAGCGCATAAGCGCACAGGGTCCCAGCCAGCAGAATGGTGCCAAGCGCGTCGAACGGTTCCCGGCCGGCGGGCGCCCGGTCGGCAGGCAAATGGCGCCGCGCAAGAAGGAACGCCGCGGCCCCCAAAGGAAGGTTGACGAGGAAAATCCAGCGCCAGCCCGGCCCGGCGATGAGGAAACCGCCGAGCGAGGGCCCGAGCGCGGTGCCGACGGCGGACATGGTCCCGAGCAGGCCCATGGCGCGGCCCGTGCCGCCCTTTGGGACGATGTCGGCAACGAAGGCCATGGTCAGAGCCATCATGACCGAGGCGCCCAGCCCCTGGGCCGCGCGCGCCGCCACCAGCAGCCAAAGCGTCGGCGCCGATCCGCACAGAGCGGAAGCCGCCGTAAACAGGACGATACCCGCCAGCAGCAGGCGCCGCCGCCCGACCAGATCGCCGAGCCGACCGGCGCCCACGATCAGGCTGGTGACGGCGAGAAGATAAGCGAGGACGACCCACTGGACCTGCCCGAACGAGGCGCCGAACGTCTTCGCGAAGGTCGGCAGCCCGACATTGGCGACGCTCGTCCCCAGCGAGGAGAGCAGCATCGACAGGGAGAGGGCAAGTAGCCCCCGTGCGGGAACAGGTTTCAGCATGCCGGGACGCTAGGCCCGCGCCGGCCATGGCGGAAGATGCACCATTTGCACTTAATCCGTGCACCAGACGCCAGCTATGCTAGGCTCCGGCGGTGACTTCCCCGGACCTCAACCTGCTCGTCACCCTTGACGTCCTCCTCTCCGAAGGCAGCGTCGCGGGTGCCGCCCGGCGGCTCAGGCTGAGCCCGTCGGCGATGAGCCGGGCGCTCGCGCGGCTGCGAGACACGACCGGCGATCCGCTCCTGGTCAGGGCCGGTCGCGGGCTGGTGCCGACCCCGCGCGCCATCGCCCTGCGCGAGCGGATCGGCCCGTTTGTCGAGGAAGCGCAAAGGATGCTCGGCCCCACCGAGCGGCTCGACCTGTCCCGGCTGGTCCGCACCTTTACCTTCAGGACCCGAGAAGGCTTCGTCGAGAATTTCGGGCCGGCCCTCATCGCGCGGGTCGAGGCGGAAGCCCCGCGCGTCAGGCTGGCCTTCCTGGCCAAGGGGGACCGCGACAGCGCTCCGCTTCGCGACGGCAGGGTGGATCTCGAAACCGGCGTCGTCGGCGCTATGACCGGCCCCGAGCTGCGCGCTTCGGCGCTGTTCCGCGATCGCTTCGTTGGAGTGGTCCGCCCCGGCCACCCCCTGGTCGGCGCCGCCGTCACGCCCGCCGCTTATGCCGGCGGAAGGCATGTGCTTGCCGGCGCGTCCGGCTCCGATCGCGGTCCGATCGACGAGGCTCTCCAGGCGGTCGGCCTGCAACGGGAGGTGGCGACCATCGTCGGAGGCTTCGCCGCCGCCCTCGCCCTCTGCCGGGCCTGCGACCTGGTCGCGACCGTACCCGAGCGTCACACCGGCAACCTGCGCGATGGCCTCGTCACCTTCCCGCTGCCGTTCGACGCGCCTGAAATCCCGATTTCCCTTCTCTGGCACCCGCGCCTCGACGGCGATCCGGCGCATCGCTGGCTGCGAGGCTGCGTGAAGGAGATTTGCGCGCCCTAGGCGGCCGGCCCGCCCTCATTGAAGCCCCGCCCAATCCAGCCCGAAGCGCTGCAGATACTTCCGCAGCCGGTCGGCGTCGTTGGCGGACGTCCGGCGCGAGCGGGAGGCGCTGAACAGGGTGCGGCCGGCTTCGGAGAGCGAACGGCTCCGGCGGCAGATCCGGACCACTTCGGCGAGCTGGACCCGGTCGAACGGATCGAGATCCTCGAGCCTTGCCGGATCCAGGATCTCGTCGAGCAGGTCGGACGCGGCCGAGCCGTTCGACCAGAAACGCTTCAGCCGCGCCTTCTCGGCCTCAACGGTGGCGATGTCGATCCGTCCGGACGGGGCGAAGGTCGCCATCCGGGTGACGCTGGCCGCGAGGTCCCGGAAATTGCCCGTCCACAAAGCCTCGGGCGCGGTGGCGAAAGCGAGGAAGGCCCGGCGCGCCTCCTGGTTGAAGCTGACCCGGCTGCCCTCGCGCTCCGCGAAGCGGTCGAGCTCATAGTCGAGGTTGGGCTCGATATCCTCGAGCCGGTCGCGAAGGGCGGGCAGCTCGAAGGTCCACAGATTGAGGCGCGCGAACAGGTCGTCACGAAACCGGCCCGCGGCGACCGCGACCCCGAGGTCGCAGTTTGTGCCGGCGATGAGCTGGAAATCGGAAGAGGTTTCGCGGTCCGCCCCGACCGGCAGGAACCTCTTCTCTTCGATCGCCCGAAGGATCATCGCCTGCTCGTCGAGGCCGAGCTCGCCGATCTCGTCGAGGAAGAGGACGCCCTTGTCGGCGGTCCGGAGCAGGCCCGGGCGGTCGGCGGCGGCGCCGGTATAGGCCCCCTTCTTGTGGCCGAAGAGTGCCGACATGGCGCTGTCGCCCTTCAGCGTGGCGCAGTTCACCTCGACGAACCCGCCCGAAACCTGATGCTTGAGGCGCTTGAGATCGAAGATGCGCCGGGCGAGCTGCGACTTGCCCGCGCCGGTCGGCCCCATCAGCAGGAATGGCGCCCGCGAGCGCAGGGCGACCTGCTCGATCTCGTCGATCATCCGGTTGAAGGCCGGGTTTCGGGTCTCGATCCCCGATTTGAGGAAAGAGCTTCCTTCCGCGGCGGCGACGGCGAAGCGGGTGGCGATGCTGTCGTAGCGCGACAGATCGAGATCGATGACGCTCCACGCGCCCACCGGCCCGCCCGTGGAGCCGCGCGGCGGATGGGTCTGGAGCAGCCGGGCCGGCAGATAGCGGGCCTCGGTCAGCAGGAACAGGCAGATCTGGGCGACGTGGGTGCCGGTGGTGATGTGGACGAGATAATCCTCCGCCTCGGGATCGAACGCGTAAGCGCGGGCGAAGTCGAGCAGCCTGCCGTACACTTCCTCGAAATCCCAGGCGTCGGCGAAGTCGAGCCGGTGCGGCCGGACCTCGGTCTCCGGCGACACTCCGGCGATGTCCGAGGCGACGTAGCGCGCGAGGCCCTCATGGAGCCCGCCGTGGATCAGCTCGAAGCGGTCGACCCGGAGGTCCTCCTGCATGCACAGGCCGACGCTCGGCCGCCACTTGTTCCAGCGCGCCGACCCCATCCGGCTCGAATCCAGGGTCGAGCCGATGAATCCGATGACGACGGTAGGTCTCATTCTTATATGATGAGATAAACTCCTATCCTTGTCGATAGGGAATTCTGGCTCGGGAAAGTCCAGCCTGGATTGCATGATCTTAGAATTATAGGCGTTATCAGTAGCATACGAAATATCTTCGCACTTCCGCCCGTTTTGGCACGCCCTCTGCAACACTGCCTGCGTCGGACGAGGTCGAACCGTCCGGCAAGCGGCGAAGAAGGGGCGGCCGGAATGGGCCGGCCGCCCCGGATATCCGAAACGGGCCACGGCCCAAAAAGGGCCGCGTGTTGCGCCACCTTTTGTCGCGCCGCTCCTATGTTTAGACATTGTTTTCGAAGGAGGCCCCGATGGCCGAGCAGAGTTTCGAATATATGGCCGTCGACGGCGGAGCCCCGGTCAAGATGTGGACCCGCGGCGTTTCGGTCGAGCCCGAGGCGCGCGAGCAGCTCTCGCGCGCGGCGCGGATGCCGTTCATCTTCAAGCATGTGGCCGTCATGCCCGACGTCCATGTCGGCATCGGCGCGACCGTCGGCTCGGTGATCCCCACGAAAGGCGCCGTCATTCCGGCGGCGGTCGGGGTCGACATCGGCTGCGGGATGATGGCGGCGCGCACCTCGCTCCACGCCGCGGACCTTCCCGACTCGCTAGAGGGCGTGCGAAGCGCGATCGAGCAGGCCGTCCCGCACGGCCGCAGCGTCGGCCGCGGCAAGCGCGACCAGGGCAGCTGGGGCGACCCGCCGCCCGAAATCGCCGCTGCCTGGGCGACTCTCGCCGAGCGGTTCAAGCGCATCACCGACAAATATCCGCGGCTCAAGAACACCAACAATTTGGTTCACCTGGGCACGCTCGGCACCGGCAACCATTTCATCGAGCTCTGCCTCGACGAAAAGGACCAGGTGTGGATCATGCTCCATTCGGGCTCGCGCGGGGTCGGCAACGCGATCGGCAGCTTCTTCATCGAGCTGGCGAAGCAGGACATGCGCAAATGGTTCATCAACCTGCCGGACCAGAACCTTGCCTATTTCTCCGAAGGGACGGAGCATTTCGACGATTATGTCGAGGCCGTCGGCTGGGCCCAGGACTTCGCCGCCCTCAACCGGCGGATGATGATGGTGAGCGTGATCCGGGCGATCCGG
This sequence comes from Sphingomonadales bacterium, assembly GCA_034668565.1. Taxonomy (GTDB): domain Bacteria; phylum Pseudomonadota; class Alphaproteobacteria; order Sphingomonadales; family Sphingomonadaceae; genus Allosphingosinicella. The sequence continues at coordinate 8,381 of JAXDPE010000059.1, read as the reverse complement.
ACGGTCATCGCCAAGCCCTTCGAGGCGGAGCTGGAGGCGATCAACTGCCATCACAATTACGTGCAGAAGGAGAACCATTTCGGCGAGAACGTGCTCGTTACCCGCAAGGGCGCGGTGCGCGCGGCCAAGGGCGTGATGGGGATCATCCCCGGCTCGATGGGCGCGAAATCCTTCATCGTCCGCGGCCGCGGCAACGCCGAATCGTTCGACAGCTGCAGCCACGGCGCGGGCCGGCTCATGTCCCGGACCGAGGCCAAGAAGACCTTCACCCTCGACGACCATATCCTGGCGACCGAGGGCGTCGAATGCCGCAAGGATGCGGGCGTGATCGACGAGACCCCGGCGGCCTACAAGCCGATCGAGGCGGTGATGGCGGCCCAGGCCGACCTGGTCGAGATCGTCCACACGCTGAAGCAGGTGGTGTGCGTGAAGGGGTGATGGCCTAAAAATCCTCCCCTGCATTTGCAGGGGAGGGGGACCATGCGAAGCATGGTGGAGGGGCCCTTCTCCACCTCCGAAGAACCCCTCCACCGCGCTTCGCGCGGTCCCCCTCCCCCGGGAAACCGGGGGAGGAATTAAAGGAATAAAAATGATCATCATCGACGGCTCCGAGGGCGAAGGCGGCGGGCAGGTGCTTCGCACCGCCCTCTCCTTGTCGCTTGTCACCGGCAAGCCCTTCCGGATCGAGAAGATCCGCGCCAACCGTTCCCGCCCCGGGGTCATGCGCCAGCATGTCACCGCGATCGAGGCCGCCTGCGCGATCGGCGGCGCCGAATGCGAAGCGCTGGCCGTCGGCGCGTCCGAGCTAACCTTCGTGCCCGGCAAGGTGAAGCCCGGCGAGCATCGCTTCGCCGTCGGCACGGCGGGAAGCACGAGCCTGGTGCTCCAGACCATCCTGCCGCCGCTGATGCTCGCTGACAGGCCGTCGTCGCTCGTCCTCGAAGGCGGCACCCACAATATCCACGCCCCGCCCTTCGATTTCCTCGACCGGGTGTTCCTGCCGATCCTGAACCGGATGGGACCGAAGGTCACGGCCAGGCTGGTCCGCCCCGGCTTCTACCCGGCCGGCGGCGGCCGGATCGAGGTCGAGATCGAGCCCTGCGCCAGGCTGGTCCCACTCGACCTCCTCGACCGCGGCGCGCTGCGCTCGGTCATGGCCCGAGCCCTCGTCGCCGCTTTGCCGGGCGAGATCGCGGTCCGCGAGCTCGCGGCCGTCGAAAAGGTCCTCGGCTGGCCCGAGGAATCGCGCCGGATCGAGCAATTGCCCGAGCGCATCGGCCCGGGCAACATCCTGATGCTCGAGGCCGTCTTCGACCATGTCACCGAGCTGGTCAGCGGCTTCGGCAAGCTCGGGGTGCCCGCCCAGGCCGTGGGCGAGCAGGCCTCGAAGCGAATGGCCGGCTATCTCTCGTCGAACGCGACGGCCGGCCCCTACCTCGCCGACCAGCTGCTCCTCCCCATGGCCCTGGCCGGCGGCGGCCGCTTCACCACGGTGAAGCCGTCGCTGCACAGCCGGACCGGTGCGGAGGTGATCGCCAGGTTCCTCGACGTGCGGATTGCGTTCGAGGAGAAAGGGGACGGGTGTCATCTGGTGACGGTGGAGGCATGATCGGTATCGAGCGAAGGCCGGAATGCAAGAACACGGCGGCGATTAAACAGGGACTCAAGCCAACAAACTAATCGATGAGGATCGATCCGTGACGAATTTCAATGGCTATCGATGGGCCTTTCAGATCACCCCGAACTACTCTTGGTGGGAGAGCTGGGCATATCGCCACTGCGGTTCCGACGTTTGCCTGCTGGTCGATGAAATGGACGCTCAGCCGACCCAGTTCCTGTTTGCGTCGCGCCATCTGGAGGATTTGGACGACCCACAAGATGTCGCGGATCGCGCCGCCGCGCTGAAGGCATTGATGGACGGAGCTCTGACCATCCGGAACAGCGATTTCCACCCATTTCCTCTCGAACAATTGATCGGCCCGCAGGCTCGCCGGTATGGCGTTCTGGAAGGCAATCCGCTCGTCGAACCCTACTCGGAGAAGCTGCTTAAGAAGCCACTGACATATGTCTATGGCGACCTGAGCGATCAGACCGACCGGCTGCTCTTCCAATCTAGGCACGATCGCACGACCCGGGACATGCTGTCCTTCATGGGGGTGAATGGCGCCACTTGGATCGCGCTTTACGCGATGCGCGACTATATGAGGAAGAACGGGTGGGACGACGCCAAGATAGGGGCCGCCTCATCCAGATCGGCCGGCGATGTTTCGCTCTTCGCCCGCACCGCCAATAATCCGGCGGCCATCGGCCCGCTCGCTCGACACGGCGACCAAGGTCACATCCCCCCGCCGAAGCCGATGACCCTTGAACTTGCGCGGGGCATCATTCTGACTGCAGTCGCGGCTTTCCTCGGCTCGCGCGGAGACCTGATCGACATCCGCGAAATTTACCGGGCGGCGAGACAGAGTTAATCACGCTCGCTATCATTGGCGTCCACGACCGTGCGAGATCGCGGCAGCGCACGACATCACCGCAGCCGCTTGTGAGCAAATGCGCGTCCTGAGCCTGTCTTGAGGTAGCGCTCGAATGCGGCGGCGGTCTCAGGCCGTGCGAACCAATGGCACGAGAGCAGCCGCCAAGGCTTGTATTTCGAGGTGTGGGAGGATTGGCCGGCGTTGTGCGCCTTTAGGCGCGCCTGCACATCCTTGCAGAGGCCGGTGTAGAATTGATCCGGATGCTCGAGGCTCTGCAAGATGTAGACATAATTCATCGGGAGCCTTTCCGATGACGCTGTAGCCCTCCTTCGCTGAAGCTTCGGCGGGCAGCCTTCGCCTTGCTCAGCTCCGGCTGGCTTGCCAGCCGAAGCCGCGCAGCGGCGAAGGCTGGTGGAGCCGAGGGGGATCGAACCCCTGACCTCTGCAATGCCATTGCAGCGCTCTCCCAGCTGAGCTACGGCCCCGAACCTTTTTTCCGCCCCTGGGAGGGCGGGCTTGCGGCGCCGGATTTAGGGGACGATCCCCGATCCTGCAACCATCTTCGTCACCCCGGGAGGGACCCCTTCAAAGTAGTTCTTTGATGGGAACCCGAAAGCCGGGGCCTCAGCGAATGAAAGGCTCAGCGCCTGTGCCTCGCCTAGGTCCCGGCTTGCGCCGGGATGACGGGAATCAGACTTCCTCGTCGTCGTCCCCGGCTCCGGGCACGCCGATATCGTCGTCGCCGCCGAGATCGACCTCGTCGTCCGGATTCTCCTCGGCGTCCTCGTCGATGACGAGATCCTCGGCGGCCAGATCGGCATCCTCCTTCTCGTCGGCGACGACCTCCTTCTTGGGAGCGTCGAACGGCAGAGGCTGTTTGGACTTGAGGATGGGTTCGGGATCCCAGGCGACGCCGCAGGCGAGGCAGGTCACCGGATCTTCCTTGCCGAGATCGTAAAAGCGGGTGCCGCACTTGGGACAAGTGCGCTTGGTGCCCCATTCAGGCTTCACCATCGGTGAAAAGTCTCCACTACAAAAGGGAATGACGGCCGCTTCCGACCGGACAGCGGCGCGCTTGCCACATGGGATGCCCGCTGTCAAAAGCCAAGGCCGATGCCGAGGTCGATGCCAGGTCCGACTGACGCGACCGGGTCCAGGCCGATGAAGTTCGGCGCCTCCGGCCCGCTGCGCGGCCTTGCCCGGGTCCCCGGCGACAAGTCGATCTCGCACCGGGCCCTGATCTGCGCCGCGATGGCGGTCGGACGAAGCCGGATCGAGGGTCTTTCGGACGCCGAGGACGTCCGCTCGACGGCTCGGGCGCTGCGCGCGATGGGCGTTCGGATCGTGCCTGACGAGGACGGCGCCTGGGCCGTCGACGGGGTCGGCGCCGGCGGCCTCCTCCAGCCCGGGCATCCGCTAGACATGGGCAATAGCGGCACCTCGGCGCGGCTCCTGATGGGCCTGGTCGCCGCCCACCCTATTGCCGCCGCCTTCACCGGCGATGCCTCCCTGTCGCGGCGGCCGATGGATCGGGTGGCGGCGCCGCTGAAGCGGATCGGCGCGGAGGTGGATATGGCTTCGGGCCGCCGGCTGCCGCTGACGGTCCGCGGCCTCTGCCCCGCAATTCCCCGGACCCACCGGATGAAGCTGCCCTCCGCCCAGGTGAAATCCGCCCTGCTCCTCGCCGCGCTCAACACCCACGGCGTCACCCGGATCGTCGAACCGGTTCCGACCCGCGACCATAGCGAGCGCATGCTCCGCCTGTTCGGGGCCGACATCGTCGTCGAGGGGGAGGAGATCGCCATGCGCGGCGAGGCTCGGCTTCGGCCGCGGGCGTTGACCGTCCCCGGCGACCCTTCGGCGGCGGCCTTTCTCGCCGTCGCCGCGCTCATCGTCCCCGGCTCGGAGCTCGGCATCGAGGGGGTCGGAATGAACCCGTCGCGCACCGGCCTGTTCGAGCTGCTTCGCGAAATGGGCGGCGACATCGCCGTCTCCAACCCGCGCGAAAGCGGCGGCGAGCCGGTCGCCGACCTCGCCGTCCGCCATTCGCCCCTTCGCGCCATCGAGGTTCCGCCGGACCTCGCGCCGCGGATGATCGACGAATTTCCGATCTTTTTCGTCGCCGCCGCCTTCGCCCGGGGAACGACCCGAACGAGCGGCCTGGGCGAGCTTCGCTTCAAGGAATCCGACCGCCTCGCCGCGATGGCGGCGGGGCTAAGGGCGGTCGGCGCCCGGATCGAAGAAGTCGAGGACGGGCTGACGATCGAAGGCACGGGCGGCGACCCGCTGCCCGGCGGAGCGGCCGTCGACCCGCGGCTCGACCATCGCGTCGCGATGAGCTTTGCGGTGGCTGGCCTCCACAGCCGCCAGCCGGTAACGGTCGCCGACATGACCTGCGCCGACTCCAGCTTCCCCGGCTTTACCGACCTGCTCGAAAGCCTCGCCCGATGATCATCGCCGTCGACGGCCCGGCCGCCAGCGGCAAGGGGACCATCGCCAAGGCCCTCGCCCGCCATTACGGGCTGCCGCACATGGACACGGGCCTGCTCTACCGGGCCGTCGCTCTCAACCTGCTCCGCTTCGGCGGTGATCCCGACAGCGAGTTCGCCGCGGCCCGCGCCTGCGACTTCTCGCAGACAGATTTCGCCGATCCCGAACTGAAGAGCGAGGCGGCCGGTGGGATCGCCTCGCGGATCTCGGCCTACCCGCTGGTCCGCTCGGCGCTCGCCGAGCGCCAGCGCGACTTCGCCGCCCAGGACGGCGGCGCCGTCCTCGACGGCCGCGACATCGGAACGGTGATCGCCCCCCATGCCGACGCCAAGCTGTTCGTCACCGCCACCCCCGAAGTCCGCGCCCGGCGCCGCTTCGAGGAGCTCAGCCGAATGGGCCTCGCCGTCCACGAAGCGGACGTCCTCCTCGACATCCGGGCCCGCGACGAGCGCGACATGGGCCGCTCCGCCGCGCCTCTGATCCAGGCCCAGGATTCGGTGCTTCTCGACACCAGCGCGATGGGCGTCGAGGAAGCGGTCGCCGCCGCCATCGCCGCGGTCGAGCAGAGGACGCGCTCCCGATCCTGATCGTCCAGCACATCTGGTCGCGCTGGACCAAGCAGGCCCGCGGCGCCAATTCCCGGCTCGTCCGGCCCCGGCTCGAAGAGGCCTATCGCCTCCCCGGACCCATCGAGGGCGAGGCCTGGCGCCACGAAATCCGGGCTTCGGAATGGGAAGATTTCGAGATCGTGGAGCGCTTGGGCGCGGTGACCCGCGAGGAGTGGCGCCTCGGCGGCCCCAATGCCGACACCGTCCTCGACTGGCACCTCCACCCCAATGCGGCCGACATCGTCATCTCGCGCCCGGGTGGCTCGCGCCTGCAGACCAAATGGCCGGCCTTCCTCCCCTCGCCTCTCTTCACTCTCCGGCCCGGCGACGTTGCCCGGATCGACTGGAACGCCCGCCTGCGCATGTCCTCCGGCGATTCCAACCGCTCCTCTTATTACGAGCAGCACATCTACTGGCTGGCCCTCACCGACGCCCCCGAGCCGCGCCTGTTCCTCGACGCCACGCCCAGGAAGCATGTCGATTTGAGGACGGAGATTTATTGACGTCGGCCGGATACCGGCTTTTGACCAATCCTATCGCCTGACTTTCGTTTTTCGCTTATAAGCGATGGATGCACCACGATATTGAACGGCTGGCGAAAACCGCGATTGATTGCGGCTTCCAGGTTCACGACGACATAGGACCAGGATTGCTCGAATCGGCCTATGTAGCGTTCCTGGCGGCACGTCTGGCGGAGCACGGATTTCGGGTTGAAGAGCAAAAGTCCGTGCCCGTGACATATCGCGGCGTCTTCATCCGTGAAGCATTCCGCGCGGACCTCGTCGTCGAGCGACAGCTCGTCATTGAGGTAAAATCCGTGGAGCGGCTGGCTGCCGTGCATTCGAAGCAACTGCTCACCTACCTTCGCCTGATGAACCAGCCATTGGGACTGCTCATGAACTTTGGTGCCGACATGTTTCGCAACGGCCTGAGGCGGATAATCAACAACCGAAGCGACTATGCCGCACCGCCGGTTTGAGTTTCACCCAAAGCACCAAAGGACCAAAGGCGCTGCGGCGGCGAAGCCGCCTGATTTGTCCTCGCCCGGCCTGATCTGAAGGGCGCTGCGCGCCGGGCGGCGCCGGGCTCTTTGGTCCTTTGGTGCTTTGGGTGAAACAAGTCCTTAGCCCCCCCTCAATCCAGCTCCCCGAGCAGCTCGTTCACCCGCCGATCCGCGTCCTTGAGAGCCTGCGCGACCGGTTTCTGCCCGGTGGAAGCCGCCGCCAACTCCTCTCCGACCAGCCCCTCGATCGCCGACTGGCGGCGGACGCCGCTCGGCAGCGGGCGGCCGATGTCGCCGAGAAGGGCTATGTCGGCCCGGTGGGGGAGCGCCTTGAACCTGGGGTCGTCGAGGACGGCCTTGAAGGCGGGGATGTGGCCGGTCCGGGCCCAGTCGTAATTGTGCGCGGCCATGAACCGGAAGAAGCGGGCGATGGCCGCCTTCTGCCGCACGCTCCGCTCCCGCGCGGGCACCACCCAGCTGTGCCCGCTCACATATTCCACCCGCTCGCCCCACAGCCGCGGATAGGGGAAGACGGCATAGCTTCGGTAGAGCGGCCGTCCCGGAGTGGCCGCTTCCTTCTCGAACGAACCGATCATCCAGGTGCCGGTCGGATAGATTCCCCCCTCCCCGTTCACGAACGCCGCGATCGCCGCGGGGGTGTCCATGTTCTGGGTGCCGAGCCCCTCCGCGTTGATCCGCCGGAAGAACTCGGCGACCCGGATGCCCTCGGGCGTCGCCAGCTTGAGATGCCGGGAATCGGGAAAAAGCGGCACCCCCTGCGCCATCATATAAGTATATTGGTTGCGGGCGGCGTAGGCCGGATCGCCGACATTGCTCTGGATGAGATAGGGCTTGCCGGTCCGCGCCTGGAACAAGCGGGCCTGGGCGATCAGCTCTTCCGGCGAAGTGGGAAGCACCGGCTTACCGCCCCGCATCAGGCCGGCCTTGGCGAACAAGGCGGTGTTGACGTGGAACAGGCCGCCATGCGTGTCCCACGGCAAGGCGTAGACCCGGCCGCCCAGAGTAACCCCCTGCCGGCTCGCCTCGGTGAAGCTTGCCGAGGCGATTCCGGCCTGCGCCAGATAGGGCTCGACCGGCTCCAGCAGGCCTTTCGTCGCGTAATCGGAAATGACCCCGGTATGCATGGTCACCAGATCCGGCGGGTCGCGCGCCGCCACCTGCGCGGTGAGCTGGGGATAGCCCGGCCAGGCGACCACGTTGACGTCCACCCGCAGGTCCGGATTCTCGGCGTTGAAGCGGTTGATGAGGGCGGTCATGATGCCGCATTCGCCCTCGGCCTTGCCGACGTCGGTGCTCGCCCCGAACTCGGCCCCGCATTCGCCGAAGAAACGCTGCAGGTAGATATGGGTCTTGTCGTCGCGCGCCCCGCAGCCGGCGAGGAGAAGCAAGGCGAAAAGGCCGGCGACGAGCCTGTTCACCGTACCGCCGTCCCCGCCATCGCGCTGACGATCTGCTTCTGGAAGACGATGTAGACGATGAAGATCGGGATCGACGCGAACACCGCCTGCGCCATCAGATAGCCGAGGCCCGAAGTCTGGGCGTAGTTCATCTGCGCCGCCGCGAGGCCGACGGTGAGCGTGTACATGTCGCTGTGGGTCGCCGAGATGAGCGGCCACCAATAATCGTTCCAGGTGCCGAGGAAGGTGAAGACGGCGAGCGTCGACTGGGCCGGCACGGTCAGCGGCAGGATCACCTTCCAGAAGATCGTCCAGCGCGAGGCGCCGTCGAGCATCGCGGCCTCGTCCAGCTCTCTCGGGATGCCGCGCATGTAGGTGGTCATGAAGA
>JAXDPE010000058.1:0-13565 GCA_034668565.1 Sphingomonadales bacterium | reverse complement strand
ATCGTCAGGGATAAACAACCATGGCGCGCTTGACACCAAAGACAGTCGCTGAACTTGTTTCAGGGTCCGGTTTCGAGCATCGGGGCGCTCATCGGACTGGATGCTGAAACGAGTTCAGCATGACGATTGGGCAACTCCCACCGCTTCCGCCTTGCCTATGACACCGGTTTCCATTAGCGTCGAGAAAAGAGACTGCGAGGGGTCCTGTCGTGGATTTGCTGACTTCCGACCCGGCCGCGATCGCCGGCCGTTTCCTTGCCGCGCGCCGCTGTGCGGCCAGGCTCGACGTCTATCCGGGCGATTTCCCCGAAACCTTGAGCGAGGCCTATGCCGTCCAGGACCAGGCGGTCGCCGCCTGGGGAAGGCCGGCGATCGGCTGGAAGGTCGGCCGGATCAATCCGCCACTGTCGGACCGCTACGGCGCCGATCGCCTGGCCGGCCCGATCTTCACCGCGCAGTCGGCGGCCGGCGGTTTCGTTCCCCAATGTCCGGTCTTCGCGCACGGTTTCGCTGCGGCGGAAGCCGAATTCCTGTTGCGGATCGCCCGCTCGCCCGCCGAAGGGAAAAGGCGCTTCACCCTGGAGGAAGCGGCCGACCTGATCGATGCGGTCCATGTCGGAATCGAGATTGCGAGCTCGCCGCTGGCGACGATCAACAAGCTCGGGGCGATCGCGGTGATCTCCGACTTCGGCAACAATAATGGGCTGGTCGTCGGCCCTGAGATCCCGGACTGGCGCTCGAGCGGGTTCGAGCAATGGCCGGTGACGACCCGGATCGACGGGATCGAAGTCGGTTCGGGCCGGGCATCGGCCTTTCCGGACGGGGCGATCGGCGCCGCGCGGTTCCTGTTCGAGCTGATGGCGGCGCGCGGGATCGGTCTTACCGCCGGCCAGTGGATCTCCTCCGGAGCGGTGAGCGGCGTCCACGACGCCGCCCCCGGCCAGGGGATCGAAGCCGATTTCGGCGGCCAGTTCACCGTGGGGTGCCGGCTCACGGCGGCGAGTCCGGAAGAATGAGGGCAAGCCGAGCTTGCTCGGTTCGATAGGCGGAGACCGGCCCGGCAGAGGCCGGACCGCGACGGGAGGAAGAGATGGCGACTGAATATGGCGAAGCCTCGGACGGTCCCCAGCCGAGGGTGGGACGAGTCCGCTGGGTGATCGTCGGGCTGCTCTTCGCGGCGACGGCGATCAACTATGTCGACCGGCAGATGATCGGCCTGCTCAAGCCGACCCTGCAAAGCGAATTCCGGTGGAACGAGACCACCTATGCCGACATCGTCTTCTATTTCCAGCTTGCGTACGCGATCGGGTACATCGTCTTCGGAAACATCGTCGACCGGATCGGGGCGCGAATCGGCTATGCCGCCGCCTTCGTGATCTGGACGACGGCGCACATGCTCCACGCCGTCGCCCATTCCGTGTTCGGGTTCGCCGCCGTCCGCTTCATGCTCGGGGTCGGGGAGAGCGGCAACTTCCCGGCCGGCCTCAAGGCGGTGACCGAATGGTTCCCCAAGAAGGAGCGGGCGCTCGCCACCGGGATCTTCAACGCCGGCGCCAATGTCGGCGCGATCATCACGCCGCTCGTCGTTCCGGCGCTGACCCTTGCCTATGGCTGGCGCACCGCCTTCGTCATCACCGGCGCGGTCAGCCTGCTGTGGCTGGTCGCCTGGATCGGCCTCTACCGCCGGCCGCGCGAATCGAAGCAGCTGAAGCCCGCCGAGCTCGCTTATATCGAGAGCGATCCCGCCGATCCGGCCGCCCGGGTACCCTGGGCGCGGCTGCTCGGCCGGCGCGAGACCTGGGCCTTCGCAATCGGCAAATTCCTCACCGATCCGGTGTGGTGGATGTTCCTCTTCTGGCTGCCCGATTTCCTCGTCAAGCGCCACGGGCTCGACCTCAAGACCTTCGGGCCGCCGCTGGTCGTCATCTACGTCGTCTCCGATCTGGGCTCGATCTTCGGCGGCTGGACGTCCTCGCGGCTGATCCATCGCGGCTGGTCGATCAACCGGGCGCGCAAGACGACGATGCTGATCTGCGCGATCGCGGTCACTCCGATCTTCTTCGCCCAATATGTCGACAGCCTGTGGGCCGCGGTCGCGATCATCAGCCTCGCCACCGCAGCGCATCAGGCCTGGTCGGCGAACCTCTACACCCTGCCGTCGGACATGTTCCCGAGGAAGGCGGTCGGCTCGGTGATCGGCATCGGCGGCACTGCCGGAGCGATCGGAGGCATGATCTTCTCGCTCTACATCGGCCAGGTGCTCGAGCGGCTCGGGACGTACAGCCTGATCTTCTACGTCGCCGGCTCGGTCTATCTGCTCGCTCTGCTCATCATCCACCTGCTCAGCCCGAGGCTCGAGGAAGCGAAGGTCTGCTGATCCGTTGTCCCGCCGCTGCCGTCATTGCGAGCGAAGCGAAGCAATCCAGTGCAGCGATCGAGGCTCATGGATTGCCGCGTCGCTTCGCTCCTCGCAATGACGGGTGAACGATGCCGACCGATCCACACTTCTACCTTTTCGCGATCCCGGCGGTGATCCTGATCGGGCTGGCGAAGGGCGGCTTCACCGGGCTCGGAGCGCTGGGGACGCCGCTGATGGCGCTTGGCATGGACGATCCGGTCAGGGCCGCGGCCATCCTGCTGCCGATCCTGGTCGCCCAGGACGTGGTCGGGGTCCTGGCCTTCCGGAAGAGTTGGGACGGACGGGTGCTGGCGGCGATGCTGCCGGGCGCCGCGGTCGGGATCGGCCTCGGCTGGCTGCTCGCCGCGCGCATCTCCTCGGGCGCGGTGATGGCGGTGCTCGGCGCCATCTCGATCCTGTTCGGAACCTACCGTCTCGCGGTCGAGCGGGGTGGGCGGATCGCCGCTTCCTCCGATTCGCCCGCCTGGGTGGGAAGCCTGTTCGGAGTCGCGGCCGGCTTCACCAGTCAGATCGCCCATGCCGGCGGCCCGCCTTTCCAGATGTGGGTGATGCCCAGGAGGCTCGAGCGCGACGCCTTCGTCGGCACTTCCGCCATCTTCTTCGCCGTCGTCAACTGGATCAAGGTTCCGGCTTATGCCGCCCTCGGCCAGTTCACCATCGCCAACGCTTTGGCCGCGGCCGCGCTCCTGCCGCTGGCGGTGCTGGCCAGCCTCGCCGGAGTGAAGCTGGTGCGCCGGGTGTCGATGGAGCGTTTCTACGCCATCGTCTACGTCCTGATGATCGTCGCCGGGGGCAAGCTTCTACTCGACGGTCTCCGCCTCGCCTGACGAGCAACGCGCCGGCGGACGCTTTCCCTGCGGCTCAGCCGAGGCGCGCCTCTTCGCGTTCGATGAAGGCGATGACCCGGTCGAGCGTGGCCTGGCGGGGCCGCCTTCCGTCGCGAAGGCTCATCACGAAATTGGGGTCGCCGACGGCCTTGCGGCCCAGCCGGGAAGGGGAGGATTTGGTGCTGCGAAGGTAAGCGTCGATGCGGTCGAGAATCATTGAAAAGCTCCGAATCTATCGAATTCCTATTCTCCCATGAAAAATCCTACTTGTCTAGGACAATTCCTGCATCTAAAAGGAGGAATGGAACGGATCGATCCACGCCAGGCCCTCGAGCGCATCCTTCGGGAAAAGGGGGAGGATTTTGCCGGGCTGTCGCGGCTGATCGGCAAGAATCCGGCCTATATCCAGCAGTTCATCAAGCGCGGGACGCCGCGCAAGCTCGACGAGGACGATCGCCGGACCATCGCCCGCTATCTCGGCGTCAGCGAGGCCGAGCTCGGCGGTCCCTCCGGCGACCGAAGCGAAGACCCGGCGGAGGGGATGATCAAGGTGCCCCGGCTCGACGTCGGGGCGTCAGCGGGCCACGGCGCGATCGTCGAGGGCGAAGCGGCCGTTTCGCATATCGCCTTCGATCCGGCCTGGTTGCGGCAGCTGTGCAAGGGCGGGACCAACCACCTTTCCTTCATCCGGGTGCAGGGCGATTCAATGAGCCCGACTTTGGCCGACGGCGACGACATCCTGGTCGACGGGGCCGATGCCGGCGACCGGCTCCGCGACGGCATCTACGTCCTCCGCCGCGAGGAAATCCTGATGGTCAAGCGCCTCGCCATCAACCCGTTCGCCGCCCGGGCGACGGTGACGAGCGACAATCCCGCTTATCCGGAATGGAAGGACGTCGAGCTGTCGACCCTCGCCATCATCGGCCGGGTCGTCTGGGCCGGACGTCGGCTCACCTAGCACAAGCGGGGAAAAGCCGGCTCGGCATGAAGGCTCTATGACCTACAGCTATAACGACGCCCCGGACCGTCACGCCAGGCTGCTTCGGGCTCACCAAATGGCGGCGGAGCTGCTCCGGGCGGCGGAATCGGGCGGCCTGTTCCGGGCCGGAGTGACCGAGCTCGAGCTGAGCCGGGAGCTGCAGGCCCTCGGCCAGACGCTGTTCGGGACGTTCAAGCATTGGCACAAGCGCATCGTCAGGGCCGGAGCCAACACCCTTTCCACCTTCGGCGCCAGTCCGCCCGATCTTCATATCCAGCCCGACGACATGGTGTTCGTCGATCTCGGGCCGATGTTCGAATCCTGGGAGGCGGATATCGGCCGGACCTATGTGATCGGCGAGGATCCCGAAAGGCTCCGGCTTCGCGACTCGATCGAGGCGACCTGGTTCGCCGGCCGGGACTATTTCCAAGCCAACCGCGAGCGGGTCACCGGCGCTGACATGTACGAGCTCGCCGTCGAAGCGGCGAGGTCGAACGGCTATAGCTACGCCAACTGGCATGCCGGGCACCTCATCGGAAGCTTCCCGCATGAGATCGTCCAGGGCGAGCTCAAGGAGAATTACCTCCATCCGGGAAACCGATTGCCGCTGTCGGCGCCCGACCGCGACGGCAACCCGCGGACCTGGATCTACGAGGTTCATTTCATCGATACGGAGCGCGGCTATGGCGGCTTCTTCGAGCAGTGGCTGGAGCTGGACGACGCCCGCTGACCGGCCCGCCTCGCCGCGACTGAAGCGCAGACAATTTATTAGACACTGTCAAATTGTTATTGAACAGTGTAGAATTGCGTGATAGCCACCCGCTCATGGAACAGCGGATGAGCGATCGAGCCGGCTTCACGCTGGCGGGGGTGGGAACCTACGAGCCCGCGGCTTGCGTCACGTCGGAGGCGCTGGACGCGGAGCATGGGCGAGCGCCCGGAACGAGCCTGAGGCTCGGGATAAGCGAGCGCCGCTACGCCGGCGCCGACGAGACCAGCAGCTTCATGGCCGCGGAGGCGGCGAGGCGCGCGGTGGCCGATGCCGGCTGGGAAGCGGGGCAGATCGACGCCCTGATCGGCGCCTGCGGCGTGATGGAGCAGGCGATCCCGGGCACGGCGCCGCTCGTCCAGCGCCGCCTCGGGCTCGGCGAATCGGGCATCCCCGCCTTCGACGTCAACGCGACCTGCCTGTCCTTCCTCCCGGCGCTCGATCACGCATTGGCCGGAATGGCCATGAAGGGCTGGCGACGGGTTTTGATCTTCGCGGCCGACATCGCGTCGGCGGCGCTCGACCATGGCGATCTGGAGGCATCGGCCATTTTCGGCGACGGCGCGGCCGCCATCGCTTTGGAGGCCGGCGGGCCGTCCCGGATCCTCGCGTCGCGCCTCGAAACCTATGGCGATCACAGCGACCTGTGCAGGCTCGAGGCCGGCGGAACCCGGCTGAGACCGAACGAGGACCTGCCCGGCTTCCTGGCCGGGAGCCGCTTCCGGATGGAAGGGATCGCGCTTTTCAAGGTAACCGCTCGGCGCTTCCCGCCGTTCATGGCCCGATTGTTCGCGGATTCGGGTCTCGGTCCGGACGATCTGGATTGCGTCATCCCGCACCAGGCCTCGGCGCCCGCGCTCGCCCATCTCGCCCGGGCGCTCGGCGGCGATCCGGCGCGAATCGTCAACGTCTTCGCGACCCTGGGCAACAGGATCGCCTCCAGCCTTCCGCACGGCCTCGCCGTCGCCCGCCGCCAGGGCCGGCTCGCGCCCGGCTCGGCGTCGCTTCTCGTCGGCTCCTCGGCCGGCGTGTCGCTGGGCGGGGCGGTTATCCGGTGGTGAGCATCGTCGTCACCGGAGCGACCGGCGGCATCGGCCGGACCCTCGTGCCGCTGCTGGCGTCGCGAGGCCTGGACGTCGTCGCCTCCGGCCGCAACGCCGGGCTCGGCCGGGCTTTGACCGGCCCGCGAGTGCGCTTCGTTCCGATCGACCTGGTCCGGGACGACATCGCTCCGCTGGTCGGCGGCGCCCGCATCGTGATCCACCTGGCGGCACGGTCTTCGCCCTGGGGACCCTATGCCGGCTTTCACCGCGACAATGTCGTCGCGACGGCCAGGCTCCTCGAAGCCTCAGCGCGGGCGGGCGTCGAACGCTTCGTCCACGCCTCGACCCCGGCCATCTTCAGCGAGCGCCGGCACCGGCTCGGTCTGCGCAACGAATCCAGGCCGGCCGCCCGGCCCGCAAATGCCTATGCACGGACCAAGCTGGAGGCGGAGCGGATCGTCCGCGACGAGCGGCGGATGGCGACAATCGTGCTTCGGCCCTCGGCCGTCCTCGGCCCCGACGACGAAGCCATCCTGCCGCGGCTGATGCGGGTTATTTCGCGCGGCGCTCTCCCGGTCGGCAACGGCGGGGCGGCGCTGTTCCACCCGACCGACGTCCGCGACTGCGCCGAGGCCTTCGCCGCGGCCGCCCTGGGCTCGTCTGCCGGAGCCGCCAATGTCGCCGGCCGGGAAGCGGTGGCAATCGTCGAAATGGCGGCGGCGCTTGCGGACCGGCTGCGGCTCAGCCTGCGCGTGCTTCGCCTGCCTGAGCCGGCCTTGCACGCTCTGGCGGCGGCGGCCGAGCTCGCCGGCCGGATCAGCGGCCGGGAGCCGCCGATCACCCGCTATTCGGTCGCCAGCCTCTCCTGGTCGCGAAGCTTCGACCTTCGCGAGACGGAGGCCCTGCTCGGCTGGCGCCCGCTCTACGGACCGATGGACTCGCTTGCTCATGCGGTGCCGCGATGAGGGAGGTCGGCCTTCGCATCGTCACCACGGGGTCGTGCCGCCATCCCGAGATCGCCACCATCAAGGGCGGCTCCTGGCGGCCGGCGACCTTTCCGGCGCTGGTGGCGACGATCGCCCATCCCATCGAAGGCCTGATCCTGTTCGACACCGGCTACGATCCGGCCTTCCTCGACTCGACCCGGCGCTTTCCGGAGCGCCTCTACCGCTGGCTGACTCCCCCCGACATCAGCGTTCCGATCGCCGATCGCCTGGCGGCCGGGGGCGTGGATCCCGCCGAGGTCCGTCACATCGTCCTTTCCCATTTCCATGGCGACCACGCTTCCGGCCTGGCGCGTTTCCCCAACGCGACCGTGCATTGCTCGAAGGCGGGTCTGCGCAGCGTCTGGGGGCGCGGCCGGATCCGGGCGCTCGCCGCCGGCACTCCGCTCCAGCTGCTTCCGCCGGACCTTCCGGAGCGCTGCGCCTTCTTCGAGGACAAGCCCTCCATTCCCCTGGGCCCGGACCTCCAGCCTTTCGAATCGGGCGCCGATTTGCTCGGCGACGCCTCGCTCCTGGCGGTGCCTCTGCCCGGCCATTGCCCGGGCCATTGGGGCCTGGTGCTTCGCGAGCCGCGCGGCCTGCATTTCCTGGTCGCCGACGCGGCCTGGTCATCCCGGGCGATCCGGGAGAACCGGCCGGCGCCCTTTGTGACCGCCGCCTTCCTGGGCAAGGCCGGCACCGGCCGCGAAACCCTCGCCAACCTCCACGCGCTGCGCGCGCGCAATCCGGACATCCTGCTCACGCCCTCGCACTGCGTCGAACGCGCCGCCGAGGAGGGCGCTTGACCGATTTCTTCTCAATTTGTCTCGCTGCCGGGGCGGGCGTGCTCGGCGGCGCGATGAACGCGCTCGCGGGCGGCGGCACGTTCGTCACCCTGCCGGCGCTGATCGCGCTCGGCCTGCCCGCCAATTTCGCCAACGCCACGTCCAACGTCGCCTTGCTCCCTGGCGCGGGAACAAGCGCCTGGGCCTATCGGCGCGAGCTCGGGCCGGTCGCCGGGATATCGGTCGGCCTTCTTGCGGCGATCACCTTCGCCTTCGGGCTGGTCGGGAGCCTTCTGCTCGTGCTCACGCCGACCGAGACTTTCGATCTGCTCATCCCCTGGCTGCTGCTCTTCGCTTTCGCGGTGATGGCGTTCGGCAAGCGAGCCGCCGACTGGCTCCATGCACGCGTCACGGTCGGCCGGCCGACGCTTCTGGTCTCGCAGGCGCTGCTCGGCATTTATGGCGGCTATTTCGGCGGTGGGGTGGGTCTGATCACCACCGCGGTCTACGGGCTTCTCGCCAATATCCGCCCGCGCGAGCTGTTCGCCATCCGGACGACCATGCTCGCCGTGGCGAACCTTGCCGCGGCCTTCATCTTCATCGCCTGGGCCATGGTGTGGTGGTGGGCGTGCCTGCCGATGCTTGTCGGCGGGATCGCCGGCGGCTGGCTCGGCGCCCTGGTCGGCAAGCGCCTGTCGCACCGGGCGGTGCGTGTCTGGACCTTGCTGGTCACCGGCGCGACGACAATCGCCTTCTTCGTCCGGGCTTATGGCGGATAGGGTCCTGGTCACCGGCGCTCGCGCCCCGGTCGCGCTCGATCTGGCGCGGTCCTTCCGCTCGGCCGGATGCGAGGTCGCTCTCGCGGATTCGGTTCGACCCTTCGCCGCCTCGCTTTCGAGGCCCCGGTTCGAGATCCTCCGGCTGCCGCCCCCGCGCCGCAATTTCGAGGCTTTCCGAGCCCGCCTGCGCGCCCTTGCCGGCGCTTACGACCTCATCGTCCCGACCTGCGAGGAAGTGTTCTGGCTGGCCGCGGCGGCCGAGCGCGACGGCTGGGCGGACCGGCTGTTCGCGCCGTCGGTCGAACGCTTGCGGACACTCCACTCGAAGGGGAGTTTCCCGGCGTTCGCCCGCGAAGCGGGCGCGGATTCGCCGGCGACCTGGACGATCGCGTCGGCCGGGGACGCCGATCTCGTTCCGCTCGCCCCTTCCGAGCTGGTGCTGAAGCCCGAATTCTCTCGCTTCGGATCGAAGACGATCGTCGGGCCAAAAGCCGGCGCGGCGGCGGTTCCGACGCCGTCGGTGGCAAGTCGCTGGGTCGCCCAGGAGCGAGTGTACGGCGAGGAGCTGTGCGTCTGGTCCGCGATCCGCGGCGGCCGGCTCGTCGCCTGCATCGTCTACCGCCCCGTCCTCCGCCACGGCCGCTCCGCCGCTTATGCCTTCGAGGCGGTCGACTCGCCCGCGATCGTCGCGATGGCGCGCCGGATCGGCCGGGCGGTTGGAGGCGGCGGCCAGCTCTCCTATGACGTGATCGTTCAGCGCGACGGCAGGGTCGTGCCCATCGAATGCAATCCGCGAACGGTGAGCGGGGTCCATCTCCTCGACGGATCGCCGGCGCTTGCCAGCGCCATCCTCGGCGATTGCGAGCTCGCGCCGCCTGCAGCCGGAACCGTCCGCTATCTCTCTCCCGCAATGGCTCTGATGGGCGTCCCGTCGGCCCTGGCCGGCGGGACCTTCGAGCGGCTTCGATCGGTCTGGCGCAACGGACAAGATTGCGTTGGAAGGCCCGGCGACCGCTTGCCCGTGGCCGGAGTCCTGCTCGACGCCGCCCGCTTCGCCTTGATGGCCGCCGCCCGGCTGCGCGGCCCGACCGGCGAGACGACCGACGACATCGAATGGAACGGCGAGGCGTTCGAATGACCGCCGCCATGATTTGCGAGATGGTGAGTCGCGGCGCCCCCGCGATGGTCGCCAACGTGACGACCCGGCTGTCGGCGATGGAGGTCGCCGGCCGCGCGATGCCGGTCACGCTCGACGATGGAGGGCTGGGCGGAAGCTATGTCTGCAGCCCGCACAGTGCCTACGTCCTTTATGCCCGGGCCGAGCTCGACCTGCTTAAGGTCGGCTGGACGGCTTACCCTTCGCGCGCCGCGCTCGCCGCGCTCGACCTCGTCCTCAAGGCGGCGCGGATCAACCGGATCGTCCATCTCGGCAACTGGCTGCTCTCGACCAACCTCCATGACGGCTGGCGCGGCGAGGGCGTGAAAGCCGCTCGCGAGGCGCTGGCGGAGGCCCATCCCGATCATCTGATCGGAATCCGCTCCGTCGACGATTGGTCCTCGCCCGGCCTTCGTGAGACCCTGATCGCCGATGGCTGGATTCTGGTTCCGAGCCGGCAGATCTGGGTCGTCGACGATCTCGCCCGCGATTGGACGAGGCGCGGGGACCATGCCAACGACCGCCGCCTGGTGGCGCGCTCGCCACTGCGCATTTCCGACCTGGAGGAGGTCGAGGCGCGCGACGCCCGGCGCATCGCCGAACTCTACGCTAGGCTTTATGTCGCCAAATATTCGGCGCTCAATCCGATCCTTACGCCGGCCTTCATCCAGGCCTCGGCGCAAACCGGAATGATGTCCTACCGGGTTGCCCGCGATCCCGCCGGCACGATCATGGCGGTCGCCGGAATGTGGGAAAGGGGAGGGATCATGACCCCTCCGGTGGTCGGCTACGATACCGCCCGGCCGCAATCGGAAGGCCTTTACCGGATCGCCTCCTGGATGTTCATGGCGAAGGCCCTGGAAGCCGGCTGGCGGCTTCACGGTTCGGCCGGGGCGGCCCATTTCAAGCGCCTTCGGGGCGCCAGGGGGGTGATCGAATGGAACGCCTATCACGCCGCGCACCTCTCGCCCGCCCGGCGCAAGGCGATCCAGGCGCTCGCCACGCTCCTGAAGCGCTTCGTCGTCCCGATGATGGTGTCCAGGCAATGGTAGCCCCCTGGCCGGCCGCGGTGGCGTCGGGGTGGCACCCGATCGCCTTCTCGTCGCGGGTCGGCGCCCGCCCGGTCGCGGCCAGGCTGATGGGCCGGCGCCTGGTCGTCGCCCGCGACGCGGAAGGCCCGTTCGTCCTCGACGATCGCTGTCCGCATCGCGGGGCGCCGCTGTCGCTGGGCCGGATCGAGGCCGGAGCGGTCGTCTGCCCCTATCACGGCTGGAGCTTCGGGCGGGGAGGGGCCTGCCGCTCCGCGCCCGGATCGCCCCTGCCCGGATCGCCGGCCCGGGCCTTGCCCTGCGTCGACCGGGCCGGGCTGGTGTGGACGAGCCTGGCCAAGACTCCGGGGCCGTTTCCCCGGCTCCCGGACAGCTTCGAGGATCCAGGCCTCGACCGTTTCTGGTGGCCGCTCCGGGCGACCCCGGCAGGCCTTCTCGACGCGCTCGAAAACCATGTCGATCCGGCCCATCCCCACCATGTCCATCCCTGGATGGTGCGCTCGCCGAACCGGCGCCGTCCGGTCGAGGTCTCGGTCCGCTCCGGGCCTTGGGGCGCCGAGGCGGTCTATCTCGAAGGCGCCAGGCCCGCGGGCCTGATGCCCCGGCTGCTCGAGGGGAAGAGGGTGCGCAGCCTCGGCCGCTTCTATCCGCCCACCATCGCCGAGGTCGCGTTCGAGGGCGAGGAGTCGCTCAAGCTCTCGGTCGCGGTCGTCTTCGGGCCCGAGGATGAAGGGCTGACCCGGCCCTGGGCCCATTTCGCGACCCCGCGCGGCCTAGCGCCCGCCTGGCTCAAGCGCGCCGTCCTCAAGGCTTTCCATTGGCCGGTGCTGGCCCAGGACCGGCGGATGCTTCGCCTCCAGCAGGAATGGCGGCAGGGGGAAGCCCCCGCCTACGCCACCGGGCCGCTCGACGTCATGGGCCCGACCATCTGGCGGCTCGCCAACGGCCTGGTCGAGCCGGAGCGCGAGCGCTCCCTGACCATGGATCTCTAGCGCGGTTCCCGCTCGACCCGGCGAAGCTTGCGATCGAAGCGGGGCGTTATCCCGCGCACCGTCGACACCGCCGGCGCCGCGCCGAGCCGGGCAAGGACGCGCTTGAGCGAGCCCTGGACCAATTCATGGACCTCCTCCGGGAGCCCGTCCTCCAGCTCGACCACGATCCTCCCGTCCGCTTTCTGGAGGATCCGGTAGTCGCGGATTCTGGGATCGGAATCGACAAGGGCGTTGCGAAGCACGTCGGGAGTGACCATCGCCCGTCCGCGCGGGGTTTCGAGCTCGAAGACGTCGTCCATCCGCCCATGGATCCGCTCGACCGCCCGGTAAGGGGAGCCGCAGGGGCAAGGCGTCGGCGACAGCTGCAGGAGGTCGTTCATCCGGTAGCGGATCATCGGCTGGACCCGCCGCACCATGTCGGTGACGATGGGGACGAGGAGCGCGCTGCCGGGCACCTCTTCCCACTCGAACCGGACGACATCCTCGGCGAGGTGAAGGGTGCCGTGCCGGCAGCCGACCCCGAACAATCCCTCGGTCGCCATGTAGATCTCGCGGACGCGCCGGCCGCTCGCGCGCTCGATGATCTCGCGGTCGATGGGGTCGAGCACCTCGGCTCCGCTGAACGGCTCGACCCCGCCCAGCGCCCCGTCCTCGGCGAGGCGGCGGAGCACCTTGGGCGGCGCGACCAGCACCTGCGGCGCGAAGGCGACGAGGTCGTCGCGCCAGGAGTCCACGCCCAGGGCAAGGTCGAAGAAAGCGAGCCGGATCCGGCTGCCGGTCGACGCGGATTTGTACAGCGAGGAGAAGCCCGGCAGAGCCAGCGCGACCCGCCGCCGCCGGACGAAGGCGTCGGGAACCGCCTTGGCGACGATCGTTCCGAGCCAGGCGAAGCGCTCCGCCGGCGAGATCACGAAGCGGCCGCGATTGCCGCTGGTTCCTGTGCTCTGCCCGACGAAATAGCCTCGGACGCTGTCGCGGCCCGAGGCGAGCGCCTCGACCGCCTCTTTGAGCGTGATCCCGGGCCGGTTGAATTCGCCGAAGCGGGCCTGCTGGATCGCCTTGTCGACGACCGGCAGGTCGGCGAACGAGGGGCCCTTGTCGCGGTAATAAGGGATCGTCGCGCGCGCCGCCGACACCAGGCGGGCGCAGGCGCGATCCTGGTGCCGGTCAATGGCCCGGCGCGACCGCAGCAGGGCGGCGAGCGCCCGGGTCCTGGCGAAGGCCGCCGCGGCCTGTGCGACATCGAGCATCCGCTTGGCTCCGAGAAGGTCGGCCGGGCATGGCGCGGCCGAATGGGATTCGCTTGGTCCACGCTATCCGCTTGCCCGGCCAAAGTCAGGCCCGCGGCTTACGCGTCGCTTCACTCGTAGCGAAGGACCGCCGCCGGACGCAGGCGGATGAGCCGAACGACATAGACCGAGGCGGTCATCGCGCAGGCGAGCGCGATCGCGACGAATACCGCGGCCAGCTCCACGGCGTCGGGCGGGGAGCGAAGGCGGAATCCCTGGAGCCATCGCTGGACGACCAGCCACGCGACCGCGATTCCGACGGCATAGCCGGCGAGGAGGGGAGGGGCGAAGAGCTGGGCGATCAGCCGCACGATTTGCCCGGCGGGCGCGCCGAACAGCTTGCGGAGGGCGATTTCCCGTCTCTTGTAGGAAACGATCGTATTGGCCAGCGCGGCGATGCCCATCAGGGCGATCGCCAGCACGATCAGGCTGCCGGTGGCGAAGACCAGTCGGAGCCGCCCTTCGTCGCGATACAGATTCGAAATGTCGTCGGCG
>JAXDPE010000057.1:0-42114 GCA_034668565.1 Sphingomonadales bacterium | reverse complement strand
ACATCGATGCCGACATAGACCATGGCCATCTGCCCCCTTCCTTGCGCAAACGGGCTCGCCAGGCGGCCCAAGCGACTGTTCGGGGTCGACAACCTCGCGGCGGGAGGACCAAGCTGAACTACGGGCTTAAACGCCCCAGGGTGAAACGGACTTCCCGCCGCGGCCCCAGCAACAACGCTACAAAGGGCAGCGTCCAAGTTACAAGGGTGACGGTGCGGCGACAAGCATGGACACCTGATCCTCCCGCATCGCGGCCGCGGCGGCGGCGACCGCGTCGCGGAAAACGAGATCCTCCGCCAGCCGCTCGGGAATCACCTGGCGAAGGGCGAGCAAGCCCGCCACGGCGTCTTCGCCACGCCCGACCTCCGCAAGCCGCTCCGCCAGCGGATCGACGATCTCGGCCCCTGCCCTCGCCCGGCGCTCGACGAACAGCATCCAGGCCGCGACCGGCACGGCGAGCCGCTCGACCGGCCGGCCCGCGGCCCGGGCGTCGGCGATCGTGTCGAGCAGCCGGTAGGGCAGCTTCTGCGACCCGTCCCAGGCAATCTGGGCGAGTCGGTGGCCGATGGCGGGGTTTCGGAAGCGCTCCAATATCTCGCCGGCATAGGCCTGGAGGTCGAGCGGCGACGGCTCCAGGGTGGCGACGATGTCCTCGCGCACCAGGCGCTCGACAAAGCCCGCCAGAGCCGGGTCCGCCATCGCCTCGGCCACCGTCTCGTGCCCGATCAGGAGGCCCAGATAGGCGAGCGTCGAGTGGGCGCCGTTGAGCATTCGAAGCTTGGCCCGTTCCCAGGCCCCGACGTCGGCTGCGAGCACCGCGCCGACCGACCCGAGGTCGGGCGAGCCCGGCGGAAGCACATCCTCGATCACCCAGCCGGCATAGGCTTCGCGGCTGACCGGCATGTCGTCCTCGAAGCCCTGCTCGCGGACGAGGCGGCGCAGCAAGGCGCCGGTGGCCGGCGTTATCGAATCGACCATCGTATCGGGAAAGACCGCCTCGCCGGCGATCCAGTCCGCCAGCTCCGGATCGGTCCGCCCCGCAAAGTCGAGCACCGCCGCCCGCAGCTTCTTGCCGTTCGCGACCATATTGTCGCAGCAAAGCGGAGTGAACGGCGCCAGGCGCGCCCGCCGGCGATCGCCCAGCCCCAGCGCGAGCCAGCCGACCAGGCTCAGGGGACGATCCGGAGTTTCGAGGTCGCGGACGATGTTGGGGTGGCCGAAATCGAGGGTGCCGTCCCCGGCGAGGCAATAGCCTTTCTCGGTGACGGTGCTGGAAACGATCCGCACCGCCGGGTCGAGCAGCTGCGCCCGCACCCCCTCGCCTTCCCCGGGCCCGAAGAAGCGCCTGTGGGCGGCGAGCGTTCGGAAGCTCGGCTTCGCGTCCAGGATGGCGAGCGTGTAGCGCCCCCGCTGCCGCTTCAGGGCCTCGATCGTCCCGGGCGAGCGAAGCGAAACCGCCGCGATCCCCCAGCGCGGGTCCCGCTTCAGCAGCCGATCGACATAATCGGCCTGATGCGCCCGGTGGAAGGCGCCCGGGCCGAAATGGACGATCCCAGGGGCCCTCACAAAGTGACGCCGCGCTTCCAGATCGCGATCTCGCGTTCGCCGTTGCGCTCCGCCGCCGTCTCCTCGCCCGAAGCGATGGCGGCGACCCTGTGCGCCAGCAGCTCGGCCGCTTCCTCGAGCCCATCCTTCAGGACCTGGCCGGCGTCGAAGTCGATCCAGCCGCGCTTGTGCCGGGCGAGCGCGCTGTTGGACGCGATCTTCACCGTCGGAACTGGGAAGCCGAGCGGAGTCCCGCGCCCGGTCGTGAACAGGATGAGGGTCGCTCCGGCCGCGGCGAGCGCGGTCGACGAGACCGCGTCGTTGCCCGGCGCCTCGAGCAGGGTCAGGCCGCGCCGCCGCACCCGTTCGCCGTAGCGAAGCACGTCGCCGACCGGGGCGCGGCCTGCCTTCTGGACCGCTCCCAGCGACTTCTCCTCGAGCGTGGTGATGCCTCCGGCGATGTTGCCGGGCGAGGGATTTTCCGAGACGGGCTGGCCGCTGGCGAGGAAGTAGCGCTTGAAGTCGTTGACCAGGCCGACGAGGGCGTCGAACACGCGCTCGTCGCGGGCCCGGGCCATCAGCAGCCGCTCGGCGCCGAAAATCTCCGGGATCTCGCTGAGGATCGCGCCGCCGCCCGCGGCAATAGTCCGGTCCGCCATCCGCCCCACCAGGGGGTTGGCGGTGAGGCCGGAAAAGCCGTCGGAGCCGCCGCACTTCAGCCCAAGAACCAGCTCTCCGAAGCCGACCGGCTGCCGGCTCGACAGCGAGGCGGTGGCGACGAGGGCGTCGACCAAAGCCAGTCCTTCCTCGAGCTCGTCCTCCACTCCCTGCGCCCGGAGCGTCCGAACCCGCCCCCGCAAATTCTCCGGTATCTCCTCGATCAGCCGGTCGAGCTGGTTCGATTCGCAGCCGAGGCCGACGAGCAGGACTCCCCCCGCATTGGGATGGCAGGCGAGGGCGGCGAGGATCGACCGGGTTCCGGCAAGGTCGTCGCCGAGCTGCGAGCAGCCGAACGGGTGGGTAAAAGCGTGGACCCCGTCGACCGTGCCCGAGTGGCGGGCGTTGGCGATGGCGGCGATCTTCTGGGCGGTGCGGCCGACACAGCCGACCGTCGGCAGGATCCAGATTTCGTTGCGGGTGCCGACCAGGCCGTCGGAGCGGCGATAGCCGAGGAAGCCGGGCGAATCCGGCCTTGGGGCATGCGTCGGCGTCGGCGACGGCCGCCGCCAGCTATAGCCTTCGACTCCGCTCAGCAGGGTCGAAAGATTGTGGCTGTGGACATGGCCGCCGGCGACGACGTCGGCGGTGAGGATACCGATCGGCCAGCCATATTTACGGACGGTCTCGCCAGCCCTCATGTCGCTAAGCGCGACCTTGTGGCCTTCGGCTATTTCGTCCCGAAGCTCGACGACGCGTCCGGCCACTTCGGCGCGGGCCCCTTTCGCGAGCGCGGTCAGCGCCACCGCGACATCGTCGTCCGGATCCAGATGGAGCAGCGCCCGGCTGTCGGCCGCCGCTTGGAGGAGTTCGGCTTGCGTCATCAGGTAACCGGTGTCAAATAGCCGCTTCGAAGGCCGCCGGCAAGGGTTCGCCTTGGCTTCCGGCCGGGGCGAGGCCTATAGCGAGGCAGGGAGAGTGGCGTGGACGGCAAGGCGGAACAGGCGCCGGCGAGGGGCAATCGTCGCACGGGCAAGCCGACGATCAACGACGTCGCCCGGCTGTCGGGCGTCTCCAAGAAGACGGTGAGCCGGGTGATCAACCGCTCGCCTTTGCTCAACGACGAGACCCGCGACCGGGTGCTCGCGGTGATCGGCGACCTCGGCTACGTTCCCAATCCCCAGGCCCGGGCCTTGGCCCTTCGGACCAACTTCCTGATCGGCCTCATCCACGACAATCCCAACGCGCAGATGGTCCTCAACGTCCAGCAGGGCATACTCGAGGCGCTTCAGGGCACCGATTATGCGATGGTCGTCCGACCGGTCGACCGCGGCTCCTCGACCCTGGTCGACGACGCCCGCCACTTCCTCGAGCGCCAGCGTCCCTACGGAGTGGTCATCCTTCCCCCGCTGTCCGAAAACGATTCGATCGCCCGGCTTTGCGACGGAGTCGGATGCCGCTACGTCCGGATGGGATCGGCCGAGCTCGACGACGCCGAGCATATGGTCGCTTCCAACGACCGCGAGGCGGTCGCCGAGGCGGTTCAATATCTCTACACGCAAGGCCACAGGCTGATCGGCCTGATCGCCGGCCCGCACGGCTTCCGCTCGGCCGCCGAGCGCCGGCTGGGCTTCGAGGACGCGCTTGCCGCGGCCGGCATCAAGCTTCCCCAAAGCCTGATCGCCGAGGGCAATTACACGTTCGAATCGGGCATTGCCGCCGCCGAGAAGCTGCTCGATCTGTCGCCTCGCCCGACCGCCATTTTCGCGAGCAACGACGAGATGGCGGCCGGCGTTGTCCACGCGGCCCGGACCCGCGACCTCAGCGTTCCGGAAGATCTCTCGGTGGTCGGCTTCGACGACACCCCCATCGCCGGCCATATCTGGCCGCCGCTGACCACGGTGCGCTGGCCGATCGTCTCCATGGCCCGCGCCGCCGCCCTGAAGCTGCTCGCCGGCCAGAGCGGCGCCGACGACAAGGGCGCGGAGCCCTCGCTCTTCCCGTCGAGGCTGGTCAAGCGCGCCTCCGTGGCCGAAGCGCCGCGCTGACCTTCCTCCCTCCCTTCAAGGGGGCCAAAAACCGGGACAGCATACATTTTCCGGCCGACCGAATGGGCCGGGCCTTGGGAGGAAAAAGGTATGCTCTCCCGGTTTTCCTTACTTCCTACTCCCCTCCTTGGAAGGGGCGGGAGAACCGCCAACATCTTGCAATTTCTTATGACACCGGTTACCGGGGACAAATGCAAAACCGGCGGAGACCGGCGCGCGCGCAAGCGTTTAGGAGAGCGAATGCCACGGCCCCTGAAGCTCGATCCGGATAGGTTGTTTCCGGCCGATCAGAGCACCCGCTCGATTGCCCGGGCGCTCTACCGGGAGGTGGCCGCGCTGCCGATCGTCAGCCCGCACGGCCATACCGATCCGGCCTGGTTCGCCGCCAACGAGCCCTGGACCGATCCGACCGCGCTGCTGCTCGCCCCCGACCATTATCTCTACAGGATGCTCTACAGCCAAGGAGTGGCGCTGGAGGCGCTCGGCGTGGCGAGCCGCGCCGGCCCCTCCCCCGCCGCCCCGCGCGAGGCCTGGCGGCTGTTCGCTAGCCACTATCATCTGTTCCGCGGAACCCCTTCGCGGCTCTGGCTCGACCAGGTTTTCGCCGAGGTTTTCGGGCTCGATGTGTCGCTCGAAGCGGCGACGGCGGATCTTTATTTCGACCGCCTCGCCGAGGCGCTGGCAACGCCCGCCTTCCGCCCGCGCGCGCTGTTCGACCGGTTCGGAATCGAGCTTCTGGCGACGACCGAAGGCCCGCAGGAGGATCTCGTCCACCACGCCGCGATCCGCCGGTCGGGCTGGAGCGGCAGGGTCGTCACCACCTATCGGCCCGACGCCGTGATCGATCCCGAGCATGAGGATTTCGCCGCCGCCCTCGACGCCTTCGCGGCGCTGACCGGGGAGGATGTCCGCGACTGGTCCGGCTATCTCGCCGCCCACCGCAGGCGCCGGGCCGATTTCCGGGCCGCCGGGGCCACCGCCACCGATCACGGCCACCCGACCGCGCGCACCGCCGACCTACCGGAGGGGGAGAAGCAGGCTCTGTTCGCCCGGATCGTCGGCGGCGCCTGGTCGCTCGAGGACGCGGAACTGTTCAGGGCCCAGATGCTGACCGAGATGGCGGCGATGAGCCTCGAGGACGGGATGGTCATGCAGATCCACCCCGGCGCCCTGCGCAACCACAATGGCCGACTCCATCGCGACTTCGGCCGCGACAAGGGCGCCGACATCCCGACCCGGACGGATTACGTCCGAAGTCTGAGACCCCTCCTCGACCGGTTCGGCAACGAGCCGGCCCTCTCGATCATCCTCTTCACGCTCGACGAGAGCGCCTATGCCCGCGAGCTCGCGCCGCTCGCCGGCCACTATCCCTGCCTGAAGCTGGGGCCCGCCTGGTGGTTCCACGACTCGCCCGAAGGCATGCGCCGCTTCCGCGAGATGACCACCGAGACCGCCGGTTTCTACAACAGCGTCGGCTTCAACGACGACACCCGCGCCTTCCTTTCCATCCCGGCCCGCCACGACGTC
This sequence comes from Sphingomonadales bacterium, assembly GCA_034668565.1. Lineage (GTDB taxonomy): Bacteria > Pseudomonadota > Alphaproteobacteria > Sphingomonadales > Sphingomonadaceae > Allosphingosinicella. The sequence goes on along the minus strand of JAXDPE010000057.1, from coordinate 36,337 downwards.
GCCCGGCGCGTCGACTGCGCCTTCCTGGCGCGGCTGGTGGCGGAAGGCCGGCTCCAGGACTGGGAAGCCGCCGAGCTGGCCCCTGAATTGACCTACGGCCTGGTCAAGCGCGCCTATCGCCTTGACCGGCCGATCGCCGCCGCCGCCTGATTTTTTCCACGGAGAAGAGAATGTTCGAACGCACTTATTACGCCACTCATCCCGACATGATGGAGTGCGTCTCCAACGAGGAGCTGCGCGACCGCTATCTGATCCAGGACCTGTTCCGCGAGGACGAGTGCGTCCTCAATTACACCCACGCCGACCGCTTCGTGATCGGCGGAGTCCTCGTCGGCGCCGCGCCGGTGGCACTTCCCGCGCAGGCCGAGCCGCCCTCCGCGGCGGGCCACCCCTTCCTCGAGCGGCGCGAGCTCGCGATCGTCAATGTCGGCCGGACCGCCGGCACCGTCACCGTCGACGGCGAGACGTTCGAGCTCGGCAACAAGGATTGCCTCTACGTCACCATGGGCGCGAGGGAGGTGAGCTTCGCGGGCGCCGGCGCCAAATTCTACCTCGCCTCCTGCCCGGCCCACAAAGCCTTTCAGACCCGCAAGCTTGAGATCGCCCAGGCCAAGGCCCTGGAGCGCGGAAGCCTCGAGGAATCGAATGAGCGCACCATCTACCAGCTCGTCATCCCGGGCGTCTGCGACAGCGCCCAGCTGGTCATGGGCCTCACCGTGCTCAAGCCGGGCTCGGTGTGGAACACGATGCCGCCGCACATCCACGAGCGGCGCAGCGAAATCTATTTCTACTTCGAGCTGGACGGCGAGAGCGACCGGGTCTTCCATTATATGGGCGAGGGCGAGGCGATGCGGCACATCGTCATCGCCAACGACGAGGCGGTGATCAGCCCGCCCTGGTCGATCCACATGGGATCGGGGACCCGGGCTTACGCCTTCATCTGGGCGATGGCCGGCGAGAACCAGGATTATACCGACATGAACGTCCTCGACATCTGCCAGCTGCAGTGAGGCGCGCTCCGCACGTCATCCCGGCGAAAGCCGGGACCTCGGTTCGAAAGGACACCGCGGTCAATCTCCACGAAGTCCCGGCTTTCGCCGGGATGACGGCTGAGGAACAACAATGACCAACCCCTTCGACCTCACCGGCAAAGTCGTTGTCGTCACCGGCGCCAATACCGGCATCGGCCAGGGCATCGCCGTCGCGCTCGCAAAGGCGGGGGCGGACGTCGCGCTGGTCGGGCGCTCCAGCGCCGACGAGACCGCGGAGCAGGTCCGGGCGGCCGGCCGGCGGGCCGCGCTGATCGGCGCCGACCTTGCCACGATCGCTCCAGTCCAGGACGTGGTCGAGCGGACGCTCGCCGAGCTCGGCGGTCTCGATATCCTGGTCAACAACGCCGGCATCATCCGCCGCGCCGATGCGGTCGACTTCAGCGAGGAGGATTGGGACGCCGTCATCGACACCAACCTCAAGTCCGTCTTCTTTCTCAGCCAGGCGGCCGGCCGTCACATGATCGCAAAGGGGCGAGGCAAGATCATCAACATCGCCTCGATGCTGAGCTTCCAGGGCGGCATCCGCGTGCCGAGCTACACCGCCTCCAAATCGGGCGTCGCCGGCCTCACCAAATTGCTCGCCTGCGAGTGGGCGGCCAAGGGGATCAACGTCAACGCCATCGCTCCCGGCTATATCTCCACCAACAATACCGCCGCGCTCCAGGCGGACGAGACCCGCAACCGCCAGATCGTCGAGCGCATCCCCGCCGCCCGCTGGGGCGATCCGTCCGACCTCGGCGGCGCCGCGGTCTTCCTCGCTTCGTCCGCCTCCGATTACGTCAACGGCCATATCCTCGCCGTCGACGGCGGCTGGCTGGCGCGATGAGCCTTTGGCCTTTAATTCCTCCCCAGCATTTGCTGGGGAGAGGGACCGCGCGAAGCGCGGTGGAGGGGCTCTTCGAAGTCAGAAGGCCCCTCCACCATGCTTCGCATGGTCCCCCTCCCCTGCAAATGCAGGGGAGGAATTGAGGAGAAGCGCATGACGGACTCCATCGCCTGCTTCGGGGAAATCCTCCTGCGCATGACCGCGCCCGGGCGCGAGCTCATGCTTCAGAAGCCCCGTCTCGACGTCTACGTCGCCGGGGCGGAGGCCAATGTCGGAGTGGCGCTTTCCAATCTCGGCCACCGGGTAAAGATGGTGACCTGCCTTCCCGCCAATGCGCTCGGCGAGGCGGCGCTTCGGGAAGTCCGCCGCCACGGCGTCGACGTCTCCGGAGTGGCGCGCACCCTCGGCCGGATGGGCCTCTATTTCCTTACCCAGGGCGCGGGGCTGCGCGCTTCGGAAATCTTCTACGACCGGCAGGACAGCAGCTTCGCCCGGGCCGCGGCCGGCGATTTCGACTGGGACGCCCTGCTCCAGGGTGTCGGCCTGCTCCACATGTCGGGGATCACTCCTGCCCTCGGGCCGCGCTCCGCCGAAGCGGCGGTCGCCGCTGCGGAAGCGGCGGGAAGGCTCGGAATCCCGATCTCGTTCGACGGCAATTACCGGGCCCAGCTCTGGGAAGCCTGGGACAGCGATCCCAGGACCATCCTGACGAAGCTGGTTTCGAAGGCGCAGATCCTGTTCGGAAACCACCGCGACATCTCGCTGCTGCTCGGTGCCAAGTTCAGCGGCGAGGGCTCGGACCGCCGCCGGGAGGCCGCTCAGGCCGCCTTCGGCGCCTTTCCGAACCTGAAGATGATCGCCTCGACCGCCCGCCACGTCGACGACGCCGATCGCCACCGCATCGCGGCCCGGATCGACACTCCGGACGGCGTTGCCCAGACCGAAGAGGTGGTCGTCGCCGGAATCGTCGACCGGATCGGCGCCGGCGATGCGTTCGCGGCCGGCATCCTTCACGGAGTTCGAAGCGGCCGCGATCTCGACTGGACAGTGCGATCGGGCCTCGCTTTGACTTGCCTCAAGCATTCGCTGCCCGGCGATTTCAGCCTGTTCGGGACACGGGACATCGAGGCGTTCATGACCGGCGGGCTCGACGTCCGGCGATGATCAGCCGGCGCCTGTTCCTCGCGGGCACCGGAGCGCTGGCGGCCTCGCCGGCTTTCGCTCAGGGCGATCCGACGGTCGCGACCAGCCTCGGGCCGATCCGAGGCGCAAGCGAGGGCGGCCTCTCGGTCTTCCGGGGCATTCGCTACGGCGTGGCCGAGCGCTTCCGGGCCCCGAAGCCGCCGATCCGAAGCCGCGAGACGATCGCCGCCACGGCCTTCGGCCCCTCCGCCCCGCAGCGGGGCGACCATTACCGGCCGGCGAGCGAGGACTGCCTGTTCCTCAACGTCTGGACTCCCGAAGCCCGGCCGGGTGGCAATCGGGCGGTCATGGTCTATTTCCACGGCGGCGCTTATTCCACCGGCTCGGTCGCCGACCCGCTCAACGACGGCCGTCATCTCGCGGCCGACGGCGACGTCGTGATCGTGACCGTCAACCACCGCCTCAACGCCTTCGGCTATCTTTATCTGGCCCGCCTCGATCCGCGATTCCCCGACAGCGGCAATGCCGGCCAGCTCGACCTTATCCTGGCTCTCCAGTGGATAAGAGCGAACATCGCGGCGTTCGGCGGGGACCCGACCCGGATCCTCGTCTTCGGCCAGTCGGGCGGAGGGGCCAAGATCGCCACCCTGATGGGCATGCCGGCGGCGAAGGGGCTGTTCCACCGGGCGATCACGATGAGCGGCCAGCAGGTCACGGCCTCTGGACCCATCAATGCCACCGCCCGGGCCAAGACCTATCTCGAGGCGCTGAAGCTGAAGTCGGCGGGCGAGCTGCTCGCGCTTCCGGCCGAGCGGCTGGTGGAGGGCCTCGCCGCGATCGATCCGATCCTGGGCGGCGGAGTCTATATGGGCCCGGTCCTCGACATGAAGTGGCTGACCCGCCACCCCTTCTGGCCGGACTCCAATCCGCAGTCGAACGCCATCCCGATGATCCTGGGCAACACCCGCGACGAGACCCGCGCCTTCATCGATCCCGATAGCGAGAAGGTCCGCACCCTGAGCTGGGCTAACCTCGCGGAGCGGATCGCGCCCGAGCTTCGAACCGACATCCATCCCGAATGGCTGGTCTCGCAATATCGCCGCCGCTTCCCGGACTGGACCGCCGAGCGGATATTCTACGCCGCGACCACGGCGGGGCGCAGCTGGCCTGGCCAGGTCATCGAGGCGGACGCTCGGGCCGGCGCGGGAGCGCCGACCTGGGTCTATCAGGTCGACTTCCAGTCGCCGACCCAGCCGCGCCGGGGGGCGCCCCACACGATGGACATCGCCCTCGCCTTCGGGACGCTCGAGGCCGAGGGCTCCTTCACCGGCACCGGCGCCGAAGCGCGCGCCTTGAGCCGGACGATGATGAAGGCCTTCGCGGCCTTCGCCCGAAGCGGCGACCCCAACGCTGCGGGCGTCGCCGCCTGGCCCGCCTACCGGCTTCCGGAACGCTCGACGATGGTCTGGGACCAGCGCAGCGCCACCGTCGCCGATCCGCGGCGGTGGGAGCGCGAGCTTTTCGCCCGAGTGCCTTACATCCAGCCGGGAACGTAGAACCTTGACAGCTCCGCGCGGTCGAGGCAGACGAATGACACCGGTTACTTAGGTGATCGGGAGGGGCGACTTCGCAACCATAGCGGAGCGGTCCTGAGAGAGGACAAAGGCGCTTCGCTGCGCTCTCCACCTCCGAACCGCGGCTCCCGCCGCTACCTTCGCATCGGTCGTAGACACCGGTGTCATCAACGCGACGGGGGCGAATCCGTCGAACAGGGAGGTTCATGGTGATGGTTTCGGATCGGCTTTTCGGACGGGCTCAGGCCTTGCGGCACATTCTCGGAGCCGTGTCGGGAGGGGTTCTCGCGCTCGCTCTCGCCGCTCCGGCCTATGCCCAGGATGTCGACCAGCCTGCCGCGACCGGGGAACCCGCCGCGGCGGCGTCCGATGAGCCGGCCGCGGAGACGGCCGCGACGGACGCGACCGGGACGACCGGCGAAGACATCGTGGTCACCGGCTTCCGGGGCAGCCTGGCCAAGGCGCTGAACCTCAAGCGAACCGAAGCCGCCGCGACCGACTCGATCCTCGCCGAGGACATCGGCAAATTCCCCGACCTCAACCTGTCCGAATCGATCCAGCGCATCCCCGGAGTCGCGCTCCAGCGCGACGGCGGCGAAGGGCGCCAGATCACGGTCCGCGGCCTCGGCCCGCAATTCACCCGGGTCCGGATCAACGGCATGGAGGCGCTTACCACGGCCGGCGGCTCCGATGCGAGCGGCGGCACCAACCGGAGCCGGTCCTTCGACTTCAACATCTTCGCGTCCGACCTGTTCAACGCCATCACCGTCCGCAAGACGGCCGAGGCGACGGTCGACGAAGGCTCGCTCGGCGCCACCGTCGACCTGCGCACCGCCCGCCCGTTCGACTATCGCGGCTTCACCTTCACCGCCTCGGCCCAGGCCGATTATAACGATCTCGGCAAGGACGTGACTCCACGCGGGGCCATCCTCATCGCCGACCAGTTCGCCAACGGCACGCTCGGCGCGCTCGTCTCCGTCGCCTACACAAGGCGCAAGATCCTCGAAGAAGGGCCAAGCACCGTGCGCTGGGCTCCGGCGCTGATCCAGGCGGCGACGCCTCCGGGCGGCCCGGTGCCGGCGGCGCAGGGCTTCGTTCCCGGCTTCCAGAGCGTCGGCGGGGTCTCATGCCTCAACGCGGCCGGCACCGCCGCCCTCAACCCCGCCCCCGGCAATTGCGCGACGGTCGATGCAGCCCAGCATCCGCGCTTCCCGCGGCAGGACCAATTTCGAAGCGACCAGGAGCGGCTCGGAGTCACAGCCTCCGTCCAATGGCGCCCTTCCGATAACACCCTGATCAGCCTCGACGGCCTCTATGCCGACTTCAAGGGCACTCGCGAGGAGCGCTATCTCGAAGCCCCGTCCTTCAGCGTCGGCGGCGCCTGCAACAACGCTAATCGGGCGACGAGCTGCGGCATCGCCGACACCGACGTCACCGCCTTCCAGATCGACAACGGCGTCATGTACAGCGGCACGTTCAACGACGTCGACCTGCGCGTGGAAGACCGCTTCGACCGGCTCGACACCAAGTTCAAGCAGCTGACCCTGGAAGGTTCGCAGAAGTTCGGCGACAGCGTCACCGCGACGTTCCTGGGCGGCCATTCCTCGTCCGACCACAAGAATCCGGTCCAGAACACCCTGACCTTCGACCAATTCAACGTCGACAATTACAGTTACGATTACGGTTCCCCGAGCGGCCGCAATCCGCTGTTCAATTTCGGCACCGCGAACCTCACCTCGCCGAGCGCCTGGGTGCTGTCGCAGATCCGTCTTCGCGCGGCCACGGCGAAGAACACGTACGACACCGCCCAACTCGGCCTGAACTGGAAGCTCGACGACGATTTCCAGGTCGACTTTGGCGCCAGCTACAAGAAGTACCGCTTCGACACGACCGAGTTTCGCCGGCAGAACCCGTTGAGCCCGAGCACGAACCAGGAAACCGTCATCCCGGCCGCGATCGCGGCGACGGGCCTCGCCGGCTTCAGCCAGCAGGCGACCCTTGCCGGCTACACCTTCCTGGCCCCCGACTACAAAGCGGCGGACGCGCTCTTCAACTTCGGCGACCCGACGGCGTTCGGCGGAGCCTTCGCGCTCGGCCCGGGGCCGGCGCTGGGCAACAATGCCACGGTGAAGGAAGAGGATCGAGGCGCTTTCGTGCAAGCTTCGTTCACCCACGATTTCGGCGGACCGGTGCTGCGCGGCAATGTCGGCGTGCGCTACGTCAACACCCGCTCCGCATCGACCGGCTATGCGGTCGTCGCCAACCAGATCAACCAGATCACGGTCAAGAACAGCTACGACGATTGGCTTCCGTCCGCGAATATCGTGTTCGAGCCTGTGCGCGACGTGGTCATTCGCGGCGCCGCCGCCCGGGTGATGTCGCGGCCGAGCCTCGGCAGCCTCAATCCGGGCGCGACCATCAACGTCTCCGGAGCGAACCGCACCGTCTCGGGCGGCAATCCGTTCCTGGAGCCGTTCCGCGCCTCGAGCTACGACCTTGCCTTCGAATGGTATTTCCAGCGCGGCGGACTGCTCTCGCTGGCGCTGTTCCAGAAGAATGTCGGAAGCTTCATCACCACGCTGCAGAGCCGCGGCCCGTTCGAGACCAATCCGTTCGGCCTGCCGCTGAGCCTGCTCGCCGCGGCCTGCAGCAATCTCTCGGGATGCGACCAGTCGACCAGCTTCACCTTCAGCTCGCCGGCCAACACGCCCGGCGGGCCGGTGAAGGGGTTCGAGATCAATTACCAGCAGCCGCTCAGGTTCCTGCCGGGCTTCCTCAGCCACTCCGGCGTGCTGCTGAACTACACCGGCGTGAAATCGAAGATCAAATATCTGAACGCGGCCGGCGCGGTGGTGGCGATCAACGACCTCACCCAGCTGTCGCGGCGGTCGGCCAACGCCACCCTCTATTACGAGGACAAGTTCCTGAGCGCCCGAGTCTCAGGCTCCTATCGAAGCAAGTATCTGACCCAGATCCCCGCCGCGGAGCTCGGCAACGACGTCCAGGGCACCAACAGCACGATCAACGTCGACGCGTCGGTCCAGCTCACGATCAACGAGCATGTCAAGGTCACGCTCGAAGGGGTGAACCTCACCGACGAGCGCCAGGACCAGTTCGTCGATTCGCGCAACCTGCTCTCCGTCTACCATCATACCGGACGCGAGTTTCTGTTCGGCGTCCGCTACACCTATTAAGGCCATGGATCTCGACCGCCGAACCGCCTTGCTGGGCACCCTCGCGCTCAGCCTCGCCGCGCGCTCGGGCGCCCAGACCCGGCCGCCGGCGACGCCCGAATCGCGGCATCTGGCAGCGGTCGAGCCGACCGAGACCATCGACCTGTGGCCGAAGGGCGCCCCCGGCGGCCCCGCGGCGCCCCTTGTCGAGACGGTCAAGGAGCGAAGCCGGGATGCGGCCTATAACGACCGCTATGTCTTCGGCATCTCCCGGCCGCGAATGGCGGTGTTCCGCCCGGCCCGGCCGAACGGCGCCGCAATTCTGATCGCTCCGGGCGGCGGCTATAATTGGGTGGTGATCGACAAGGAGGGCTATGAAATGGCCCGCTGGCTGGCCGCCCGCGGGATCACCGCCTTCGTTCTCTTCTACCGCCTGCCCCAGGAAGGCTGGCGAAGCGGGCCCGACACGCCGCTCGCCGACGCCCAGCGGGCGATCCGCCTCGTCAGGCACCGTGCCTCGCGCTACGCCGTCGACCCGAAGCGGGTGTGCGCGATGGGCTTTTCCGCCGGCGGGCACGTCTGCGCCGATCTGATGACCCGCTTCGCCGCCGAGGTCTACGCGCCGGTCGACTCGGCGGACCGGCTCTCGGCCCGCCCCGATCTTGCGGCGCCCATCTACCCGGTGGTGTCGATGACCTTGCCGATCGCCCATGCCGGCTCGCGAAGGAACCTGGTCGGCGAAAACGCCCCGGGCGAACGCGAGCGGTCCCATTCGCCGCACCTCAACGTCCCAGCCAACGCTCCGCCCGCCTTCCTCCTCCACGCCGAGGACGATGCCTCGGTCCCGGTCGAAAACACCCTCCTCCTCCGCTCCGCCCTGCTGGCGAGGAAGGTCCCCGTCGAAACCCATCTGTTCGCCGACGGCGGCCACGGCTTCGGCCTTCGTCTCGCCCGCGGCAAAAGCGTAGAAGGCTGGCAGGATCTGTTCCTCGCCTGGGCCCGAAAGAAGGGATTGTTCACGTGAAGAAGCTCATCGCCGCCTTGCTCCTCCTGATCGGCCTCGCCGCTCCCGCTTTCGCCCAGAGCCGGGCCGAGATCGAGCGGACGATGAAGCGCGCGACGACCTTTATGGTCGAAAAGGCGTCGACCAAAGGCGGCTATGTCTGGTCCTACCTCCCCGACATGTCGCGCCGCTGGGGCGAGATCGAGGCCAAGCCGAGCATGATCTGGGTCCAGCCTCCGGGCACCGCCACCATGGGCCACCTCTTCCTCGATGCCTATCACGCCACCGGCGACGAATATTATTACCAGGCCGCCGAGAAGGTCGGCGGCGCCCTGATCTGGGGCCAGCACCGCAGCGGCGGCTGGAATTACTTCATCGATTTCGCAGGGCCGTCGTCGACGAAGCACTGGTACGAGACGGTTGGGAAGAATGCGTGGCGGATGGAGGAATTCCAGCATTATTCCGACAACGCCACCTTCGACGATGTCGGAACGTCGGAATCGGCCCAGTTCCTGCTGCGCCTCTACCTCGAGAAGAACGATCCGAAATACCGGCCGGCGCTGGAGCGGGCGGTGAGCTTCGTCCTCGACAGCCAGCTCCCGAGCGGCGGCTGGCCGCAGCGCTGGCCCTACGATCCCAATTATCCGGAATATCAAAGCTACATCACGTTCAACGACGACGTCGCCGCGGAGAACGTCAAGTTCCTGACCATGGTCTACCAGAATCTGGGCGACACCAGGGTGATCGAGCCGATCCGTCGCGGCATGGACATCTATCTCCTCACCCAGCAGGCCTCGCCCCAGGCCGGATGGGGGCTTCAGCACACCGCCGACCTCAAGCCCGCCGGCGCCCGGACCTACGAGCCCAAGGCGCTCGCCACCCACACCACCGGGTCGAACGTCGAGCAGCTGATGAATTTCTACAAGATGACCGGTGACCGCCGCTACCTCGCCCGGATCCCAGAGGCGCTCGACTGGCTGGAATCGGTGCGCCTTCCCGAGCCGCGCCAGGGCCGCTCGTTCCCGACGTTCGTCGAGATCGGGACCAACCGCGCGATCTACGTCCACCGCCGCGGATCGAACGTCGTCAACGGCGAATATTATTGGGACTACAGCCCCGAAGCGACGCTCGGCCATTATTCCGCCTTCCGCAACGTCGACGTCGCGAAGCTCCGCGCCGAATATGAGGCGCTTTTGAAAACCTCACCCGCCGAGCTCGCGAAGAATTCGCCCTTGCTCGCGCCCGATCCCCAGCCCCTGCCCCGCTATTTCATCGGCGGCGGAATGGTCGGCTCGGACCTCAACGCCGGCTCGGTCACGGCGGCCCCGCGCGAGCTCATCCGTTCACTGAACGCTCAGGGCTGGTGGCCGACCCCGCTGCATGCGACCAGCAATCCGTATCGCGGCGACGGGCCCGCCCAGCCGGTGCCGGGCGATTATCGAACCACCCGGGTCGGCGATCCCAGCGACACTTCGCCCTACATCGCCGACATGCCCGTCATCGGCATCTCCACGGCGACCTACATGGCCAACATGGCCAAGCTGATCGAAGCGTTGCGCACGGCCCCCCGCTAGCCGCGCCCGCCGTCGGCGCTCAAATCAACCGGGCGAGCGTCTCCGCCGACACCGGGCCCCGATTCAGAACGGCGTCGTGATACTGGCGCAGCGCCGCCGGCCCGCGGCGCCGGGCAGCGTCGCCTAACCGGGACAGATGCTGCGCCACCATCAGATCGCCGGCAAAAGCCCCGGGCTCGGCCGCATAGCGGTCGACCTCCGCGGCGAAGGGGAAGAAGAGCTCGAAGCCGACCGTCTCTTCGAGATAGGCTATCGCCCGGGCCCGATCCCAGCGGCGCAGGTGGATGCCGATGTCGCAGGTCACCCGGGCCAGCCGGAACAAGCGGGACTGGAGAAAGCCGAGCCGGTCGGCGATCGGCCAGTCCATTTCGCCCGCCAGGCTCTCCGCATACATCGCCCAGCCCTCCGGATAACCGGGCGCATAGCGGAGCTGCAGCGGATGCGGGTCGGCCCGCTGCTGGCGCTCGAGCTGGTGCAGGTGGCCGGGGATGGTTTCGTGGAAGGCGACCGGTGTCAGCGTCCAGCTCGGCCGCTCCCGAACCGTGGCGAGGTCCGGATAATAAGCGCCCGCCCCGGCCGGAGTCGGAGGGTCGCGATAGCCGCGCCGGCCGGCGGCCTCGTCCGCCGGGGCCATCCGGCGAACCGAGCTGCCGAGCGCCAGCGGCGGGTTGAAGGCCAGGGCCATGTCTCGCCGGTACCGGGCCAAGGCATTGTTCATTCCGGCGACGGCGCGCGATCGGCCGGCTTCGTCATTGGCGTAGAGAAATTCCTCCCGCCGCTTCAGCGCGCGAAGCCGCTCGCCGACGCTGCCCCGCCCGAGGCCCAATTGGCCGAGCAGCCTGTCCGCATTTTCCAGAAGCGCCGCCGTCTCAGCCGCCGCCCGCCGCTCGATCCGCTCGGGACCGTCGTCGAGGCCCGAAGTGCAGGCCAGCCTCAGGCGGTAATAATCCGGTCCGCCCGGCAGCCGCCATATGCCGGGCGCGGACCCGGCGCCGGAGCGTAGGCGGCGGAGCTCGGTCATCTGGCGATCGAGGGCCGGGCCCGCTTCCGCGGAAGCCTTGCTTCGCAGCGCCGTCTCCGCCCCGAGCACGGCCTCGAGCATGAAGTCGGGGGGCGCCAGCCCGCGCCCGGCTTCGGCGCGCAGCCGCTGCGTCTCCTCGTCCAGCCGGCGAGCCGTGTCGGAGGGAGAGGCGGCTCCCGCTTCGAGCTGCAGATAAGAGCCATGGCGATGGCTGACTACATAAGGGGAGCTTCCGTCCGCCTTGCCGAATGGAAAGCCTCGCCGGAGATCCAGCTCCCGCTCCAGCCCCCGTTCCACCATTCGAAGGAGAATTCGGTCCGCCCGGTTGAGCCTGTCGCGAGGCGCGCCCTGGACCAAGGCCAGCATCCTGGCCGGATCGCCCAAGGCCGAAGCTCGATCGAGGATCGCGCGCAGGGAGAGGTCCGCCGCGGCTGCCGGGACCGACGGCAGGACGGCAAGCGCGCCAAGGCCGGCGAGCATCTCGCGACGGGTCGCTCGCACATTGCGGCCTGCTTCCATCTCCCAGGCCTAGCGCGGCCGGCGGCGGGACAGAAGCCGACTTTTGCGGCGGCCGGCGAGCGGCGTCCACTGGAAGAATCGCATTGCGCGGCCGAGGATCAGGATGCACATTCGTTTCGGAAATGAAAGCGACTCGGTCGGGGCCTTGATTTGGCGCTTTCAATCCGTGGGGCGTCTCAACTTCAGCTTGTCCATCCGTATTCTAAATACGGATGAGGCCATTCGTTCGCAGGGGGAATGACCATGGGGCTAACGGTATCGTCGCTTCGGCAGCAACCAGGTTGGGGGCAGCCCGCCTGCATCACGGGCACCCAGTCCGCCATTTCCGCCGCCGAAGAGGCTCATCTCGCCTTGGGAGGCCGGTCGTGAACGAACAGTCGACCGGCCTGAGCGGAGCGCCGGACCCGATCACGTCGCTGACCCTGGCGGAGGAACTCTTCGTTGCCCGGCTGGACCTGCGGTCCACCCGCGAGAAGGTGCTGGCCGAGCTCAAGGCGAACCTCCAGGTCGCGGTCCAGATCGAGCTGGCGACGATCCCCATCTACCTCTTCACTTATTACTCGCTGAACCGCACCGCCCAGAGCGGCGAGACGATCAGCGACGCGCAGCTCTACGCCAACAAGGCGGGCGGCACGATCATGAGCGTGGCGGTTGAGGAGATGCTCCACATGTCGCTGTCGGCGAACATCCTCTTTTCGATGGGGGTCGCGCCGCAGCTTTATGCCAACGCCCCGGGCGCCTACCCGTCCGGGCTGCCCTACCACAACCCGAAGGGGCCGCCGGGGCCGGACGGATCGACTCCGGTGCTGATCCCGCTGGCGCCGTTCAGCTTCGAGCAGCTCTGGCACTTCCTCCAGATCGAATATCCCGAGCCGAACGACGCGCTGCCGGAGGACCGCAACTGGCAGACGATCGGGCAATTCTATTCATACCTGCGATGCCTGATCCGCACCCGATTCGTGACCGACGAGGATTTCCAGAAGGGATCCTACGCCCACGGCATACAGCCGTACAATTACTCGCCCAACAACGTCGATACCGTCTATCCGAAGTCCGGCTTCGATCCATGGAAGCCTTCGCCGCCGGTGCCGACGCCGGGCTGGGCTGACCCGCTTCCGGGCGCGGCGCAGGTCGCGCAATATCCCGATTACGCCGACAGCCATGTCGGCAAGGCGCAATTGCTGTGCATCCGCTCGCGGCGGGATGCCGCCGAGGCGATCGACACGATCTGCGACCAGGGCGAGGGCTGCCCGATCCCGGATATAGGTGCCGGCCCCGACGACGATCCGAGCAAGGACGAGGATTCCCATTACGTGAAGTTCCTCAAGCTGCAGGCGCAGCTGGAGGCCTATGCCGGTTGCAAGGAGAAGCTTCCGCCCGAACCGGTGCCGCCCGCGCCGGTGATGCCGACGATCCTCAAGGGCGAGCTGGACGGGCTGATCTTCAACTTCGCCCCCAATCCCGTCAACGCCGATTATCCCGCCGGCTATCGAGCGATCGCCGAGTTCACCAGCGCCCTGTTCCAATATATGCTGATCATGACCGAGACGATCTATCGAGTGCCGCCTGAGAAGCAGAAATTGTTCTTCAACGAAGGGCTCCACCGCTCGATGATCTGGGTGCTCGACAAATATATCAAGACGATCCGCGGCATCCCGATCCTGTCCGGTCCTTACCAAGGCACGGTGATGGCGCCGACCTTCGAGAACGTGCCCCTGGGGCCGCGCAAGGACGCGTTTGCCGGGCTCGCGCGCTACGGCAACGCGGCGATCGACGCCGCCAATGCGATCAGCGCCGCGACGACCGACGCCGATCTCGCCGGCTCGATGGGCAATGTCGTTTATTATATCGGCGTCGCCCTGACCAAGACCGACGGCGCCGCGCCGATGCACCTGCCCGATGTCGGCCCCTATTGGGCTTCGCTTCAATAACGCCGTTAAATCGTTCGAGGGGAATCGACCATGTCTTCCTGTAGCACTCCGAGCCCGCCGCCCGGGCCGGCCCCGACTCCGACCGGCCCGGGCTATCCGGTGCCGGCGAACTATCCCTATGCCGACGCTCCCGTCTTCCAGGCGACGATCAACCCGGGGCCTCGCGGCATGCCGGCGCATGCGTGCATGGGGCTGAACAGCTGCAGGGCGTCCGACCGGTTCGGCACCGGCGGCCCGCCGACAGCCAATCCGAATGTGAAGCTCGTCTCGAACGAATGCGCCGGGCAGGGCTATTGCTCGACCGCGACCACGCATACCTGCCACGTCCAGAATTCGTGCAGGGACCAGGGCGGCTGCGGGCTCTACGGCACCGGCGAGGAGATGGACCGTCCGGGCGACAATGCGTGCCGTTCGCAGGGATCCTGTGCGACTCCGATCAACGCCGAGCGCTTCAGCACGAACGGGCCCAACCAGGGCAAGAGCGTCTGGTCGCGGGCGCGGCAAGTGTTCGAGGAGAAATGGCCGGCGATGCGCGCCGAACTGCTCGCGAAGCAGGCGGCGGGGGAGATCGACTCGGGGCAGCCTTTGCCGCTCTCGCTCGGCGAGCCGCCGGCGCCGTTCGCCGGGACCGGCCCGACCTATTTGTGGATCACCGACGACAACAAGGTGCGCGACAACATGACCGCCTGCGGATCGAGCGGCATGAGCGGCGCCGGCGGCTGCAGCTAAGGACGAAAGCATGATCGCCGACCTTCCCAGGCTCGGTCTCGGGCTGGGCCTTCGCAATGTCCATTTCGACCACGTCCTGGCCGAGCGTCCCGCGGTCGACTGGTTCGAGGCGATCTCGGAGAATTTCATGGATTCGGGCGGCCGCCCTCGCGCCGTGATCCGCGAGATCGCAGAGCATTATCCGGTGGCGCTGCACGGCGTTTCCCTGTCGATCGGAAGCTGCGACCCGCTCGATCTCGACTATCTCGCCGGGCTGAAGCGGCTCGCCGACGAGATCCGCCCCGCCTGGATCAGCGACCATCTCTGCTGGACCGGAGTGATGGGCCTCAATTCGCACGACCTCCTTCCTCTGCCGCTGACCGAGGAGAGCCTCGCCCATGTCGCGGCCCGGGTGCGGCAGGTTCAGGACTTCCTCGAGCGCCCGCTGATCCTCGAGAACCCAAGCAGCTACGTCCGCTTCGCCGCGTCGACCATGGACGAGCCCGAATTCCTCCGCCGACTCGCCGGCGAGACCGGCTGCGGGCTCCTGCTCGACGTCAACAACGTCTATGTCAGCTGCTTCAACGCCGGCGCCGATCCCGTCGCCTACCTCCGGGCCTTTCCCTGCGAGCGCGTCGTCCAGATGCACCTCGCCGGCCATCAGCGCCAGGGCGGCCACGTCATCGACACCCACGATCGGCCGGTCCGGCCCGAGGTCTGGGACCTGTTCCGCCTGGCCTGGGCACTGACCGAGGGCGCCTCGACCTTGCTCGAATGGGACGGCGACATCCCGAGCTTCGCCGACTGTCATTCCGAATTGCTCAAGGCCAGAGAGCATATGGAACCGGGCTCGGAGCCGCGGGCGCCCGGCCCGCCCGATCCGCCCGGCTCGGATTCGCTTTCCAACCCGGTGGACTTCCTGGTGCCGCGGGTCATGGAGAGCGCGGTGCTCGAGCAGGCATGAGCCTTCGGTCGGCCCAGCGCTGGTTCCACGACGCCCTCGTCCTGCCTCGCGGGGTCGACGGGGCCGAAAGGGACGCCTTGCTCCGCGAGTCCCCCAACCTCGGCGCCGCCGCCGGCCTCGCCATCTACCAGCGCGGCTACTTCCTTCGGATCGCGAGCTGCATGCGCGAGCAATTTCCGGCGCTTTGCCATTCGCTAGGCGCTGCGCTCTTCGACGATTTCGTCGCCGACTACATTCGCGACGAGCCCCCCGAAAGCCACACCCTCTACGATCTCGGCCGGCGCTTCCCGGCCTGGCTCGCCGGCCACCGGCCGGACCGCGACCTGCCGCCGGCCGAGCGCGAACCCTGGATCGACTTCATGATCGACCTCGCTTGCTTCGAACGGCAGGTCTTCGCGATGTTCGACGCGCCCGGCCACGAGGGCAAGCCGTTCGCGGGAGAGGACGTCCCCGACGAGCGCCTTCGCCTCCAGCCCTGCTTCGATCTCGGCGCCTTCGGCTTCCCGGTCGCCGCTTATTATCACGCCGTTCGCTTCGACCAGCGCGCCGCGCCGCCTCCCGCCGGCCGGAGCTTCGCCGCCTTGGTTCGGACCGATTACGTAACCCGCACCGTCCCGCTCGGCGAGCCGCAATACCGCTTCCTCCAGGCGATGGCCTCGGGCGGCGGCGTCGGGGACGGCATCGAGGCGGTGGCGCGCCATTGCGGCGCGCCGGCGGATTCGGTCCGGCAATCCTGGCATTCCTCCGGAGAGAGAAAGCGCTGGCTCGACTGGGGCTTTTTCATCGAGGCTTGACGCGCGCGAACCCCTCTCCGGTTCAGGCTGGGCGCGTCGAAGCCCCTTCCCTTCCCAGGGCGAAGCGGAGAAAAAGGCCCATCGACCGGCTCAGGACGAACGGGTGTCACTTTGGACGAGATCAAGCGCTCCTTCCCCCCGGTCGTCGACGAACGCACCCATGTGCTCATCCTCGGCAGCCTGCCCGGCGAGGAATCGCTCGCGGCGAGCCAATATTACGCCAATCCCCGCAACCATTTCTGGCGGCTGATGGGCGCGGTGACCGGCACCGATCTCGTCGCGCTCCCCTACCGGGCCCGGCTCGAGGCCCTGCTCGCCGCGCGGGTCGGCCTTTGGGACACGATCGGCTCGGCGACCCGGCGCGGAAGCCTCGACGGCGCGATCCGAGGCCACCAGGCCAACGACCTCGCCGAGCTCGCAGCCGGGCTGCCGCAGCTTCGAGCGGTGGGCTTCAACGGCGGCAAGTCGGCGGCGCTCGGAGCCGTTCAGTTGGCGGGGCGCGATGAGCTTGCACTCATT
Source organism: Sphingomonadales bacterium (assembly GCA_034668565.1). Classification (GTDB taxonomy): domain Bacteria; phylum Pseudomonadota; class Alphaproteobacteria; order Sphingomonadales; family Sphingomonadaceae; genus Allosphingosinicella. Next base: position 19,536 of record JAXDPE010000057.1, on the reverse strand, counting down.
CCCCTGCCTTCGAGCAGCCCCGCTTACACGCGGCCCTTCGAGGAGAAACTGGCGGCGTGGATGAAGCTCGCACTTTATCTGTCGCCCCCGCCGCCACCCTGAACTTGTTTCAGGGTCCAGTTTCGAGCAACGCGGCCTTCATCGAGCTGGATGCTGAAACAAGTTCAGCATGACGGCGGTTACGGAGAGACGAAATGACCGAAGCCTTCATCTGCGATGCCGTGCGCACCCCGATCGGCCGCTACGGCGGAAGCCTTGCCCATGTCCGGGCCGACGATCTCGCGGCGATCCCGATCCGGGCCCTGATCGAGCGCAATCCCGATGTCGACTGGGACGAGCTCGACGACGTCATCCTCGGCTGCGCCAACCAAGCCGGGGAGGACAATCGCAACCTCGCCCGGATGGCCGCCCTGCTCGCCGGCCTCCCCGACAAATCGGGCGGAGTGACCCTCAACCGGCTTTGCGGCTCGGGCATGGACGCCGTCGCCATGGCGGCCCGGGTCGTCCGAGGCAGCGAATCCGACATGGTCATCGCCGGCGGCTCGGAGAGCATGAGCCGGGCGCCTTTCGTCATGGCCAAGGCGCAGAGCGCCTTCGACCGCAACGCGGAGATGTACGACACCACGATCGGCTGGCGCTTCGTCAACCCGAAGATGCGCGACGCTTATGGCGACGACACCATGCCGTCGACGGCTGAGAACGTCGCTCAGGAGTGGCAGGTAAGCCGCGAGGATCAGGATGCTTTCGCCGCCAGAAGCCAGGACAAGGCGGCGGCCGCGCAGGAAAATGGACGCTTCGCCGCGGAGATCGTCCCGGTCTCCATTCCCCAGCGCAAGGGCGACCCGCTGGTCGTGGACCGCGACGAGCATCCGCGTAAGACCAGCGTCGAGGCGCTCGCCAGGCTGAGGCCGATCGTCCGCGGCGACGGCACCGTCACCGCCGGCAACGCCTCGGGAGTGAATGACGGCGCCGCCGCGATGCTGGTCGCCTCCGAGGACGCGGCGAAGCGCAACGGCCTTACCCCGCGGGCGCGGTTCGTCGGCGGCGCCGTCACCGGGGTCCCGCCCCGGATCATGGGCATAGGCCCCGCCCCGGCCTCTCAGAAATTGTTGAAACGCCTCGGGCTAAGTATCGGCGATATGGATGTTATCGAGATCAACGAAGCCTTCGCCGCCCAGGCCCTTCCGGTCCTTCGCGAGCTCGGCCTTGCCGACGACGCCGAGCACGTCAATCCGAACGGCGGCGCCATCGCGCTCGGCCATCCGCTCGGAATGTCGGGCGCCCGACTCCTCCTCACCGCCACCGAGGAGCTCCACCGCCGAGGCGGTCGCTACGCCCTGTGCGCCATGTGCATCGGAGTGGGCCAGGGCATCGCGACGGTGATCGAGCGCGTCTGAACCCGGCCGGACAGGCGGCTTCGTCAGAAGGTGATCGTTTGCTCGTGGCCGCCCCACCGAGCGTGCTGCAGCAAGACCTGGCCGCCGGCCATCGAGACATAGGCGATCTCGCCAGGGTGGACGGCCAGCGGGACATTCGGGTTTTGCATCCGGATGACCGGCTGATGGCCAGGATTGTTCAACCGGATGCTGTCGAACACGATCGAGAGCGCGTTGGCGTCGCCCGCATCCAGCGTTGCCACGATAGCCCCGGCGTTCATGAAGTTGATCCGAAGGTCGGTGCTGTTGATCGTCGGGGTATGCTGCAGGTTCACGGGCATTTCTCGCTCCTTCGGTCGCTCTTCCAACAGTGACGAGCGAAGCCGAAGAATGTGACGCCCTAAGTGCATTTTCTTCGTCATCCGGCTTCCACCGCCGCGGCTGCACCTCTCCGCCCCCTCGAGCGTTCATTGCCGCAAAAGGCGCAGGCTGCTAGGGCCGCGCCGGGAGAGACTTATGTACACGACCGAGCTCGGCAAGACCAAGAACCTGGCGTCCACCGAGGATTCGGAGAAGCTCGCCGCCTTCGAGGCGCGGGTCGCCGCCGACGAGTTCATCGAGCCCAAGGACTGGATGCCCGAGGCTTACCGGCGCACCCTCACCCGCCAGATCTCGCAGCACGCCCACAGCGAGATCGTCGGCATGCTTCCGGAAGGGAATTGGATCTCGCGCGCGCCCTCGCTCCGGCGCAAGGCGATCCTTCTCGCCAAGGTCCAGGACGAGGCCGGCCACGGCCTCTATCTCTACTCGGCCGCCGAGACTCTGGGAACCAGCCGGCGCGAGATGATCGAGGCGCTCCACTCCGGCAAGGCCAAGTACAGCACCATCTTCAACTATCCGACCCTGACCTGGGCCGACATCGGGGCGATCGGCTGGCTGGTCGACGGCGCGGCGATCATGAACCAGGTGCCGCTCCAGCGCACCTCCTACGGGCCCTATGCCCGTGCCATGGTCCGGGTCTGCAAGGAGGAGAGCTTCCACCAGCGCCAGGGCTATGAGATCTGCATGGCGATGATGGCCGGCACCGCCGAGCAGCGGCGGATGATGCAGGACGCGTTCAACCGCTGGTGGTGGCCGTCGCTGATGATGTTCGGCCCTCCCGACGCCGACAGCCCCAACACCGCCCAGTCGATGCGCTGGCGTATCAAGCGCGACACCAATGACGAGCTCCGCCAGAAGTTCGTCGACATCACGGTTCCCCAGGCCGACGCGATCGGGCTGACCGTCCCGGATCCGGCGCTCAAGTGGAACGAGGAAGCGGGCCGTTACGATTTCGGCGAGGTCGACTGGGAGGAATTCTACGCGGTCGTCCGAGGCGAAGGCCCGGTCGCCAAGGAGCGGATGGCGGCAAGACGTCAGGCCTGGGAGGACGGCGCCTGGGTGCGGGAAGCGGCTGCCGCTTATGCCGAGAAGCATAGCCGCAAACAGGAGGCGGCATGACTCTTTCCCGTCACCCTCGCGAACGCGGGGGTCCCGCTTCTACCTTTCTTCCGGCACCGTATCTAAGCGGGATTCCCGCTTTCGCGGGAATGACGGGAATATTCTCCTCGTGACCGCCGACTGGCCGCTCTGGGAAGTCTTCGTCCGCTCCAAGGGCGGAATGGCCCACCGCCATGTCGGCTCGGTCCACGCGCCCGACGCGGAGATCGCGCTTCGCCACGCGCGCGACACCTATACCCGCCGGATGGAGGGGATCAGCCTCTGGGTCGTCCCCTCGGCCTCGATCGTCGCCTCGGATCCGGGCCGGGACCAGGCCATGTTCGATCCCGCCGCGGACAAGGTCTATCGCCACCCGACCTTCTACGACATCCCCGAAGGCATCACGCACATCTGATGCCGGCGCTGCCCCCCATCCGACCCGAGGACGAACGCCGCGCCGCGAAGGATTCGCCGAGCGGCGCGTTCGATCCGCGAGGCGAGCCCGAGGGCGGTGCCCTGTTCGAATATCTGCTCCGTCTCGGCGACGACAGCCTGATCCTCGGCCAGCGTCTGGGCGAATGGTGCGGCCACGCCCCGTCGGTCGAGGTCGACCTCAGCCTCGCCAACTTCGCCCTCGACCTGATCGGCCAGGCGACCCATTTCCTCGGCCGCGCCGGGGAGGTCGAAGGCAAGGGCCGCGACGGCGACGCCCTCGCCTTCCGGCGCGACGTGCTCGACTATCGCAATTGCTGGCTGGTCGAGCAGCCCAACGGCGATTTCGCCCGGACGATGGCCCGCCAATTGCTCTTTTCGACCTGGCAGAAGCTTCACTTCGCCAACCTTCTCGGCTCGCGGGAGCCGCTGGTCGCGGCGGTCGCCGAGAAAGCCCTGAAGGAAGTCACTTACCATCAGGAGCTCGCCCGCGAATGGGTGATCCGCCTCGGCGACGGCACCGAGGAAAGCCGGCGCCGGATCGAGGACGGCCTCGACTGGAACTGGCGTTTCGTGCCCGAATTGTTCGAAATGGACGATCTTGCCTGCTTCATGGCCGAGCGCGGCATCGGCGCCGACCTCGCCGCCTTCCGGGCCGATTACGATGCCCAGATCGCCGCTGTCCTCGCGGAAGCCACGCTTCAGCCGCGGCGAGACCAGCGCCCGATCCTCGGCGGCCGCCGAGGCCATCACAGCGAGCATCTCGGCCATCTCTTGGCCGTCATGCAATTCCTCCCCCGCACCTATCCGGACGCCGTCTGGTGAAGACCGCGCTGCTCCCGTCATCCCGGCGAAAGCGGGGACCTCAGGCCGGAAAGGCGCCTTATCCGCCAGGGGGTCCCGGCTTCCGCCGGGATGACGTGGAGGGGATCCAAGCGTTGCTGTCGGAAGTTCCCGACCCCGAAATCCCCGTAATCTCTATCGTCGAGCTCGGAATCGTCCGCTCCGTCGAGCCGCACCGGGTCGTCATCACCCCGACCTATATGGGCTGTCCCGCCACCCAGGTGATCGAGCGCGACATTCGCGACGCCCTCGATTCCGCCGGCTACCGCCAGGTGCGTATCGAGACCGCCCTTTCCCCCGCCTGGACAACCGACTGGATCACGCCGCAGGGCCGGGCCAAGCTCCTGGCCTACGGCATCGCCCCGCCGACCAGGGGCGCGGTCCCGTGCCCGCAATGCGGTTCGGCCGAGACGGAGGAGATCAGCCGCTTCGGCTCGACCCCGTGCAAGTCGCTCTGGCGCTGCCGCGCCTGCGCCGAGCCGTTCGACCTGTTCAAATGCCATTGAGCGGCGGCGAATGAGTGTCAACTTCCACAGCCTCGCCATCGCCGAGATCGTCGAGGAGACCGCCGACGCCAGGTCGATCCGGTTCGAGCTGCCGCCGGAGCTTCGCGAAGCGTTCAGGTTCAGGCCGGGCCAGCATCTGACGCTCAAGGCCGAGATCAACGGCCAGGACGTCAGGCGCAATTACTCCCTCTGCGTCGCGCCCGAGGACGACGAGCTCAAGGTCACGGTGAAACGGATCGCCGGCGGCCTCTTCTCCAACTGGGCGAACGACAACCTAAAGGTCGGGGACCGGATCGAGGTGATGGAGCCGCACGGAAGCTTCACCTGGGATTTCCGCCCCGCCGCCGCCAACCATTATGCGGCTTTCGCCGGCGGCTCCGGGATCACTCCGGTCATGTCGCTCCTGAAGACCGCTCTGATCGAGGAACCGGGGAGCCGGTTCACGCTCTTTTACGGCAATCGCGACAGCCAGTCGGTGATATTCCTCGACGCACTGGCCGGGCTCAAGAACCGTTTCATGGACAGGCTCGAAATCCATCATTTCCTCGCCGAAGAGGCCGAGGATATCGACTTGTTCAACGGCATGCTCGACCGCGCCAAGTGCGGCGACGTGCTCGACCATCTGCTCGACCCGGCCGGGATCGCCGCCTTCTTCATCTGCGGCCCGGGGCCGATGATGGACGCCGCCGAAGGGGCCCTGCTCGACCGCGGGATCGCGTCCGATCGGATCCACCTCGAGCGCTTCACCGCCGAGCGGCCCCCCGAAGCGCTCCAGGCCCAGCTCGACGCGCTTTCCAAGGAGGCCCAAGGCGCGACCATGCTGGTCACCCTGGACGGCCGCAAGCGCCGGGTCCCGTTCAGCGCGGAGGCCGGCAACATCCTCGACAGCGCCCGCCTGGCCGGCCTCCCCGCCCCCTTCGCCTGCAAGGCCGGAGTCTGTGCGACCTGCCGCGCCCGCGTGGTATCCGGCGAGGTCGAAATGGCGGCGCGCTACGGCCTCACCGACGAGGAGGTGGCGGCGGGCTATATCCTGACCTGCCAGTCCGTGCCGAAGGGCGAAGGCCTGGAGGTCGATTACGACGCGTAACTCGTCATCTCAGCGAAGGCTGGGTGAAGAAAGCCGCGCCTATCACCCCGCGGGGCCCCAGCCTGCGCTGGGGCGACGGAAGTGGCGCTACCGGCTTCCCGTCTCCGAACCCGCGCCGTAGCGCGCCAGGCCGTAGTTCGACAGATTCTGGTCGAAGCTGATCACTGCTCGAACCGTATTCTGCATCGCCGCCATGCGCTGGACGAGCGGGGCCGAGGTGCGGCGGATCATCACCGCCAGCGCGTAGGAGCGGCCGTCGGGACCGGTGATGACGCCGATGTCGTTATAGCCCGCCTGCTCGCCGCCGAGCACCTGGCCGGTGCCGGTCTTGTGGGCGAGGTGCCAGCCGGGGGCGAGCCCGCCTTTCAAGCGCTGCGGACCGGTCTTGGTGTTCGACATGATCGAGAGCAGCTTCGAGGTCGAGACCGGCGAGAGCAATTCGCCCCGCTTCAGCCGCGCCAGCGCGTCGACGACTCCGAGCGGTGTGGCGCCGTCCATCGGGTCCTTGATATAATGCTCGAACGCCGCCCGGCGGACGCTCGCCGGAACCGCGTTGCGCGCCGCGTAGAAGCCGCCGCCATAAGCGTAGGATTGCTGCCACTGGATGCCGGCAATCCCGCTCTGGAGGAGCCGCTCGCCGGGACCGAAGCGAATGCCGCTGATGCCCTTGTCGCGAAGGAAGGCGCGGACCGCGTCCGGGCCGCCCGCGCGCCAAAGCACGGCGTCGTTGCAGGTATTGTCGCTTTGCTGGAGCGCCCGCGTCATCAGGCTTTCGATCGTGGTCGTGTAGCCGTTGGGGCCGATCTGGGCGGCGATGGGCTGGTGGAAGAGGGTTATGTCCGCCTTGGTCAGGGTGACGGGCCGGTCCAGGCTCAATTGGCCCCGGTCGGCCTTGTCGAGGGCGGTCAGAGCCACCCAGAATTTGCTGACGCTCTGCTGCGGGAAGAAGGTTTCGCCGTCATAGCTGGTCGTCCAGCCGCTCTGGACGTCGCGCACCGCGATCCCGATGTCGCCGCTGAAGGCCTGGCCAAGCGCGCGCACCTGGCCTTCGAGGATTCGCCGCGCGGCCGCTTCCTGGGCGGTCGCCGCCGGCACGGGGCTGGCATAGCCGCGGACCATTCCCGGAAACGACCGCGACGACGCGCCGTTCGAGCCCGGCTGGCCGAGCGCGGCGGAAGCGAGGCCGATGGCGGCGATGCCGACGCAGGCGGCGCTGCGCGCGAAACGGCTGGATTCGCTCATGAACTGGCGACGCGATACACTCACTGGCCCCTCCTAAACCCTTATCCCTCAATGGAATCATCATACGGAGCGAGGCTTTCCGCCAGCTTAAAAACCGGCGGTTTCGCCAGACCGTTCTCTCCTTGCGACAGACTCCCTGTGATCCTCCCCAGGATTTCCTGGGGAGGGGCACCGCGCGAAGCGCGGTGGAGGGGTTCTCCGAGGTCAGCAAGGCCCCTCCACCAGGCTTCGCCTGGTCCCCTCCCCTGCAAATGCAGGGGAGGAAAATGAGTCCTTAGAAATTCAGCCGAGCCGTCAGCCTTATGTCCCGCCCCGCGAGCGGCGCGACGTCTTTCAGGAAGCTGGCGTGGCGGCGGGCATCGACGTCGAAGATATTGTTCGCGGCCAGGGTGATGCTCGTATTCTTGTTGTTCCTGAGCGGCTTGAGCTGAAGCGAGGCGTTGACCAGGGTGAAGCCGTCGGTCGGCGTCTCCAGAGTCGCGAGCCGGTCCTGCCCGGCGGTCCGCTCCACCTCCAGGCGGCCCTGCACCCGGTCGGCGCGAGCCTCGATCCCGCCGAGCAGGCGAAACGGCGGAATCCTCGGGGCCGGACCGACCGCGTCGATCGTGGCGCGCACATAGTCCGCGACCGCGTCGGCGGTGAAGGTCACCCCGCCGGTCTCGGCCAGCCGAAGCGAGCCTTCGATCTCGACCCCGCTGTAGCGCGCATCCGCCTGGCCGATCTGGAACACGGGCAAATCGTGGACGATTGCCCCGGTCCGCCGCTCGTAGATATATCCCGCGAACCAGCTCCGGAACACCGACCCCGACAGGCTGTAGCCGTCGCCCTCGGCGCTGAGCGTCGCTTCCAGTCCCCAGCTCTTCTCCTTGCCGAGATCGGGGTCGCCGACCTCGAAGGCCTGGGTTCCGGCATGGGGGCCGTTGGCGAACAATTCCTCCGCCGACGGGGCCCGCTGGCTGTGCGAGCCGTTGAGCCCGAAGCGAACGCCCTTGACGATCTCGTAGCTGGCCCCGAGCGAGCCCGACACCGAGCTGAAGCGGCGCGCCATGGCCGCATTGCCGAGGTTGGCATCCGCCTTGGCGCTCACCGATTGCCGCTCGTAGCGGGCCCCCGCCTCCGCCCGCACCGGCCCCTTCTCAAAGCTCTGGAGAGCGAACAGCCCGAACTGCGACGTCCGGTTCTCCGGCAGGAACTTCTCGTCGCCGATGACGTCGAGGTTGCGGCGGAAATACTGGACTCCAAAGCCCCCGCCCCAGCCGCCGCGCTTCGACTGGACGACCTCCAGCCGGCCTTCGGCGCCCTTGGTCAGGAAGGTGGTGCCGATATCCCCGGTCGCTTCCAGCTCGTCGTGGCGATAATCGGAATAGCCGGCCCGGAAGCGGACCGAATCGACGAAGCCCGATCCGGCGTCGATCTCGGCGCGGGCGTCGGCCCGAGTCTGGTGGATGTCGATCCGCGGCGCCTCCGGCTCGGCGCCCGGCTCGAGCGAGAGGCGCACCGGCACTCCGTAGAGGCTGTCGTAGCGGTTGACCGAAACGCCGAAATTGGTCTCGCCGTCGATATAGGCCACGCCCAAGGCGACGTCCGAAGTCTCCGCCGCCGTATTGGCGAGCCGGCCCTTCAGGTCCGCGAGCGCCCGGACCGCCGGATCCGTGCTCGCCGCGGCCTGAGCCCTGAGCTCGCGGGAGAGGACGAAGCCGCCGATCCTGAGATCGTCGGTCTTGCTGTAATTGCCGTCGGCGTGGACCACGAACTTGCCCGCAATCGGAACGTCGATCGTCCCGTTGGCCGACCTTTCGTCGGAAGCGGAGCCGTAGGTGAGGATAGCCGCGACATGGGCGTCCTCGTCCGGAATCCGGCGCGGAATTCGCGCGTCGATGACGTTGACGACGCCACCGATCGCCGCCGATCCGAACAGCAAGGCGGCTGGACCGCGAAGCACCTCGATCCGCTCGGCGGTCAGCGGATTGATCGCGACCGCATGGTCGACGCTGGTGTTGGACGCGTCGAGGCTGCCGATGCCGTCGGTGAGCACCCGCACCCTTTCGCCCTGGAAGCCGCGGAGCACCGGCCGCGAGGCGTTGGGCCCGAAGGAAGTCGCGGAAACTCCCGGCTGTCGGGCGAGGGTTTCGCCGATGGTCGGGCGAAGGTCGCGGGCGAGCTCGGCGCCGGAGACCACCGAAGTGCCGGACAGGACGTCATTGCGGTTGCGGGCGAAGCCCGTGATGATGATGTCCTGGCTATGGTCGGCATGGGGCTCGTCCGGGGCGGGGGCGGGGGCCGGCTCGGCCTGGCTCTCGCCCTGAGCGTCCGGCGGCGAGGTCGGCGCGGCGGGCGGATCCTGGGCCGGCGGATCCGTGGGGACGTCCTGGGCAAAAGCGGCGTTGGGAAGCAGAATCGTGACCGCTCCCGCTAGAAGGGTTGGGCGAAGCATTCGGAATTTTCCATTTCTCGATGGCCGGGCGGCATCGAATGCGCCCGGAAAAGTGCAGGTCTGTCGCGAATCGGCCCTCCGAGCCGGCAGGCTCGGGGCCATGGGAACGCCCGGCGCCTCGCGGCGGGGCCGTTCGGGGCTCAGGCCGACGGCGGCTCCAGCAGCGGAAGCACCGACGCGCCGACGGGCATCGCCGCATCGGCGAGATTGCGCTCGATCCGCTCGCTGGCGCGAAACGGCACCGGCAGCCCCGCAGGCGGGAGCATGTCGGAAGCCAGCGAGACCGAGCCCGAATCCAGCGGCGCGGCCTTGTTGGCGGCCGCCTTGCGCGCCGTTTCCTCGCCGTGGGCGGCGGCCGAGATCCCGGTGTCGCGGCTCTGCAGAGCCGCGGCATGCTCGAACCCGTTCTGATGGCGACAAATGGCCGCCGACAAGGACGTGCCGTGGGTAAGCACGAGCATCAGGATCATCAGCAAAGTCAGCACACGGCTCATAAAGTCGAGTTCATGCTCCAGGTCGGGCGGATCGTCCCCCGAGGCGGCATAGCCGCCTGAGACAATATAACAAACCCGTCTTATCGCTTCCTGAACACGATCGGGCGCGCAGCTTCGTCATCCCGGCGAAAGCCGGAACCTCATGTCGAGAAGCCACGGCAGGTCTCCCCGAGGTCCCGGCTTCCGCCGGGTACGAGGGATGTTGCTTCCGCCGCTCCTCCGCCATCGCTAAAGCCTTGCCATGACCTACAACACCATCGACTTCACGAACCAGGCCGGAATCGCCCGGCTGACCCTCAACCGTCCCGACCGGCTGAACAGCTTCACCGTCGAGATGCACGAGGAAATGGCGGACGCCCTCGCCCGCCTGGAAGGCGCCCGAGTGCTGGTCCTGACGGGGGCCGGCCGTGGCTTCTGCGCCGGGCAGGACCTCAACGACCGGGCGGTCGCGCCGGGCCAGTCCGTGGACCTCGGCGAATCCGTGGAGAAACGCTACAACCCGCTGGTCCGGACGCTGGTGTCCCTGCCCTTCCCGGTCATCGCCCGGGTCAACGGCGTGGCCGCGGGCGCTGGGGCCAACATCGCCTTGGCCTGCGACATCGTCATCGCCGGCAAGTCGGCCAAATTCATCCAGTCCTTCGCCTCGATCGGACTCATCCCGGACAGCGGCGGCACCTGGGTGCTTCCCCGGCTCGTCGGCCAGGCCCGGGCGCTGGGCCTCGCCCTCACCGCCGAGCCGCTTGCCGCCGAGAAAGCAGCCGAGTGGGGCCTGATCTGGAAGGCGGTCGACGACGACAAGCTCGACGAAGAGGTCGACGCCCTCGCCGCCCGCTTCGCCGAGGCGCCGACCAAGGGCCTGGCCCGGATCAAGACGATGATCCGCGAAAGCTGGGGCCACGGCCTCGACGAGGAGCTTGACCTCCAGCGCGATTCGATGCGCGAACTCGGTTTCGGCGATGATTATCGCGAAGGGGTCGCGGCGTTCATGGAGAAGCGGAAGCCGAATTTCACTGGGAAGTGACGTCCGTCATTGCGAGGAGCGAAGTGACGCGGCAATCCAGCGCGGCGCCCGCGACGGTCGCTGGACTGGATTGCTTCGCTCCGCTCGCAATGACGGACTAGAGGACCCGATATGAAAACCTTGAAGCTGCTCAATTACGCCCAGGACCGCTGGTACGGCGCCGAGCACGGCCTCGCGCCGGTCGAAAGCGCTGTCACCGGCGAAGTGATGGCGCAGACCGGCAGCGGCGGGCTCGATTTCGCGGCGATGCTCGATCACGCCCGCAAGGTCGGCGGGCCGGCGCTTCGCCGGCTCACCTTCCACGAGCGGGCCCATATGTTGAAGGCGCTCGCCAATGCGATCATGGTCCGAAAGGAAGAGCTTTACGAGCTCAACTACGAGACCGGCGCGACCCGCACCGACGGCTGGATCGACATCGAGGGCGGCGCCGGCACCCTCTTCTCCTTCTCCTCCAAGGGCCGGCGCGAGCTGCCCAACGGGCGGGTGCTGATCGACGGCGCGATGGAGCCGCTGTCGAAGGGCGGGACGTTCGTGGGGCAGCACGTCTACACACCGCTCCAGGGCGTCGCGGTCCACATCAACGCCTTCAACTTCCCGGTCTGGGGAATGCTCGAGAAGCTCGGGCCGACTTTGCTCGCCGGGGTCCCGGCGATCGTCAAGCCGGCCTCGTCCACAGGCTATCTCGCGGAAGCCGCCTTCCGGATCATGATCGAAGCCGACGTGCTTCCGCCCGGCGCCCTGCAACTGGTGATGGGCGGAGTGGGCGACCTGTTCGATCACCTAACCCTCCAGGACGTGGTCAGCTTCACCGGTTCGGCCCAGACCGCGATGAAGCTCCAGACCCATCCGGTGATCGCCCGCGAAAGCGTCCGCTTCATCGCCGAGCGCGACAGCCTGAACGCCTCGATCCTCGGTCCGGACGGGGCACCCGGAACGCCCGAGTTCGACCTTTTCATCAAGGAGATCGCCCGGGAGATGACGGTCAAGGCGGGCCAGAAATGCACCGCCATCCGCCGCGCCATGGCCCCGGCCGAGCATCTCGACGCGGTCGAGGCGGCTTTGATCGACCGCCTCGGCCAGGCCAGGATCGGCGACCCGCGCGAGGAGGGCGTCACCATGGGCGCGCTCGCCAGCCGGGCGCAGCTGCGCTCGGTCCGCGAAGCGGTGGCGGAGCTGGCCAAATCGGCGCGGATCGTCTCGGGCGATCCCGAGCGCTCGCCGGTCGAAGGCAACGGGTCGTTCATCTCGCCCATCCTGCTTCGCTCCGACGACCCCTGGGGCTCGGCCGTCATCCATGACGTCGAGGCGTTCGGGCCGGTCTCGACGATCATGCCCTACCGGGACCTGGAAGACGCCGTCGCGCTCGCCAACCGCGGCATGGGCAGCCTCGCGCTGTCGCTCTTCACCTTCGACCGCCAGGTGGCGGAAGAATTCGTGCTCGGCGCCGGCGCCTATCACGGCCGGATGGTGATCCTCGATCGCACCAGCGCCAGGGAATCGACCGGCCACGGCTCGCCCCTCCCCGTCCTCGTCCACGGCGGCCCCGGCCGGGCCGGCGGCGGCGAGGAAATGGGCGGCATCCGCGGGGTCACCCATTATATGCAGCGCACGGCGCTTCAGGGCTCGCCGGCCGTTCTTTCCAGCGTGGTCAAGCAGTGGCTGCCCGGCGCACCCAAGCCGGAGGGGGATCGGCACCCCTTCCGCAAGCGAATCTCGGAGCTTGAGGTCGGCACTACGCTGAAGACGGCGAGCCGGACCGTCACCCTCGAGGATATCGAGCATTTCGCGGCTTTCACCGGCGACAATTTCTACGCGCACATGGATGAGGAGGCGGCCAGAGCGAACCCGATCTTCGACGGCCGGGTCGCCCATGGCTACCTCATCCTCAGTTTCGCCGCCGGCCTGTTCGTCGATCCCGATCCCGGCCCCGTCCTTGCCAATACCGGCCTCGAGGGTCTTCGCTTCCAGACCCCGCTCTATCCCGGCGACAGCATGCGGGTGGAGCTGACGGTGAAGTCCAAAAGCGTCCGCAACGAGGAGATGGGCGAAGTGCGCTGGGCCGTCTATGTCTTCAACCAGAAGGACGAGGTGGTCGCCTCCTACGACCTCCTCACCATGAACACGCCATGATGATGAAGAATATACCCCTTCCCCTGCTCCTGCTGGCCGGCTGCGCCGCTTCGGCGCCGGCGGAGCCTCCGGTCGACTCCTATCGGATCGTCAGGGAATATCCGCACGATCCCACCGCCTTCACCGAGGGCCTCTTCTTCCTCGACGGCAAGCTTTACGAGAGCACCGGGCTCAACCGCCAGTCGACCATCCGCGAGGTCCGCCTCGAGGACGGCAAGGTGCTCCGCTCGATCAGCCTCGAGGCCCAATATTTCGGGGAGGGGATCGTCAACTGGGGCGACGATATCCTCAGCCTCACCTGGCAGAACGGAATCGGCTTCCGCTGGGGCCGCGGCGACTTCCGCCGCAAGGGGCAATTCGCCTATCCGGGCGAAGGCTGGGCCCTGACCCAGGACGGCAAGAACATCTGGATGAGCGACGGCACCAGCGAGCTTCGAATCCTCGATCCCGCGACGATGGCGGAGCGCCGCCGGATCCGGGTCACCTACAAGGGCCAGCCGGTCGAGCGGCTCAACGAGCTGGAATATGTGAAGGGCGAGATTTTCGCCAACATCTGGATGGGCCGCCGGATCGCCCGGATCGACCCGAAGAGCGGAGCGGTGAAGGGCTGGATCGACCTTGCCCAACTGGCGCTCGAAAACGCCAACGGCGATCCCGACGCCGTCCTCAACGGCATCGCCTACGATCAGAAGCGAGACCGGCTCTTCGTGACCGGCAAGAATTGGGCGAAGCTGTTCGAGATCAAGGTCGTTCCGAGGCCGGAGGACTAGGGACTTCGTCATTGCGAGGAGCGAAGCGACGAAGCAATCCAGCCGCGGCGCTCGCGCAGGCTCAGCGCTGGATTGCTTCGCTTCGCTCGCACTGACGGAGTGATGGGATACAGGCAGACGATCCGCTCCGCCAGGCCGCTACCCCGCTTTATACGCTCCCACCCCGTCGCCGAGATGCGGGTTGTTCTCCTCCCGCTGACGGGCCGCGGCCTCGTCGTAGAGGAAGGGCAGGAAGGCGTAGCGCGTTCCCCGGGTCACCGGGGTCGCTTCGTGCAGCATCGAGCAGGAGAAGACCACCGCTCCTCCCGTCGGCGCGCGGTAGGTGCGCGCGCCATATTCGGGGAAGCGAAGGTCGCCCCCTTCATAGTCGCCGGCATTGAGGTTGATCGTCACCGCGAACCGGCGGTGGGCGGTGCCTCTCGTCGTATTGTCCCGGTGCGGCCGGAAATGGCCCGCGCCGGCGGGATAGGCGCCGACGATATAGCGCTCCATCCGGCTCGCCTCGAACTGGAAGGCCCGTTTCACCATCGGCACCAGCCTGGCGACGATCCGGGCGCGAAGCAGCGCGCAGACCGTCTCGTCCGCAATCTCGCGGTCGCGCCGCATCTTGTGGTGGTCGTCGGTGACGAGCACGGTCTTGCCGTCCACCTCGCGCATGAAGCCCGAAGGCTCGCCACCCGTCTGCCGGTGATGCTCGATCAGCCGCTCGCACAACGACGGCTCCAGGATGTTCGGCGCCATCAGCACCGGCGCCCAGTCGGGCAGCGGCATATGCGCGACCGCCTTGACCAGCGCCGCGACCGCCGTCTCGCCGGCTTCGAGCGGAAAGGCGCCCACCGAGCGGAGCATCGGATCGACAAGAAGCCAATGCTCGCCGGCCGCTTCCCCCGCTCCGAACAGGTCGGCGAGCCCGCCGGGATCGAGGAAGAAGCGGATCCCGGGAAGCTGCTGGGCGACCCGGCCGGCCGAGGCGTCTTCCGGATCCGAGGTCACCCCGAAGAAGCAGGCGCGGACGTCGTCGAACAGCGCCCGGTGGCGAAGCGCGCAGGTCAGGGCCTCGGCTGATCCGGGGTTCGTCGCCCGGCCGAGGAAGAGCATCAATATGTAGCGCCCGGCCGCGGTGTCGAAGACGTAATTGTCGCTCCCGCCGATCGCCTTGGCCTTGAACCAGGGCACGGGCTCGCCGGGCGACAAGGGACGCAAGCGGGACTGGGTCGGAGGCTCCATCGCGCCTTTATGCCCTGCCCGGGCGCGCTGCGGAAGCGGGCTAGATCTCCGCCTTGACCTGTGCGTGGACGAGCAGGGCGAAGAGGCCGGTGCCGCCGATGACGTTGCCGGCGAAGGCCGGAAGCAGGAAGCCGCCGAGCACCCAGCCCGCCGAGACCTGGCCCGCCCAGAGCAGGAGGAACGCCTCGGCGGCTCCGGCGATGACGTGAGTGAAGCCGCAGATCGCGATCGCGTAGGTGAGGATGAGGACGATCCAGAAGCTGGAATCGTCGGAAGCCGATCGGATCCAGGCGATCGATGCGATCAGGAAGCCGGCCGGAACGCCCTGCGCGAGCATGTCGAGCGGCGCCTTTTCGAGGAGCTTGGCCGAGACGTCGAGCATCGCCCGGGTCTGCTCTTCCGACTGGAGGTGGAGATGGATCGCGGCGGCGGCGATGGCGGCGGCGCCGACGACGTTGCCGATGAAGACCACCGCCCAGAGCCGGGCGGCGCGGCCGAGATTGCGCATCGTGCGCTCGCGCATCAGCGGCAGCACCGCGACCATCGTATGCTCGGTGAACAATTGCATCCGGCCGAGGATGACGATGATGAAGCCCAGGCAATAGCCGAAGCCGGCGACGAGCTCGCGCCAAGGCGCGTCGGCAAGCCGGCGGTGGAGAGCGCCCTGCATCGCGACCGAGGCCATGATGGCGACGCCCGCGGCGAGGCCCGACCAGAAAAGCGATCCGAGCGGCCGGCCGAGCTCGTCCTCGGCCTGCTTGGAGACGGCGGCGTGGACGATCTTGGCCTCGGGCGGGCTCCGCTCTTCGACCTCCCGCTCCTGGGCCTCGCTGAGCGGCGGCGGATCTTCGTCGGCGGATGGGTCGTCGGCCATGGGCCGGTAACCGAACGGGGCGGCTGCGGTTCCCCACCGTCATCCCAGCGAAGGCTGGGATCCCAGCGGGTGAAAGGCTCGGCGCTTTTCACCCCCGGGGCCCCAGCCTGCGCTGGGGCGACGAGACCTACCTTAAAGCCGCATAGATGAGCGTCTTGAGCTGCCGCCTTATCGGGTAGGTGAAGGACGGCATCAGCTGGGTCATGAACACCATGTGCAATCGCTCGACCGGGTCGATGAAGAAGGCGGTGGAGAACATCCCGCCCCAGTAGAACTCCCCCCTCGACCCCGGCAGCATCGTCCTGGCCGGATCGAGATTGACCCCGAAGCCGAGGCCGAAGCCCTGCCCGGCATTGACCGCCTCGCTGAACAAAGACCGGCTCATCTCGGTCAAATCGGCCCCGCCCGGAAGGTGGTTGGCGGTCATCAGCTCGATCGTCTTGCGTCCGACGATCCGGGCGCCGCCGAGCGCGCCGCCGGCAAGCAGCATCGCGCAGAAACGGTGATAATCGGCCGTCGTCGAAACCAGTCCGGCGCCGCCCGCAAGGAGCCTGGGCGGGGCGCTCCACGCGCTCTTCGCCGCCGCGTCGTAGACCACGGCGCCCTTGCCGTCGCGAAACGCCCAGGCGTCGCCGAGCCGGTGGGCCTTGTCGGGAGGGACGTGGAACGACGTATCGACCATGCCGAGCGGCGCGAAGATCCGCTCCTCGAAGAAACGGTCGAGCTTCATCCCCGAAACCCGTTCGACGACGAGCCCGAGCACGTCCGTCGAAACCGAATAATTCCAGGCGGTTCCGGGCGAGAATTCGAGCGGGATATCGGCCAGCGCGGCAACCAGGCCGTCGAGATCCAGGTCGCCGTGCCAGCCTTCGATCTTCCGGCTCCGGTAGGCCGAGTCGACATTGGTCCGGTGCTGGAAGCCGTAGGTGAGGCCGGACGTGTGGCGTAGCAGGTCGATCATCATCATCGGCCGCTCGGGCGGTTTGGCCAGGAAGGGCGTCCCGGCGCCGCCGCCGTCATAGACTCCCATGCCCTTCCATTCGGGGATCAATGTCTCGACCGGCTGGTCGAGGGTCACCCTCCCCTCCTCGACCAGCATCATGAAGGCGATCGAGGTAATGGGCTTGGTCATCGAGGCGATCCGGAAGAGCGTGTCGTCCCGCATCGGCTCGCCGCTGGCCCGCGCCTTGCCCGCCGCCGAGAAGTGGACGACCCTCCCCCCGCGCGCGATCAGCAGCTGGGCTCCGGCGAGAAGCTGGGGCGCAAGATAATGCTCGTCGAGAAAGGCGTCGATCCTGGCCAGCCGATCCGGATCGAACCCCGCTTCGGCGGCGTCCACGAATTCCATGGTCACTCCTCTGCACTATTCCTCCCCGGCATTTGCCGGGGAGGGGGATCGCGCGCAGCGCGGTGGAGGGGTTCTTCGGAGTCCGTAAGGCCCCTCCACCAGGCTTCGCCTGGTCCCCCTCCCCCGGAAATCCGGGGGAGGAATTTACGGCAGCCGCCTAGCGCTTGAGCCGGCGCCGAATCAACGCCATTGAAAGCCCGGCGAAAAGGAGATGCGGGTGACCGACGGTTTCGAGCTTGATCCCGACTGGCCGCGGCTGAGCCTGAAGGCGGTCGACGCACTGCTCACCGCCTCCGGCTCAAGGCTCGAGCTCGGCGAAGCCGTCATCCGCGGCCGCCGGACCCGGATCTGGAAGAATGCGCCCCCCAACCTTTCGTCCCTTGTCGAGGCGTCACGGCACCACGGCGACCGCACCGCCACGATCTTCGAAAACGACCGCGTCTCCTACGAGGCGCAATATCGCGCCATCGCCGCCCTCGCCCTCGAGCTTCGCAAGCTCGGCATCGGCAAGGGCGACCGGGTGGCCATCGCGATGACGAACCTGCCGGAATGGCCGGTCGCCTTCTTCGCGGCGACGGCGCTGGGCGCGATCGCGGTTCCGCTCAACGCCTGGTGGACCGGCGCGGAGCTCGAATATGGCCTCGCCGATTCGGGCTCGAAGCTGCTTGTCGCCGACGCCTCGCGCTGGCAGCGGATCGAGCCCCACCGGGGGGCCTTGCCGGCGCTCGGCCATGTCCTCGTCGCCCGGTCCGCCGAGCCCCCGGCCGGCGCCGGCCGGCTCGAAGAGCTGATCGGCCCGCCCGCCGCCTGGGCGGGCCTCCCCGACGCCCGGCTCCCCGAACCGGGCCTCGAGCCGGACGACGACGCGACGATCCTCTATACGAGCGGAACCACCGGTCGGCCCAAGGGCGCGCTCGGCACCCACCGCAACCTCACCACCAACATCCTCTCCGTCGGCTATTCCAACGCCCGCGCCGCGCTTCGCCGGGGGGAGGCGCCGCCCGAGCCCCAGCCCAAGACCGCGCTCATGGTCATCCCCCTCTTCCACTGCACCGCGTTGAGCGCGATGCTGATGGGGACGATGGTCGCCGGCCATACTCTCATCTTCATGCGCAAATGGGACGCGCTCGAGGCGATGGCGATCATCGAGCGGGAGCGGGTGCAAATGACGGGCGGGGTTCCGACCATCGCCTGGCAATTGCTCGAACATCCCGACCGGGCCCGCTTCGACCTGACCAGCCTGGAGACAGTCAGCTACGGCGGCGCGCCCGCCGCGCCGGAGCTGGTCCGCAAGATCTCTGAGGAGTTCGGCGCCCTGCCCGGCAACGGCTGGGGCATGACCGAGACGACGGCGACGGTCACCAGCCATGTCGGCGAGGATTATCTCAACCGGCCCGACAGCGCCGGCCCGCCGGTGCCGGTCGCCGATCTCAGGATCATGTCGCCGGACGGGGAGGAAGAGCTTGCCGTCGGCGAGGTCGGCGACTTGTGGGCGCGCGGCCCCCAAATCGTCAAAGGCTATTGGAACAAGCCGGAGGCGAGCGCCGCCACCTTCGTCGACGGCTGGGTCCGGACCGGCGACCTCGCCCGCCTCGACGAGGAAGGTTTCCTCTACATCGTCGACCGGGCCCGCGACATGGTCATCCGCGGCGGCGAGAACATCTATTCGATCGAGGTCGAGAACGTCCTCTTCGACCATCCCGCCGTCATGGACGCGGCCCTGATCGGCCTCCCCCACCGCACCCTCGGCGAGGAGCCGGCCGCAATCGTCCACCTCGCGCCGGGCGCGGCGGCGAGCGAGGCGGAATTGAAAGCCTGGGTGCGGGCGCGGCTGGCCGTGTTCAAGACCCCGGTGCGCATTGCCTTCCTGCCCGAGCCTCTGCCGAGGAACGCCAACGGCAAGATATTGAAGAACGAGCTGAAGGCCCTGTTCGACTCCTAAATCCTCCCCGGCATTTGCCGGGGAGGGGGACCATGCGGAGCATGGTGGAGGGGTTCTTCGGAGTCGGAAAGAACCCCTCCACCGCGCTTCGCGCAGTCCCCCTCCCCCGGAAAGCCGGGGGAGGATTTTAAGCTACTCCGCCGGCCACCCCTCCAGCACCTCCACGAACCTCGTCAGCCACGCATTCGTCTGGTGGCCGTCCACCACCCGATGGTCGATGGTCAGCGAGACATAAGCCATCGGCCGGATCAGGATCGCGTCCGTCCCGCCGACCTCGCGGACGACCACCCTCTTCTCCAGCTTGCCGACGCCGAGGATCGCCGATTGCGGC
>JAXDPE010000056.1:0-6521 GCA_034668565.1 Sphingomonadales bacterium | reverse complement strand
TTCGCAAGCCTCACCGACGTGGCGACGATCGGCGAAGGCGCGAGCCTCACTTCGACCACCCTCGCCGCGGGCGGCGCCGACACTCGGCTTGACGGCGAAATCCGCCTCGCCGGCGAATTCGCCTACGCCGAGGCCGGCGGAGCGCTGCTCGCCCGCGGCCGCCAGCGCCACGACGCCAATCTCGTCGTCCGCCACGAGCAGCCCGGCGGCACCAGCCGCCAGGTTTGGCGTTCCGTGGTCGACGACCGCGCGATCTGCTCGGTCGCCGCACGCGTCGAGGTCGCTCGCGGCGCCCAGAAGACCGACGGCGAGCAGTCGCTGAAAGGGCTCCTCCTCTCCCGCACCGCGACGGTCAACGCCAAGCCCGAGCTCGAAATCTTCGCCGACGACGTCAAATGCGCCCACGGCGCCACCGTCGGCGAGCTCGACCGCGACGCCCTCTTCTACATGGCCAGCCGCGGCATGCCGGACGCCGACGCCAAGGCCCTCCTCACCCGGGCCTTCGTCGCCGACTCGGTCGACCGGGCGGGCGAGGAAGCGGTTCGCGAGGCGATGCACCGGGACGTGGAAACCTGGTTCGGACGAAAGCCCGTCCCCTTCAGGGGAGGGGTTGGGGTGGGGCATGTCGCCGGCACCGGTGCGTCCACAGCCCCCACCCCCGTCCCCTCCCCTGAAGGGGAGAGGGGATAATGGACCTCGCAATCTCCACCCGCCCCCTCGATTTCCTTTCCGACTTTCCGGCTATCCCGGAAGGCTGGTCCTATCTCGACACCGCGGCCACCGCGCAAAAGCCGAAGGCGGTGATCGACGCCATCGCGGAAGGCTATTCGCAAAGCTATGCGACCGTCCATCGCGGCGTCTACCAGCGCTCGGCCGAAATGACGGTCGCTTTCGAGGCGGCGCGCCAGACCGTGGCCAGCTTCATCGGCGGCGCGACCGATGAAATCGTCTTCACGCGCGGCGCGACCGAGGGAATCAACCTCGTCGCCCAGAGCTGGGGCGGCGCCTTCCTCGAGCCGGGCGACCGGATCATGCTCTCGATGCTCGAGCATCATTCGAACATCGTGCCCTGGCAGATGATCGCCGCCCGTGCCGGCGCCGCGATCGACGTCGCGCCGCTCACCCCCGACGGCCGGATCGATCTCGACGCGCTGGAGTCGATGCTGACCGATCGCCACCGAATCGTGGCGCTGGCGCACGTGTCCAACGTCCTCGGCTCGGTGCTCGACGCGAAGCGGGCGGCCCGGATCGCCCATAAGCGGGGCGCGCTGCTGCTCCTCGACGGCTGCCAGGCCGTGCCGCGAATGCCGGTCGACGTCCGCGACCTCGATTGCGACTTCTATGTCTTCTCCGGCCACAAGCTGTACGGGCCGACCGGCATCGGCGTCCTTTGGGGCAAGGCGGAGCATCTCGCCGCCATGCCGCCCTGGCAAGGCGGCGGCGCGATGATCGACAAGGTCGCCTGGGAGGGCACGACTTTCGCCCCGGCCCCGGCGAAGTTCGAGGCCGGCACTCCGCACGTCGTCGGAGTCCTCGGCCTCCAGGCCGCAATCGCCTATGTGGAATCGATCGGCCTCGAGGCGATCGGCGCCCATGAACGGGCGCTGGTGGGCGAAACCCGCGATGCCTTGTCCTCGCTCAACTCCGTCCGCCTGTTCGGCCCCGACGATTCCGCCGGGATCGTCAGCTTCGCCGTCGAAGGGGTGCATCCGCACGACATCGGCACCATATTGGACGAGAGCCGGGTGGCGATCCGGGCGGGCCATCATTGCGCCCAGCCCCTGATGGCCCATCTCGGGGTCGAAGCGACGGCTCGGGCCAGCTTCGGCGTCTATAACGGCCCGGCCGACATCGCGGCCCTGGTCCGCGGGCTGGAACGGGTGACAAGGATTTTCGGGTGAACGAGGAGCGCAAGATCGAGGTCGAGGAGGTGGAGGCCGTCGCTCCGCCGCCCAAGGCGCGCGTCGGCGAGACGTTCGAGCGCAAGCGCGACTATCTCGAAGGCTTTCTCGCCCAGCAGGCGCCCGCCGCGCCCGCCGGCGGCGACCTCTACGAAGCCGTCATCGAGGCGCTCAAGGACATTTACGACCCGGAAATCCCGGTCAACATCTACGATCTCGGCCTGATCTACGATGTCGAGATCACCCCCGAAAACCATGCGATGGTCAAGATGACGCTGACCACCCCGCACTGCCCGGTCGCCGAATCCATGCCCGGCGAGGTCGAGCTTCGAATCGGCTCGGTGCCGGGAATCGGCCATGCCGAAGTGGAGCTGGTCTGGGATCCGCCCTGGGACCCGCAAAGGATGAGCGACGAAGCCAAGCTTGAGCTGGGAATGCTATGACGGTGCGTCACGTCCGAGAAGACCGTTCGTCCCGAGCCCTTCGACGCCGCCTGTCGGCGTCGCTCTGGGTAAACTTCGGCCGAAGGCCGAAGTCGAGGGACCCGGCCGAGCGAAGCCGAGGCACCTTATCTCGGCTGCGCTCGATCGGACGTCTCGACTTCGCTCGACGCGAACGGATTTGGGAAATCATCTCATGACGATTGCAACCGCCCCGCGCCGCGCCCGCCGGGCCGCGCTTACTTTGACTCCGGGCGCCGAAGCGCGGATCGCGGCCTTGATGGCGCGGGCTCCGGAAGGCACGGTCGGGGTCAAGCTCTCTACTCCGCGGCGCGGCTGCTCCGGTCTCGCCTACAGCGTCGACTATGTCGCTTCGGCCGATCCGGTCGACGAGCGAATCGACACCCCCGCCGGCCCTTTCTTCGTCGACGGCGCCTCGATCCTCTATCTGATCGGCTCGACCATGGACTGGCGCGAGGACGATTTCGCCGCCGGCTTCGTCTTCGACAATCCCAACGCCAAGGGCAGCTGCGGCTGCGGCGAGAGCTTCACGGTCTGACCTGTTCCCCGGGGAACGCCGGGCCCAGTCTTCGGCCCCGCCCGCCGGGGCCCGGCCTTCGCCGGGGAACAACCGATCATGGTTAGTTTGCCGTTAAGCATGTTTGGCTATGCTGCGCCCGAAACGTCTCGGAGGGCGCGCGATGAACGACCGCGATTTCCTGCTCCAGGTCCAGGGCTACGGGCTGATGACGGCCGAGGTCGCTTATTATCTGCCCGACCATCCCAGGCTCATCCAGCTTTTCGTCTGGCAGCAATATGACGTCGCTCCGCGCTTCCCGGTCCTCCACCGCTTCCTCGATCATTGGCGGACCGACATCGAAGCGGTGCTCCATTCGGTGCGGGTCGCCCATCAGCATCTGATCCGGCCCGCCGAATGGCGCGCGGTGGATGGCGTGATCAGCATCAATTAGTCTATCCCTCCGCGCGTCGAAGCGGGAGGAAGCGATGAAGCGCAGCTGGACGATTCTCGCCGCTCTGGCGCTCGCGGCGCCGGCCGCCGCCAACGACAGCACCGCCGAGCATGCGGCGGGCGGGCTTGTCCTCACCCGCACCGCCGACATCGACATGGTCTCCGAGGATCTGTTCGTCTCCGCCGGCGAAGTGCGGGTGCGCTACGTCTTCCGCAACCGCTCGCCCAAGGCGATCCGGACCGTCGTCGCCTTTCCGATGCCCGACCGGGATTTGAACGAGGAACGGGAGATGGACGTCGCTTACCCTTCAGGCTTCGAGACCCGAGTCGACGGGCGGTTGGTGACGATGAAGGTCGAGCGCAAGGCGATGCTGGGCGGCGTGGACCGCACAGCGCTGCTGCACTCGCTCGGTCTCGCCGTCGATTCCGACAGCGAAGCGCTCGGGCGACTGAAGCCGGCGGACCAGGAGCGGCTGGTCAGGCTCGGGCTGGCGGTTCTCGACCAGAGCTCGGGCCAGGGATCGCCCGCCTTTCTGGAGCCGATCTGGAGCGTCGGGGAAAGTTGGTACTGGGAGCAGCTTTTCCCGCCGGGCCGCGACCTTGTCGTCGAGCATCGCTACGTTCCGGGCACCGGCGGCAGCGTCGATGCCGCTTTGGCCTATCCCGAGTTCCGAAGCTCGCCCGAGGGCCGAAAGATGATCCGCGACTATTGCGCCGATCTCGCCTTCCTCGCCGGCCTCGACCGCCTGCGCCGGCTCGGGCCGACTCCGGAGCAGCGGATCGGCTACATCCTCACCACCGGCGCCAATTGGCGCTCGCCGATCGGCGACTTCCGGCTGGTGATCGACAAGGGCGCGCCGGGCAACCTGGTCAGCTTCTGCGGCGAAAGCGTGCGCAAGGTTTCGCCGACGCGGTTCGAGATCCGGCACAGGAACTGGAGTCCGGATCGGGACCTGAAGGTGCTGATCGCGACGCCCGGCCGACCCTAGAAGCCCAGGGTGAAGCGGATCGCGGCGCCGAGATCGGCGTCGAGCGCCGCGACGTTGCCGGGATCGCGGCGGGCGAAGGCGTTGGCGCTGAGATGGCCGGCGCCGGCCAGCAGATCGAGACCATAGGCCGCCTCGAGGTCGATCTCCCGGCCGGTCGGGGCGAGGTTGAAGAAGCGGCTTTCATAGCCCGCGCTCAGCGTATCGTAGCTGTAGGAAACCGGTACATCGAGGTCGAAGCCGCCCGAGCGGACCCGAAGCGGCTGCATCACCCGCAACGCGAATCGGTCACCCGGACGAAGGGCGCCGGATTTCGAAAGGTCGAGCGACCAGGCGTCGCTGGCGAGCCGTCCGCCTTGGGCCAGGCCCGCGGCGGCGGGGACCGACGTCCAGCCGAGGCGGTAGCCGACCGAAGCGCCCCAGCCGCGGCCGAGGTCGACGGCGGCGCCGGCGTCCGCGAACCAGCTGGTCGCCCCGCCGACCCCGATCAGCGGCGAGAAGCGGGCGCCGAACACGCTCGACTGCTCGTCCAGGCGGCTGGCGCCGAGGCTGAGCCTCGCCCCGCCGACCCGCCGGTCGGCGGCGACCGATAGGATAGCGTAGCGGGGCTGGGCGATGGACCGGTCGAAGCCGGGCTGAAGCACTTCACCGCGCTCGGCGGTGGCGGTGAGTCCGATCCTGCCGAGCCGCTGGCGAGCGCCCACGGCGCCGGCGGAATCGCCCTGGAAGCCCATCCGGCTCATCGGATCCTGGGCGACGAGGAAGGAATCCCCGTACTGACCGCTCAGGCGCCGCTCGAGCGTCTTGCCGCTCTCGGCGAGGCCCAGGGCCATGGACAGGCGCGGGCTGAGCCGGCTCACCGCGATTCCCGACAGCAGCCGCGCCTTGCGCGAATCCTCGTAGGTAAGGCCCAATTGCGCGAAGCCGACCTCCGGCTGGCCGGTCAGCTTGCGGTCGACGGTGATCGAGACGGCGACTCCGCGAGCGCCGGCCGTGGCGGTGCTGAGGCCCGGCTGAAGCGCCCGGCCGAGCGGCCGATCCTGCTCCGCGCGCCGCAGCGCCGAGGCCAGGGTCAAGGTGTAGGCGCGCGAGAAGCCGTCGAGAACGACCATTCCGCCCAGAGCCACCTTGGCGTCGCCCATGGCCGTCGAGCCCTGGCTGCTGCCTGCGGCGAGATCCACCGCCTGGCCGCCTGGAAGGCTTAGGCTGCCTTGCGGCTGGAAGGCGCGTTCGATGTTGAGGATTCCGCGTCCGAAGATGGCGTCGGTCCCGGGCGCGCCGGCGTCGTCGGCGCTGCCCAGCAGGATCTGCATGATCTGCTGGCCGGTCAGGTTGGGAAAGGCGCTCGCCAGCAGTGCCGCCGCGCCAGAGATCACCGGTGCCGAGAAGGAGGTGCCCGACCACAGATAGGTGTCTCCGAGATGGTCGGGGGCCCGAACCTTCACTCCGATCGCGGAGAGATATACGGCCGCGCCGGACCCGGCCCGGTTCGAGAAATCGGCGAGCAGCCGCGAGGAATCGATCGCCCCCGCAATGATGACATTGCCCGCCGCCGACGCAGACAAGGCGAAGCCTTCGGGATTTGCGCCCGTGGCTTCCTTGCCCTCGTTGCCGGCGGCCAGGACGACGAGGATCCCCGCCGCCGCCGCGCGAGCGATGGCGTCGTTGACGATGGCGCTCGGATCGGAGCCGCCGAGCGAGATGTTGATCACCTTGGCGCCGTTCGACCTGGCCAGGTCGATCGCCTGGGCGATGTTCGGATCGCTGTGATCGCAGCCGTCGTCGGGATCGCACTTTCCCGGGGCCGCGGTGTTGAAGGATAGGATGGTCGAGCCGAAGGCGACGCCCATCGTGCCCTGGCCGTCGCGGGCCGCGGCGGCCACCGCCGAGACGGCGGTTCCGTGCCCCTCCGTATCGGTGATCCCGCGATTGCCGGCCACGTCGCGGCTGCCGGGGTCGATCTTGCCGGCGAATTCGGGGAGATTGGGGTTGATGCCGCTGTCGACGATCGCGATCTTCACGCCCTGGCCGGTCGCCCCCTTGTTGTAGGCCGCGATGGCGGCGTGGCTGTTGGCGGCGTTCGAGCGGGCATATTCCGCATCGTTGAACCCGACCGACGCCGGGGGAGGCGGCGGTGGTGGGGGAGGCGCCGGCGGAGGCGGAGGCGTCGGCGCCACGGGCGGAGCGCTGATGGGCGCCGGACCGCCGCCGCCTCCGCCGCCGC
>JAXDPE010000055.1:0-23992 GCA_034668565.1 Sphingomonadales bacterium | reverse complement strand
AACTCCTTGAATGGGTTCGCGGGAAGAGCGCTGGAGGGAGGGAGAGGTTCCGCAAACGTCCGTCATTGCGAGCGCAGCGAAGCAATCCAGCGCAGCCTCCGAGGCCCGCTGGATTGCCGCGTCGCTTCGCTCCTCGCAATGACGGGTCACGGCAGGAACAGCTCCGCGGCGGCCTCGACGATCGCGTCGACGTCGAGGCGGTATTCGCGGTAGAGATCGGGGAGGGTTCCGGTCTGGCCGAAGCGCTCGATTCCGAGCGGGCTGACCCGGTGGCCCATGACCCCGCCGAGCCACGAGAGCGATGCCGGAGCGCCGTCGAGCAGGGTGACGAGGCCGGCCCCGGGCGCGAGCGGGGCCAGCAATCGCTCGACGTGCGAGGGCGCGGCCCCCTTCCCGTCCCAGCGGCCGCGCCGGCGCTCGCTCCAGCCGCGGTGAAGGAGATCGGGCGAGGTGATGGCGAGCAGGCCGAGGCCGGGCACGTCTTCCCTGAGCGCCTCCCAGGCGGCCAGCGCTTCCGGCGCGATGGCCCCGGAATAGACCAAAGCCGCCTCCGAGCCCGGCCCCGGCTCGCGAAGCCAGTAGCCGCCGGCGAGCGCGCCCGCCTTCCAGCTTTCGTCGGGCCGATCGGCCTGGGCGATCGTCCGCGTGGTGAGGCGAAGATAGACGCTCTCTCCTTCCGGCGCCTGGATGAGCCGGAAAGCCTCCGCCATGAACAAGGCGAGCTCGTCGGCAAAGGCGGGCTCGTAATGCCTGAGGCCGGGCTGGCCGAGCGCGATCAGCGGCGGGTTGATCGACTGGTGGGCGCCGCCCTCCGGCCCAAGCGTGACTCCCGACGGAGTCGCGACGAGCAGGAAGCGGGCGTCCTGGTAGCAGGCGTAGTTGAGCGCATCGAGGCCGCGTGCGATGAACGGGTCGTAGACCGTGCCGATCGGGAACAGGCGCGTCCCGAACAGGTCGCCGGCAAGGCCGAGCGCGGCCAGCATCAGGAACAGATTGTTCTCGGCGATGCCGAGCTCGATATGCTGGCCGGCGTCGGTCGCGCCCCATTTCTGGGCGGAGGGGATTTTCGCGGCGGCGAAGACGTCGGCGAGCGCGCTTCGGCGAAACAGGCCGCGCTGGTTCACCCAGGCGCCGAGATTGGTCGAGACGGTGACGTCGGGCGAGGTGGTGACGATCCGGTCGGCCAGAGCCCCCCCGGCGCGGCTGAGGTCGAGGAGGATCCGGCCGAAGGCGGCCTGGGTCGACTGCTCGTCGCCGGCGGGGGCCGGGATGGCGGGAACCTCGATTTGGTTCCAGGGCCGCTCGCGCTTCGCTTTGGCGATCCGGCTGTCCTCGACCAGCGCCTTGACCGCCTCGGCCGAATTGCCGCCGAGGCCGGCCCAGGGCGCCCATTCCTCGCCTTCCGCAATGCCCATCCGCTCGCGCAGAGCGGCGATCTGCCCCGGGTTCATGAGGCCGGAATGATTGTCCTTGTGGCCCGCGAAAGGCAGTCCGAAGCCCTTGATCGTGTAGGCGATGAAGAGCGTCGGCACGTCGTCGCGGGCGCCGTCGAAGGCCTCGACCAGGCTTTCCATGTCGTGGCCGGCGAGGTTGGTCATCAAGGCGGCCAGGGCCTCGTCGTCGCGGGCTTCGAGCAGCGGCTTCGCCTCGGGCGCCTCGAGCAACAGCCGCTCGCGCCAGGCGCCGCCGCCGAGATAGGTGAGCGCGGCGTAATCGGCATTGCCGACCGCTTCGAGCCAGACCTTGAGCGCCTCCCCGCCCGGCTCCGCGAAGGCCGCCTCCAGCGCCCTGCCGTATTTGAGGGTGACCACCCGCCAGCCGCAGCTCGCGAAGATCTCGTCGAAGCGGCGGAACATGCGCTCGGCCGTGGTCGCGTCCAGCGACTGGCGGTTATAGTCGACGATCCACCAGCAATTGCGGATGTCGTGCTTATAGGCCTCGATCAGGCATTCGTAGATATTGCCCTCGTCGAGCTCGGCGTCGCCCATCAGGGCGACCATCCGGCCCATGTCGGCCGGGGCCATCTCGCCGTGCGCGACCAGATAATCCTGGACGAGGCTCGCGAAGGCGGTGACCGCAACGCCGAGGCCGACCGATCCGGTCGAGAAATCGACCGGGATCCGGTCCTTCGTCCGGCTCGGATAGGACTGCATTCCGCCGAAGCCCCGGAAATTCTCGAGCTGCTCCAGGCTCTGGCCGCCAAGCAGATAATGGACAGCGTGGAGGACCGGGCCGGCGTGGGGCTTGACCGCGACCTTGTCGTTCGGCCCGAGGGCATGGAAATAGAGCGCCGCCATGATCGCCGTCATCGAGGCGCAGCTCGCCTGATGGCCGCCGACCTTCAGTCCGTCCGGACTCTCCCGCAGATGATTGGCGTTGTGGATCGTCCAGGCGGAGAGCCAGCGCAGCCGCTCCTCGACCAGCCGCAGCGAGTCGAGATCGGGCGTGGAAGTCTTCTTCAGCATGGCCGCGGCCTTAGCCTTCCCGACCGGGTAGCGACAGTGGGGCCCTGCCCAAAGTGCGTGAGTTACACGAGTTACACACGGCATCGCCTTTTTTTCAGGCCTGGCCGGGTCCCTGAGGGGGCTCGGAATCATCCCGGGAACGCGACTCCAGCGAAAAGCGACGGGCAGCGTCCCAGGCGGCGGCGAAGCTCCTGCCCTGGGGGTGACGGCGCAGGGCCTGGGCCGACTGCCGGGTCCTGCCGAGGCGAGCGGCCGCCTTTTCCGGGCTCAGGCCGCGGGCGATGCCGATGACGAAGCGTATCTGGAGGACCGGCGACCAGCCGCCGCGGCGGGGGCGGACGGGGACGGGGATGAAGTGGAGGAACGGGAAGCGGGACATCGGCGTCCCTTAGCATGTTTGGAACATAGAGGGAACAGAGTTCGACTCCTGTTCATCGCAGGGCCGCCCCTCCTCCGTCATCCCGGGCTTGACCCGGGATCCATGAACACGGATCGAAGCGAACTCTCGCCAGACCGTGTTCATGGATCCCGGCCTTCGCCGGGATGACAAGCTAGGCGAAGCGGTTCCTGCCCCTGACGACGCTCATCGAATGGCGCTCCGCCAGGTTGGTGGAGCGCGTTCTCACCGTGTCCAGCGACAGCCATTCCCCCGTGGCGCGCTCGCGGGTCAAAGCCAGGGTCATGTAGCCGCGGCGCTGGACGTCGGCCCATTTGAGCGCTGGGTTGCGCGCTCGAATGGCTCGCACGACCTCGGCCGGAGCGACCCCGGGCGTATAGGCTTCGAGCCCCGGGGAGGTGACGCTGGCGCCGGCGAATTCCGCGCCGGCCGGGGTCCCGCCGAGATCGAGGTCGAACGCCCAGCCATTATGGCTGTCGCCGGAGAGGACGAGGAGGTTGGCGTCGGCGTCGAGCGCCGAGCGGAGCAGGCGGTCGCGGGCGGCGGGATAGCCGTCCCAGGAATCGAGATTGAGCGGAAGGCCGACTTCGGCCGCGGCGGCGCCGATCGCGGTCAGCTGCCTGACTTCCCTGGGCGCGTCGGGGCGAAGCCAGGCCCGGGCCTCGGCCGGAAGGGCCCAGGAGCCCATCACCGTCTGCTGGGCGAGGAGCTGCCAGCGCCGCCCTTGCCCCGCCGAACGCTTCAGGGCGCCGGCAAGCCAGGCCTCCTGCCCGGAGCCCATCATCGTCCGCTCGGGATCGCGCCAGGGGCCGTCGCGGAAGCGTATCAGCGAGGCCTTGATGTCCTCGCCTTTGCGGAGCGCTTCGCCATATTCGAGCGGGCGGGTGCGCGCGGTGAGCCGGGTCTCCGGGCGGAAGAGGGTGGCGAGATCGCCGATCTCGTAGCTCTCCCAGGTGTTTTCGGAAACGGGCAGCCATTCGCGATAGGCACGAACGGCGGCGGCCTTGCGCGCCGACCAGGGGCCTTCCTTGGCGGGGTCGTGGTTTTCGGCGCCGCCCGACCAGCTGTCGTTCGCGGTCTCGTGATCGTCCCACATCATCACCATCGGCGCCGAGGCGTGGAGGCGCTGGAGATCGGGATCGGCGCGGTAGGCGGCGTGGCGCAGGCGATAGTCGGCGAGCGCCACCGCCTCCGTCGCCGGATCGAGGATCCGGCCGGCGACCGCCTCGGCGGCGGACGGATATTTGCCGGCTTGATATTCGTAATAGTAATCGCCGAGATGGACGAGCAGATCGAGGTCGCGGCGGGCGGCGGCGTGGGCGTAGGCGTTGAAAAAGCCGAAGGCGAGGTTGGCGCAAGAGAAGATGCCGAGGTTGAAGCTCGACGTGTGCCCCTCGGGCAGGGTTCGGGTTCGGCCAGTGGCGGCCGCGGCGCCGTCGCGGTTGAGGAAGCGATAGCCGTACCAGCGCCCCGGCTTCAGCCCGGTCGCGACGACCTTGACGCACCAATCGGTGTCGGGCGTGGCCTCGACCTCGCCCGAGGCGACGATGCGACCCGCTCCGCCGGCCTCGCGGACCTCCCACCCCAGGCGGGCGCTTTCGCGAAGGACCGGAACGTGGCGGGTCCACAGCATCACCGATCGCTGGCGGGGCTCGCCGCTCGCGACGCCGTGGGTGAAGCCGCGGGCGGCGGCCATCTGCGCCATGCCGGGGACGGCGAGCGCGCCGAGGCCGAGGGTGCCGGCCTTGAGGAGCAGGCGGCGATCGAGATCGAGGGTCATGGGGCGGTTGTGGCGGTGGAATGACGGGAGATCAATTCCTCCCCGGCATTTGCCGGGGAGGGGGACCAGGCGAAGCCTGGTGGAGGGGTTCTTCGGCGCCGGAAGAGCCCCTCCACCACCCTTCGGGCGGTCCCCCTCCCCCGGAAATCCGGGGGAGGAATTTCTAGCTCAGCAATTTCAGCGGGTTCTCCACCAGCTTCTTCAAATCCTGCATGAAATTGGCGGCGTCCCAGCCGTCGACGACGCGATGGTCGCAGCTGAGGGAGAGGTTCATCCGCTTGCGGATCTCGAGCTCGCCGTCCACCGGCACGACCTTGTCCTCGACCTTGTTGACGGCGAGGATCGCGACTTCGGGGCGGTTGATGACCGGGGTCGAGGCGATCCCGCCCATCGGGCCGAGGCTGGAGATGGTGATCGTCGAGCCGGAAAGCTCCTCGCGGGCGGCCTTGCCGGTTCGGGCGGCTTCGGAGAGCCGGATTATCTCGCGGGCGATGTCCCAGATGGAGAGGCGGTCGGCGCCCCGGATGACCGGCACCATGAGCCCGTTCGGGGTCTGGGTCGCCATGCCCATGTGGACCGCGCCGGAGCGGTGAAGGACGTTCTCGTCGTCGTCGTAGCGGGTGTTGAGCTGCGGATAATCGGCGAGCGTCCGCGCCATGGCGGTGATCAGGAAGGGCAGCAAGGTGAGCTTGGGATTGCCGCCGCGATCCGAGTTCATCATCGCCCGGGTCTGCTCGAGCGCGGTGACGTCATATTCCTCGACCAGGGTGAAATGCGGGATCCGGCGCTTGGCCTCCTGCATATTCTCGGCGATCTTGCGGCGAAGGCCGACGACCTTGACGCTCTCGTCGGCGCGGCGCTGGCCGCCGGAGCGGGAGACGCCGCCGCCGTTGTAAAGCAGGTAGGCGTCGAGATCGGAGTGGCGGACCCGGTCGGCGCTGGTCTTCACCTGGGCAAGGTCGATGCCGAGGTCGCGGGCGCGCGCGCGGACGGCCGGCGAGGCGAGGACGACCAGCTTCTCTTTGCCCGGAGGCTCGGGTTGGGGGTTGAGGCCGACGAGGTCGCCTGGGTTGCCGCCAATCCCCTTCGATCTGAGCTTGTCGGGACCGGATTCCTGCGTCGCCCCGCCTTCGCCCTGCCGGCGGTCCGGCTCCTCGCGCGGTTCGGAGCGGCGGTCGTCGCCGGAGCGGCGCTCCTCGCCGGTGCTCGGGATCGCGGCTTCGAGCTCGGGCCGCTCCTCGACGAGGCCGTCGGCAAGGGCCACCTGGTCGTGGCGCTCGCCGTCGGCGGAAGCTTCGTCGGCGCCGGCGGAGGCGCCCTCCCCTTCGGTCTCGATCACGACCAGCACCGAGCCGATCGGGATCTGGTCGCCGACTTCGCCGGCGAGCTGAAGCACCTTGCCGGCGACCGGGCTCTCCATCTCGACGGTGGCCTTGTCGGTCATCATGTCGGCGAGCTGCTGGTCCTCCTTGACCGAGTCGCCGACCGCGACGTGCCACTGGACGATCTCGGCTTCGGCAATGCCTTCGCCGATGTCGGGGAGCTTGAATTCGAAGCGCGCCATGGTCGTCCTTTGCCTTAAGCCGTCATTGCGAGCGAAGCGAAGCAATCCAGCGCCGCCGACCCCTGAGGCTGGATTGCCGCGTCGCTTCGCTCCTCGCAATGACGATGTTTGCTTGCAAACATCGTCAGTCCTCCAGAGCTTTCTTCAGGGCCAGCCCGAGCCGCACCGGCCCGGGGAAATAGGCCCATTCCATCGAATGCGGGTAAGGCGTGTCCCAGCCGGTGACCCGAGTCACGGGAGCTTCCAGGTGGTAGAAGCAGCGCTCCTGGACGAGCGCGGCGAGCTCGGCGCCGAAGCCCGAGGTCCGGGTCGCCTCGTGGACGATCAGGCAGCGGCCGGTCTTCTTCACCGAGGCCTCGATCGCGTCGATGTCGACGGGAACGAGGGTTCGAAGGTCGATCACCTCGGCGTCGACGCCTTCGGCGGCGGCGGTGGCGAGGGCGACGTGGACCATGGTGCCGTAGGCGAGGATGGTGATCGCCTCTCCCTCGCGGACGATCGCCGCCTTGCCGAGCGGGACGGTATAGTGGCCGTCGGGGACCTCGGCGGCGGGGTGCTTGGCCCAGGGGGTAACGGGGCGCTCGTAGAAGCCGTCGAACGGACCGTTGTAGATCCGCTTGGGCTCGAAGAAGACGACCGGATCATTGTCCTCGATGGCGGCGATGAGAAGCCCCTTGGCGTCGTAGGGGTTGGACGGGATCACCGTCTTGATCCCGGCGATGTGGGTGAACAGCGCCTCCGGCGACTGGCTGTGGGTCTGGCCGCCGAAGATGCCGCCGCCGTAAGGCGTCCGGATCACCATCGGCAGATGCCATTCGCCGGCCGATCGGTAGCGCATCTTGGCGGCCTCGGAGACGATCTGGTCGAAGCCCGGATAGATGTAATCGGCGAACTGGATTTCGGCGACGGGGCGGAGGCCGTAGGCGGCCATCCCGACGGCGATGGCGACGATTCCGTTCTCGCTGATCGGCGAATCGAAGGCGCGCTCCTTGCCGAACGTCTTCTGAAGATGCTCGGTGACCCGGAAGACGCCGCCGAAATAGCCGATGTCCTCGCCCAGGACGACGATGCCCTTGTCGCGCTCCATCATCACGTGATGGGCCGAGTTGAGCGCCTGGATCATGTTCATGACGCTCATGCGCGCTTCGCCTCCGCCTCGGCCAGCGCCTGGGCCTGCTGCTCCTTGAGATGCCAGGGCAGTTCCTCGAAGACGCCTTCGAACATCGAGGCGATGTCGAGATAGGGGTCGGACTGGAGGGTGCCGAGCTTCTCCGCCTCCTTCTGGGCGGAGCGGACCTCGGCGTCGAGGGCGTCGAGCTGGGCCTGATGGCGCTCGTCGTCCCACTCGCCGAGCAGGGCGAGGTGCTGCCTGAGCCGAGCCACCGGATCGCCGAGCGGCCAGGCGGCCGCGGCATTCTGGGGGCGGTAGACGGAGGGATCGTCGGAGGTGGAATGGCCTTCGACCCGGTAGGTGAAGAATTCGATGAGGGTCGGCCCGAGATTGGCCCGGGCGCGGTCGGCGGCCCAGCGGGTGGCGGCGTAGACGGCGAGCGCGTCGTTGCCGTCGACCCGAAGGCCGGCGATGCCGTAGCCGACCGCCCGGGCCGCGAAGGTAGTGAGGTTGCCGCCGGCGATCCCCGAGAAGGTCGAGATCGCCCATTGATTGTTGACGACGTTGAGGATGACGGGCGCGCGATAGACCCCGGCGAAGGTGCAGGCGGCGTGGAAGTCGCCCTCGGCGGTCGAGCCGTCGCCGATGTAAGCGGCCGCGATCCGGCTGTCGCCGCTGATCGCCGACGCCATCGCCCAGCCGACGGCCTGGGGGAATTGGGTGGCGAGGTTGCCCGAGATGGTGAAGAAGCCGTGGGCGTTGGAGGCGTACATGATCG
Source organism: Sphingomonadales bacterium (assembly GCA_034668565.1). Taxonomy (GTDB): domain Bacteria; phylum Pseudomonadota; class Alphaproteobacteria; order Sphingomonadales; family Sphingomonadaceae; genus Allosphingosinicella. The sequence goes on along the minus strand of JAXDPE010000055.1, from coordinate 15,897 downwards.
GGAGCTGGCGGCCCTTCAGCGGATCGCCGCGGTTCGAATAGATCTGGCACATCATCTGGACGAGCGGATAGTCGCGGGCGACGAGCAGGCCCTGCTGGCGATAGGTGGGGAAGCACATGTCGTCGCGGTCGAGGGCGTGGGCGCCGGCGACCGCGATCGCCTCCTCGCCGGTGCATTTCATGTAGAAGCTGGTCTTGCCCTGCCTCTGGGCCCGGTACATGCGGTCGTCGAAGACCCGGACCATCATCATGTCGCGAAGGATCCGGCGAAGGGTGTCGGGATCGAGCTTGGGATCCCAGGGACTGACCGCCTTGCCGTCTTCATCGAGGACCCGGACCAGCGAGTAAACGAGCTCGTGGGTCTCCGCGGCCGGGGCGGCGACGTCGGGACGGCGGACGCTTCCGGCGGCGGGGATCGCGATGTGGCTGAAGTCGACCTCGTCCCCGGGCCGGGCGGGCGGCTCCGGTACATGGAGGGAGAGCGCCGGCCGGTTCGGGCGCTCGCTTGGCTTGGTCATCCTTGGCCCTGTTCGTTGCGGTCGCTGCGCCCGTAAACGGTGTCGTCGCCCTTGTGAAGCGGCGCCCCGCCGGGCAGGTACTGGGTCAAAGGAGCGACACCATGGCCTTGTTCCGTCCCCTCGCCGCTTTGCTGCTGTTCGCGCTTGCCGCCTGCACCACGACGGCGGGCGAGCCGCGGGCGCCAAGCTGGTTCGTGATGCGCCATCTGCAGAAAGGCCAAGGCCAGGATCCGGGGCTGAGCGCGGAGGGCGCGGGCAATGCCGAGAAGCTCGCCTCCTGGTTCGAGCCGGAGGACTGGCCGGCTGCGATCTACGTCAGCACGACGAGGCGGGCGCGCGAGACCGCCGCTCCGCTCGCCGCCCGGCTCGGCCTTACGCCCAAGGAATATGATCCGGGCGACACGGCGGGGCTGCTGGCCCGGGTGCGGGCGGAGGCGGGCACGGTCCTGATCGTCGGCCACAGCAATACGGTGCCGGAGATCGTCGCCGGGCTCGGCGGAGCGCGGCCGGCGGATCTGGCGGACAGCGATTACGGCGACATCTTCCGGGTCCGGCGCGACGGCACGGTGGAGCGGCTGCGGTTGGGGGCGGCGCGCTAAATTCCTCCCCCGCTTTTGCGGGGGAGGGGGACCGCGCGAAGCGCGGTGGATAGGTTCTTCGGAGTCTGAAGAACCCCTCCACCAGGCTTCGCCTGGTCCCCCTCCCCGGCCAATGCCGGGGAGGAATTACGTCGCTGGACTCCTTCGCCAACAAGCGTAGCATCCCGTCTTCAGGCCGAGGGGGGATCGGCGATGAGCGACGGGGACTTCGATCCTGATATCGTAACGCCGGCCCGGCCGACGCTTATCGGCTTCCTCGTCGGCGGCCGGGTGCTGCCGGACCTGGCCGCCCGGATCGGCGCCCGGCTGGCGCGGTGGTACGGCAAGCCGTTCCGCTTCCTGCGATGGGTGATCGCGGCGCGTCACGACCACGCCGTCGAAATGCTCGGGCGCGACCTCGATTTCGGGATCGCGCCGGTCAACGCGGTCAAGATCGGCGAGGTCAATGGCGGGCCGTTCATCCTCGGCATGGATCGGGGCGCCCAGCTCGAGGTCGAGCGCCGGGCCCTCTACGAAGCGCTCGCCGCGATCGACCTCGACCGGCTTCAGCGAGAAACCGAGGCGGACATCGAGTCCGTGCTGGCCGGAATGCCGGCGGGCCAGGAATTCGACGCCGTCGGCAATTATGCCCGCCCGATCGCTGCGCGCACCGCCCGGCGGCTGTTCGGGCTTCAGGCCCCTTCCGAGCGGATGCTGATGGAGGTGGCGCGTTCGGTCTTCAACCACACTTTCATCAACCCGTTGAACGAGTCGGCGATCCGCGAGCGCGGGATCGCCGCCGGCGCACTCATGAAAGGCTGGATCGAGGCCGAGATCGAGCGCCGCGACCCGGCCGATCCGGGCGACGACATGCTCGGCCGGCTGCTGGCCCAGGGCATCCTCGACAAGGGCGCCGTCCAGCGGACGATCGGCGGGATGTTCGTCGGCTCGATCGACACGACCGCGACGGTGGTCGCCAAGCTCGTCAAGCTGGCCGCCCGCGATCCCGACCTCGAGCTGGCCATGCGCCGCGACCTCGACGATCTTCCGCGGCTCTACGGCTGGTGCCTCGACGCGCTCAGGCTGTGGCCGCACAACCCGGCGGTCCTGCGCGCCGCGCTTGCCGACGGGGTCCTGGCCGGAGTCGCCGTCAGGCGCGGGGATTCGACGGTCGCCTGGACCTCGGCGGCGATGCAGGATTCGACCGTATTCACCGATCCCCGCCGGATTCGCCCGGACCGGGCGCGCTCGATCTATCTCCATTTCGGCGGCGGGCTTCACCCCTGCTCCGGGCGGCCGGTCAACGCCTTCCAGATCCCTTTGCTGGTCGGCGGCCTCGTCCGCCGCGGCCTGGCCGGAGTCGGCCGGATATCCTGGGCCGGGCCCTTCCCGAACCGGCTGCCTTTGTCGCTGTCGTTGTCGTCCGCGGCAGGACCGCGCTGATGGACACCCTCGTCACGATCGTCGCCCCGATCCGCGAGGCGGATATCCCGGCCCTCGACGCCGCCATAGACGGGCTCGGCAATCCGCCGCGCCCGGAGTTGAAGCAGGCGCTCGACCAGCTCGACCCGGACGGCGGCGGAACCCACTTCATGAGTCTCCACGCCATCCCCGGCGAGCCGGGCGGCGAGGCGCATCTCGTCTTCGAGCTCACCGCCGACGGCGGCGACCGCCGGGCCCTGGAGCGGATCGTCGAGGCGATCGGCGAGGATCTCGAGCCGATCTTCCGGCGGGTCCGCGACTGGGACGGCGCTATCGGCCTCCTCGATTATCTGACGTCGCACCGGATCCAGGTCGGCCAGGGCCTCTTCTCGGACCCGGGCCTGTGCTTCCAGGGCACTCCGGGGATGAGCGTCGGCCGGATCCGCGGCGAGGCGGATCTCGCCCGCTTCCTCCAGGCCCGCATCGACAACCGCCGGCCAGGGCTCAGGCCGATCGACCGCCTCGCCGAGTTCCGCCGGGCCGTCGAGGCGGCACCCGGCCTCGGCTGGGCGCTGCAACCGCCGCCGCCGCCGCTCCGCACCGGCACCAACCCGCCGGCGCTGCAGCTGGTGATCAAATATGCCCTCCCCTTCGTCCCACAATTCCTCTGGCCCTTCGGGCTGCTCGCCCTGGCGATCATGATCGGGCTGATCGCGAGCCTGACGGGCTGGCATCTCGCCGCCGGCCTGCTGCTCGCGGTCGTCGGGGTGACAGGGCTGGCGCTGGGGACGGTCGTCCTCGCCTTCCTCGCCCTTCGCAAGCAGGAGAAGAACGACTGGGCCGATCCCCGGGCGCCCGACTCCGCCACGCTGCGCGAGATCGGCAAGCGGGAGAATCACTGCGCGCAGAACCACATGGTCTCGATCACCCGGCGCAAGCCGGGGCCGGTGCGATGGCTGACCCTGAGGATCGCCTTCTGGTCGGGGCGGCTCAACGTCGGCAAGACCTACACACCCGGCACGCTGAGCGGGATCAGCACCATCCATGCGGCGCGCTGGATCACGATCCCGGGCACCCGCCAGCTCGTCTTCTTCTCCAATTACGGAGGCAGCTGGGAAAGCTATCTCGAGGATTTCATCACCCTCGCCCACGAAGGCCTGACCGGAGTCTGGTCCAACACGATCGGCTTCCCGCGCTCGGAATATTTCTTCGAGAAAGGCGCGACCGACGGTGAAAGGTTCAAGCGCTTCGCCCGCGCCAGCATGCGTCCAACCCGCTTCTGGTACACCGCCTACCCGGATCTCATCACCGATCAGATCCGCACCAATGCCGACATTCGCCGGGGTCTCGCCGCCGCGCTCAGCAACGACGAAGCGGGACAGTGGCTGGCTTTGTTCGGATCGGAGCCGAGGCCCGACGGCAAGCTCGAGACGAGCCAGATCCAGAGCCTCGTCTTCGGCGGTCTCGGCTTCATGCCGCACGGCTCGTGCCTGCTCTTCGACCTGCCCGGCGACAAGGCCCGGGCGCGCGCTTTCATCGCCTCGCTCTATCCGCACACCGCCTTCGGCGACGGCCGCAAGCTTCGGCGCGACGCCGTGCTCACGGTAGCGCTCGGCGCCGGGGCGCTGGAGCGGCTCGGCCTGGCACCGGAATGCATCGCCGGCTTCCCGCCCGCCTTCCTCGAAGGCATGGCGACCGAAACACGGGCCCGGATCCTCGGCGATTGCGGAGCGGACGCGCCGGAACATTGGGAATGGGGCCGGCGGTCGAGCGATCTGGCGATCCTGGTCTACGGCGTCGGCCCAGCCGACGTGGCCCGGCTCGAGGCGGAGATTGCAGAGACCGCGGCGGCGAACGGGATGGCGGGCCCCTATCGGATCCCGCTCGTGGAGGCGCGCAAGCCGGCCATCGAGCCGTTCCAGTTCGTCGACGGCGTCTCGCAGCCGGTGATGCGCGGCACCGACCAGGCCAACCGATCGAACGATCCGATCCACCTCGTCCAGCCCGGCGAGTTCGTCATCGGCTACCCCGACGACCGCGGCAATTTTCCGCCCGAGCCCGAACTGTCCGCCCTCGCCGATCCGAAGAACCTGCTTCCGATCGCCGATAAAAGCCGGGCCTTCGGAACCGCGATCGTCGATGCTCCGCGGGCGGTGGCGCGCAACGGCACCTTTCTCGTCATTCGCCAGCTCGAACAGGACGTCATGGCTTTCAACGCCTATTGCGATGCCGAAGCGGCCAGGCTCGCACAGCGCCTGCCGGAACCTTATGAGGTGAATCCGGATTTCATCGCGGCCAAGCTGATCGGCCGCTGGAAGGACGGCTCGTCGCTGGTGCGCAATCCTTATACTTCCTACGGCACCGAGCTCAGCCGCAAGGCCGAGCGCGATTCGCGGCGCAGGGCCGCCGAGGGCTGTGCCGAGCCGGTCGCCGCCGATCCGGCGCTCGAGACGGCGCGGCCCGCGACGACGCCCGCCGGCGAGACGGCGATCGGCGCGCCGACGGTGCCGAGCAGCGACCAGGACAACGACTTCCTCTACGGCGTCGAGGATCCGCAGGCGCTGCGCTGCCCGACCGGCGCCCACATCAGGCGCGCCAATCCGCGCGACACCCGGATGCCGGGCTCGCTCGAGCAGGTGAGCATCTCCAACCGCCACCGGATCCGCCGGGTCGGCCGCCTCTACGCGCCGGAGCCGGGGCGAAAGCCGGGCCTCCTCTTCATGTGCCTGAACGGGGATATCGAGCGCCAGTTCGAATTCGTCCAGCAGACCTGGCTGTCCAATCCCGGCTTTCAGGGCCTTTCGGGCGAGCAGGATCCGCTGATCAACAATATGACCAAGACTTCGCTCGGCTACACGGTGCCGAGCCACGACGGCCCGGCCCGCCTCGCGCCGGTGCCGAGCTTCGTCCGGACCCTGGGCGGCGGCTATTTCTTCATGCCCGGGCGAAGCTTGCTGGCGTTTCTGGGGGGAATGTAGGGGTAGTCCGGCTTACTCCGTCATTGCGAGCGAAGCGAAGCAATCCAGCGGCGCGGAGGCCGGAACTGGATTGCCGCGTCGCTTCGCTCCTCGCAATGACGGAGTCAAAGATCGATGCAGGCGGCGAGGCTTTCCAGCTTGCGGATCCGCTCCTTCAGGTCGGCAAGCTCGATCCGCTCGGCCATTCCACCGTAGCTCGCCGGCTTGGGCTCGGCGGCGGCCAGCTCCAGCCGCTTGAGGTCGAGCCAGCCCTGCCAGCCCCTCAAGCCGGCGAAGAGCAGGATGGCGAGCGCGGCGAGGCCGAAGCCCGCCATCGCCATCATCGTCGTCGGTTCGCTCATCGCATCCTCCCGTCTGTTTGTGGCTTCGAGGTCAGCGCAGGCTTTCGATCTCGCGGGCGAGAGAGGTGTTCTGCGCGGTCACATAGGTTTCGACCTCGGCCATCCGCCGATCGATGTCGCGCATCGAGCGGTTCATCTCGAAGGTCGAGGTGCGAAGCGCCGGGGCCGAGAGTTCTTCGCCATAGTCGGCGGGCCGCTTCTTGCCGATGATCGCTGCCGCGCCGTAGGCGACGAGCGCCCAGGGGAAGGTCATCACGGTCAGCACGACCAGCCCGACCCGGACGAAGGTCGGGTCCCAGCCCATGTGGCGGGCGATTCCGGCGCAGACTCCGAAAACCTTGCCGTTGGCCTTGTCCAGATAGAAACTCTTCTTCATTTTTCCCTCCTTAGTGTCTCGAGTTCGCGGCGGGGCTCCCGGGTCCCGGTCGCCGCCGGGTTGGTCGAGAGAGTCCGCCAATTGGGGTTTCGGGCGTTCATGATCCGGTAGATCCAGTCTTCCATCGCATCAGCCCTCCCGCTCCGCGGCGAGCCGGGCCTTCAGCGCTTCGAGCTCGGCGTCGATCTTCTCGGCGTTGCGAAGCTCTGAAATTTCCTCGTCGAGGGTCCTCGGCGGGGCGCCGAGAAGCAAAGCGTCGGCGCGGCCTTCGGCCTGGTCGACCTGGCGCTCGAGCTGGTCGAAGCGGGAAAAGGCCTCGTCGACCCTGGGGCCGGCGGTCATCTCGCGCAGCCGGAAGCGCTGGTTGGCGCTCTCCAACCGGTTCTGGGTCGCGCTCTGCCGGGCGCGGGCTTCGCGAAGCTTGCCCTGGAGCCTGGCGATGTCGGCCTCCGACGCGCGCATCGCCTCGTCGAGCAGGTCGATTTCGACCCGAAGGCTCTCGGCCATGGCCCCCGCCTTCTGCTTCTCGGTCAAGGCGCCGTGGGCGAGGTCGTCGCGGCCCTTGCTGAGCGCCAGCTGCGCCTTCTCGGTCCAGCTTTCCTGGAGCTTGTCGAGGCGAGCGATCTGACGCTGCATCTCCTTCTGCTCGGCGATCGTCCGGGCGGCGGTGGAACGCACCTCGACCAGGGTCTCCTCCATCTCGAGGATGATCATCCGGATCATCTTCGCGGGGTCCTCGGCCTTGTCGAGAAGGTCCGTGAAATTGGCGGCGACGATGTCGCGGGTGCGGGAGAAGATGCTCATCGGCAGTAACTCCATCAGGCCAAAGCCGGACCGGGTGGGGTGCGGGCTCCGGGGCGCTTCGGGGCGGCGCGGGCCGCCGGGCCTCGGCGGGATCCGCACCAGCTTGTCGGCGGGCACGTGGATCGTCTCAGGCACGGGCGGGGGCCGCCGGCGCCGAGGCGTAGAGGGACGGACCGGTCTCGATCGCATGCGCCGGGCCGACCGCCGCTCCGACCGAAGCTGCCGACAGGACGATGGCCAGGACCGCCGCCGCTACAGTCTCACCGAGTTTCCGATAGTCGATCATTTTCCTGCTCCTTGAACCTTGTTGCACCCCCGCTCGGGGCTGATGCAGACTAGATTACAAGGGTCGTGCCAAGTGCGGAAAATGGCGGAAATTCGCGGAAAATGAACGAGTAAGCGGCGCAGGATGGGGCTTACCGCCACCTAGGTTTGGGAAAATCCACCAAGGATTGGGAGCCCTTCGTCATCCCGGCGAAGGCCGGGATCCATGAACTCCGCCGCCTCCAATCCGGACTGGGGCCGTGTTCATGGATCCCGGGTCAAGCCCGGGATGACGGACTTCATAACGATCCGTGTCTCAAGGGGATAAAGGCCAGCCAGGTTCAGATGACGTGCCGGCGTGCGCGCCCTTCCGGGCGGGACCCCCCTTTTCGCCCGGTTCAGGCGGCCCGGGCGCGCTCCAGGACGCGCTGGACAGTCGAGCGGCGGTGGCTCGGCCCCCGGGTCGCGTCGAGGATCTTGGCGCCGGCCATGAACACGGCGCCGGTGCAGGCGAGGAAGAGGAGCCAGCCGCCGAAGCCGTGATATTGCTCCCGGTAGTGAAGGCCCCGGGTGACTCCGCCGACGGCGAGCGCATAAATCACGGCCCAGGCTTCGAGGCGGGACTTGATGACGAAAAGTCTTAAGGCTTTCTTCAGCATGTCCGCTAATCAGCAAGAGCCGGGCCAATGGCGGAAAAGTGCGGTTTTTGGTGTTGGGCTGGAGCCGAAGTGTAAACATTCCCGTCATCCCGGCGGAAGCCGGGATCTCGGGGAGACCCGCCGAGACTTCTTGTCATGAGGTCCCGGCTTTCGCCGGGATGACGGACCTTATTTCAGCTCCACCCAGGTCGGGGCGTGGTCGCTCGCTTTCTCCTTCGCCCTCGCCTCGCGGTCGACTCCGGCGGCCTTGAGGCGCTTGGCCGCGGCCGGGTTGAGGAGGAGATGATCAATCCGGATGCCGGCGTTGCGGGCAAAGGCGTTGCGCCAATAATCCCAGAAGGTGAAAATGGGCTCGCCGGGATGGAAATGGCGAAGTGAATCGGTCCAGCCCTGGGCGACCAGCCGTTCATATTGGGCCTGGGGCTCCGGCTGCATCAGCGCGTCGTCCATCCACCGCTCCGGCTTGTAGGCGTCCATCGCGGTCGGGGTCGGGATGATGTTGTAATCGCCCGCCATCACCACCGGCTCGCCGAGACCGATCAGCTCGGCGGCGCGGGCGATCAGCCGCTCGTTCCTGGCCAGCTTATAGTCGAACTTGGGCCCGGGATGCGGGTTGCCGTTGGGCGCGTAGAGGCCGCCGATCAGGATTCCGCCCACCGCCGCCTCGATATAGCGGCTCTGGGCGTCGTCCGGATCGCCCGGCAGCCCGCGGCAGGTCTCGACCGGCTCGCAATCGCGGGCGAGGATGGCGACTCCGTTCCAGCGCTGCTGGCCGTGCCAGATCGCGCCATAGCCTGCTTTCTCGATCTCGGCCGCCGGAAATTTCTCGTCCGGCGCCTTCAGCTCCTGCAGGCAGACGGCGTCAGGCCGGAACGACTCGAGCCATTCCACGAGCAGGGGAAGCCGGCCGTTGACTCCGTTGACGTTGAAGGTGGCGATGCGCATGCCGTCCGAAAGCGTACGCTCGCCGACCGGTTCCGAACGTAAGCAATTAGTGGCAACCGCCGCGAATGGCGGAATTCCGCCAAGTCTTTACGTGGCGCGGATTTTGCTTACGATTACAATTGTGATCGACTCGACACCTTTTTACCTGATGTCCGGCCATGGCGAGGGCGAGCGGCTGCCGCTTCGCCACGGCTGCGTGGTCCTGTCGAGGCTTCCGGGCGGACGAAGCCTGGTCCGCGCGCTGGCGCCTTCGGTCAAGTTCGTGCTGAGCGGCGAGGAGGTCTACAAGATCGACGGCCGGGCCCGTGCGGTGAGGCCAGGCCGGTTCCTTCTGGTCGAGGCGGGCACCGAGTTCGAGGTGTCGACCCCGAGGCCGGACGAAACGGTCGGCCTGTGCGTCTATCTCGGAGCCTCCGGAGCGCCGAACTGTGATTGCGGGCCGCTCGGCCGGGTGATCGAAGGGTGCGGAGCGGATCCTCTGACCCCTCTCCTTTCGCGCTACGCCCGGCTGCTGGCGGCGCGTCCCGAGGCCGGGCCCGGGCTGGCCGCCAAGATCGTCCAGCAGGTCACCGCCGGGGCCGAGGATTATCTTTCCACCTTCGCCAGCCGGCTCGAGCGGCTGAGCAGCCTCAAGCGCTCGACCCGGATCGAGACCCTGCAGCGCGTCGAACGCGCCCGGGCGTTCATCCACGACCATCAGGACCGGCCGCTGACCCTGGACGAGATTTCCGCCCGCGCGGCCCTGTCGCGCTTCCACCTCAGCCGGAGCTTCGCCGAGGTGCACGGTTTGCCGCCGCTGGCCTATCACCGCCGGCTCCGGCTCGAGGGCGCCGCGCGGCTCCTCAGGCAGGGCGCGGCGTCCCCGACCGACCTCGCCGAACGGCTCGGCTATGCGTCGCTGAGCGCTTTTACCCGGGCGTTTCGCCAGGCCTATGGCGTACCGCCGAGCCGCGCCCAATAATTCACCCGGGTAGAATAGAAACTCCGTCCGGTCCGAAGGCCAGCTTCGCCGTAAGCAGCGCGCGGAAGACGTTGTAGCCGCCGGTGCCGGGGTGGAAGGCGTGGAAGAAGAGCTGCGGCTGGCCGTCGAGCCCGGGCGCGACGGAGGCGTGGCCGGGCGCGGTCCAGGCCCGGGTCGAGCGGAGCAGCGGCCGCGGCTGCTTGACGTAGGGGCCGAGCGGATGATCGGCGACCGCGACCCCGATGCCGTAGGCCGGGGTGCTGAAATCGTTGCCGGCGTAGAAGAGCCAGTAGCGCCCGTCCTGATGGGTCACCCAGGGGCCTTCGATCAGATGGCCCTCCCAGTCGAGATCGTTGGCGAGCACGATCGTGGGCTCGCCGAGGAAGGATTCGCCGTCCGCCGCGATCCGCTGGGCATAGATGGGGGTCCGCATCGCCTCGAGGATGGAATCGCCCGCGCCGCATTGCCGGAGCGCTTGCTGGACCGGCCGCCAGTGGCCGAGCGCGGCCTCGATCAGCGGCTGCATCAGGAAGAAGCGCTCCATCGGCCGGCGCGCGTTCGCCCAGGGCACGATGGCGGCGGCGAAGGCGGCGGTGCGCCGATCTTCCTCGCGGTCGAACAGCCGGTCGATCAGCTGGGGCCTCGCGCGAAGCAAAGCGGCGAGCGGACGCGGCCACACCCCGTTGGTGTCGGCTTTCCAGAACAGGAAAGGCTGGCCGTCCGAGTCGATGAAGATGTGCGAATCGATGACGCCGCCGCTGAGCAGCGGCTTGTCGGGATTGTCGGGCTGGCCGGTCGTGTTGATCGCATGGCCGGCGATCAGGGGCCGGCCGATATCGACCCAGGGCCCGGACGGACTTGCGCTCTTCGCGAGGCCGATGGCGAGGGCGTTGGACTTCTTGCGGGCCGAATAAACGAGCCAATATTCGTCGCCGACCCGGGCCATTTCCGGCGCCCAGAAATCGCCGACCCGGCGCCCGCTTGCGGTCCAGGCCGGGGCCTCGCCCTCCGGGAAGACGAAGCCGACATGCTCCCAATGTTCGAGATCGTCCGAGCGCAGGATCGGGAAGGCGTCCGGAGCGTCGTTGGAGGTGGCGACGAGGATATAGCCGTCGTCGGTCTTGAGCACGGCGGGATCGCCGTAGCCGGCGAGAATGCGGGGCGAGATATTGTCGGTGAGCAGGGGCCGCCATTCGATGTCGGCCTCGGGCGCTTCGCAGGGCTCGGCGAAGGCGTGGGGAATCCGGGTTCCCCAATCGTCCGCCAACCGGCGGAAGAAAGCGGCATAGTCCGACTGCTCGCCGCCGGGAATTTGGTAGACCCGCAGCTCGCCGGTAGCGGGGCCCCGGACGGCGATCCGGGATCCCTCCCCTTCCTCTACGGCGTCGACCTCGAAGGCGAATCGTGCATTATCCGACATCGGCGGCCCGTTAGCCGCCTCGCATTCATCATACAAATGGATTAATTCTCAAATCGCTTCAGGGGTGAGTTGGGCGACATGGCGGCGACGGCGGCGATCGAAGAACGGGATTACGACACGGCCGCCATCATGGGCGGCCTCTACGGCGACGGCATCATCGCCCTAAAAGGTGCCTTTCCCAGGCCCTGGGCAGAGCGGATGCGCGAGGAAATCCGAATCCTGTTCGAGGAGGCCAAAGGCGTGCCCGGCGGAGTTTTGCCGCGCGGGCCGCAACGCTGGTACGTCGAGGTCCACCCCGAGCGGATCAGCGGCTTCGCCGACATTGCCGTCCATCCCTGGTTCGTCGCCGTCTGCGAGGCGGTGCTCGGGCCGGACTACAAGATCGTCGAAATCGGCTTCGACATCCCCTTTCCGGGCGCCGCCGACCAGCCCTGGCACCGCGACTTCGCCGCCCCCGAAGCGACCAGGAAGGGGCGGCGGCTCAACTCGCTGGCCTTCAATCTGACCGCGGTCGACACTCGGCCGGAACATGGCGCCTTCGAGATCGCGCCGGGGACCCAGTGGGACGATCTGGGCGGCTGCAAGGACGGCATGTTTCCCCCCAAGGAATGGTGGCCGCGCTACATCTCCCGCAAGCAGAGCCGGCTCGCCCAGATGGGCGACATCTCGGCACGGTCGGCGCTGACCATTCACCGCGGCACCGCCAATCGTTCCAACGAATGGCGCCCGGTTCTGGTGGTCGGCGTGGACGCGCCCGACGCGACCAACGCCGGACATCACGACCTGCAGGTCACCCGGGCCTATCTCGACTCGCTGCCCCCGCGGGTTCGCGACCACCTCACCTGCCGGGTGACGGACGCGCTCAAGCCGGTGCTCCAGCACCACCAGATCGAAGGCCTGCTGGAGGCGGATTACTAGAGGGGCACGACGTCCACCCGCATCGTCAGGCTCATCGTCGTTCCCGGGTCCAACACCCGCAAGCCGAGCCGGGCCCAATCCTCCTCCGGCTCGTTGAGCGCGGCATTGGCGTGGCTGACCGGCTCGGCGACGAATATCCCCCCCGAGGCCGGCGAGTAGAGCTGGAAGAAATGCGCGTCGGGCGACGACATCTCGATCCGGAACGGCAGATCCGGATCGGTGACGACCGCCCGGCCGCTCCAGCCGCCGAAGCCGTGATCCAGCCCCTGGCCGCAGACGAGGCGCTCGCGAAGATCGTAGGCGCCGGTGGCCGGAACTTGCTCGATCGGAAGCACATGCTCGTTGATCGTCCACACGGTGTCGACGCCGGTGTCGAGCCGGGTCTGCGGGGTGCAGAGGAAGAAAGGATGCTGGCCGAGACCGCAGGGCATCGGCTCGTCGGACAGATTGGTGCAGGCCAAAACGAGGCTCAGACCGCCTTCGTCGAGGTCGAAGGTCTGGCGCGCTTCATAGGCCCAGGGCCATTCGCCGGGGGCGTGGCGGTAAACGAGCTTCGCGCTGTCGGAGCCGAGCCGCTCAACCTCCCAGGGCGCCCGCCATCCTTGGCCGTGCAGCGGGCTCGGGTCGGGCGGCATATTTCGGGCGAGTGTGACTCTGCGGCCACGGAAGGAAAAGGTGCCGCCGCGGATCCGGTTGACGAAGGGCACGAGCGGAAAGCTGGCGAGCTCGGTCGGTAACGACGCGCCCGCCTTGGTTGGACGGAATATCGCTACATTTCCAACACTTACCGCGCAGCAATTAAAACTCGAAATACCGCCGCCGAGGCTCGGCGCAAGGCGCAGCGAAAGCGGACCGCACGACAGAATCGGGAAGGAATCGGGCTCCATATCGGCCTGCGACATAGAGCGGCGTTCAGCGAAGTGAAACTCTCCTGTGGGTAAATCCAGATTAGTCTTGCGGGGCGATTCCCCTGCAAGCTAATCAATTCCCGGGGAGAGCCTGGGAGGGGTGTTCTGATGAGTAGGCGCGTTAAAGATTTTATCGAAGTGAAGGACCTGGGATCGCTCGACGCCTTGATCGAGCGGCTGCAGGAAGTGCGCGGCAATCTCCCCGCCGGGGCGGACCCGGAAGTGAAGATGCGCGGCGACGACATATTCGGACGGCATATCTGCGTCAGCTATTACCGGCCGCAGACCGAGGAAGAGGCCGAGTGCGATGCGCGCTACGCGGAAGCCTATCGCCAGTCCCGCGAGCGCGAGCTCAACCGGCTCCACGACGAGCTGGGCTTCTGCCCGGTGCCCGCTCGGCGCCCGGGGAATTTGCGCATCGTCGCCTGATAATTCCTCCCCGCGATTTCGCGGGGTGGGGGACCGCGCGTAGCGCGGTGGAGGGGTTTTCCGGAGCTTGAATAACCCCTCCACCAGGCTTCGCCTGGTCCCCCTCCCCGGCAAAAGCCGGGGAGGAATATCAATCACCATTCCGCGAAGCTGCCGTCTTCGTGGCGCCAGATCGGGTTGCGCCAGCGGTGGCGATCCTTGTCGGCTTCGCGCACCGCTTTCTCGTCTATGTCCACGCCGAGGCCCGGTCCTTGCGGTACGGTCAGCCAGCCGTCGACGGCGGTGAGCGGCGCCGGATCCTTGCAGAAGGTGTAGAGGTCGCCGCCGACATTGTAGTGGATCCCGAGCGACATTTCCTGGAGCGCGACGTTGGGCGCGGTCGCGCCGACCTGGAGGCAGGCGGCGAGCGCCAGCGGACCCAGCGGACAATGCGGAGCGACGGCGACGTCATAGGCCTCGGCCATGGCGGCGATCCGGCGCGCCTCGAGGATCCCACCGCAATGGCTGAGGTCGGGCTGGATGATGTCGACCGCTCCGGCTTCGAAGAAGGGCTTGAAGTCCCAGCGCGAATGGAGCCGCTCGCCGAGCGCGATCGGAGTCGAGACGAGCTGGGCGAGCTGCGCCAGTCCTTCGGGATTTTCCGACAGCAAGGGCTCCTCGATGAAGAGCAGTCCGAGCGGCTCGAGCGCCTTGGCGAGCTGCTTGGCCATCGGCCGGTGGACCCGGCCGTGGAAGTCGAGGCCGACGTCCATTCCGGCCGCCTGCGCCGCTTCGACGCGGGCGACGACTTCGTCGAACTTCTTGGGGCTGCCGAGCCAGTCGAGGTCCGCGGTCGCGTTCATCTTGACCGCCGTGAAGCCCTGGGCGCGCCGGGCTGCGGCGGCCTCGCCGATCTCGTGCGGCCGGTCGCCGCCGATCCAGGCATAGGCCCGGACCCGGTCGCGAACCCGCCCGCCCATCATCTCCCAGGCCGGAAGGCCGAGCGCTCTGCCCTTCAGGTCCCACAAGGCCTGCTCGAGCCCGGCCAGGGCCGACATCAGCACCGGCCCGCCGCGGTAGAAGCCGCCGCGATAGCCGATCTGGAAGACGTCCTCGATCCGGAACGGGTCGTGGCCGAGGAAGCGGTCGCGAAGGGCGGCGAAGGCGCCGTCCACCGCCTCGGCCCAGCCTTCCAGGCTCGCCTCGCCCCAGCCGACCGCGCCTTCGTCGCTTTCCACCCGGACGAAAAGCCAGCGCGGCGGGACGTAGAAGGTTTCGATACGGGCGATTTTCATAAAGATTCTCCACGCGGGCACGATCCGTCATCCCGGACTTGATCCGGGATCCATGAACACCGCCATTCGAATTTTCGTCGTTCCGTGTTCATAGGTCCCGGCCTTCGCCGGGATGACGTGCGCAGATCACTCCCCCGCCTCCGGATTGGCGGCCTCGGTGACGAAGCCCTTGAGATGCTTGGCCGCTTCCGCCTGTTGCTCCCGGGCGTGGGCCTGGCCGGTTTGCGCGGGCGAGACGATCGGCACCGACAGGCACAGGCTCGAGGCGGGCAGCACGTCGCCCCAATCCGAGATCAGCTTCTTGTAGGCTCGGCCGACATTGCGGATATTGCGGTCGAGATCGTAGAGGCCGAGCGGGTTGACGTTGCCGTTCTGCTCCCTGAGCGCCGAATCCCAATCGACCTGGTCGGTGAGCGAATACCAAGTGAAGCCGACCGTCGGGATTCCGACGTTGCGGATCCTCAGCACGTTTGCCCATTCCTTCCACAGCCATTGCACCGCCTCGTCCCCTTTCGGGCCCTCCCTGAGGTTGGTCTCGGTGTGCATGACCGGCAGCCGGTAGCGGTTGTAATATTGGCGGGTGATCTCGCTGTAGCCGAACACCTCCCCCGAGCTTTCCGTGTGCCCGTCGGCGAACACGCGATGCTCGTTGGTCATGTAATAATCGTTGCCGAGAATGCAGTGCTGCTTGAGCCGGTGGTTGAGAAAGAAGTGATATTCCTCCCGGCTCATGCCGTTATCCATCAAATATTCGTACATCTCGCTGTCGACCCTGCGCCCGTAATTGAGATCGAGGGTGAGGAAGCGTTTCGAGTTCATGATCTCGGCGGGACCGATCGCCGCCGGACTATCGGCGTGAAAATATTCCGAGCTCTCGGACTGGATGAAGATGGCATCCGGCCGCCGCTTCAATATCTCGATCATCGCCAGCACGTTCGCCTTGACGATATGCTTGAGCGCGGTGACGAAGCTTCGGTCGTCCGTCGCCTGCTCGTTCCACCAGCCATATTTGGCCGAGAAGACCGCGCAGATGAACATCTCGTTGACCGGGGTGTAGAGCTGAACCCAGGGGAAGCGATCGGCGAAGGCGCCGGCATAGGTGG
>JAXDPE010000054.1:0-3545 GCA_034668565.1 Sphingomonadales bacterium | reverse complement strand
GGCTGGTCTCGGCGATCGAGGTTGCCAGAACGATTTTGCGCCGGTCCGGCGGCGAAGCGGCGATGGCCGAGCGCTGGGCGGCCGGATCGAGGGAGCCGTGCAGCCGGTGGAGGTCGATCCCGGCCGGGAGCCCCTCCAGCCGCTCGGCGGTGCGCTCGATCTCGGCCACCCCGGGAAGGAAAGCGAGCAGGCTGCCGTCGGCTTCGCCCAAGGCGCGGCGGATGGCGGCCGCCATCTCGTCCTCGATTCGCTTCTCCGCCGAGCGGCCGAGGTGGCGAAGCTCGATCGGGAAGCTTCGGCCCTGGCTCTCGATGGCGGGGGCGGCGCCCATCAAAGTCGCGAAGCGCTCCCCGTCGAGCGTCGCCGACATCGCGACTAGCCGCAGGTCGGGCCGAAGCGCGCCCTGCGCGTCAAGCGCGAGGGCGAGGCCGAAATCGCTGTCGAGGCTCCGCTCGTGGACCTCGTCGAACAGCACCGCCGACACTCCGGCCAGCTCCGGATCGGCCTGGATCCGGTTCCTGAAAATGCCTTCGGTGAGGACGAGGATCCGGGTGCGCGCGGAGCGTCTTGTGTCGAGCCGGGTCGCATAGCCGATCGTCTCGCCGACCCGCTCTCCGGCCAGCTCCGCCATCCGCTCGGCCGCCGCCCGGGCGGCGAGCCGGCGCGGAGAGAGGAGCAGGATCTCGCCGGTGCACCAGGGCTGGGTGAGAAGGGCGGGGGCGACGGCGGTCGTCTTGCCCGCGCCCGGCGGGGCGACGAGGACGGCGTTGGGCCCCGCGCGAAGGGCCGCGAGAAGGTCGGGAAGGACCGCGTGGATGGGAAGAACCGTCATTGCGAGCGCAGCGAAGCAATCCAGTCGGAGGTCTGTTGGAGGCGCCGTGCTGGATTGCCGCGTCGCTGCGCTCCTCGCAATGACGGCTTTGGCGACGCGCCCTCAATAAGCCCGGGCGATGGCGAACTCGACCGCCTCCGTCAGCGCCGTTTTCGCCTTGCCCGCGGGAAAGGCGCCGAGGGCGTCGATCGCCCGCTGGCCGTAGGTTCGGGCGCGGTCGATCGTGTCGGCGAGGGCGTCCGATTGCTCGAGCAGGCGGGTGGCGTGGGCCAGGTCTTGATCGGAGGCGCGGCTGCCTTCCATCGCTTCCTGCCAGAAACGGCGATCGGCGGCCGAGCCGCGGGCGAAGGCGAGGATGACGGGCAGGGTTACCTTGCCGTCGCGGAAGTCGTCGCCGACGCCCTTGCCCATCACGTCGGGATCCGACGAATAGTCGATCGCGTCGTCGACCAGCTGGAAGGCGATGCCGAGGTTGCGGCCGTAGCAGTCCAGCGCGGTTTCGACCTCCTCGCCGCGTTCGGCGACGACGGCGGCGATCCGGCAGGCGGCCGCGAACAAAGCCGCGGTCTTGGCCTGGATGATCTCCAGATAATGGTCCTCGCCGGTCTCGATCCGGCGCTGGGCGGTGAGCTGGTCGACTTCGCCCTCTGCGATCACCGCCGAGGCGCGCGACAGGATCTTGAGGACCCGGAGCGAGCCGTCCTCGACCATCAGCTCGAAGCTTCGCGAGAAGAGAAAGTCGCCGACGAGGACGCTGGCCGGATTGCCCCAGATGATGTTGGCGGTGCGCTTGCCGCGTCTCAGGCCCGAGCCGTCCACCACGTCGTCGTGGAGCAGGGTCGCGGTGTGGATGAACTCGACCGCGGCGGCGAGCTTGTGATGGCGGGCGCCCTGGTAATCGAGCAGCCGGGCGCAGGCCAGGGTCAGCATCGGCCGCATCCGCTTGCCGCCGCCGGCGATGAGGTGGCCGGCGAGCTCGGGGATGAGGGCCACCGGGCTCTGCATGCGGTCGAGGATGACCGCGTTGACATGGTTGAGGTCGGCCGAGACCAGCTGGATCATCGGATCTAGCGACGGGGCTCGGCCCGGTCGGATGGGATGGACGGAGGCGCTCATCGCGGCGGGATTTGCGCTGGGATGGGGAGAAAGGCAACCGTCATTGCGAGCAGAGCGAAGCAATCCAGTGCGGCGTCCATCGCGAGCGCCGCAACTGGATTGCTTCGTCGCTTCGCTCCTCGCAATGACGGGCCTAATGACAAAGCGGCAATTTCAGCCGCGCCAGCAATCCCCCAAGATCCTCGCTTTCCTCGAGGCTGATCGAACCGCCGTAGATGACGGCGACGTCGCGGACGATGGCGAGGCCGAGGCCGGTGCCGGGCTTGCCGGTATCGAGCCGGGCGCCGCGGTCGAAGATGCTCTGGCGCTCTTCCTCGGGGATGCCGCGGCCGTCGTCCTCGACCTCGATCTCGACGCATTCCGGGGTGGTCCTGGCGGTGACGAAGACTCGCCCACCGCCATATTTGGCGGCATTCTCGATGAGGTTGCCGAGCATCTCGTCGAGATCCTGGCGCTCGACCCGGACTGAGGCCGACTTGTCGCCGGCGAGGTCGACGGTCACATTCTCGTGGAGCCGGCTGACCGCGCGCTCGACCGCCTCCAGCGAGGGCCAGACCGGCGAGCGCGCCTGGGCCGATGAGCGCCGGCCGATGGCCCTGGCGCGGGCGAGATGGTGGTCGACCTGCCGGCGCATCGTCGTCGCCTCGCGGCAGACCGTATCGGCGAGATCGGGGGCGTTGGCGGTTGCGGCGTTGGTGATGACGGTGAGCGGAGTCTTGAGGGCGTGGGCGAGGTTGCCGGCGTGGCGGCGCGCCTCTTCGGCTTGCTTCTCATTATGCTCGAGAAGGGCGTTCAATTCCTCGGTCAGAGGCTCGATCTCGGTCGGGAAGCGCTCGGCGATCCGCGATTTCTCGCCCGAGCGGATGGCGGCGATGGCCCGGCGCACCCGGCGCAGCGGCCACAGGCCGTAGAGCGCCTGAAGCGCGGCGAGGACGAGCAGGCCGAAGCCGAGCACTCCGAACGAGCGGATCAGGGTCTTCCTGAGCACGCTGATCTGGTCGTCGAGATCCTCCCGGCTCTGCGCGGCCTGGAAGCGCCAGCGCGCCGGCGAGCCGGGCAGCTGGATGTCGCGCTCGACGATGCGCAGGGTCTCGCCCTCGAACTCGCGGCTGTTGTAGATGTGGATGTCGACGTCGTTGTGCGTGCTTGCGACCTTGAGCTTGCGATCCCACAGCGAGCGCGACGGCAGGTCGCTGTCCGGCGAGGCCCCGGCCGGCTTGTTGGCGACGGCGCTGATCTGGAAATAGAGCCCGGAATAAGGTTCGAGGAAGCGCTGGTCGGCGGGCGGACGGTTGAGGAAAGCCTGGCCGTCCGCATCGACTTCGGCCGAGGCGATCAGAGCGGTCAGCACATATTCGAGCTGGGCGTCGAAATTGCGGGTGATGGCGGAGGTTAGGACCCGGTCGAGCGTATAGCCGCCGACTCCGAGCAGGACCAGGATCCACAAGGCCGAGACGCCGATCATCCGCCGGGTCAGCGATCCGGTGCGGGCGGCCCGGGGGACCCGGCGGAAGAAGCGGGGAAGGCGGAGGCGTTTCATGATGTCGTCATCCCGGACTTGATCCGGGATCCATGAACGCAGGGTGTAGCGGGTGTT
>JAXDPE010000053.1:0-106280 GCA_034668565.1 Sphingomonadales bacterium | reverse complement strand
GGCGGTGCCGTAGGTGACGCTGTAGCTCGACGCGGTCGCTCCGGTCTTCAGGACGGTGAAGGTAAGGACGCCGCCTTCGACCACCGTGGCGTCGCTCACGCTGAACGCCGGCGCGGGTGTGACCCCTGCGACCGAGTAATTTAACCGATTGCCTGCTGCATCATAAGTTATGGCGGTGTTGAGACCGTCATTCACCGAGCCGGTGATGCTGGTACCGACTAGTCGGCCCTGGGCGTCGTAATTGTAGGTGACCACCTCGTTCGCTTGGGCGCTGCCGGCGCAGGCAATACCGAAGGCCGCGATATACCCCCGGATCCAGTGACAGCGCAATTGAACCAGCCCCCCTCGTGCGAGCGGAGAAACGCACGGAAGCCGAAACAAGTCAATCTAAACTGACAACCAAAGATATTGGCTGCGCTTTTTCAAATTAACAATTTGGGGGGGTAGAGAGTATCGGCTGAGCCTTTTTAAGGCCTCCAGATTTTTTCTTAGACAGATTGATGCCCGGCAGGGCTTTTATGGTGCATGCACTGAGTGCGTCGCCTGGATTACCGCTCTCTCCGGGTCAATCCTTTTGGGTCGGCAGGCTTCTCACAAGCCGGCCGGCAGGCGTTGCTCACCGGACGATTGATCGAGGAAGGTTGTCGACCACGCCAGAATGTACATCATTATCGGACGGACGTCGGCCTTGCGATCCCCCGCCTTCCCCTCTCGTCGGTCACCGCAACCGAAAGGCAATTAAGGATGGCGCCGGCTCTATGGCTTGGCCTGCACCAACTTCACGATCGTGATCACATTATCGTTACGACACAGATTCTGTATCGGGGAGATCATCTGCGCGATCTCGTCGCCCTGCTGCGACAGATAGTAATCCTCCTTCACGACATAGCCGTGGGCGTTGACCTTCTTCCCCACGAACCTGACGGCATTGCCTATGGCGTTCCGAGGATAAATGGTGCCGCTGATGCATGCATCGCGTCGCTTCGCCTTATAATCGGCCTCCGAATTGTATATGACGACCGTGGTTGCCGCGATGTCGAGGTAGCCGACAACCTGCGTCTGATCGGATTTGCAACTACCGCTGTAAACGCCAGCGAGTAGGAGCACGAGCTGGGCTATCCTTGTCATTGGCACGGGTTTACCTTCGGCGCCGACGGGTTATTCCGGGCATTGTAAGCGTTCATCGCGTTGGCCTGCAACGCTCGCAGCGCTTCAGGTGGCATATCGCTCGCGTCGAAGCCACCGGGCGTGAGTTTCTCGACTGAAACCGTCCCGGGTATCAGACCGGGCCGCACGACCGTTACCCCGACCTTGCTCAAGACATAGCTCGGTATCTGGCGGAGGGCCGGGACGTTCCCGTCATAAGGCCCCGGAAAGGCGAAATGCGCCAGGCCAGCGAGAATGTTTTCGGGCGTTGGATCCCCCTGGTGCAGGTGGGTGATGAACGCCAGCTTCTTGCTGGGATCGGGCTTCACCGTTGGCTTCGTCTCAGTGATGGGCCGATTGCAGTTGTCCACCGTGTCGACCGACTGGGTCTTGCTGTCTTGCGTGCTGCCGTCCGGATAGCCGTAATAGAGCGGCTCGAGCGGGAACTGATTGAAGTTGAACGCGCCGCCTCCCGAAAAGCCATTGTTGATATAGGCCGTGACGACGATCGTGTCATACAAATAACTCTGAAAATAGGCCGAGTTAAAGTTAATTCGGCCGACATAATATGCAGCCGGTGGAAGGAACAGGAAAAACGCCGAAGTTCCGCTTGGATCGCGCCCGTTGACAGGGTCGTTGTTCGCATAGGTGTACCAGTTGATCCCGTCCTTGTAGCCAAGGGGATCGGTTTGCAGGAAGCGACCGAGCGTTGGCGAATAGACACGCGCTTTATAGTAGGACATCCCCAGCTCGCTCAGCCACGCCTGACCCGTATACTGGAACAGGCCCACGTTCGCCGATCCGGGAATGCCAGCCTCGTCGAAGCTGTTCCTGGCGGTGACCGCGCCGCTCGAGTTGGTTCTGATCGTGATGGAGCCGCGTTCGTCAGCCACCAGATAGGTCGCCGTGCCGGCCGCATCATATTCTACCAGCGGCTCGTCCGCACTCGGGCCAAGCACATAGCGCTTCGAAATGGCTCCCGTCGACGGGTTGACCTCCGCCGTGATCTGACCGCCGTCATAGACGAAGCCCTTCAAGGCGCTTCCCACATCGTAACGGGTCAGTCGTCCGGCCGGATCATATTGCATCGTCAGAGATCCCGACGCGGTTTTCAGCCGGTTCTCGGAGCTGAACGTGAAGGTCGACGCTCCCGAATTCGTCAGATTGCCACGCGCATCATAAGCGAAGTTGACGGCTCCCGCGCTCGTGTACTGGTTGAGCGCGTTCGTCGAGTATGGCCGGCTGACTTGAAAGTATTCAGTGAACTGATGATCGTCCGTTGAATCCGCGGTCGTGATCTGGTTTGCGGGATTATACGAGAAGGTCGTGGTCTCCGCGGTGCCCGCGACATCGTTGGTCAGCCGCCACAAACGCGAGCTGGTGTCATAGCTATAGCTGGTCGATGGTCCGGATCCGCGCGTCAGGCTCGTACGCCGCCCAAGATCGTCATAGCCGAATGTGAGGAGCGGCGAACCGGCCGAGTTGTTGATCGATGTGAGATTGCCGGCCCAGTCGTAAACGTAGGCCACATAGAAGCCGTCCGGCCAGGTCGTCCGAATGCGATTGCCCGCAGAGTCATAAAGGTACGACATCGCACCGTAAGGCTGAGTCGCCTGAGTCATTCGCCCCAGGGCGTCCCAGACGTAGCTCAAGGTCGAACCCTGCACCGTAGTCAACACATGGCCGAGCAGGTCGTAGCTGTAACTCGCGGTCCCCTCGCCATTGGGCAAGGTCTTGCTCACGACGCGACCGAGATTGTCGTGGCCGTAACCGATCGAAGTTCCATCCCGGAGCCGCCGGGAAGAAATTCTTCCGAGCCCGTCATAGCCGAACTGCTCATAGCTGCCACCGGCATAGGTGGCCGTGAGCAGGCGACCGAAGCCATCGTATTGGTATGTCGTCAAATTGCCTTTCGCGTCGCTCAGCGTCTCCACCTGGCCATTGTTCGTGTAGGTGGCCGCAGACAGGTCCGCCTGCTCCGAAGTGCCGAGACCCACCGTCACCGTCGTCGGCAGGTCGAGCTTGTTGTAGGCATATTTCATGATCCGGTCCGGACCGGCGCTGCCCGCGGCAAGCGGCGCGCACGCCGATGTGGGCAGTGATCCCCAGGCAGCGCTGTTCATGCGGGTCGCGACGCAATCCACCCGGCCAAGAGCATCGTAGCTATACTGCGCAAGGGTCATTACCGTTCCGCCCGCAAGAGACTTGCTAATTATCCGCCGGCCCAGCAGGTCGTAAGTCACCTCGGTTTGATTGATGGGTGCGAATGTGCTGAAGCTCGTATCGGTCTGGCTGGTAACGGTGCCGACGCTGCTCGAAGTGACCTGCCCGTCACTACCATAAACATAGCGAAGCGCGCTGTTCTTGCGCGGTCCGGTGGAGCCGTCCGGATCGGCCCCGATCACACCGGTGACCCGCCGATTCGAATCATAAACGTAAACGGTCTTGTCGGCTGTTCCGGACAACGGCCCGTCTTCGCTCGCGACATTTCCGAACTTGTCATAGGAATATTCGACCGACGAAACGAGGCTTCCATCCCCAGACTGAAGCGTTCGCTTCACCGGCCAGAGGTTGTTGACGACCCCGGCCTGCTGCGGCCCATAGTCCACGACTTCCACCTGTTCATCGGCCGTGCCCGCGCATGAGGCCGTACCCGCCAGTGCGAATGGACCCTGCCCTGGAGTTCCCGACACCGGAGCTCCCGCTCCGTTCCGGCATTGGGAAGTCTTCCACAAAAGCTTGATCGACTGTCCGGACGCGCCAACCACGCCGGACGAGTTCAGATAATAAGCCTGCATCGCAATGTACGCATAGCGGATCTGCGGGCGTACGCCCTGGCTTGAGGCGGGGCCGGTTACCGATTCGAGGAAGCCTTCCGCCGTGTAGGTGAAGTTCGTCTCGTTGTCGGCTGCGTCTCGAGTCCAGTTCGGCTTGTTGCACTTCGCATTATTGGCACAGACCGCATCATAGCCATAACGCGTGTGGGCGATCGACAGGCTCGAGCCGGTCGCCGGAGCCACCGCCACATCGATAACGTTTCCGCGGTCGTCATAGTTGTAGGTCGTGCTGCTGCCGTCCTGCTTGGTAACGGATGTGAGATTCCCTACCGGGTCGTATACATAGGTCGACGCAACGCCATTCTTGTCCGTCACCGTGGTGGGAAGCCCACTCGCCGAACTCGTTACCATGGAAGACGTTTGCCCAAGCGGGTCGCTCGCCGAGGTTGTCATTGTTCCGGCCGTCGAGGACGAGGTGTAGGTGTATCCGAATATGCGCGAGACCCCCGCTCCGGGGTCGAAATAGTTCAGGCTCGCGACGGTGGAGTAAAAGCCGTTGGCGTTCGTGTTATAGGTAAGATTCTTCGTGATCGTTCCAGACGGACCGGGGCGCGAGAAGCTCTTGACCCTCTGTACCGATCCCAGACCCGTGAAATTGAAGACGGTCTTGCTGAGCATTGGGTTCGTCGCTTCGATCAGCTGGAACGAGCGATCGTTCACGCTCGTGTAGTTGCTGTTGATCGTGTACTTGTCATAGATAGAAATTCTCTGCCATTCGGCAGGCACGGTACACGCATATACCGTCGGGTCGCAGTATATGTACCCCTTGTTCAGCGCTACTGCCGTGACCGTCGCATCCTGATAGCCGGTGCGTGACACGTAGGCGTGGTGATTGAGGTTTTTGAGCTGCATGCCGTAGCTATTCTCCACGGAGATAACGGCATTCTGGATATCATGGCTAGCGTAGCTGCCATTCAGATAATCATAATTATACTTTTCGATATTGCCGTTAGGAAATTGGATATTGTCCACCTTCCGGCCGTTGGGCAGCTCGCCGAAATAGAAAAACGTATATTCCGCACCATCGCGATCGACATAGACAAACTTGATCGTAGTCGAAAATGTGGTCGAGCCAGAGCTTGTCGAGAATGTTTTAGACATGGTCGGGATCGTATATTTGAAGAGCTGGCCAAACCGCTTGTAGTTCGGCTTGTACACCGTCCCGCCCGATGAGTTCACGCCGTTGACATATTTGTCAAAGGTGAATGGGATGTTCGTGGCGTCGGTCTTCAAGTAGATGGTGCTGGTCGAAGCATCGATCTCCGCGATGCGCGTGGACAGGGTCGGGACCCGGTCGTCTGCCGTGATATTGCCTCTTACGTTGAGATTCCATTCGATCTGACCGTCGTCGTTGCCAATGCTAAGCAGTCCGACGCCGACATTCAGATTTCCTGAACCGACATCCACTTCCTGCGTGTCGACGGTCTGGAACGCAGCGCTCGATCCGGATCCGCTCTGCGCTGCCGCGGCCGCAGGATAGAGGCAGCACGAGGCGAGCAGACAGCGGACAAGCGCGTTTCGACGGGACATCCAGTTCAGGTTGCGACTGTGGCCGTCATTCTCGTTCGCAGAAGTGTGCATCGTCTGGTTCCCTCGCCACGTCTGATATTCCCGAATCGTCGTTCTCGCGCCCCGCCTCAGCACAACGGGCATCCGCCATCGGGGAGGTAATTGTAGAGAGTGCCGACGCCCTGGCTGTCGGAAATGCCTGCCCCGCCCGTCGCCGCCGAAAGGTTCAGAGTGAAGGATTCGGTGCCTTCGCCGGGGCCGGCGACGACCGTCGTCACGCTTACCGACAGAGTGGTCTGGGCCGGTGTGAAGGTGAGCGTTCCCGACCGGGCAGAATAGTCGTTGGGCGTGACCGCCGTCCCGTTGGCGGTCGTGTAATTGACGCTGCAACTGCTACTCGTCGTTCCCGTTTTCGTGATGTTGAAGACGAACGTCTCCCCCTCGTCACCGGCATAGTCGCTGAGGTTGAAGCTGACGCCGGTGCAACCGGTGCCGCCAGTGCTGTCATTGTCGTTCAGCGTTGCCGTGGCGCTGGACGGAATTCCGAGCACCGCCCCGCCGGTCGGCGCGGAAACGCTCATCGACAGGGTCTCGGCACTCTCGGCCGTCGTGTCGTCCGTCGTTGGAAGGCTGATCGTCCGAGTGCTTTGCCCCGTCGTGAATGGCAGCGTCCCCGATATCGCCGCATAGTCCGATCCGGCCGCCGCCGTTCCGTTCGCGCTCGCATAATCGACGCCGCAGCTGCCGGTCGCAGTCCCCGTCTTGGTGACCGTGAATACGGAGTTGGCACCCTCGGTCACGGCGCCGTTGCTTGCGATCGTGAAGCTGACCCCGTTGCAGACCGGCGCCGCGTCATTGTCGACGATCGTGCCGGTGCCTTGGGCGCCGCCGATTGTTGCGCCACCGGTTGCAGCGCTCAGGCCGACCGTCAGGGTTTCCGAGGACTCGACCGCCGCGTCGTTGATCGTGGTGACGCTGATGGTCTTGGTTGACGGATCGGTGGCAGCAAAGGTCAGAGTGCCGGTGGCGGCGTTATAGTCGGACCCGGCCACCGCAGTGCCGCTCGCGGTCGCAAAGCTGACTCCGTAGGTGCCCGCGGCTCCGCCCGCCTTGGTGACCGTGAAGACAAGCGATCCGCCTTCCGTCGCGGAGGCGTTGTTGATCGAGAAACTGGGAGGAGCGCCGCTGCAGTCTGAACCCGCGACGGTCACGATGGTGCGGTTGTCGGCCTTATCGTAGCCGTAACAGGAATTGATATTGTTGTTTACGGTGCCGTTCCTGATGGCCTGAACGACGCGCCCACGCCCGTCATATCTGTACGTGATCACTTCCGACGCGATCGAAGGGCGCACGGCAAGAAGGACGACTCCTGCGAATACAAGTGCGCGCAGCGGGCGAACTGGCCTCCACGATCCTGACGTCATGGGCGTTTTGCGATCCTGGCAGGGCGCCCGGCGTTGGTGAAGGCGAAGGGATCCGGAATCGGGCGCTTCAACAGCATGCCCTCCGCAGCGACCAGCTGCGGGCGCGATCATTTAGGCGCAGAAAAGCATTCGCTCGACAAGCGTGTCTCGTCCTCATCTGATGGACCGCAGAGACACGGCAATTTCCTCGCAGGTTTCCCACAACGGTCCAAGCTACCGCTGCTTTGACTAATTCCCCGAGCCTGGAAGCTTATCGACGTCTTAGTCGATGTCAACAATAATTTGAACGTTTATTTGCATTTCCGGCTCATCCCTCCAAGGAATTTTTATGGTTATCCACGGTTCTCCTTGACCATCAATTGGTAACGACGATATTTTTAGCTACGCATCTACCAGAGGTCAGGCAGGACCAAAGAAGCGCCCCACCAGGGAAGCAGAACGCCGCACGCAAAACGCGGCTTGTGGAAGCGTTGGTCGGTGCCGACGGTGAAGGCACTCGTCCGGTCGGTTTCATACACGAGGGCTCCGACTCGCGAGAAGGTCGCAGCATTCCTCGCCGCCGAGGGACTCGGGCTCGGCATTTTCGAGCTTTCGGAAGTCACGAACCACCGCGCGAGCTTGCGGACTACCGAGCTATATCTCTGGCAGATCATGCTGTGGGCCGAAAACTGCTCGCAGCTGATTGCCCTGCGATTGTTCGAGGATTCGGCCTTAAAAGGGCCTGAATCGGCCCATCTGGCTAAGCCATTGAAAATAATGGCGCGCCCGGCAGGATTCGAACCTGCGACCCCAAAGCGCGAAGGCTCGCGCTCTATCCCAGGCAGAACCGGCGAGCGGTCGTTCTGCTACCTTTAATCGGTATCTGCCCTGCGTCCGCGCGAAAAATCGACAACGAAGTGGAGGCCCGAGCCGGAATCGAACCGGCGTGCAAGGATTTGCAGTCCTCTGCGTAACCACTCCGCCATCGGGCCGCTCGGCGGCATCTGGTCCAGGGCGGCGGCTCAAGTCAACCTGATTTCAGATGTCCGGGCGCGGACGCCGGTGTCCGCATTCGGACGCGGACCCGTCGGCGGAGCTCGGGCCGGGCCTCGCGGCGGGCGCTGGCACGCCTCTTGCTGCCTGGCGGCCATGCCGTTCCCGCCCGGACTATCCGCTTGGCCTGCCGAGGCCTTACCGATAAAAGCCGCTGTGAGGCGAAGGTGTATTGCGCCAGTAAGACAGTTGTGCGAAGAGACCGCGGACCATGACCGAGCATAATTTCGAGCATATGCGCAAGGCGATGATCGCCAGCCAGTTGCGGACGACGGGCACCAACGACCCGCGCGTCCTGGCGGCGATGGGCGAGGTGCCGAGGGAAAGGTTTCTTCCCGCGGCCCGGGCGTCGCTCGCTTATGCCGACGCGCTGGTGCCGCTCAAGCCCGGCCGCGACTTCAACAGCCCGATGGCGCTCGGCCGGCTGCTGACGGCCGCGGCGCCCAGGCCAGGCGAGCGGGCATTGGTCGTCGCCGCCGCCACCGGCTACGCCGCCGCCGTGCTTGCGCGCCTGGCCGGTCCGATCGTCGCGGTGGAGGCCGATCCGGAGCTCGCCGCCGAAGCTCGGGCCAACCTCTCGGGCACCGGGATCAGGCTCGTCGAAGGCCCGCTCGCCGAGGGCGGCCCGGACGGGGCGCCCTACGATCTCATCCTGATCGACGGCGCGGTCGAATCGATTCCGGACGCCTTGATCGTCCAGCTCGCCGAGGGCGGCCGACTCGCCGCCGGACTGCTCGAAAACGGTGTGACCCGGCTTGCCATCGGCCGCCGGGCGGGCGAAGGGTTTGGAATGGCGGCGTTCGCCGATGCCGCGGCGGCGATCCTGCCCGGATTCGCGAAGCCGCGGGTGTTTGAGTTTTGACAGTGGAGTCTGGAAAAATGCGGGGAGGGCTGATGGCCGCCGTGGGGGCGGCGGCATTGTTGACGGGCGTGGCGGCCAACGCCGCGGAAACTCTTCGCGATGCGCTCGCCAAGACCTATCAGGGCAATCCCACGATCATGGCGCAGCGGGCCCAGCTCCGCTCCCTCGACGAGGGGGTCGCCGTCGCCCGGGCTTTGGGCCGGCCGCAGCTTTCCGGGGTCGCCGGAGTCAATCAGAACGTCATCCGGCGCGGCGGCGTGCCCGGACGCAGCATCAACGCCGGCGTCGACGTCAGCTATCCGCTGTTCAACGGCGGCCGCGTCCGCAATTCCATTCGCGCCGCGGACGAGCGGGTGCTCGCCGGGCGCGCCAACCTGCGGGCGACCGAGGGCGATATCTTCACGGAAGCGGTCGGCGCCTATATGGACGTGATCCGCGACCGTTCGATCGTCACCTTGAACCGCAACCAGGTCCGGGTGCTCCAGACGAACCTCCAGGCCAGCCGCGACCGCTTCGAGGTCGGGGACCTGACGCGCACCGACGTCGCCCAGTCCGAGGCTCGGCTGGCGCTCTCCCAAAGCAGCCTTGCGACGGCGGAGGGACGGCTGGAATCGAGCGAGGAGAATTATCGCCGGGTCATCGGCGAGCTTCCCGACGAGCTTGCTCCGCCCGAGCCGCTGCCGTCGCTTCCCGGGACGCCGGACCAGGCCGTCGACATCGCGCTCGCCAATAATTCGGACCTGCAGTCGATCGCCGCCCAGGCGCGAGCCGCGGGCCGGGACATTTCGATCGCTAGAGCCGACCGCCTGCCGACCCTGTCGGCAGTGGGCAGCGGCGACACGATCAATTATCTGGGATCACAGCCGTCCGGCGTGGGCGGTACCGCGAACAGCGTGGGATTCGGCGTTTCAGCCCGGATTCCGATCTATCAGGGCGGGCTGGTCGGCGCCCGGGTTCGGCAGGCCCAGGCCATCCAGAGCCAGTTCCTGGAGCGGGGCGTCGAGGTCGAGCGGCTGGTCGTTGCCAACGTCCGGGCGGCGTTCGCCACCTTCCAGGCCGCCCAGGAGGCGATCGAATCCAACCAGGTCGCGGTCAACGCCAACACGCTCGCGCTCGAAGGCACCCGGGCCGAGCAGACGGTCGGAACCCGCAACGTATTGGACGTGCTGAACGCGGAGCAGGAGCTGCTCAACAGCCAGGTCGCGCTCGTCACCGCGCGGCGCGACGCCTATGTCGCCGGCTTCGCGCTGCTCAACGCCATGGGGCGCGCCGAGGCGGAGGATCTGAACCTTGACGGCGGCGCGCTTTACGACCCGCTGGTCAATTACAAGCGCGTCTCCCACCGGGCCAGCGACTGGAGCGAGGATCCGGCTCCGGCCGCGGTTTCCACCCGTACTGTTACGGGGCCTTCAATCTCCCCCGTGACACCGCCGACCAAATAGGCGATAAGCCCCTCGATATGGGGGATATTAACCAGGAACCCTCGATGGAGGACATACTCGCCTCCATCAAGAGGGTGATCGCCGAGGACGGCCGCCCGGCGGCGCGTCCCGCCCGAGGCTCGCGTCCGGCGGAAGCGCCGATGCCGGTGCCGCCGCCCGACGAGGACGACGTTCTCGAGCTTCAGGACCCGGTCGGCGAAGGCCAAGGCCTGGTCTCCGACGATGCCGCCATCGCCAGCCGCCAGTCGCTGGCCGCGCTCGCGAGCCTTCGCGAGCGGGCGGAAACCGTTCCGACCGACGATTCGGCGCTGGGCTCGGCGGTCCGCGAGATGCTGAAGCCGCTCCTCAAGGACTGGCTCGACCGCAACCTTCCCGACATGGTCGAGGCGCTGGTCACGCGGGAGATCGCCCGGATCACGGGCAAGTCGCTCTAATTTTGTTTATTCTATCCGAAATTCGTGAGCGCTAGAGAAGGACTGGGCAGGCAGTCGCGGCGCGCCTATATTCCAATTATGAAGAAGCAGGCTCGGAAGGTCACACTGGTAAAGGGGCCGCTTGATCCAGGTGCTCCGGCCCGCGCACGCTATCGCGTCGTTGAGGTTGATGGAAGCTCAATCAAGCTGCGCATTTTGGACGCAGACAGTCCGAGCTTCACGGCCGACCTAAGCGCATCATTCGCCGCCAATGTGCGTCAGGCGCGCAGCGAAAATCGTCTGCTGAGGGAGGATTGACCAGCAAGGGCGTGGCGCCTCCACGACTGTGGATGGTGGCCGGGCCGAA
This sequence comes from Sphingomonadales bacterium, assembly GCA_034668565.1. Lineage (GTDB taxonomy): Bacteria > Pseudomonadota > Alphaproteobacteria > Sphingomonadales > Sphingomonadaceae > Allosphingosinicella. The sequence continues at coordinate 95,248 of JAXDPE010000053.1, read as the reverse complement.
CGGCAGCGGCAAGAGCACGGCATATGGCAGAAGCGACGTTTCTGAATTCGATGGGTCTGTCTGGATCATCAATCCAGATCTCCTCACGCAACGCTTGCAATCCGCCGAGCAAATGAGCGGCACTTCCTCGAACCTTGAAGCAGTGAAGCGCATTGAGGCTTGGCTGGACGCCTCGATAGACGTGCATCAGACGATAGGTGTGGAGACCGTGCTATCTACGCCGAAGTACCGCCGATTGGTGAGGAAGGCAAAGGAGCGAGGCTTTGAGATCCGGTTCATCTACGTCTATCTCGATACCGTCGCACTGCAGATGGAGCGCATACGGCTTCGTGTCGCGAAGGGTGGGCATGACGTTCCCGCGGACAAAATTGCAGCGCGACGGCTTCGCTCGTTCAAGGAATTTTCGTGGTTTTTCTGGCAATCGGATCGCGCTTGGGTCTTTGATAATTCCGGTGCTGAGCCGGAACTGGTGGCTTGGAAGGACGAGGCCGACAGCGCGATCCATAGCGACGATTTGATCTCGGAGCTTAGCGACGGCATCACAAATGGCGATTTGTCGCCTTAATTGACGGTTCACATTGCTGAACGCCTGCCGCTAAAGGCGTTGCATGACCGAACTCCCCAAGACCTTCGACCCGGCCGAGATCGAATCGCGCTGGTACGCCTGCTGGGAAGGGGAGGGGCTGTTCCGGCCCGAGCGGCCGGACACCGAGCCGTTCACTATCGTCATCCCTCCCCCCAACGTCACCGGTTCGCTTCATATCGGCCACGCGCTCGATCTGACGCTCCAGGACATCCTCGTCCGCCACGCCCGGCTCCAAGGGAAGGATTCGCTCTGGGTGGTCGGGATGGACCATGCCGGGATCGCCACCCAGATGGTGGTCGAGCGCAACCTCGAGAGCCAGGGCGTCAAGCGCACCGACATGAGCCGCGAAGCCTTTGTCGAGCATGTCTGGGAGTGGAAGGCCCAATCGGGCGGGTCGATCACCCGCCAGCTCCGCCGCCTCGGCGCGTCCTGCGACTGGGCGAACGAGCGCTTCACCATGGATCCCGGCTTCTCCGCCGCGGTGCTCAAGGTGTTCGTCCAGCTCTACCGCGACGGCCTGCTCTACCGCGACAAGCGCCTCGTCAACTGGGACCCGAAGTTCGGCACCGCCATCTCCGACCTCGAGGTCGAGACGAAGGAAGTCCAGGGCCAGTTCTGGCACCTAAGATATCCGCTCGAGGACGGCAGCGGCTTCGTCCGCGTCGCCACGACCCGGCCGGAGACGATGCTCGCCGACATGGCGGTCGCGGTGAATCCCGGCGACACGCGCTATTCGGCATTGGTCGGCAAGCGCCTTCGCCTCCCGCTCACCGGCCGGCTCGTACCGATCATCGCCGACGAGCATGCCGATCCGGAGCTCGGCTCAGGCGCCGTCAAGATCACGCCGGGCCACGATTTCAACGATTTCGAGGTCGGCCGGCGCGCCGGCTTCAAGGCCGCCGACATGCTCAACATGCTGAGCGCCGACGCCAGGGTCGTCCAGACCGGCGACGGGCTGGTCCCCGGGGAATTGATCGGCCTCGACCGTTTCGAGGCGCGCCGGCGGGTCGTCGAGCTGCTCGAAGCGCAGGGCTTCCTCGAAAGCGTCGAGGACCGGGTGATCCAGATCCCCTACGGCGACCGCTCGGGAGTGGTCATCGAGCCCTGGCTGACCGACCAATGGTATGTCGACGCCGCGACCCTCGCCAAACCGGCGATCGACGCGGTTCGCTCCGGCGCCATCAAGATCGTGCCCAGGACCTGGGAGAAGACCTGGTTCAACTGGCTCGAGAATATCCAGCCCTGGTGCGTCTCGCGCCAACTCTGGTGGGGGCACCAGATCCCGGCCTGGTTCGACGATCAGGGCAACGTCTTCGTCGCCGAGACCGAGGAGGAGGCCCGGCGCGAAGCGGGGGATGGTCCGCTTCGACGGGACCCCGACGTGCTCGACACCTGGTTCTCATCGGCCCTGTGGCCGTTCGCGACGCTCGGCTGGCCCGAGCAGACCGAGGAGCTCAAGCGCCATTACCCCAACGACGTCCTCATCTCGGGCTTCGACATCATCTTCTTCTGGGACGCGCGGATGGCGATGCAGGGCTTCCACTTCATGGGGGAGGCGCCGTGGAAGAAACTTTACCTCCATGGCCTGGTCCGCGACGCCAAGGGCCAGAAGATGTCCAAGTCGAAGGGCAATACGGTCGATCCGCTCGGCCTCATCGACCGCTACGGCGCCGATGCGCTTCGCTTCACCCTGGCCGCGATGGAGAGCCAGGGGCGCGACATCAAGCTCGATGAGAAGCGGGTCGAAGGCTATCGCAACTTCGCCACCAAGCTTTGGAACGCCGCCCGTTTCTGCCAGGCCAACGGCATCGGCGCGAGCGCGGGGCTCGAGCCGCCGGAGGCGGAGCTTCCCGTCAACCGCTGGATCATCGGCGAGACGGTGAAGACGGCCCAGGGCCTCGATCTCTCGCTCGCCGAGCTTCGCTATGACGAATGCGCGAACGGCCTCTATCATTTCGTCTGGGCGACTTTCTGCGACTGGTATCTGGAGCTGATCAAGCCCGTCTCGAGCGGCGACGAGAGAGGCGCGGTCGACGACGAGACCAAGGCAATCGCCGCCTGGGTGCTCGACCAGATTCTGGTCATGCTCCACCCGTTCATGCCCTTCATCACCGAGGAGCTTTGGAACGCGAACGCCCGGCCCTACCCGCTGATCGTGGCGAAGTGGCCGATGCCGGACGCGAGGGCGCTTGATCCGGAAGCTTCCGCGGAAATAAATCGCATCATCGAGCTGATTTCACAGGTTCGTCGCGTCCGAACTGAACTCGGTGTCGGCTTTGGCGCGGTGTTACCGCTGCACATTCATCATCAGGACGCCGCGGGTGCCCAGGCTCTCTATGACTCCCAGGAGACATTCAAGAGAATGGCGCGGGTATCGCTTTTCCTTACGGGGGGGTGGACGGGACGGGACCCTCCCACTCTCGATACCGCGCATCCGGTTACGGCGAATGCGACGAATCTGCGCTGGGTGAGCATCGAAACGCCCGCGTTTAGCGGTCGTCTTCAGTTGCCGGAGGATTTTGACATCGAAGCGGAGCGCTCGCGGCTCGCCCGGGCGGCCGAGGCGGCCGAGAAGGAGCGCGACTCGCTCGCCGGCCGACTCGCCAATCCCAGCTTCGTCGAGCGGGCGAAGCCGGAGGCGGTGGAGAAGGCGAAAGCAGACCATGCGGAGAAGGCCTCCGACGCGGAGAAGTATCGCGCGGCGCTGGCGAGGCTGGGTTGACCCTCGCCGTCATGCCAGCGAAGGCTGGCATCCCAGGGGGTGAAGAGCATGGCGCTTTTCACCCGCCGGGACCCCAGCTTTCGCTGGGGTGACGGAGACAGAATGGCTGACGATTCCACCCCGACCCCCGCCCGCCCGGGCCAGCGCGACCTGACCCAGGGCGCGATCGGGCCGACCCTGCTCGCCTTCGCGCTTCCCACGCTCGGCTCGTCGATCCTCCAGTCGCTGAACGGTTCGATCAACGCGGTCTGGGTCGGGCGATTCCTCGGCGAGGACGCGCTCGCGGCGACCTCCAACGCCAATATCGTCATGTTCCTGATGACCTCGTTCGTCTTCGGTTTCGGAATGGCCTCGACGATCCTCATCGGCCAGAGCTTCGGCCGCCGCGACATCGACGGGGCGAGGCGGGTGATCGGGACGGCGACCGGGACGTTCTTCCTGGTCTCGGTGGCCGTGTCGGCGCTGGGCTGGCTGTTCGCGCCGGGGATCTTGCGGATACTCGGAACGCCGGCCGACGCGGCGCCGCTCGCGCTCGCCTACCTTCGCGTGATCTTCATCGCGATGCCCCCGGCTTTGATCATGGTCTCCTGGATGATGGCGCTGAGGGGCGGCGGCGATTCGCTGACGCCCCTCTGGTTCATGATCCTGGCAGTCCTTCTCGACAGCGGTCTCAACCCGGTCTTCATCCTCGGTCTGGGGCCGGCGCCGAGGCTCGGGATCGCCGGGGCGGCGACGGCGACCGTGATCGCGAACTTCGTCAGCCTCGCCGCCTTGCTCACCTACGCTTATTGGCGCGACCTTCCGTTGCGTCTTCGCGGCGCCGAGCTTCGCTATCTGAAGCCGGATCCGGCCCTGCTCGCGACCATCGTCCGCAAGGGGTTTCCGATGGGCCTGCAGATGATCGTCATCTCGGCCTCCGCGCTGGCGCTGATCGGCCTGGTCAATCGCGAGGGCGTTGCGACCGCCGCCGCCTTCGGAGTCGCCATGCAGCTTTGGACCTATCTGCAGATGCCGGCGATGGCGCTCGGCGCCGCGGTCAGCGCGATGGTCGCCCAGAATATCGGCGCCGGGCGATGGGACCGGGTAAGCGCGATCACCCGCTCGGGCGTGACCTTCGCGCTCCTGATCACCGCGAGCCTGGTCGTCCTGCTCGCCGTCGCCAACCGGCCCGCTCTGGCCCTGTTCCTGGGCGGCGACAGCCCGGCTTTGCCGATCGCCCGCCATATCCAGATCCTTGCCACCTGGAGCTTCCTCCTGTTCGGAGTGACCCTGGTCCTGTTCGGGACGGTGCGGGCGAACGGCGCCGTGATCGGACCGCTGATCATCCTCTTCGTCGGGCTGGTCCCGGTGCGCCTCGGCTTCGCGCTCGGCGCCTATTCCCGGCTCGGCGCCGACGCTTTGTGGCTGAGCTTCCCGGTCAGCTCCTTCGCCAACATGGCCCTCGCCATCGCTTTCTACCTCCACGGGGGCTGGCGAAAGGGCAGGATGGGTCCGCCGCCGGACGCGGAGGAATGTCTCGAGGAGGCGCAGGCCGGGGCGGAACCGGGCGGGAGGCTCAATCCTTCGGGCTAGGCCGGAACCACGACCTCGATCGCCCGCTTCGCCACCCGGGCGACGACCGGAGTCTTGGCCAGCACTTCGCCGTCGATCGAAATTCGCTGGCGCGGCCGGGTCTCGATGGTGAGGCTCGATCCGTGGAACTCGCGGGTCGTGCGGTGGCGGGCCGGAAGCTTGAAATATTTGGCGAACCAGTCCCAGACGAGGCTCGCCGCGCGGCGGCCGACGACGGCCTGGACGACGATCTGGCCGCTGTCGATCTCGGCGCTCTCGATCATCTCGACGCCGCCGTGATGGCCGCCATTTGCGATCCGAACCTCGGTCGCCCACAAGGTCTCGTCGATGCCGTCGCCGCGGACGGTGAGCCGGAAGGCGCGGAAGCGGACCAGGCACCAGAGCGCCCACATGAAATAGCCGACCCGGCCGAGATAGCGCTTGAGATTGTGCGGAACGCCCTCGCCGATCATCGGCGACAGGCCCATGGCGGCGCAATTGGCGAAATAATCGTCGTCGATCATGCCGAGATCGATCCGCCGCCTTTGCCCGGTCGCGATGGTGGCTATGGCGCCGTCGAGGTCGAGCGGGATCCCGAGGGTCCGGGCGAAGCTGTTGGCGGTGCCGAGCGGAAGCAAAGCGAAGACGCAGGCGCGGTCGACCAGCTCGTCGACCGCGTAGGAGAGCGAGCCGTCGCCGCCGCCGACGATCACCATCGGAGCGCCGCTCCGCACCGCTTCCTTGACGGTCGGGACGAGCAGGCTCGGATCGCGAAGCGCGAAGGCGCTGGTCAGTACGACCCCCGCTTCGCGCAGCTTGTCCGAAGCTTCGCGGAACAGCGCTTGCCCCCGGCGGGAGTGGGCGTTGACGACGAGGACGGCTTCTTTGGGAACGGGGAGATTCAAGGACACCAAGTGGCAACGCCGGGGAAGGGGCACAAGTGCCGCCGCTAATTCCTCCCCCGGCTTTCCGGGGGAGGGGGACCGCGCGAAGCGTGGTGGAGGGGTTCTTCAGACTCCGAAAGGCCCCTCCACCATGCTTCGCATGGTCCCCCTCCCCTGCAAATGCAGGGGAGGAATTCATTCTAAGGCGTGGTATCCGCCAGGTTCGATTTGTACTTGGTGTTGGTCTGGCGATCGTTGATCTCGATATAGACGTAGCTGGGCGGGACTATTCCGTCCTCGGTCGCGAACCAGATCTGGCCGAGATCGTTAGGGCTGCCGAGCGCGCAGAAGCCGTAGAGGCGCTTGCCGCGCGAATCGAAGAAATCGACCCAGGAGCGCGACGACTTGGTGTTGCTGCCGCATGGCGGCAAAGCGGGAGCGGCGGTGAACATGGCGGCCGGGTACTGATCCTTGTTCATCACGTCGTAGCGGTGGCGGACCCAGTCCTTCCCGCCGGCGGAATAATATTCGTTACCCATCAGATAGAGGATCGGATTGGGCAATGCCGGGGTTTGGGCCGATCCCGCCGCCGAGGCTAGGACCGCCGCCAAAATTCCTCCGCGTAACGCGAGCCTTGTGACCTTCATCGACTGCCCCCTTCATCCCAAGAGTAAGCTTCGGAAGTATTATTCGGATATGTAAGATGACATCGTTCCGGCTCCGACACAAGAACGGCCGGACCGATCGGGCCGCGCTTTGCAGGCGCGGCAAGGGGCGTTACAGCCACGCTCATGAGCCACGCCGCTTACCCCCATCTCCGGCTTCGCCGGACCCGCGCCGCCGCCTGGAGCCGGGCCCTGTTTGCGGAGACTGTGCTGACTCCGGCGGACCTGATCTGGCCCTTGTTCATTGCCGAAGGGCAGGGGGCCGAGGAGCCGATCTCCAGCCTGCCCGGAGTGTCGCGCTGGTCGGTCGACGCGCTCGGCGGCAAGGCGCGCGAGGCGCGCGACCTCGGCATCCCCTGCATTGCCTTGTTCCCCAATACGCCGCGCGGCCTTCGCACCGACGATGCGCGCGAGGCGCTCAACCCCGACAACCTCATCTGCCGGGCGGTCCGGGCGGTGAAGGCAGCGGCGCCGGAGATCGGCGTGCTCACCGATGTCGCGCTCGACCCCTATACCGCCCACGGTCATGACGGACTGGTCGACACCGAGGGCTATGTGCTCAACGACCCGACGACCGAAAGGCTCGTCGACCAGGCCCTGGTCCAGGCGGCCGCCGGCGCCGACATCGTCGCGCCGTCCGACATGATGGACGGCCGGGTCGGCGCCCTCCGCGCGGCGCTGGAGCGCGAGGGCCATGTCAACGTCCAGATCATGGCTTATGCCGCCAAATATGCGAGCGCCTTCTACGGCCCGTTCCGCGACGCCGTCGGCTCGAGCGGCCTGCTCAAGGGGGACAAGAAGAGCTACCAGATGGATCCGGCCAATGCCGAGGAAGCCTTGCGCGAGGTGGCGCTCGACCTCGCCGAGGGCGCCGACAGCGTCATGGTCAAGCCCGGCCTGCCCTATCTCGACATCGTCCGGCGGGTGAAGGAGCGGTTCGAGGTTCCGGTCTTCGCCTATCAGGTGTCGGGCGAATATGCGATGATCGAGGCGGCGGCGGCCGCCGGCGCCGGCGACCGCGACGCTCTGGTCCTGGAAACATTGATGGCGTTCAAGCGCGCCGGCTGCTCGGGGGTTCTGACCTACCATGCGCCGGTGGCGGCGAAGCTGCTCGGCGCATGACCGAGGCCGCTCGGGCGGATATCTTCAGGCTACAGGCGGAGTCGGCGCCGCTGGAGCCGGACGCCGGGGCGAGATCGGCGATCGCGGCCGCGGCTTTCGCGCATGCCGAACAATTCCTCGAAGGCCTGGTCGACGGGCCCACCTATCGCGGCTGGGGCGAGGCTCCGGCGCAACCGCTAAAGCCGGAATTCGCCGACGAAGGCCGGTCCGCGCAGGAGACGCTGGCCTATCTCGGCCGCTGCGTAGATCGCCCGGGGATCGCGACGGCGTCGGGCCGGTTCATGGGCTATGTCCCGGGCGGCGGCCTGTTCCATTCCGCGATCGGCGACTTTCTCGCCGCCGCCTCGAACAAATATGCCGGCTTCGCCCCCGCCGCGCCCGGCGCGGTCCGGCTCGAGAACGCCACCACCGCCTGGCTCGCTCGGGTCATCGGCTTCCCCGACACCGCAGCCGGGACTTTGACGTCCGGCGGAAGCCTGGCCAATCTCACCGCCATCGTCGCCGCCCGCGAAGCTCGGGACGAAGACGGCGGCGGTGCGATCTACCTGACCCGCTTCGCCCACCATTGCATCGACAAGGCGCTTCGCATCGCCGGCCGGGCCCGGGCGCCGAGGCGGATCATCGCGACCGACGAGCGCCATCGGATGCGCCCCGATGCCCTCGCGGAAGCGCTCGAGCGGGATGCGGCGGACGGGGTCCGGCCCTGGCTGGTCGTCGCCTCGGCCGGCACGGTCGACACCGGCGCGGTCGATCCGCTGGGCGACATCGCCGATCTTTGCGAGCGCCATGACGCATGGTTCCACGTCGACGGCGCCTATGGCGGCCTCTTCATGCTGTGCGAGGAGGGCCGCGCCGCGCTGGCCGGGCTCGAACGGGCCGACACCGTCGCGCTCGATCCGCACAAGACGCTGTTCCTCCCTTACGGGACCGGGGCCGTCCTTGCCCGCGACGGCAAGGCCCTGATCGACGCCTTCAGCGCCAGCGCCGACTATATCCGCCCCTTCGCGGAGACCGAGGTCGGCCCTTCGCCGGGAGATCTCTCGCCCGAGCTGACCCGCCACTTCCGGGCGCTCCGGCTGTGGCTGCCGCTTCAGCTCGCCGGGGTGGCCGCCTTTCGGGCCGCGCAGTCGGAGAAGATCGCGCTCGCCCGCTATTTCCACGCCCGGCTGTCGGCGATGCCGGGATGGGAAACCGGGCCCGCTCCCGATTTGTCGATCGTCGCCTTCCGCTACCGCCCGCGCGCCGCCGAGGCGGACGGCTTCAACCGGCGCCTTCTGCAGCGGCTCCAGGAGGAGGGGCGGGTGTTCCTCAGCGGCACCCGGATCGGCGGCGCAGACTGGCTGCGCTGCGCGATCCTGTCTTTCCGCACCCACCTCGAGCATGTCGACGAAACCCTGGACGTGCTGGCCCGCCTCGCCGCCGCGCTGGACGCGGAATGAGCGTCGCCGCCGCCATGAGCCACGGTCGCGAGCGGTTCGCCAAACCGCTCTTCCTGCTCACCGTGCTGGCGGGCTCGTTCCTGCTCTTTCTGACCCAGCCGATGATCGCCCGGATGGCGCTTCCCCGGCTCGGCGGGGCGCCGGCGGTGTGGAACAGCGCCATGCTGGTCTATCAGGGCCTGCTCCTCGCCGGCTACGCCTACGCCCATTTCCTGACCCGGATCCGGCCCCGGCGCCAGGCCGGGCTTCACCTCGCGATGTTTTCGGCGGCGGCTTTATGGCTTCCGATCGGCGTGTCCGATGTCGTCCTCCCGGCCGATGCCGTGCCGGCCTTGTGGGCGCCCTGGTTCCTCGCCAGCTCGATCGGACCGCTCTTCTTCATCGTCTCCGCCCAGGCGCCGCTGATGCAGCGTTGGTACGCTCTGGAAGGCGCTCGCGGCGATCCCTATCCGCTTTACGCCGCCTCCAATCTCGGCAGCTTCGCCGGCCTGCTATCCTATCCACTGCTGGTCGAGCCGCTTCTGACCCTCCACCAGCAGAGCCTGCTCTGGTCCGGCGGCTACGTTTTGCTGGTGGTGATGGTCGCGGCCTGCGCGTTCACCGTACCGGCGGCCGCGGTCGAGGCGATACCCAAAGCGGAGGGCCCGGCGCCGTCGTGGCGCCGCCTGCTCCACTGGGTCGCGCTCGCCGCGGTGCCGTCGGGACTGATGCTTTCGACGACGACTCATCTCACCACCGACATCGTCGCCGTCCCGCTGCTGTGGGTGGTTCCGCTGGCCCTCTATTTGCTCAGCTTCGTGATCGCCTTTGCCCAGCGTCGCGGCGCGGCCAACCTCGTCGTCAACATCGGGCCCCTGTTTCTGCTCGTCGCCGGCGGATTCGCCTTCAGCGGCGGATCCGATCAGCCTTTCTTCACGGCGACCCTGGGGCTGCTGCTCCTGCTCATCATCGCCGTCGCGCTTCACGCCGAGATGTACCGCCTCCGGCCCGAGCCGGGGCACCTCACCGCCTTTTACCTCGCCATGGCAGTCGGCGGGGTGATCGGCGGCGTGTTCTGCGCGATCGTGGCTCCGAGCTTGTTCGACTGGACCTACGAGCATCCGTTGCTGATCGTCGCGGCGGCGGTGCTGATGCCGCAGGCGACGTTCATCCCGTCGGCTCGGAACATGGGGCCGCCGCTTCGCTGGTTCCTCGCGATCGTGCTTCTCGCACTCTCCTTTGCGGTCGACGGGAATATGGGGCCGTTCACGACCGACGGCACCGCCCTCCTGGGAAGCATCTTCATCTCGCTCGTGGCCCTGGCCTTCATCGGCCGCCCCTGGCTTTTCGCCGCCGGCCTGCTCGCCTTGATGCTGAGCTATGGCGGTTGGACCAAGCTGGACGAAAGCCGCGCCGGGGCCCGCACCCGATCCTATTTCGGAATCTATACGGTGATCACCCGTCGCGATCCGCCGTCCCGGCAGCTCAGCCACGGAACCACGCTTCACGGCGTCCAGAACCTGACTCCCGGCGGGGAGGCGGAGCCGACCTCTTATTATGCCCGCCGCTCGGGAATCGGCCACGCGCTGGGCTCGCTTCCCGCCTTCCACGGCCCCAATGCGGCGGTCGGTGTGGTCGGCCTGGGCGCCGGAACGCTCTCCTGCTACGCCCAGCCCGGGCAGGATTGGCGCTTCTTCGAAATCGATCCGGCGATCGTCCGGATCGCCCGCAACCCCGCCATCTTCACCTTCCTTTCCCGCTGCGCCCCGCAGGCCAAGGTGGTGCTCGGCGACGCCCGGCTCAGCCTTTCCCGGGAGCCTGCCGGGCGCCTCGATTTGCTTGCGGTCGACGCCTTCTCGTCCGACGCCATCCCGATCCACCTTCTCACCCGCGAGGCGCTCCAGGTCTATCGGAGGGCGCTGAAGCCCGACGGGCTTTTGCTTGTTCACATTTCCAACCGCTATCTCGACCTCGAGCCGGTGCTCGCCGCGGCGGCGAAGCGCGACGGCTGGAGCGCCGCGGCCTTCGACTATTCGCCGGGCCTGGAAGAGCAGGCGCGCAACCTGTCGCGGTCGATCTGGGTGGCGATGGCGAAGGACGAGGAGACCCTGAAGATCCTTCGAATCGCCACCGCCGAGGACGCCCCCCTCTGGCGGCCTTTGCGCGCCCGTCCCGGCTTCTCCGGCTGGACCGACGATTATGCGAGCATCCTGCCCCTGCTTGAGGACTGGCATGCCTGGCTGCCCGGAGCGCTGAGGCCATGACGATCGAGACCCGGCGGCTTCGGCTCCGCGCGTGGCGCGAAGGGGATATCGAGCCTTTCATCCGTCACCTCAACGTCGAGCCCGTGATGCGCTGGCTGGGCGGCGTTCGAACGCCCGAGCAGCAGGCGGCGGTGGTCCGCCACCGCTTCATGGCCTGGCAGGCGGCTCGTGGCTTCACCTTCTGGGTGGTCGAGCGCCAGGCGGATGGCGCTTTGCTCGGCTTTTGCGGCCTCAAGGTCGCCGACGATGCCGGAAGCCCGGTCGAGGGCGAGATCGAGGTCGCCTGGCGGTTCCGCGAGGATAGCTGGGGGCAGGGCTATGCCAGGGAGGCGGCGAGCGCGGCGCTGGATTACGCGTTCGGGAAGCTCGGCGCGCCTCGCGTCGTCGCCCTCACCGTCGAGGGCAATGCGCCGAGCTGGGGACTGATGAAGCGGCTCGGAATGGTTCGCCGGCCGGAGCTCGATTATGTCGGGCCGGAATGGGCTGAATCAACCGTCATCGCCTATCGGATCGAGAGGGAAGAATGGACCGGCATCGACTGATCGGCTTCGGAGGCAAGGCGCCGCGCGTCGATCCGGCCGCGTTCGTCGCGCCCGGCGCCGTCCTGATCGGCGACATCGAAATCGGGCCCGAGGCCAGCATCTGGTACAATTGCGTGCTCAGGGCCGACGTCAACCATATCCGTGTGGGCGCCCGCACCAACATCCAGGACGGAAGCGTCCTTCACGTCGATTCGCCTCGGCCGGGCAGCCCCGCCGGCCTTCCGACCCTGATCGGCGAGGACGTTCTGATCGGCCATCTGGCGATGGTTCACGGCTGCATCCTTCACGACCGGGCGTTCGTCGGCCTCGGAGCGATCGTCATGGACGGCTGCGAGATCGAAAGCGGCGCCATGCTCGCCGCCGGGGCCCTGCTCGCGCCCGGCCGCCGGATCCCGGCCGGCCAGCTCTGGGCTGGCCGCCCGGCCAAATATGTCCGCGACTTGAGCGAGGAGGAGCTTGCCGGCCAGCAAGCGGGCGTCGCCCATTATGTCGCTTTGGCCAAGCTCCACGCCGCCGCGATCAGAGGCTGAGCAAAATTCGGTGTCAGACACCGATTTATAAAAAATTCGGTGTCAGACACCGATTTATAAGTCGCTGATTTAATTGGGTCGATTGTCTGGATTTCGGGGGTCAGAGGCTGAGGAGGCTTTCGCCGAGCTTCTGCAGCCGGTCCGCCTGGGCGTCGCTCAGCGCCTGCAGCTCCGCCGTCGCGGCTCGAAGCCGTTCGGCATCCCCGTCGCCGAGCGTTCCGGCCGAGGCGCGTTCCACGCCCAGCTTGTCGAGATCGGCGATGGCCGCCGTCGTCCGCGCCCTCGCGCCCTCAAGCCGGGAGAGCGCCTGCTGGGCCTCGATCCAGGAATCGCTCCCGGCTGCGCCCGCCTTCCTCGCCGCGGCCTCGGCCGCCGGAAGCGCCGAGTCGAAGTCGGCCGCGCCCGCTTTCGCCTGGCCGAGAAGGCGGTCGATCTCTCCGGCCAGCGCCGGATCGTCGGGCTTGGGCACGGGCTTCCGCTCCTCGGCGTCGTCGGCATAGGCCTTTTCGGCCGGGCGCGGGGCGAGCGAAGGGTAGGGGCCCGGCGCCGCGCAGCCCGCCGCCAGGGCGAGCAGGACGAGGATCGAGTGCGGTGCGCGAAGGCCGGCCATGGCTCCTCCTAGGCGGAGCGCCGGGACCCGGCAACACCGGCCTTGGCTCGGCGCGGGCGGGGTTGCGCCCCGAAGCCCTTGCCCCTATGTCCCCGTCTCCCGCGCGCCCATAGCTCAGCTGGATAGAGCACCAGACTACGAATCTGGGGGCCGGAGGTTCGAATCCTTCTGGGCGCGCCAATTTTCCATCCCCGGCGCGGCGGCGGGTTTCCCGCCTTTTAATCCTTCCTTGGTGAAGGCCCACTACGCTTCTCCCGGATCGTAAGGAGGGGCAGAGCGGATGGAACGGGTGACCGACATTTCATTGCGGATCGCGCTGATGGCCGCGGCCGTCGGGTCGCTGGTCATGCTGATATCGATGGTCGTGGAGCTTTTCGTTCCCCTTCGCTGGAACTGGTACAACGCCCTCGCTTTCTTCTCCGCCACCACCCTCCTGGCCGCGGCCCGTTATCTCCACGCTTCGGTGCGCGCAGCGCCCGAGATTGTGAATCTGAGGAATACGTTTAGCTAGGCGCGCCCTCGAACCGCCCGTCGATAAGCACGAAGGCGATGCGCGCGTCCCGCCCCGAACGGTTGGCCCAGGCGTGGCTGGTGCCGCGCTGGACGATTATGTCGCCGGCGCGGACGATCGTCTCGCTTTCGTCGAGGATCAGGACGAGCTCGCCTTCGAGGACGATCCCGTAATCGATCGTCTCGGTGCGGTGCATCAGCGGGTGGGGCGGGTCCTCGCCCAAAGCATGGCCGGCGCCGATCGCCTCGAACAGGGCGCGGACAGCCTCGCGCGGCAGGGCCTCCACGGTGCCGTCGTCGGACGGGATGTCGAGGATCCGGATCCTTGTGCCGCCCGCGGGCGGCAGAAGCGCGATCCCCGGCTCGGCCGGCTCGCCCGAGGCGCGGTCGATCGGGGCGGGCGTCGAGCGCGTGTTCCAGACTTCGTGGAAGGTCGTCCCGCTTTCGCCGCCCAGGATCGCGACCCGGGCCGGCGGTCCGTCCTCCTGGACGATCGAACGGCCCCGCATATCGTGGCCGGTGACGATCCGGCGAACGGCTTTGACCATCTTCCTCTCCTTTTCGCCGGTGGTGCGGAAAAGCCGGGGCGGTTGCAAGCTCGGCACGGGCACCCTACCTGCGGGTCCTCCCTATGAAAATGCGCCTGTTCGCCCCTTTATTGGCGCTTCTCGCCAGCCCCGCTTTCGCCCAGCACGAAGGCCATGACGGGATGGCGGAGCCGGTCGCCGAGCCCGGCGCCGAACCGGGCGGCGATCTTTCGGCCGAGGCCCCCATGCCCGCCGATCACATGCACTCCGGTGCGATGACCGGTGCGCTCGGCCCCTATCCGGCCACCCGCGAGGCGTCGGGAACGGCCTGGCAGCCGGAGACCAGCCCTCACGCCGGCGCCCACGCCGTCGCCGGCCGCTGGTCGCTGATGGGCCACGTCACTCTCTTCGGAGTCTATGATCGGCAGGCGGGGCCGAGGGGCGGCGAGAAAGCCTTCGTTTCCGGAATGGCGATGGGGATGGCCCGGCGGCCGCTCGGACCCGGAACGCTCCAGCTCCGCGCCGGGTTCAGCCCCGATCCGCTGATGGGGCGGCGCGGCTTTCCGCTGCTCCTGGCGTCGGGCGAGACCGCCGACGGCGTCACGCCGCTGATCGACCGCCAGCATCCGCACGATCTCTTCATGGAGCTGTCGGCAAGCTTCAGCCTGCCTCTCTCCGGGCGGGCCAGCCTGTTCGCTTATGCCGGTCTGCCCGGCGAGCCCGCTTTCGGCCCGCCCCCCTTCATGCACCGGCTCTCCGCCTTGGAATCGCCCGAAGCGGCGATCAGCCATCATTGGCTCGACTCCACTCATATCAGCTTCGGAGTGATCACGGCCGGGATCGTGGCCGGCGACGTCAAGCTGGAAGGCTCGCGCTTCAACGGCCGTGAGCCCGACCAGCACCGTTTCGACATCGAGACCGGGCCGCTCGATTCCACCGCTCTGCGGCTGTCGTGGAACCCGGCGCGGAGCTTGTCCCTCCAGGCAAGCTGGGCCCGGCTGATCGACACCGAGCAGCTCGAGCCGGGCGAGGACCAGACCCGCTGGTCGGCCAGCGCCCTCTACAACCGGTCGCTGGGCAGGCGGGCGCGATGGGCCACGACCCTGGCCTGGGGCCGCCGCTCGCGCGAGCACGGACAGCTCGACGCTTTCCTGCTTGAAAGCGCCGTGACTCGCGGACCCTGGACCCTGTTCGGGCGCGCCGAGCGCACCGAGAATGACGAGCTGGCCGCGGCCGCCGGCCATCGCGGACCCGTCTACCGGGTGGGCAAGGTCTCGCTGGGCGGGGTTCGCGACTTCCGGGCAGCCGCCCATGTCCGGCTCGGCGTGGGCGGGCTTTGGGCCTTCAATTTCGTGCCGGCCGGCTTGGAGCCGTCTTATGCCGGCGACCGCGACGGAGCGATGCTCTTCCTGCGCGTCCGGATAGACTGAGCGGGATGAGCCTTGGCCGCCGCCTGATCCGGACCGTCTTCACCTTTTTCAACCGGATTCGCCTGGCCACGCGCAAGGTGACCGGGCCGGGCCGCGGCGGCGTCCACGCCGTCCCGCTGACCGCGGAAGGAAAGGTGGTTCTGGTCCGGCTGACCTATGCGCCCGGATGGCGGGTGCCGGGCGGCGGCCGTGGGCGGAGCGAGGCTCCCGAGCAGGCGATGCTCCGCGAGCTCCGCGAGGAGATCGGCCTCGTCTCCCACGGCGGTATCGAAGCGCTGGACGCCGTTCGCCCCGGCGATCCTTCGGCTTTCTTCCTGGTGAGGGACGTCGTCTATCGCCCGCGACGAAGCCTGGAGGTCGAAGCGGTGCGGGAGTTCGACCCGAGCGGCCTGCCCGAAGACGTCACGGCCTGGACCGCGCAGCTGGTCGGGCGATGCGGCAACCCCGAGAGCAGCTCCCGTCATTCTGGCGAAGGCCGGAATCCATGAACACGGCCGTTCGAGCTTTCACGCCGCCGTGTTCATGGATCCCGGCCTCCGCCGGGATGACGGCTTGAGAAGCGTAACCTAAACCTCCGGCCGCGCCGGCGGCTGTCGAGTGAGGCAGTCGATCAGGCACCGGAAGGGAAGCGGAGTCTCGAACGCGATGCCGGCGCGCCCGTCCCGGCACCATGAGACCCGGCCGGCGACCGGCGGCATTCCGGGCACGATCACGCTGGCCTCGCGGCCGACATGCTCGGGCTGCGCAAGCTCCACCTTGATCCCGCCCTCCGAAACGTCGCGGGCCCTGGCGGTCAGGCAGGTTTCCCCGAGCCGGAGGACGACCTCCGCCGCCAGCTCCAGCCGCGGCGCCCGGTAGGGATGAGCGCGGTCGCGCGCGGCAAGCGTGTCCCGGACCTGGTCGCGATCCTCGAACTCCAGTCCGGCAAGAGTGCCCGAACACCATTCCACCCTTACTTCGAAACGATGGTGGGAGTTGACCTCCAGCATCAGCCGGGCGCCTTCCTCCAGGCTTTCGCCGACCCTGACGATGGCGCCGCTTTCCGCGAGCGCCAGCAGCTCGACCGGCCGCTGGCGGCCGTCGCCGAGAATCGTGCCGAGCCGGAAGAAGAACAGGTGCCGCGGCTCAGCCCAGATCGGGGCCTGGGGGCGGGATTCATCCGCGGCCTCCGCGGCCGCTTCCCATCCATCCATCGACGCGTCCATTCTCGCCTCCGCTGCCAGGCCCGTCCTGATGCGGCTCAGGCTGCTGCCGGACGGTGAAGGGGTATGGCGAAGACCGTGGTAACCAACCGCTTTGCGCGGCGCGGGCGGTTTCAGTCGCCGGCGTGCTCGGGCTTGCCCTTGCGCTTGGTCGAGGCGAATTCCTCGAGCTGTTTCTCGCTCATCGATTCGGCCATCTGCTTCGACGCGCCTTGCAACTTGCTTTTGGGCGTGTCCCCGCGCTTCGCCGACAAAGCGGCGCCGGCGGCTTTCTGCTGCGCTTTCGATTTGGCAGGCATGGTTTGTCTCCCTAAGGGTCGCTGGCGACCGGAACGGGCATCGCGCCGCGCGGGTTCCGGCCGCTCACATCGCACGAGAGAGACACCAAAGCATGGACGTGGACGAGATCGAATGGTGGGAGTTCGACACCGCCAAGGAGATGGCCGCCCAGGCCGCGGGGGATATTGGTTTCGTCGTCGAAAGCGCGATCGAGGCGCATAAGGGCGCCCGAATCGCACTGCCCGGCGGCTCGACCTCGGATCTGATCTTCGCCCAGCTCGCCAAATCGAAGGCGATCGACTGGTCGAAGGTGACGGTCATGCCGACCGACGACCGGCTGGTGGTGCTCGGCGACCCGCTCAGCAACTACTCGAAGCTCGAAGGCTATTTCGCCGCCCGGGGCGCCAACCTCGTCTCGCTGGTCGACGAAGCCGCGCTCGGCGATCGCCAGGAAGCCGGCCGGCTCGCCGACGCCCGGCTGTCGCTGCTGGGCTGGCCGCTGGACCTCGCCTGCCTCGGCATGGGCGCGGACGGCCACACCGCCGGGATCTTCGCCGGACCGGATCTGGAGCGCGCCGTCGCCGGCCCGCGCGAGCGCCGGGCCGTGGGCGTGAAGCCCGATCCGATGCCCGAGACGGCGCCGCTCGAAAGGGTGACGCTGACCGCACCGGCGCTGACCTCGGCGCGGGCGGTCATGATCGTCATCGCCGGCGCGGAGAAGCGGGCGGTGCTCGAGCAAGCGATCAAGGAAGGGCCCCTCTCCGCGACCCCGATCGGCCGCCTCCTCGCGGCGATCGATTCCCCGATCGACATCTTCTGGAGCGCGGAGGGGTAGGGCCACCGTTTCACACCAGCGTCTCGAGCCCCAATTCCCCCAGCAGCGCCCCCCGCCCGCTCTCCATCCTCGACCACAGCCCCGGATCGAGCAAATCCCCCGGCTCGATCCGCTCCGGCCACTGGGCTTCCACCACCGCCGCGAGCCGGTCCAGCTTCGCCTCGTCGGCCATGAACCGCGGGTCGACCGACTCCGGCTCCGCGACCACCCTCAACCTCAGGCAAGCGGGGCCGCCGCCATTGGCCATGGACTGGCGGACGTCGACGACGAACAGCGCGCGGATCGGGCCGTTGCCGGCGATCATCGCCTGCAGCCAGGACCAGACGGCCGCACTCTCGCGCGCTTCCCCGGGGAGGATCAGAGCCATGCCGCCGGCGGGAAGCGAGACCAGCTGGGCATTGAACAGATAGGTTCGGATCGCCTCCTGGAGGCTGACCGCGCTTGCCGGAACCTCGACGATCTCGGCTTCGGGCATCAGCCGCTTCAGATCCGCGTGGAAGCCGGGGCGGTCCTCGAACGCCTGCTCGTGGGCGAAGAGGACATTCTCGTTGGCGACGGCGACGACGTCGTTGTGGAAGGCGCCGGCGGCGACGGCCTCCTCCGACTGGGCGACGAACAAGGTGCGGTCGGGGTCGAGCCCGTGGAGGCGGGCGACGGCGCGGCTGGCCTCGTCGTGCTGGCGGACAGGGAAGGGGCCGCCGCGAAGGCCGTAGACGAAGATCTCGACTCCCGGCGCGCCGTGCGAGGCGCACAGCCGCATGTGGTTGGCCGCGCCTTCGTCGCCGAACGCGGCGGGAACCGGCGGGTGAACGGCGAAGCGCGCCTCGTCGGCGAAGGCCAGGCGCAGCTGGGCGAGAGTCCCCGGCCATTCGTGGCTGCGATGGGCCATGGTCCTCAGATTGGCGACGGTAAGGTGGCAGCGGCCGTCGGCGCTGTCCGGGGCGGGCGAGACGGTGGCGGCGTTGGCGGCCCACATCGCGGAGGCGGAGAAAGAAGCGGCGCGAAGCGAATCGGGGACCTCGTCGATGGTCGTGCCGAGCTCCGCCAGCCAGGCCCGGTCGGGCCGGCGATGGGGCAGGAGCAGGCCCTGGGGCAGGCCGAGGCGAAGATTGTGGCGCATCTTCGCCAGCCCCTGAAGCGCCGCCGAGCGCGGATGCGAGGCCAGGCCCTTGTTGGTCGCCGACGCGATATTGCCGAGGCTGAGGCCCGAATAATTGTGGCTCGGGCCGATGATCCCGTCGAAATTGATTTCCGCGAGCGGCATCTATCGGCCCATTGCGAGGAAGCGGTCGCCCGGTTCGAGGCCGAGCAGGGCCGCCGTTGCGCGGGAAACGGTGGCGGTCTCGTCGGGGGAGATGGCGACGTCGCCGCAGCAGGCCACGAAGTCGTTCAGCCGGCCCTTCGCCAGCATCATGTTCGTCCCCGCAACGCCGTCCGCGACCTTTTCCAGTACCAGCTCGCGCGACTCGCGGACGGTGCGCACCTGATCGACCGGCGCCGTCATGGTCGGGCCGCCGTCGAAGATGTCGATATAGCAGTCGAACTGGAAGGCCTCGCGCTCGAGCATCTTCATCGCCGCCCGGCCGGAAGGGTGGGGGACGCCCATCACCGCCCGGGCGCTCTCGGGCAGCATGGCGGTGTAGATGGGCGTCTTGGGCATCAGGTCGGCGATGAACTGGGTGCCGTGGGCGCCGTTGAACTCGTCCGCCTCCTGGAAGGTCATTCCGAAGAAGCGGCCGGCGATGGCGTCCCAGAAAGGCGACCCGCCTTTTTCGTCGATAACCCCTCTAAGCTCGGCGATGACCCGCTTGGCGAAGCGCTCGCGGTGGAGCTTGATGAAGAGGTAGCGGCTTCGGGCGAGGAGCATGCCCAGGCCTCCGGCCCGTTCGCCGGGATGAAGGAACAGGCCGCCGACCTCGGACGAGCCTTCGAGATCGGTGGTCAAGGTCACCATCTCGTTGCGGAAGGTCTGGCCGAGCGCCTTGGAGGTCTGGGTGAGGGTGCTGACCCGGTAGCTGTAGAAAGGGGCGTCGATGCCGACCATCCCGAAGATCTGGCAGGTGCCGCGTATCTGCCCCGTCTCCGCATTTTCCAGCATGAAGACGTAGAGCTGCTCGCCGGGCTCGGTAACCTCGGCGGCGAAGCCGCGCTCGGACCGGATCAGCTTCTCGACCAGCGCGCCGCGGTCGGCGGGCAGATTGGTGAAGCCGCCGCCGGTCAGCTTGGCCATTTCGTAGAGGGCGTGGAAATCCTCGTTGCGCGCCGCACGGATCCGAAAGCTCACAGGCGCTCCCCCCGCGCCAGCCTGAGGATCGTCAGCGCCGACAGGCTCGCCCGCTCGGCCAGGCTGTCGACGATCAGATATTCCAGATCCGAATGGATGGCGCCGCCGCGAACGCCCATCGTGTCGACGACGGGCACTCCGCAGGCGGCGATGTTGTTGCCGTCGCAGACCCCGCCCGAATCGCGCCACCCGATCGTCTGGCCGAGATCGGCGCCGCAGCGCGCGACCAAAGCGAACAATTTCTCAGCCGCCGGGTCGAGCGGCTTGGGCGGCCGGCCCCAGCCGCCGTGCATAATTATGCGCACCTCGCGCCGCGTCGCGACCTCCGCGACCGCCTCTTCCAGCGCGGACTGCGCCCGTTCCTGGTCGGCAAGGGTGGCGGGGCGCATATTTATGCGCAGGATTGCATGATCGGGAACGACGTTGTTGGGACCGCCGCCGTCGATGCGGGCCGGGTTGACGCTGAGCCCCTCGGCTTTCGCCTCGGCAAGGCGGAGCGCGAGCTCGGCCGCGGCAAGGACCGCGTTCCGGCCTTCCTCGGGATTGCGGCCGGCATGGGCGCTCCGGCCGGTCACGATCAGCGAGAAATTGCCGCTTCCGGGCCGGGCGCCGGCAAGGGTGCCGTCGGGCAAGGCGGACGGCTCGTAGGTCAGCGCCGCTTTCTTGCCGAGCGCCGCCCGGGCGATCAGCGCGGCCGAGCCGGGCGAGCCGACTTCCTCGTCCGAATTGATCACCACCTCATAGCCGAGCCCGGCGGCGAGCGGCGAGGCTTCGACCCCCTTAAGGGCGGCGAGAAGCACCGCGAGGCCGCCCTTCATGTCGGCCACGCCCGGGCCGCCGAGCACGCCGTCGTCGCGCCAGAACACGTCCTGGAACGGATGGTCGGCGGCGAACACCGTGTCCATGTGGCCGGTGAAGAGCAGCTGGACGGGCGCCTCGGGCCGGACGGCGAGATGGAGGTTGCGGCCGTGCTGGACCGAGACGCGCTCGCCCGACGGCGCCACCGAATCGACCGGCGCGGCCTCGCGCAGCACCGTCTCGCCCGGAAGCGCCGCGAAGGCGTCGGCGAGCAGGCCGGCGATCCGGTCGAGCCCGGCAAGATTGTGCGAACCGCTGTTGACGGCCGCCCAGGCCTCGACATGGGCCAGCATCGGCTCCCCGGCCGAACGCTCCACCGCCGCCGCTTCGTCTTTGCTGAGGCCCCGCATGGGCAGGCTCTAGCCGCAGAAGGGGTCGCAAGCCAACACCGTCATCCGGCGGAAGCCGGGACCTCAGGCCGAGAAGGCTCCGCGGGTCTCGCCGAGATCCGGCTTGCGCCGGGATGACGAGGACGGGTCCTCACAGCCACTCCCGGAACGCCGCCAGCACCTCCTCGTAGAGCTTCTTCTTGAACGGCACGATCAGCGCCGGAAGCTCGGCCGGCTCCGCCCATTTCCAGGCCCGGAATTCCGGCTCGGGGGTGGCGATGTCGACATCCTGGTCGTCGCCGAGGAAGCGGGCGAGGAACCAGGTCTGGCGCTGGCCGATCCAGGCCTCCTTCCAGACCTTGCCGATCAGCTCCTCGGGCAGGTCGTAATAAAGCTCCTCGCCGTGCCGGGCGACGATCTCGACCATGTCGCTCCGGATCCCGGTCTCCTCCTCGAGCTCGCGAAGCGCCCCGTCGAGCGGCGCCTCGCCCAGGTCGAGCCCGCCCTGGGGCATCTGCCAGGCCTCGAGCCGATTATCGAGCCGCTGGCCGACCCAGACCTTGCCCTCGCCATTGATCAGCATGATCCCGACCGCGGGCCGGTAGCCATATTCGCTCATTCGCCGCTCCCATCGAAAAACCGGGACAGCATACATTTTTCACAGCTTCGACCGTCGCTTTTGCCCGCGCCGAAAACATATGCTGTCCCGGTTTTTTCAGGTGCGGGGCTCATTTCAGCGCCTCCTTCAGGATCAGCTTCAGGGCTTCGCATCCGGCCTTTATGTCGTCCGCGGACGAAGGGATCGCCCGGCGGAAATTGATGAAGCCGTGGATGTTGCCCTTCGCCTCGCGGAAGACGACGGGCACCCCGGCTTCGGCCAGGGCCGCGGCATAGGCCCGGCCCTGGTCGCGGATCGGATCCAGGCTCGCGGTCTGGACGAGGGTCGGCGGCATCCCGGCCTGGCTCTTGAGCAGGGGCGAATAGCGCCAGTCGGCCTCGTCGGGCCGGTAGCAGCCGTCGAACCACTTCATCCCGTCATGGCTGAGGAAATAGCCCTGGCCGAAATCCTCGTAGGACGGATAGCCCTTGGCCGGATCGGCGGCGGGATAGATCGGCCATTGCGCGATCACCGGGACCTCGGCGGGCTCGTCCCTCAGCGCCAGGCTG
This sequence comes from Sphingomonadales bacterium, assembly GCA_034668565.1. GTDB lineage: Bacteria > Pseudomonadota > Alphaproteobacteria > Sphingomonadales > Sphingomonadaceae > Allosphingosinicella. The sequence goes on along the minus strand of JAXDPE010000053.1, from coordinate 72,933 downwards.
GCGACAATGGCGAAATTGCCGCCGGCGCTGTCGCCCGCGGTGACGAGGCCTGTCACCGCGCGGCCCAGCGCCGGCGGGCTGCCCGCCGCCCAGCGCGCCGCGGCGATGCAATCTTCGGCGCCCGCCGGAAAGGGATGCTCGGGGGCCAGTCGATAGTCCACCGCGAGCAGCGGCAGATCGAGCTGCCGGGCGACCTCCGCGCAAAAAGGCTCGTGGGTGTCGAGATCGCCGAACACGAAGCCGCCGCCGTGGAAGAAGAGGAGGAGCGGGCCCGGCTCGCGCGCCTCGCGCGCATCGTAGAGGCGAAGCGGGATCTGGCCGCCCGGTCCCGGGCATTCGAGGTCGCGGATCACGGCGAGCTCGCCGACCTCCGCATCCGCGACTTGGCGCGAGGCGAGGACCATCGCCCTGGCCTGGTTCGGCCCGACCTCGTGGGCGCGGGGTCCCGGCAGCTGGTTGTAATGGTCGAGGAACAGGCGGACGTCGGGCCGCACATAGGGGTCGCTCATCGTTTCTCCGATGTCTGAGCCATCCCCTTATTGCCATGGCGGCCATCCGCCAACCGCGCTGCTGATATTGCTCGAATCGAAGCTAAGCGCTTATCTTGCTTGACTTTTGCATCCGTTTCGGACATTTGCCGGTCCACGGGGATCGGAGAAAAAATGCGTAATTTCAACACGCTGGCGGCTGTCTCGGTCGCCCTGCTGATGGCCGGGGGCGTCTCGGCGAAGGAAAAGCCGGACCAGCCCAAGCCGAAGAAAATCTGCCACACGGAGCAGGTTTCCGGCCGAGTCATCGGCAGCCGTATTTGCCGGATCGTGCCTCCGTCCGAAGCGACGGAGCGGGACGATCAGTCCAAGTCCACCCGCGAAGCGGGCAGCGGCCGCCACTGAACGGCGCCCCCCAGATCATTTCGAACGGAGATCCAACATGCTTAAATTGAACCTTCTCGCGGCCGTCGCCGCCACTTTGCTCGTCGGCGGCACCGCCGTCGCCAAGGACAAGGCGGAGCACGCTCCCAAAGAGAAGAAAATCTGCACGACCGACAGGATGTCGACCAGCCGGATCCCGAAGAAAATCTGCCGTACCCAGGCGGAATTGGACCGAAAGAACAACCAGGAAGACCTGGACGATGCTGCCGGCAAGCTGCGCGGGATAGGTAATTAGTTGACCGGGCCGGCCGTCGCGTTCACGGTCGGCCGCACTTTCCCCGGTTTCGGGGCGCGGCCAGAGCCTTCGGCACTGAAATCGCCCCGTTTTCGTTCAGGCGATCAAGCCCGACTCAATCCGCTAGCAGGATTGCGCGTTTTGCGTTAAAGAAAGCCGGAACAGCGACGGTTTTCGAAAGGGAGACGAGCGATCCGCAACCCGAGCCTGCTCGCCGCCGCCGCCGCGCTCTTGCTCGGCGGCAGCGTCGCCGTCGCCAAGGTGGAGGCGGGGGCGCCTCGTAAAGAGAAGAAGATCTGCAAGACCGACAGGGAAACGAAAAGCCGAATCCCGAAGAAGACCTGCCTTACTCAGTCCGAATGGAACCTGAAGTCGGCCCAGGACGACCTGGACGACGCCGTGGGCCGGCTTCGAGTGCAGGGCCGCGTGGACTGAGGGCTCCTGGCATGGCCGGCTTCCCCCGGCACTCCGAACTCGTTTCACGGTGAGCAGCGGGTCCTCGCGGACCGCCTGCACTTCCCCTGCCGTAAAAGGCCACGCTATCACGGAATAACGGACTGCGGCGGGCCATTGGCGGGGCTGCGAGTTGTCGCGTCGCCCCCGCCCGGCTAGGAGGTTGGGGCAACCCGCGACGAAGGAAGCCAGATTGGCGACGGCAACCCATTATCTGACACCCGAGGAAGCCGGCGCCGACACGCCTTGCGAAGCCGTGGTCGTCCGCTTCGCCGGGGACAGCGGCGACGGCATGCAGCTGACCGGCGGCCAGTTCACCTTGTCGACCGCTCTTGCCGGCAACGATCTCGCCACCTTCCCCGACTTCCCGGCGGAGATTCGGGCCCCGCAGGGAACCACGTTCGGGGTCTCCGCCTTCCAGATCAATTTCGGCTCGGCCGCGATCGAGACCGCGGGCGATTCGCCCGACGTCCTGGTCGCGATGAACCCGGCGGCGCTCAAGACCAATGTCGACGATCTCAAGCCCGGCGGGCTGATCATCGCCGACGAGGGCGAGTTCGGAGCCCGCAACCTCGCCAAGGCCGGTTACGCGGCCAATCCGCTCGACGACGGCAGCCTGGGCCGCTGGCAGGTCATCCGCTTCAACATTTCGCAGCTCACCCTCGACGCGGTGAAGCCCTTCGGCCTCGGCAACAAGGAGGCCCTGCGCTGCAAGAACATGTGGACGCTCGGGCTCGCGCTCTGGATGTTCGACCGCGACCGCGAGCCGATCGTCCAGTGGCTGCGCACCAAGTTCGCCAAGGCCGCCGAGCTGGCGGAGGCCAATATCGCTGCTCTCAACGCCGGCCATTCCTATGGCGAGACCGCCGAGATCGGCGGCCAGATCCCGCAGCGTCATATCGATCCGGCGCCGGCCGAGCCGGGCCTCTACCGGACCGTGACCGGGGCGGAAGCGATCTCGATCGGACTCGTCGCCGGGGCCCAGCTGGCCGGGCTGCCGATGTTCTTCGGCGGCTATCCGATCACCCCGGCGTCGGCGATCCTCCACCATCTCTCGCGCCTCAAGGAATATGGCGTGACGACCTTCCAGGCGGAGGACGAGATCGCCGCCATCGGCTCGGCGATCGGGGCGGCCTATGCGGGCAGCCTCGGCGTCACCTCCTCGTCCGGCCCCGGAATCGCGCTCAAGATGGAAGCGATGGGGCTCGCGATCATGACCGAGCTGCCGCTCGTCATCGTCAACTCGCAGCGCGGCGGGCCGTCGACCGGCCTTCCCACCAAGACCGAGCAGTCGGACCTCTATCAGGCGGTCTACGGCCGCAACGGCGACGCGCCGTTGCCGGTCATCGCCGCCCGCTCGCCGGCCGACGCCTTCGACTGCGCCATCGAGGCGTGCCGGATCGCCGTCCAGTACATGACCCCGGTCATGCTCCTCACCGACGGCTATATCGCCAACGCCGCCGAGCCGTGGCGGGTGCCGGACATGGCGACCTTCGAGCCCTTCCCGGTCCGCTTTCACGATGAGCCGCCCGCCGAGGGCGAGGCGGTCAATCCTTATGCCCGCGACGACAAGCTCGCGCGGGTCTGGATCCGGCCCGGAAGCCCGGGTCTGACCCACCGGATCGGCGGCATCGAGAAGAATGTCGGTACCGGCCATATCGATTATGCCCCCGCCAACCACCAGGCGATGACCGACATCCGCGCCGACAAGGTGCTCGGGGCCGCCGACTCCATCCCCGAGCAGGCGGTGTGCCTGGGCGGTCCGGGGGCGAAGCTTGCCGTGGTCGGCTGGGGCTCGACCTACGGCCCCATCCACCAGGCCGTCCGCCGGGCGCGCGGCAAGGGCCTCGACGTCGCCCACATTCACATCCGTCACATCTGGCCTCTGCCGAAGAATCTGGGCGATCTTCTAAGGTCTTACGACCGGATCATCGTTCCGGAAATGAACAAGGGCCAGTTAAAGACCCTGCTCCGCGACCAGTATCTGGTGGACGCCCGGCCGGTGAACAAGGTCTCCGGCCAGCCCTTCAAGATCGCCGAGATCGAAGCGGCGATCGAGGAGGCTTTGCGATGATTCCCGTCATCCCGGTGACAGCCGGGACCCCAGGACAAGAATTCTCGGCGGGTCTCCCCGAGATCCCAGCTTTCGCCGGGGTGACGGGTGAGTCGGGTGTCCACGAGGTGAAAAAATGAACGACCAGACCAAGCTCACCGCCAAGGATTTCGCCACCGATCAGGAGGTGCGCTGGTGCCCCGGCTGCGGCGATTACGCCGTGCTGAAGGCCGTCCAGCGGACCATGCCCGAGCTCGGCGTCAGGCCGGAGAACACCGTTTTCGTCTCCGGCATCGGCTGCTCGTCGCGCTTCCCTTATTACATGGAGACCTACGGCTTCCACACCATCCACGGCCGGGCGCCGAGCTTCGCGACCGGGATCAAGCTGGCCCGGCCCGAGCTCGACGTCTGGATCATCACCGGCGACGGCGACGCTCTGTCGATCGGCGGCAACCACACGATGCACGTGCTCCGCCGCAACCTCGACTGCCAGATATTGCTTTTCAACAACGAGATATACGGCCTTACGAAAGGCCAATATTCTCCGACCAGCCGGGCCGGCACGCGCTCGCCTTCGACCCCGTTCGGCTCGGTCGACCGGCCGGTCAGCCCGTGCGCCTTCGCTTTGGGCTCGGGCGCCCGCTTCATCGCGCGCGCCATCGACGTCCACAAGAACCTGCCCGAGGTGCTCAAGGCCGCCCACGCCCACAAGGGCGCGAGCTTCGTCGAGATCTACCAGAATTGCATCGTCTACAACGACGACGTCTTCGCGCCCTTCACGGCCAAGGAGAATAGCGGCAACCAGCTCTGGCTGAAGCCCGGCGAGCCGATGCTGTTCGCGAACGGCGCCAGGGGCATCGCCCTCGACCGCGAGGCTCTCGCCCTGAAGGTCGTCGACGTCGAGGGCGGCCATTGGCAGGCCGCCGGCGTGCTCGTCCACGATCCCAGGAACCGCTCGGTCGCCCACATGCTGGTCGAGATGCCGTCCGGTCCGTTCCCGACGGCTTTGGGGGTCCTCTACGAAGATCCCGCGCCGACCTTCGAGAGCGCGGTCGTGCGCCAGAACGAGGAAGCCAGCATCGGCAAGAAGCCGGACCTCCAGGCGCTGGTGTCGAAGGGCCAGAGCTGGATGGTGACCAAGGAGCCGCACGTCATTTAGTCGTCATCCCGGCGAAAGCCGGGACCTCGGGGAGCCCCGCCGAGACTTCTTGTCCTGAGGTCCCGGCTTTCGCCGGGATGACGGTCAGTCCCCTTTCTTCGCCGCGGCCTTGCGATCGTTGCTTCGGGCCAGGAGGTAGAGGACGGGCGAGAGGCCGGCGACGATTCCCATCGCCATGCCCATCGTCCGGCCGAGGACCCGAGCCGTGTCGGGACCCGCGCCGGGTGCGCCCGACAGATAAAGCCACAGGCCGGCGAGGAAGAGCTCCAGCATCACCATCGCCAGGATCGTCCGTTTGGCTCTCGTCATGTCATGTCTCCCCCGTCTCCGGGGGCCGATGATAACAGGCCCGGAACAATCCGTCATCCCGGCGAAAGCCGGGACCTTGTGGAGACCCGCCGAGACTTCTTGTCCCGAGGTCCCGGCTTTCGCCGGGATGACGCTTGCGCTGTCCGCTTTACCGCGCCACCAAGCGCGCCATGAATCAGCAGCCCCGCGGGCGCCATCTCGTCGCCGCCGACCGCCGCTTCGCCACCGGCGGCGGGCGGCTCGCGCATTGGCTGTCGGGAAGCTTCGCGCGGATCCTGGGGCGGATCGACGCCGGGCTCGGGCAGGGGGCGATCGACGCCGTCCTGCCCGACGGCTCGCGGCGGATTTTGGGCGGGCGCCGGCCCGGGCCGCGGCCGATCGTCCACCTGCACAGCTGGCGGGCGCTCGTCCGGCTGGTCAGCTCGGGCTCGGTCGGCTGGTACAAGAGCTGGGCGCTGGGCGAATGGTCGTCGCCCGATCCGGTGCCCCTCTTCGAGCTGTTCATGCTCAACGCCGAGACTCTCGGTGCTACGGCGAGGGCCAAGGGCCTGTTCCGGCTGGTCAACAAGGTCGCCCACCGCTTCCGCGACAACGACAAGAAGCGCGCCCGCGAGAATATCGCCCACCATTACGACCTCGGCAACGATTTCTACCGACCCTGGCTGGACTCCGGAATGACCTATTCGAGCGCCGTCTTCGCCGAGCCGGTGTCGCCGGGCGAAGCGCTGGAAGCAGCGCAGGCGCGCAAGCTCGAGCTGCTGCTCGGCCGGCTCGACCTCAAGCCGGGGCAGCGCCTGCTCGAGATCGGCTGCGGCTGGGGTTCGCTGGCCGAGGCGGCAGCGCGCGATCACGGCGCCCTGGTCACCGGCCTCACCTTGTCGGAAGAGCAGAAGGCCTATGCCGAGCAGAGGCTCGAAGCGGCCGGCCTGAGCGGGCGCTGCACAATCGAGCTCACCGACTATCGCGACGCCGGGGGGCAATATGACGCCGTCGCAAGCGTCGAGATGGTCGAGGCGGTCGGCCAGGAATATTGGCCCGCTTACCTGAAGAGCATCGCCCGGGTGCTCAAGCCCGGCGGCCGGGCCGCCATCCAATTCATCTCGATCCGCGAGCCGCTCTTCGCCGATTATGCCGCCAACGCCGATTTCATCCAGACCTACATCTTCCCCGGCGGGATGCTGATCAGCGAAGCGAGGCTCGAGGCGCTGGCGGGGGAGGCGGGGCTGAGCTGGGAAGACCGCCAGGGCTACGGCCTCCATTATGCCGAGACCCTGAAGCGCTGGCGCGCCCGCTACGACGAGGCGGTGGCGCAGGGGCGGCTCCCGGCCGGCTTCGACGAGCCCTTCCACCGCCTGTGGCGCTATTACCTCATGTATTGCGAGGGCGGCTTCAGGGGCTGCGGCATCGACGTCGTCCAGGTGACCTTGGTGAAGGGGTAATCGTCACCCCGGCGAAAGCCGGGCCCCCGGGCAGACCCGCCGAGACTCCGCGACACCAGGTCCCGGCTTTCGCCGGGATGACGTTAGAGCTCTAGCCGCGCTCCCGTCTCGAACCCTCGCTCGAGCAGCGCCACCACCGCGTCCGCCACCGCGCTGGGCGGCTTGAGCGCGGCGGCGTCCTCGCCCGGAAAGGCCCGCGCGCGCATCGCGGTGGCGGTGGCGCCGGGGTCGACGATGGCGACCCGGACCGGGGACAGGTTCCTCACCTCCTCGGCGTAAGCGAGCGCCAGGGTCTCGATCGCGGCCTTGGACGCGCCATAGGCCCCCCAATAAGCGCGTGGGCGACGGCCGACGCTCGAGGTGACCGCCAGCAGCCGGCCCGCTTCGCTCCTGCGGAGCAGCGGGTCGAAGGCGGCGATCAGGGCCTGGGCGGCGAGGACGTTCAAGGTGAGGAGTCGGCTGAACTCCTGGCCGTCGATCTGGGCGACCGGCGTCAGCGAGCCCAGGGTCGCGGCGTTGAGCATAAGGATGTCGAGCTTGCCCCAGCGTTCGGCGACGGCGCCGGCGAGCCTGGCGATGCCGTCCGTCTCGATGAGGTCCATCGGCGCGATGGTGGCGCTGCCACCGGCCTGGTGAACCAGCTCCTCCACCGCTTCGAGATCGGCTGCGGCGCGGGCGGTGAGGACGACATGGGCGCCGGCGGCGGCGAGGGCCTCGGCCGTCGCCGCGCCTATGCCTCGGCTGGCGCCGGTGACGAGGGCAATCCGGCCGGTAAGAAAGGGTTCGGTCATTTCGTCATCCCGGCGAAAGCCGGGACCTCAGGACAAGAAGGCACAGTGGGTCTCCACGAGGTCCCGGCTTTCGCCGGGATGACGGATTTACGCATATCGCTCCGCCAGCAGCGCCAGCTGGTCGGGCGCTTCCAGATCCTCCTGGTCGGTCAGCCGAGTGGGATAGGCCCCCGTGAAGCAGGCGTCGCAATATTGCGGCTGCGCCTCGTCGCGCAGATCCTCGCCGAGCGCCCGGTAAAGGCCGTCGATCGAGATGAAGGCGAGGCTGTCCGCCTTGATGTAATCGTTCATCTGCGGGACGTTCATTTGCGCGGCGAGCAATTTGGCCCGGTCCGGCGTGTTGACCCCGTAGAAGCAGCTGTGCCGCGTCGGCGGCGAGGCGATCCGCATATGGACCTCGCGGGCGCCGGCCTCGCGAAGCATCTGGACGATCTTGAGCGACGTCGTACCGCGGACGATCGAATCGTCGATCAGGACCAGCTTCTTGCCCTGGATGAGGGCGCTGTTGGCGTTGTGCTTGAGCTTGACCCCGAGGTGGCGGACCGCGTCGCCGGGCTGGATGAAGGTCCGCCCGACATAGTGGGAGCGGATGATTCCGAGCTCGAACGGGATCCCGCTTTCCTGGGCATAGCCGATGGCGGCGGGGACTCCGCTGTCCGGCACCGGAACGACATAATCGGCCTCGACCGGATTCTCCCGCGCCAGCTGGGCGCCGATCGCTTTCCTGACCTGGTAGACCGAGGCGCCGTCGAGGACGCTGTCCGGCCTCGAGAAATAGATATGCTCGAAGATGCAGGGCCTCGGCCTGACGTCGGCGAAGGGGCGGTGCGAGCGGACGCCCTGCGCAGAGACGATGACGATCTCGCCGGGCTCGACGCTCCGGATATAGGTCGCCCCGACGACGTCGAGCGCCACCGTCTCGGACGCGAAGATGTAGGAATCGCCGAGCCGGCCCATTACCAGCGGCCTGACCCCGAGCGGGTCGCGGCAGGCGATCATCCCTTCATTGGTCAGGCAGATCAGCGAATAGGCGCCTTCGACCTGCTTCAAGGCGTCGATCAGCCGGTCGAGCAGGGTCCGGTAGGTCGAGGTGGCGACGAGATGGATGATGACCTCAGTGTCCGAGGTCGATTGGAAGATCGAGCCGCGGCGGTTGAGGTCGCGCCGAACCCGGATCGAGTTGGAGATGTTGCCGTTGTGGGCGACGGCGAAGCCGCCCGAGGCGAGCTCGGCGAACAAAGGCTGGACGTTGCGAAGGGCCGTCTCGCCGGTGGTCGAGTAGCGGACATGGCCGATCGCCGTCGGCCCGGCGAGCCGGCGGATTACCTCGGCGGTGTCGAAATTGCCGGCGACATGGCCCATCGCCCGGTGCGAATGGAAGTTGCGGCCGTCGAAGCTGGTGATCCCGGCCGCCTCCTGGCCGCGATGCTGGAGGGCGTGGAGCCCGAGCGCGACGACGGCGGAGGCGCTGTCCGAACCCCAGATTCCGAACACGCCGCATTCCTCGCGAAGCTTGTCGTCGTCGAAAGGATGCGTGGTCGGCATGAGTGAAGCGCCCGCTCGTTCGTTTGATTTTGCCCCACGGCCCTATAGGGGAGGCAATGAAGTTTGTCGCCCCGCGCGGCTTAATTTGATGTGGATTATGGAACGGCTTGCCCCGTCGCGAATCTTGCCTTGGGACAGACCATGAAAAAGACTCTCGTCATCCTCTTGCTTCTCGCCGGCTGCGGGCGCGGCGGCGCCCTGGCCGACAACCAGGCGACGGCCGAGTCGGGCGGAGGCACGGCGGCCAGGCCGGCACCGTCCTCGCCGGCTGCGGAACCGGCCGTGCGGCTCGCCGGCCTCTACGAAGGCGGCTCCGGCGCGCAGAAGAACCAGATGTGCATCGTCGAGAAAGGCGGCGGCGCCCAGTTCGGGATGCTCGTCTGGGGCGGCAGCCTGAGCAGCTGCTCCGGGGCCGGCAAGGCGGTGCGCAAGGGCGATCGCCTGACCCTGACGATGACCGGCGACGAGACCTGCACGATCGAGGCGAGCCTGAAGGACGGCATCGTCACGCTCCCCGCCAAGCTGCCCCTGGGCTGCGAATATTATTGTGGCGCCCACGCCAGCTTCGCCGGGGGGCGATTCAGCCGCGTCGGCGGCGACGTGAAGAAGGCGACTGACATAGCCGGCGATCCCCTCTGCGATTAGCTCGTCATCCCGGCGAAGGCCGGGATCCATGAACACTGCCGAACGGAGTTTCCAACGACCGTGTTCATGGGTTCCGGCCTTCGCCGGAATGACGGCCGCGCCTTGACGTTGACGTGAACGTAAAGTACCGCGCCGACATGCCGCACGCGCTCCATTCGGACTTCGCAACGCCCGAATCCGGGGGCAAATCCTACACCATCACCGATCTCTGCGAGGAATTCTCGGTCACCCCCCGGGCGCTTCGCTTCTACGAGGACGAGGGGCTGATCTCGCCGCAGCGCCAGGGTCTGTCGCGGGTCTATGGCTGGCGCGACCGGGCCCGGCTCGCCTGGATCCTGCGCGGCAAGAGGGTCGGCTTCAGCCTCGCCGAGATCCGCGAGATGATCGACCTCTACGATCTCGGCGACGGCCGCGCCTCCCAGCGCCGGGTCACGCTCGAGAAATGCCGCGGCCGGGTCGATCTCCTCGCCAAGCAGCGCCACGACATCGACGCCACCATCGCCGAGCTGGAGAAATTCATCGCCATGGTCGAGGCGGCGGATGGCGGCCGCTAGGGAATGGTGTTCGTCATTTCCGATTTCGTCATGCCGGACTTGATCCGGCATCCACCTTCTTCGACCGCAGTGGCTGGAGAAAGGTGGACCCCGGATCAAGTCCGGGGTGACGATTCAACTCAACTGTCGAAGCTTCAGAGGTAACCCATGCCCAGCTACACCGCCCCCGTCCGCGAGACCCGCTACGTCCTCGAGGAGGTGCTCGGGATCGACCGTTACTCGAACCTGCCCGGCTTCGAGAACGCCACCCCCGACATGATCGAGGCGATCCTCACCGAAGGCGGCCGCTTCGCCTCCGAGGTGCTTGCGCCCTTGAACCGGATCGGCGACGAGCAAGGCTGCGTCCGCCACGACGACGGCAGCGTCTCGACTCCCCCCGGCTTCAAGGATGCCTGGGACCAGTTCACCGCGGGCGGCTGGACGACGCTTTCGGCGCCGGAGGAATATGGCGGGCAGGGCCTGCCCCAGACGGTCGGCACCGCGGTCACCGAATATCTGCTGTCCGCCAACCAGGCGTTCGAAATGTATCACGGCCTCACCGCCGGGGCGGTCGCCTCGATCCTGACCAAGGGCTCGGACGCGCAGAAGGCCCAATATCTTCCCAACATGGTCGCCGGCAAATGGACCGGGACGATGAACCTCACCGAGCCGCATTGCGGAACCGATCTCGGCCTCCTGCGCACCCGCGCCGTCCCCCAGGGCGCGCTGAGCGACGGAGTCGCGGAAAGCTACAGGATCAGCGGCACGAAGATTTTCATCTCGTCCGGCGAGCATGACCTGGCCGAGAACATCATCCACCTCGTCCTGGCCAAGATCGACGGCGCGCCGGACAATGTGAAGGGCATCTCGCTGTTCATCGTTCCGAAGAAGATTCTCGACGACAACGGCACGCTCATCGCGAATGGGGTCTCGTGCGGCTCGATCGAGCACAAGATGGGCATCCACGGCAATTCGACCTGCGTGATGAATTATGACGAGGCCGAGGGCTATCTCGTCGGCGAGCCCGAGAAGGGCCTCGCCGCCATGTTCATCATGATGAATGCCGCCCGGCTCGGCGTCGGCCTCCAGGGCCTTGCCCAGGGCGAGGTCGCCTACCAGAACGCCGTCGCCTACGCGAAGGATCGCCGCCAGGGCCGTGCTCTTGTCCCCGACCAGCGCGATCCCGACGCCAAGGCCGATCCGATCATCGTCCATCCCGACGTCCGCCGGATGCTGATGGAGATGAAGGCGTTCAACGAGGGCTCCCGGGCGCTCGTATTGTGGGGCGCGCTCCAGGTCGACATCAGCCGCCGCGCCCAGACCGATGCGGAGCGCGAGGCGGCGTCCGATCTGCTCGGGCTGCTCACCCCCGTCATCAAGGGCTATATGACCGACCAGGGCTTCAAGGTCGCGGTCGACGCCCAGCAGATCCACGGCGGCCACGGCTATATCCGCGAATGGGGCATGGAGCAGTTCGTCCGCGACGCTCGAATCGCCCAGATCTACGAAGGCACCAACGGCATCCAGGCATTGGACCTCGTCGGCCGCAAATTGGGCGCCAATGGCGGCCGCGCCATCCAGGCGTTCCTCAAGATGCTCGGCGAGGAGATCGCAGAGGCCAAGGCGGGCGAGGGCGAAGCGGCGGAAGTGGCCGCCGCCCTGGAGAGGGGCGTCGCCGACCTCCAGACCGCGACCATGTGGCTGATGCAGAACGGAATGGCCAACGCCAACCACGCCGGCGCCGCGGCCTATCCCTATATGACCCTGACCGGAATCGTCTGCCTCGGTCTGATGTGGCTGCGAATGGCCAAGGCAAGCTCGGCGGCGCTGGCGAACGGGGGAGGGGACAAGGCCTTCCACGAAGCCAAGCTCGTCACCGCCCGCTTCTTCGCCCAGCGCATGATGCCGGAGACGGGGTCGCTGAGGCGGCAGATCGAGGCGGGGAGCGATACGCTGATGGCGCTGCCGGCGGAGGCTTTTTGACGAGCTTGGGCGGGTTTCAGTGCGCCACTACCAATTAACGAGACAAAAAATTTGCCGGCGCACTCTCCCTCTTAGAGGGGCGCGACTGATCAATTACCGTAGGGGTCTATAGCAGTGCTGCCCAAGCGCGTGTCCATAAGCCGAATCATTCGCTGCTCCCGATAGGCGCACATACCACGTTCCCCCTTAACTGACAGTTACGATCCTACTGATTGATCGGTTCCACGTCCACAGGTGTTTTTTTGAATAGGGAGCGCTGGGCCGTAAGAAAACAGCGAAGCTCGGAACCCTTTAGGAAGTTTGTGACGGAGTCTACGTTGAGAGGACGCTTGCTTCTCGCTTCTGCCAGGTCGCGCAGCTCCCGGAAGTTGGTCTCTGCCAGACTCTGAGCCATGTCCGTCTCACCCAGGGCCCGGTAGGCGTGCAAGAAATTGTCTCTGGTTTTATAATAATCGGCTTGCACCTCGATGGTAAGCGACTCTATGAGCTCAATGAGCGCTCTCAATTGGTCGGCATTGACCGTTTCGCTTATTTTACCGCCTTCAAGCAGCTTCCCACCGAAAAACAAAAGGTTGGACGCAGCCTTATGCGCACCGAGACGATTGCTCCGCTTGAGGCGAGCCGTCTCCGATTGGCTGCGCCATATTTCTAAGGCTTCCTGGTTCGCGACGGCAGCGGATTCGATCAATTCGAAGGCCTTATCCGTTTGCTCGTTTGGTTGGCTCTCGACCATTCTCCAAATGGCGAAGCCCTTGTCGATCCGGCTAGTGATGGCAATCCAATGGTCCGAGCCAGTCAATTCGTCGGCCCTAATGAGCCCAATGCCCGCCTCGGTCATGGCAAGCGCCGCAGCTAGGTCGGCTTCGTTCGACGCCAGCTTTTCTTGAACTTTCCCTAGCCTTATGTGCGAAACCGCGTCCATTTCAAATATTGCTACCATATCTGTGTAAATCGCTTTGGCCGCGGCTAACGCGGTTATTTCGATTTCGTCATGGTGTTGTACCCGGGAAGCAGCCGCTTCCGAGATCGATACTTGGCAGTTCGCCTGTTCCATCGAGAGATAGTAACGAATTGGGCGTCCGGTTTCGAGGTTTGCGTCGAGACACCGTTTGTTCAAATTTCCGATAGCTCTTTTAAAGGAACTGCTGGCTTCCGAGAAGCGGACGAGCTTGTCCTCGCCAGATGACGTCTGCTCCCCTGATTCTAGTAGTGTATAACCGTTTGATACGTCTTCAATTATGGTTTCCGAAGCGCTGAGTCGTTTAAGCTCCTGAATGATCATGGTTTTATCATGCGCTCTGTCGGTCACGGATTGGGTTGCGTAGGTGGTTATGGGAGCACGTCTCATCTCGTCGAACTCTCGACGAATGATGCTGGCGTGCTGGCTACATCCGTCTACAAAGGTCTTGAGGGCGTTCAGGTGGAGTTGCCACGAGTCTTGCTCGATTTCCTCTTCTGAGCAAGTGTGGGCCGTCGCCTCATCTGAGTCTGGAAAGTTTTCCTTATCCGAATATAAAAGGTGATGTTGGACTTCTCCCCAACCTTCTTCGAATATATCGCGAATCTGGATCTCGAAGGCCGCGAGCTCAGTTTCAGGGGCCGACTTACCGGGATGCTGTATACTCACGTCTCGCCAAAAGACGAGGTGTACTGACGAATATGCACTCTTTCTGTTTTCTGGTTCTCTGATTTTGCTGACATGGTCAGAAAAACCTGACCGCTCTAAGGCGTCCTTGGTAGGTCCGACAATGGACAATGGATCATGCTGAGGCCTGTTGGTGTAAATCACAAACTCCTTGAGCCTGACCTGTGCCCCATGTCCGCCGTGGTTGAACGAATGCAACTCCGCGAGAAGCGCGCTCACGGTGAGGGGTATTTCGCTCTGGTACAGAGTGACATAGCGACACCCCCATGCGTCCGTGATATGATCGGGTTCATATTCGAGCTGGTCCTTGGCATCCTTGATGCCGGCGTGGATCGACCGCCCGCGATCGATTTGCTCCGGAGTTCTATCCGCAACGCGCGGCAGCGCGTTTTTCTCTTCTTTCAGGCGTTTGAGGAGGCGGGCTCCTTCCCTACGCTTTCGAAGAACCTTTTTCAAAATATTGTTGTCGCCTTTGTATCGGCTCTTAAAGACATAGATACGAAGGTCTTCTTTGGAACTGACGCGTCCAAGAGCCTCAATAAGTTGCCCGTCTTCGGCGGCCTTTTTCGTAAAATTCGCAACCTGCGTGCATCGCAGGACTAACTCCGTGCCTTCTTTCCGACTCATGTACGGACCCCCACTGTGCCGACAATGATCGGCGCCCCGATGTGGGTTTTGCATTATCCCGAGAGAATCTCAAGAAGCCGATGCAAAGGGCAGATGGCTCGAGACCTGCTTCCCCAATATCCGAGCTCGGGTCCAAATGGTCCGGCCGGACGGCGAGGCGAGGCATTCACCGTATCGACCCGGCGTTAGGTCAATTCGGGTAGTGACCTACGCCCCTTTCTTTTCTCGCAGTATCCGATCCTGATCGCCGACCGCGAGGAGAGCGTTTTCCAATTGCCAATGATCTCACCGGCGCAGCGCTCACGGCACCGGGCAAGGCCGCAGTTCAAGGCACTCCGCCGTCCGGTGAGGATCGGTCTGTTCGAACGTCTTGCGCATCATCAATCCGGATGCCGAAACAGGTAAGCCTGACGCCGCCCCTCTTACCCCACCATCCTCGCCTCGAAGCGGAGCGGCGAAAGATCCGCGGCGGGCAGGATCTCGAATCCCGGGCGGGCGAAAAGATAGCCCTGGACGTAGCGGATGCCGATCGCCCGGAGCGAGTCCAGCTCCGCCACCGTCTCGACCCCTTCCGCGATCAGGGTGATGCCGAGCTGCCGGCACATGCGCGCGACCCCGTCGACGATGATCCGCCGCGGCAGGCTGGTTTCGAGACCCCGGATCAGCTCCATGTCGAGCTTGATGATGTCGGGCTGGAAGCGCGCGAGCAGGCCGAGCCCGGCATGGCCCGCGCCGAAATCGTCGAGCGCCGTTCCAAAGCCCATTTCGCGATAGCTGGCGACGATCCCGGCGACGTGCGCGGGGTCGGCCATCCGCTCGTTCTCGGTAAACTCGAAGATCAGCCGGTCGAGGGGCATCCCCGTGGCGGCCGCCGTCTTCAAGGTCAGCTGGATGCAGGCCTTGGCCGAATAGACGGCGTTGGGCAGGAAATTGATCGACAGCCGGGCCGTCGTCTCGAGCAGGCCGGCTCGGGCCGCCAGCTCGATCGCCTTTACCCGGCAGGCCTGGTCGAAAGCGTAGAGGTTGGCTTCGGTCACCCTGCCGAGGATTTCGCCGGCGCTCTCGTTCGCGGTGCCGCGGACCAGCGCCTCGAACGCAAAGGGCGCTCCGGTCTCGACATCGACGATCGGCTGAAAGGCCATCGAAAAGGCGAAGTCCAGCCCGGCGCCGTCGCGGCAGCCTGAACAAGGGCGAAGGGTGGCGGACAAAGCGAGCTCCGAAGCGTGAGCGAGGTACCCGCATTAGCCGGGGCCGGGTTAATTTCGGGTTGGCGGCGCGCCCTTTTCGCGGCGGGACCGCCTTGCCGGCAGGGCGTGCCGCAATTCCCTTCGGCGCCGCCTTCAGTAGCGGCGCTCGGCGAGGGTCCAGTCCGACTGGCTCGCAATCTCCTGGACGTCGTCTAGAAAGTGCCGAAGCAATTGCCTGGCACGTTTGCCGTCCATCTCGCGGACGGCGAAGTTCCAGAAGGAACGGGGTGTTGCTGGCCCTCCGAGCTCCGGCAGCGACCGACTCAGCAGCAGGAACAGGTCGAAGAGCAATTCGTCCAGCTTCGCTTCGATCGGCCGCCAGAAGGCAAGTTGCGGCCGGGCGTGGCGCCCGATCCACGATTGCGTATGCGTCCCGCTGTCTTCGGGCAGCATGTCGAGGAGATAGGGATGGCATAAGGAGGGATTGGCGAGGAAAATCGTTTCCAGGGTCCTTCGGGACTCGCGGTCGCGGTAGGCGGCTTTCGGAAGCGCGATTCCGTAGCCGCCGATCGCGCTGAGATAGGACCAGTCGTCAATGCCGTGCCGACATACGAAGGGAGGCCGGAAGGAAGTCTCGTCGGCCAAGCGCGCCGCGGGCTCGCTGTCGCGCTGCGGCAAGGCCTTCCACAGCAGCTCGGACGAGAAGACAGGCTTCCAAAGCGCGGCGCCTTCGCGGATGAGACGTGCGTCACCCAAATGGCCGAGCCGGAAGGCATGCTCCTGCAGGAAATCGAGCTCCGACTTTGCGTTGAGAAAGGTGTCGCGGGTCAGGCTGGAAAATCTCAGCCTAGTCGTCAGGTCGGCAACCGCCTTGCAGAAAGCGGTATGTTCGGAGCGCGAGCTGAGGACGGTGGAGATAAGCACCCCGGCGGCCTTGCGGCCCGTCGCGGTGACCGGGGGATGCCTTGCCACTGTGATCAGACGGCAGCCGCGATAGGCCAGGTGCGCCCAGAACTCGAAGGCCAGATAACTCGACTGAATGCTCGCCTCGCAGAAAACTTCTATCGAATCCGGCCTGTCGAGAAGCTGGTCGAAAGAGCTTGCCGCCGTCAGTCGGTGATTCTCTCCGAATAATTGAGGATCGGGAATGAAGCGTCCGTGGGAATTGATCCAAAGGGGCAGGGCGCCGAGCTGTCCGCCCTGATCGCTGCACAGATTTCCAATCAAATCCACCAGCGACGGCTTGATCGGTATTCCATAAGCCTCAGCTCGGCGGCTCATCATCTGCTCGATGGCCAGATAGGAAAGGGGCGCGATATAGCCTCGCTCCAGAAACTCGGGCACGTAGAGGAGATCGATTATGACGACACCCGACTTGATCGTTCGAGTACCTGTCGTCCGATACCAATCGTGGAATTCGCGGTACCTGCGGTCGAGGCGCATCTGGATTTTTTGGGTGCGGGCATTGGCCTGTTGCGGCAGGTGCGCCTGAAGAAATCGATCCCAGTCGCTGTTGGCGAAACGTGGATCGAAGCCGCGGACGTCGCGCTTCCTGCGCGGCGGGTGCAGCTTCCCGCGAATTCTGCGGACCCGCCTTTGTTCGGCGGCAATCTGCTCGAGGCTCCGTCGCAAGGGTCGAAGCTGCCGAACTGCGGCCCACAATGCAGCGATCGCTATGAAATAGCTGGCTAAGCTGAGAACAACTCCGACGAATTCAAGGAGATGGTGGCTAGACAGCCAATCAACTGCGCCCATGAAACGCTCATAGGCGGTTTCCGGCCGCGGCGATGGCAAAGTTGGAGGGTTCACGGTCGGGCCCACAATATTGCTCGCGGGTTAGATACATGTTTATTCCTCACTGCAAAGCAGGTTTGTGAATTGATCTGCCGCAGTTGGGACAGTGCCAAACACGACTGCGGAACTGGTTGGCCACCAGGGTGTCTCCACCCGTCGATGACTTGCTGCTAAACGCGGGGCAATGATCTGAGCTTGAGGCGAGTCAGCCCCGCCTGCCGCTGCTCCCTCGTCATCGCCAGCGCCCAGGTCCAGGCGTCGTCGTAGGCGGGCCCGATCCGGCGCTCGATGCTCACCATCCGGTCGGCGAAGTCCCGGCCGTAGAGGTCGGCCCAGACGTCGTAGAGGAAAAGGTAGAGGAGGCGGTGGTCGTCGAGGCCGCCCCGGTTCGGAAAGGTGAAGGCCAGGCGATGGCCGAGCTCGTGGACGAGGGTGGCCTTCTTGTAGGCGGGGGAATAGCTCGCTCGGAGGCGGATGGTCCGGCCGTCGAAGCTTGCCATCGGGCGGCCTTCCGAGACGATCACGTCAACGCGCTCGGCAGGAAAGGTGAGGCCGGTCGCGGACTCCATCGCTGCGACGATGCGAGGCCCCTCGGCCGCCCAGAGTCGGCGATACTCGCCCGCGGCTTCGGCATATTCCGGCGCGACCGGCGCGAAGGACAGGGGCGGAGCGGCGGCACAGAGCAGGGCGGCGAGCGGGGGAGCGAGGATTGCCCGAACGATCATGGCGCCAAGATAACGGGTCCGGCGTGCCTTGCCTATGGCTGTAGTTCATGATATGTTCCGGCGAAATCAGTTATTCGCTCTTTGAAACGTCGAGAAATGGGGATCAGGGTACGGTTGCTCCCCGTCTGGAAGGGCATCGCTCACGCGCTTTTCCCAAGGCGCGAGGCCCGGCTCTAAAGGCGAAGTTTACAATGCAGGAAAATCGGCGAGATCATGAACTTCGTGAACTTCAGCCCGGCTCCGCGGAGCGGAAGCGGCCCGCAGGGGAGCGACCCGAGCTTAAAAAAACTACGTGCCGTGTGCAGCTCGTCCACTTTGGCCATGGTCCGCACTCTCACCCCGGTCCATCACCACGCCTTCGAAATGGGCGATCGGGCCCGGGGGGCTGATCCAATAGCCCTGGACCTGGTCGCAGCCTTCCAAGCGCAAAGCTTCGAGCTGGGCCTCGGTCTCGACGCCTTCCGCGACCACCGGCATTCCGAGGCCCTTGCCGAGGCCGATCACGGAGCGGACGATCGCCCGGGCCTGGGGGTTGCCGATCATGTCGCGGATGAAGCTCTGGTCGATCTTGACCTTGTCGAACGGGAACATGCGGAAATTGCTCAGGGACGAAGTGCCGGTTCCGAAATCGTCCATCGAGATCCGGACGCCCAAGGCCTTCAGCTGCTCGAGAACAACGATCGCCTTCCGGCCGTCCTTGATCAAAAGGCCTTCGGTGACTTCGAGCTCGAGCCGGGCCGGATCGAGGCCGGTCTCGGCGAGGATCGCCTCGACCTCGGCGGCGAGGTCGCTTCGAGTGAACTGAATAAGCGAGAGGTTGACCGAGAGCTTGAGCGCCGGGGTCCAGCGCGCCGCCTCCGCGCAGGCCTCGCGCAGCACCCAGTCGCCGAGCTCGAGCATGAAGCCGCTTTCCTCGGCGAGCGGGATGGAAGTCGCCGGATCGATCGCCCCGAGCTCGGGATGCGCCCAGCGCAGAAGGGCTTCGAAGCCGAGGATCGAGCCGCTCTCGAGGTCGGCGAGCGGCTGGTAGTGAAGGCTGACTTCGCCTCGGCCGATCGCTTGGCGAAGCTCGGCCTCGAGCTCACGGCGCCGGCGAAGCGCCTCGTCCATCGCCGCCTCGTAGAAGCGGGCGGCGCCGCGGCCGTCGGACTTGGCCCGCGAGAGCGCCGTGCCGGCATTCTTGACCAGGCCATCGGGATCCGCGGCGTCGGCCGGGAAGAGCGCCACTCCGACGCTCGCGCCGAGCCGGACGACGTCCGAGCCGAGGGCGAAGGGTTCGGCCAGGGCCTCGGCCACCCGCCGGGCGAGCAGGGCGGCATGGCCCGGCTGCTCGCCGCCCGCCTGGACGACGGCGAATCCGTCGCCGTCCAGTCGGGCGACCAGCTCGTGGCCGCGGACCGCGGCGCGGAGCCGCTGGGCCGCCGCGATCAGAAGAGCGTCGCCCGCTCCATGGCCATGGCGGTCGTTGACCGCCTTGAAGCCGTCCAGATCGACGCGCAGCAGCGCGACGGGCTCCCCGCTCTCGCCGGCCGAAGCGAGCGTTCGGGCGAGATGGTCGGCGAAGACGGCGCGATTGGGCAGTCCGGTGAGGGCGTCGTGGAAGCCGAGATGGCCGAGCCGCTCCGCCGCCTCCTTGCGCTCGGAAATGTCGTGGACGGCGAGGATGCGAAGCTCGGCGCCGCGCCAGGCCAGGGGGCGAAGGAGCAATTCGACCTCGCGCCCCTCGCCGTCGGCCCGGAGCAGCCGGCATTCGACCGGCGGAGCGTCGGGCGCCATGGACAAGGCGGCGAGATCGACCCCGATGAGCAGATCGGAGAGCCGCTCGGGCGCGTCGCCGAGCGTTTCGAAGCCGGCGAGGGCGAGGAAGCTTCGGTTGGCGTCGACGATCCGCTCGCCGTCGATCACCACCAGCCCCTCGACCGCGGCGTCGGCGAAGGTGCGAAGCCGCCGCGCCTCCTCGATCGCGTTGCTGGCGAGCTTGCGATCGAACAGGATCGTCATGAAGCCGAGGGCGAGGATGGCGAGGGCCAGGACGCCGACGGCGAGGGTGACGACGCTCATGCTGAAGAACCGGTGATCCAGGCGTAGGGCCAAAACATGCTTTCACCCGCTCGTGGAAGGGGGTTATGCGGCGGGGAGGGTGAAGAAGGCGTAAACTATTCGCGCCTGGTCATCCCGGCCTTCGCCGGATGACGGAGCTTTAATGCCGCTCCCGAATCGCGGCGAACTTCACCTCCGGCCAGTCCTGCTGGAATCGGCCGAGCTCCCAATCGTTGCGGATGAGGAGGACGAGCGCGCCGTCGGCGTCCTCGGCCAGGCTGGGCCTCAGGGCGTCGGTGAGCCGCTTGAGCTGAGCCGGATCGGCCGAGACCCAGCGGGCGATCTCCCAGGGGCTGGGCTCGAAGCCGAGCTTGAGCCCATATTCCGACTCCATCCGGGTCGCCAGCACGTCGAGCTGGAGCGCTCCGACCACGCCCACGATCCAGGCGGTGCCGATCGCCGGCTTGAAGATGCGGACCACTCCTTCCTCGGCGAGGTCCTGAAGGCCGCGGCGCATCTGCTTGGACTTCATCGGGTCGTCGAGGCGGATCCGGCGGAGGATCTCGGGCGCGAAGTCGGGGAGTCCGGTGAAGGCGATGTCGCCCCCTTCCGACAAGGTGTCGCCGACCCTCAACGTGCCGTGATTGGGGATCCCGACGATGTCCCCGGGGCGGGCGAGCTCGGCCAGCTCGCGGTCGCGGGCGAAGAAG
Organism: Sphingomonadales bacterium; assembly: GCA_034668565.1. Taxonomy (GTDB): domain Bacteria; phylum Pseudomonadota; class Alphaproteobacteria; order Sphingomonadales; family Sphingomonadaceae; genus Allosphingosinicella. Next base: position 52,128 of record JAXDPE010000053.1, on the reverse strand, counting down.
GTGATCGGGTTCTGGATCGAGATCGACTTGCCGAGCCGGGGATTGGCGAGCTTCATCCCGCGCCTGAGGCTTCCCGAGCAGATGCGGAGAAAGGCGATCCGGTCGCGGTGATTGGGGTCCATATTGGCCTGGACCTTGAAGACGAAGCCGGAGCAGCCCGGAGCGTCGGGAAAGACCGGCCCCGACCGGGCCGGCTGAGCGCCGGGCGGCGGAGCGAAGGCGGCGAGGCCGTCGAGTAGCTCGCCGGTGCCGAACTCGCGAAGCGCCGAGCCGAAGAAGACGGGCGTGAGATCGCCGGCCAGAAAAGCCTTGTCATCCCATTCGGGATAGGCGGCCAGGGCCAGGCCCGCTTCCTCGCGCAGGCGCTCGGCGGCGTCGGCGGGAAGCGCCGAGTCGAGCGCCGGATCGTCGAGCCCCGTCAGGTCGACGCCGGTGGACGGAGCGATGCCGTCGCTCCGGTCGGCGAGAAGCAGGCGCGGGCTGGCGAGGTCGTAGAGGCCGTGGAAGAGACCGCCCATCCCCGCCGGCCAGTTGCGCGGGCAGACGTCGAGCTGGAGCGTCTCGGCGATCTCGTCGAGCAGGGCGAACGGGCTGAGTCCCTCCCGGTCGACCTTGTTGATGAAGGTGACGATCGGGATGTTGCGAAGCCGGCAGACCTCGAACAGCTTCCGGGTCTGGGTCTCGATGCCCTTGGCGGCGTCGATGACCATGATCGCGCTGTCGACGGCGGTCAGGGTCCGATAGGTGTCTTCCGAGAAATCCTGGTGCCCGGGCGTGTCGAGCAGGTTGAAGAGGATCCCGGACCGCTCGAAGGTCATCACCGACGAGGTCACCGAAATTCCGCGCTGCTGCTCGATCGCCATCCAGTCGGAACGGGCGCGGCGACGGTCGCCGCGGGCCCGGACCTCGCCGGCCTCGTGGATCGCGCCCGCGGCGTAGAGCAGCTTCTCGGTCAGGGTCGTCTTGCCGGCATCGGGATGCGAGATGATCGCGAAGGTACGCCGCTCGAGGCCGGCCTGAGGGCCGTCGCGGGTTCGGGCGGGGACGTCCGCTTCGCTCATTTCAAACTCCGGGGGGGCTTGGCCGCGGCCGGGCCGTAGCGGGGATGGGGAGGGGCGCAGATAGGCGTTCAGGGTGCTTTTGGGTAGGCAGCCTGGATTCCTCCCCGACATTTGTCGGGGAGGGGGACCGCGCGAAGCGCGGTGGAGGGGTTCTTCGCATCCGAGAAAACCCCTCCACCATGCTTCGCATGGTCCCCCTCCCCCGGGAATCCGGGGGAGGAAAAATCAGGTCGCCGTTTCCAGCTGCGTGAACCGCACCGGCAGGACCTCCCTCACGGTCAGCGTCCCGTCGCGCTCCTTCCGGACGACGCTGAGCTGCTGGATTTCCTTGCCGCCCAATGGGATCACCATGAGTCCCCCCGGTCCAAGCTGCTCGCCTAGCGCCTGCGGCGGAGCCGGGGCGGCGGCGGTGACGAGGATTCGGTCGAACGGCGCGTGATCCGGCCAGCCGCGCGAGCCGTCGCCGACCCTGATGTCGACGTCATGCCCTTCCGCCTCGAGCCGGAGCCGGGCGCCTTCCGCGAATTCCTCGACGATCTCGACGCTCCAGACGAAGGCGCCGAGCGCGGCCATCACCGCCGCCTGCCAGCCCAGCCCGGTGCCGACCTCGAGCACCCGCTGCCCGGGCGAGAGGTCGAGAAGGTCGAGCATCAGGGCGCCGATGAAGGGCTGCGAGATGGTCTTGTCGAAGCCGATCGGAAGCGGCGTGTCCTGGTAGGCGGCGACGGCGAGCTGGTGCGGCACGAAGATGTGGCGCGGGACCTGCAGCAGAGCCGCGCGAAGCCCGGCATCCACCTCCGGCCGGCCGGTCTCCTCGCTGGCCAGGTCGAAATGCATGTCGACGATTTCTACCATGTGGCGCCTCAATAGGGCCAGATGCTGCTCGCCCATCGCCTTCATTCGACTTGCTCTCCTCGCGTCGGACAAGGCGCAGAATGCCCCGCGCCGCGCAAGGGTCCCCGTCCGGGAGCGCTCAGCCCAGGCTCCGCCCCGAGCCCAGGCTGAAGATCAGCTGCAGCCCGGCGCCGATCAGGGCGGCGACGACGAGCAGGGCCGGATAGTGCGGCTCCTCCTTCTCGAGCACCGCCGCGGCCGAAGCCGCGGCGGTGGCGGCCCGGGGGGCGGGCCGCAGCCGGACCATGTCGCGGCTCCACGAGGCGAAGGGGGGGCGGACAGCGGGTAAATTGGCGTCGCGGTGGAGGACGGGCAGGACCCCGGTGAAGTCCGGCTCGACCGAATGCCGGTTGCGGCCGTTCCTCCAGACCACGCGGTGGCCGCTCGGCACCATCTGCCAGGCGCCGCCGCTGCGGATCATGTCGCTCCGGCAGCGCCGGCAACGGGCGAAATAATAACCGCCATTATAGACTTCGTCGGCCCCCGCTTCATGGCCGCCAAGCGCGCATAACAGGCTCATCCCACTTCCTCCTCCTCGTTGGATGTCGAAAGCGCAGCGCCGGCGAGCCGATACTCGGCGACATAGCGCAGATCCTCGTCGCCTTCGGCCATGGCCAGCGACGGGTCCCAGATCTCGAAATGGCTGCCGGCCCCGATGAACAGGATCCTGGCGCCGAGGCCGCCGCGGCGGCGCGCCAGCGCCGGCAGGGTCAGCCGGCCCGCTTCGTCGTAGCGCGCTTCCTCGACCAGTCCGAAAGTCCGCCGGGCGCGGGCATGATGCGCTTCGGGCGCTCGGCCAAGCGTCTCGTCGCGAAGCCGGCGGCGCTCGAGCTCGGCCTCGAGCCTCGGCCGAAGCGCCGAGGAATAGCCGGTCAGGCACGGGTCGCTTTCATGGACTCCGAGGAGCACCCGGCCGGAATCGCCCTGGCGAGCCATCTCGCGAAGGATGAAAGGGGGGAGACGGACCCGGCCCGCTTCGTCGAGCGCACCGAGCGCGTTTCCACTGAAGATGGGAGTGACTTCCACGGCCCGTTCGTCCCCCTCGACGTGCAACCCTCCCGGCCGGTCGCCGGGTAACGGAGAGGAGCTTAATGGTTAATGGAAGCGGGGCTGAGATCGGACTTGTACACCGGTAATGATACTGTGATTCGGCCTGGACTCTACGAGGAGCAGGCATCGCAGGATCTGAATGTTCCTAACTTAGATTATATCATTTCGGAACAACTTGGATCGTCACTCTCTTTGAGAAAAGATCCATAATGACAGTGACTTGAATAAGTCCGTCACCGGCGGTTCACCGTACTTCTCCTAGGTTGCACGTTAACCAGTCGACTCAGACATTCGACTTTGCGTGGCCGTGTTTTTGTGGCTTTGGGGGAGCGGGCTTATGTCGCACCAACGCACCGTGTACGTGGTGGACAACGACCTCGAGACGAGGAGGTCGCTGACGATCAATCTGGCGTCGATCGGCGCCGAGGCCTGGCCCTTCGGAAGCGGAGGCGAGTTCCTCGAGATATTCGGACACCTGATGCCGGGCTGCATCCTGCTCGACCTGGACGCCGAGGACAGGCTCGAAGTCCTGGCCGCGCTCGTCGGGCGGGAGACCGGCTGGCCGATCCTCGCCATGAGCGCCGAGCCCAGGGTCGAGGTCGCCGTCCAGGCGATGAAGCTCGGGGCGCTCGATTTCCTCGAAAAGCCGATTGAATCCGCGAAGCTCGCGGCGGCCCTCATCCCCGCCTGGACCCGGCTGGAAGCGTCACTCGAACAGAGCGAGGCGCGGCGGGTGGCCCAGGACCGCCTGGCTCGGCTCACCGCTCGCGAGCTCGACATCTCGCTCGCCTTGTTCGGCGGCCGTTCCAACAAGACGGTCGCCCACGAGCTCGGCATCAGCGTCCGGACGGTCGAGATGCACCGAGCCCATATCATGGCCAAGCTCGGGGTGAAGAGCATCGCGGAGGCGGCGGTGATGGCCACGCATGCCGGGCTTGCGATCGCCCACCGGCGTCCCGTAGCCTCGATGGTCGCGCCGCCGGCGGCGGGGCGCCGGAGCGCGTTCGAGGAGCGGCGGCACGTCCGTACGGCCTATTGATCCGTCGGAACATCGCTCGGCGCGGCTCATTCACGCGGTGACATCAGCGGCCGGAGGAAATGCCATGAGCGACGATGCAAAACATAATGGACGGCAGGGCGGCGGCGATTCCGGCGGCGGCGCCTATCCCAATCCGCACAGCGGCAAGGAGGGCGGCGGCAAGGAAGGCTTTACCGGAAGCGGCGGCCAGACGGAGATGCCCTATCACGGGGCCGGGCAGCTCGGCGACGAGGAAACCGGCGACACACCCAACGCGCCGGCCAAGGACGACTAGGTCGCGGCGGAGCCAGGTTCCCGCGTGAAACGACAAAGTAAGGGGCCGGCAGCCTTGCGGCCGCCGGCCCCTCCCTCATTACGCGACTCGAGGGGTCGGTCCGAGGACCGACCGGGAGCTTATGCATTGATCGGGTTTAGGAATCCCTGAATGGGTCGATCAGCCGCCGTTCACGCGCCCGACCCTTATTTCGATTTGTTGCCGTCCCCGTCCGTCTTCACGTGGATCTCTTCCGGCACCTTCACCTCGATCTTGTCGGGCAGGCTGACGCTCGGCAGCTTGGGCGCATCGACGTTGACATTGACTCCCACGTCGTTCGCGGCGCGGTTGAAGCCGCCGCTGAAGACGAAGTAGAGCACCGCAAGCAAGGCCAGGATCAGGACGACGGCGAGAAGCACTCCGCCGCCGCTCCGGTCGCGGCCGCCGTCGGTCTGGATGATCGTCGTGCGCTCGGTGTCGCGCACGGTTTCGCGAGGGATTGGCTCCCGCGGGATTTCGCGGTCGCGGTCTGGGTCGGTCATTTCACTCTCCATGGCTTGCAGGCGGAAGGCCCGACCGCGCCTTCCGCGGACATGCGATCACAAGGCCGGGTCAGTTGGTCTTCGCCGGGACGTTGACATCTACCTTGACGTCCTTGGGCCCGTTCGCGCCGTTGAGGAGCTGGCCGCCAAACAGGTAGAAGAGGAGGGCGAGGACGGCGATTACGAGGACGACGGCGATGATCGTGCCGCCGCCTCCGCCGCCGCCGTCGGTGGTGACTATGGTGGTTTCGCGCTCGCGAACGGGTTCGTCCATAGGGGTATCTCCGCTTTGTTTCGGAGCCTTAACGCTGCGCCGGAAGGCGGGTTCCTCGCGGCCGGCGATAGGCGATCGTTCGAGCGGCGACGGCTGGACGCGTCGCGCGGCTGCGTTATGGTCCGGCCATGGAGACGATCCTGCTGAAGCCGGTGAACCGCGGACTGCTTCGGCTGATGCAGACCCGCGGCGCGATTGCGGGCCTGCTCTTGCTGGCGGCGGCCGGCGCCGGCGAGGGCCTCGCCGGTCGGCTGGCGTCGCTGCCGTCAGGGTTGCTGATCGGGCCCGCCTTCCTCGTCTTTCTCTACGTGGCGCTGGTGGCGCCGCCGCGCCGCTATCGCGCCTGGGCCTACGGCATGGACCGCGAGGAGCTGCAGGTTCGGCGCGGCGTCCTGACCCGGGTCCACACCGTCGTCCCGCTCGACCACGTCCAGCATATCGACGTCAGCCAGGGCCCGCTCGAGCGCGCCTTCGGGATATGCAGCCTGATCCTTCATACCGCGGGCACGCTCAACAGCCAAATCGTCTTGCCCGGGCTCGATCGCGATACCGCCGAGCGGATGCGGGACGAGATCCGGGGCAGGATCGGCGAGGCGCCGGAATGAGCGACGGCGCGGACCGCCGACTCCATCCGGGCACGATCGTGGTTCGATTCATCAAGGAAGCGCCGCAGACCTTGCTGGCGCTCCCCGCCGCCGTGGCTTTTTCTTCGCGAAGCGGCCTGACCGGCGCGCTCTATCTCGCAGGCGGACTCGGAATCGCTCTGCTGGCGGCGAAATGGCTGGTCTGGCGCCGCTTCAAATATGGCGTCGGCGCCGGCGAGATCGTCATCGAGAGCGGGGTTCTGCATCGCAACCGGCGGAGCATCCCGTTCGACCGGATCCAGGACGTCGACGTCGAGCGGACTTTCCTGGCCCGTCTGCTCGGCCTCGCCAAGGTGCGCATCGAAACCGGCGCCGGCGGCAAGGACGAAGGGCTGCTCGACAGCGTCTCGCTGGCGGAGGCCGATCGTGTTCGCCAAGCGGTGCGCGCCGGTCGCGCGGTGACCGCTTCGCCCGGGGCGAAGGCGGAGGAACCGGCGCCGCAAATCCTCTTCGCGATGGATCCGCCGCGGCTGCTCCTGGCCGGACTGTTCAATTTCTCCCTGGTCTACATCGCCGGCCTGTTCGCGGTCCTTCAGACTTTCGATCGTTTCCTTCCGTTCGACATCTACGATCCGGCCCGCTGGCTCGGCCTGGTCGACGAATATCTGCCCGGCCGCTGGACCCTGGCGGCGATCGCGGCGGTGTTGTTCGCGGCGACGACGCTCGGGGCGGTGGCCGGGGTGCTGAGGACCGTGGCCCGCGACTTCGGCTTCCGGCTGACGCTGGAAGGCGAACGCCTGCGCCGCGAGCAGGGCCTGTTCACCCGCAAGGAGGCGGCGATCTCGCGGCGTCGAGTGCAGCTCGCTTTGGTCGCCAGCGGCCCGGTCCGCGGCCTGTTCGGCTGGTCGGGCCTGTCCCTCCAGACCCTCGGCGCCGGCGCCGAAAAGGGCGGTCACCAGAGCGCCGCCCCTTTCGCCAGCCGAAGCGAGGTCGAGTCCGTGCTGGCGGAGCTGCCGTCGCTTCGGCTGCCGCCGCCGCCGGAGCTCATCCGGGTGTCGAGGCGGCATATCGTGCGAAGCTGCGCCCGAACGGCGATCCCGGCCGTCGTCGGCATCGCGGTCCTGTCCTGGTGGCTTCCGCCGGCGGCGGCGCTGCTCGCGCTTGTGCCCCTGACCGCCCTGGGCGCCGCCCTCGATCGGCGCTTCCATCGCTACGCCCTTGCCGACGACCTGCTGTTCGTCAGCCGAGGCGCGTGGCAGCAGCGGCTGTGGCTGGTGCCGCTGCGCAACGTGCAGTCGCTGAGCCTGAGCCGAGGTCCGATCCAGCGCCGCCTCGGCCTGGCCACGCTGGCGATCGACACCGCCGGCGCCTCGCAGGTCAACGCGCCGCGGATCGTCGACCTCCGCGTAGAGATGGCGGAGGCTCTGGCGGCGGAGATATTCCGCCGCCGGGCTCACGCCTCGGGAAGGAAGTCGGGGACCGAGAGGTAGCGCTCGCCGGTGTCGTAGTTGAAGGCGAGGACGCGCTTGCCCGGGCCGATCTCGTCGAGCTTCTGGCGGACGGCGGCAAGGCTCGCTCCCGAGCTGATCCCGACCAATATGCCTTCCTCGCGCGCCGAGCGCCGGGCCATCTCCTTGGCGTCGGCGGGATCGACGAGGATGACTCCGTCGATGACGTCGGTGTGGAGATTGGCCGGGATGAAGCCGGCGCCGATCCCCTGGATCGGGTGCGGGCCGGGCTGGCCGCCGGAGATGACCGGGGACAAGGTCGGCTCGACCGCGAACACCTGAAGCCCGGGCCATTCCTTCTTCAGGACCTCGGCGCAGGCGGTGATGTGCCCGCCGGTGCCGACGCCTGTGATCAGGACGTCGATCGGCGAGTCGCGGAAATCCTCCAGGATCTCCTGAGCGGTGGTGCGCAGGTGGACGTCGATATTGGCCGGATTCTCGAACTGCTGCGGCATCCAGCTGTCCTCGATCTCGCCGAGCAGCTCCTCGGCTCGGGCGATCGAGCCCTTCATCCCCTTCTCGCGCGGGGTGAGGTCGAAGGTCGCGCCATAAGCGAGCATCAGCCGGCGCCGCTCGAGGCTCATGCTCTCCGGCATGACCAGGATCAGCTTATAGCCCTTGACCGCGGCGACCATGGCGAGGCCGATCCCGGTATTGCCCGAGGTCGGCTCGATGATGGTTCCATTGGGCTTGAGGGCGCCCGAGCGCTCGGCCTCCTCGACCATGGCCAGGGCGATGCGGTCCTTGATCGAGCCGCCGGGATTGGCCCGCTCGGACTTCACCCAGACTTCGGCGTCGCCGAACAGGCGGTTGATCCGGATATGGGGGGTCCGGCCGATCGTCTCGAGGATGCTGCCCGCTTTCATCAATGCTCTCCTTGGTACCGGTTATATTATCGGTTCGCCGGCGATCGGCTTCAAGCTTTTCGCTACCGATTCCGGGCGGACAGCGCCAGTAGCAGTTAACGGCGGCCAGCCGAGGACGGCGACCTTTTTCAGTGAAATAACTGACAGTTTTCCGCAGTTGTGCAAAACAAGTGAATGTACAGCTAGTTTGTTATTTCGTTCGGAATATGTATAAAAATGAGGATCCCTGAGTCGCCATCAGGATCTCGGGACATCGGATCAGTTGCTGCATCTATTTGTCTGTAAACATTAGCTGTTTCGTTTCTCATTTGGGGGGAATCGTTATGGAAAGCAGAATGAACCGCCGCAACTTGCTCAAGGCGGGCGCCGCCTTCTCGGTGGTCGGGGCAAGCCAGTTCTTCACCGGCATAAACGCATTGGCCGCCTACGCCGCCGGTCCGGCCATCCGGCGCAACGCCTCGACCATGGCGGCGAGCGACCCGGTCCTGAAAGGCTATCGCGCCGCGATCAAGGCGATGCGAGCGCTCCCCAATTCCAATCCTTGCAGCTGGTATTATCAGGCCGCGATCCACGGCACGACCGATCCCGCCGCCCTGCCGTCCTGGAACACCTGCCATACCGATCCGACCTTCTTCTGGGCCTGGCATCGAATGTACCTCTATTGGTTCGAGCGCATCGTCAGGAAGCAATCCGGGATGTACGATTGGGCCATTCCCTATTGGAACTGGACCAACCCGGCCGAACGATCGGTGCCGGCGCCGTTCCGCGACTCCACCAGCCTGCTTTTCGACGGCAGCCGCAACGCCGGCATCAATGCCGGCGACCCGCTGTCCACCAGCCTCGCGACGTCGGTGAACAACGCGATGACGCTGCTCGATTATTTCAACACCCAAAGCTCGATCAACGGTCCCCACGGAACCGTTCACACCACGGTCGGCGGCAACATGTTCGCGGTAGTGACCGCGGCGCAGGATCCGATCTTCTGGGCCCACCATTCCCAGGTCGACCGGATCTGGAACCTGTGGCTCGCCCAGGGCGGCGGCCGGAGCAGCCCGGTCGGCAATTCGGCCTGGCGCAACAGCACCTACACCTTTTTCGATGAATGCTGCCAGCCGGTCAGCCTGAAAGGCTGCGACGTGATCCGCGCCGCTCTCCAGCTCAGCTACACCTACGAGGGCGAGCCCGCGCAGGTGAACCAATATTGCCCGCTGCGCTTCAACCCGGCCTTGGTCGACGTCGCGGTCCTGGCGCAGGCTCGCTCGGGTCTCGTCCTGGGCGGGAAGCCGGTCAGGACGCCCCTCATCGCCAGCGACGGCGGCAGGCGGCTGGCCGCGATCGCGCAGGCCAAGGGGCAGGGGGCGGCGCTTCGGATCAGCGGGATCGAGGCGGAGCGGCAGCCCGGGATCAGCTGGGAAGTCCATGTCGGGCGCAAGGGGTTCGCGCCCGGCCCGAGAAGCCTGGTCGGTATTTTCGCGCTGTTCGGAGCCGGCCTCAAGACCCGTGCCAATCATTATCATCCCGCCGAGTTCGTCTTCGCGGTCGGCAACGCCCTGAAGGGCCTCGAGACCGCCGATCTGGAGGTGATCTTCGTCCCGGTTTCCGGCTTGGAACGGGAACCGGCCGCCGCGGCCGCGTTGCAGCCGCTCAGCCCGGTCAGGGTCGGCGAGATCGCGATCATCGTCGACGCCGCGATGCCGCAGCCGCCGCGCGACGAGCAGGAACGGCTCCGCAAGCAGGAGGAGGTGGAATAGGGGGCGGATTGCGCTTAGGGCGCGATCGTCCTTGATCACCCCGTCATTGCGAGCGCAGCGAAGCAATCCAGTGCGGCCTCGGACGCTTGGCTGGATTGCTTCGTCGCTTCGCTCCTCGCAATGACGGATCAATAAAAGGTGATCGCGCCCTAGCCGGCCGTTGCGCCCTCCCGGGCAAGCTCGTCGGGGGGATCGAAGGTTCGGGCTCGCCTCAGCTCGGGGAACCAGCGCGCCCAGAGCAGGGTGACGGCGATCGCCCCGATCCCGCCCGCGACCACGGCGACGACCGGTCCGATCAAGGCAGCCAGGAAGCCCGATTCCGCCTCGCCGAGTTCGTTCGAGGCCGAGATGAACAGTGTGGAGGCGGCGCTGACTCGGCCGCGCATCGCATCCGGCGTGTGCAGCTGGATCAGCGACTGCCGGACGTAGACCGAGACCATGTCGGCCGAGCCGAGCAGGGCCAGGCAGGCGACGGACAGGATCATGTTCCGCGACAGACCGAAGGCGATCGTCGCGGCCCCGAAGACGGCGACGGCGACGAGCATCTTGGTGCCGACATTCTCCTTCAGCGGCCGCCACGAGAAATAGAGCGCGGTCAGCGTCGCCCCGACCGCGGGCGCCGCCCGCAAATGGCCTAGCGCCGTCGAATCGGAGTGAAGGATGTCTCGTGCGAAGACCGGCAGCATGGCCGTCGCGCCGCCGAGCAGGACCGCGAACAGATCGAGCGAGATGGCGCCGAGCACGAGCCGGTTGCGGCGGACGTAGTGGAGGCCTTCGATCATCTGGCGCCAGGGATTGCGCGAGCCCTGGATCTCGCTGCGGACGATCGGCCGGATCATGAACATGCAGAAGAGCGACAGGGTGAACAGCCCGGCGCTCACTGCGTAGGGCAGATGCGGGCTCCACGCGTAGAGATAGCCGCCGACCGCGGGCCCGGCGATCGCGCCCGACTGCCAGGACATGGAGCTCAGCGCGATCGCCCGGGGAAGGGATTCGCGCGGCACCAGATTGGGCGCCAGCGCTCCCAGCGCCGGCCCGGCGAAGGCCCGGGCAACGCCCAGCAAAGCCGCGACGGCGAACAGCCAGTGGAGGGTCATCGAGCCGGTATAGGTGAGAATGGCCAGAATGAGGGCGCAGATGAGCTCGAGGGCGATCGAGGCTCGGGCGATGATTCGCCGGTCGATCCGATCGGCGACCCAGCCCGTCACCAGGGTGAGTAGGAACAAGGGCACGAACTGGACGAGGCCGATGAAGCCGAGCTGCAGGGCCGCTTTCTCCAGATCCATGGTCTGCCGGGCGATGTCGTAGACCTGCCAGCCGATGACGATGATCATCGACATCTGGGCGACGGTCGAGGCCAGGCGCGCCGTCCAGTAGAAGCGGAAGTCGCGGATCCGGAAGGGATGCGGTGCGGCGGAGGACATTGCGGGCGCTTAGGCAGGGGCGGGGGACGGCGCAATTTCTAATTCCTCCCCGAGATTTCTCGGGGAGGGGGACCGCGCGAAGCGCGGTGGAGGGGCCTTGCCGAGTCAGAAGAACCCCTCCACCATGCTTCGCATGGTCCCCCTCCCCCGGAAATCCGGGGGAGGAATTGGATCGAGGAGTCGTAGATGTCCAAGCCCATGCTCGCCGCCGCTTCCGCCCTCGCTTTGCTGATGGCCGGCTGCGCCTCCACCGGCACCAAGGAGAGCGCCGCCGCGGCCCGGCCCTCCCGCTGGGCCGCTTTCTCGCAAAGCTTCATCGACGGTTATTTCCGGGTCAGCCCCGCTTTCGCGGTCGGCCAGGGCAAGCATGAATATGACGGCCAGCTTCCCGACTGGAGCGAGACCGGCCTCGCCAACAATGCCGGGTTCCTGCGCTCGTCGATCTCGGCCGCCGAAGCCTTCGATCCCAGGACGCTGTCGAAGACGGAGCGGTTCGAGCGCGACTATCTCATCGCCCGCGCCCGAGGCGACCTGTTCTGGATCGAGACCGCCGACCAGCCCCACCTCAACCCCGCTTATTACATGGGCAACGGCCTCGATCCGTCGGTCTACGTGACCAGGCCCTACGCGCCGCCTGAGACCCGGATGAGGGCGTTCATCGCCTATCTGAAGGCGGTGCCTGGCGCGACCCGGCAAATCCGGGCCAATCTCAAGACCCCTCTGCCGATGAGCTTCATCGACTATGGCAAGGCCGGCTTCGGCGGCTTCGCCGAATATTATCCGACCGACGGCAAGGCGGCTTTCGCCTCGGTCCGCGATCCGGCGCTTCAGTCGGAGCTGGACGGCGCCGCCCGCGACGCCGCCAAGGCGATGAAGGGCCTGGCCGACTGGCTCGAGGCGCAGCGGCCCAGCGCGACGCAGGACTTCGCGCTCGGCGCCGACAAGTTCGCGCAGATGGTTCGCGACACGGAACTGGTCGACGTCCCGCTTGCCGAGCTCGAGGCGATCGGCCGGGCCGACCTCAAGCGCAACCAGGATGCTTTGCGCTCGGCCTGCGCCCGCTACGCGCCCGGCGCCGGCCTGCAGGCCTGCATGGACAAGATGGGCGAGAACAAGCCCGAGGGCGGGGTCGTCCAGGCGGCCCGGGTCCAGCTCACCGGCCTCAAGGCCTTCATCGCGGCGAAGGACCTCGTCTCCATCCCCGGCACCGAGGAGGCGAAGGTCGAGGAGGCGCCGCCCTACAACCGGCAGAATTTCGCCTATATCGACATTCCCGGGCCCTACGAGACCGGGCTGCCCTCGGTCTATTATATCGCCCCGCCGGATCCCTCCTGGACTCCGCAGGTGCAGGCCGGCTTCGTCCCGGGCAAGGCCGACCTGCTGTTCACCTCCGTGCACGAGGTCTGGCCCGGCCACTTCCTCAACTTCCTCCACGCCAACCGCTCGCCCTTCACCTTCGGCCGGGTCTTCGTCGGCTACGCCTTCGCCGAGGGCTGGGCGCATTACAGCGAGGAGATGATGTGGGACGCCGGCCTCGGCGACAGCGACCTCGAGACCCATATCGGCCAGCTCTCCAACGCTCTGCTCCGCGACTGCCGCTATCTGTCGGCGATCGGGATGCACAGCGGGCGGATGACGATGGAGCAGTCGCGCCGGCTGTTCCTCGATCAATGCTTTCAAGACGAAGGCAATGCGCGGCAGCAGAGCGCGCGCGGCACCTACGATCCGGCCTATCTCAACTACACGATGGGCAAGCTGATGATCCGCAAGCTGCGCGAGGACTGGACGAAAAGCCGGGGTGGGCGGGCGGCGTGGAAGCAATTCCACGACAAGTTCCTGAGCTACGGCGGCCCGCCGATCCCGCTGGTCCGGGCGCAGATGATGGGGGGCGACGCGAAGGCGGTGTTCTGAGGCGAAGTTCACGAAGTTCACGATGTCCGCGTTTTTGGTGAACTTCATCGCGGCGGTGCAGATGGAGCGCGCGCCATCGGCGCGAACCCGTCGGACCGCTGCGGCCACGACTCGCGGCTGCACCTGAACAATTGAAAGAGCCGATCAGAACATAACACGAACAAACAATCTTTTGCAACCCTTTATTTGGCGAAGGGCGCAGGCGGGTCGGGCCGGCGGCCAATGGTCGACCGGCCCTGCGCTCAGTTCGTGAAGAAAGCGGCTTCCGAAGTGTCGATCTCAAAGCCGGTGTCGGCGCCGGACTGCGTTCCCAGGAAGGCGACCAAGTCGCCGATCAGCCGTTCCTTGTCGGACTCGAAGACGCCATGGGCGGAGCCGTCATATTCGATCAGCCGCGCATGCGGCACGGCCCGTGCCACCGCCCGGGCGGTGGCGTCGATGGGCACGGTCTTGTCGGCGGTGCCGTGGATGAGCAAGGTCGGCATGGTGAAGGCGGCGAGATCGGGCCGGAAGTCGGCGGTCGCGAACGCCTGGGCCGCGGCGAGGGTGGGCCGGAGGCCGGCCATCATCGCCTGACGCCAGGCATTGTCGATCACCGCCTCGCTCACCGGGTGCGAGACCATTCCGACGCCGAAGAAATCCTTGAAGAAGCTCTGGAAGAACGCCGCGCGATCTTCCTTCATGCCTTGTGTCATGGCGTCGAACTGAGCCTGCTGGACTCCGTCGGGATTGTCGTCCGATTGCAGCATGTAGGGGACGACCGCGCTGATCAGCACGGCCTGGCGGACTCCGCGGCCGCCGTTGCGGGTCAGGTAACGGGCAACCTCGCCGCCGCCCATCGAGAAGCCGACCAGGGCGACGTCGTCGCGAACGCCGCATTCGTCGATCACGGTCTCGAGATCCTGAGCGAAGGTGTCGTAATCGTAGCCGTTCCAGGGCTGGTCGGACCGGCCGAAACCGCGGCGATCGTAGGAAATGGCCCGGAACCCGTTCTCCGCCAGGGCGAAAGCGACGTCGTCGAAGCTGTCGGCAGTGAGCGGCCAGCCGTGGATCAGGACCACCGGGCGGCCCCGGCCCCAATCCTTGTAATAGAGGCGCGTGTCGTCGGCGGCTTTGGCGAAGGGCATGGGGGACTCCTGATGGGGCTTCGGAGGCTCAACTCCGGGCAGGGACGGGGAGTTGCGGCTACGGTCTAAAGTCCGGGATGCGGCGCCCCGAAAAAGGGCGCTGCCGGGGGCCAAGGGCTCGGAAGTCCGCCGCATACGACTTTCGCATAAGTCCCTGTCTTTACCGTATTTTGCTAGACAATCGCCTAGCGCCGAAGCAGTTTGGCCCGATGGATCGCATAAGCGGCTCGAAACGACTCCAGCGCAATGAGCAGGTCAAGGCGTTCTCCAATCTGGCCAACAACGGGGGTCTGTCGTTTTTGGTCGCTGGCGCCGGTCGATGGTTCATCAAGGGATTCGACGGACATGTGATGCTGTGGCTTCTGGACGGCGTTGCGGTTATAAGCGTGGGAGTGATGCTTCTGACCCGGCTCGAGGCGGAGACGTAGAATGAATGGCCTGAACGATTGGGCCCCGACGATCGTCGGCGCCGGGCTCTTCGCTTATTTGTGGTACACCTATTTCCGCATCAAGCGGGAGCAGGCACGCGACCGGGCGGAGGAAGAGGCGGCAGAGTAGTTCACTTGCTCAAGCCGCTAACTCCCGAAAGATCGATAGCGGTGCCAGGCACGTAGCTGGGACGTGCTTGGCACATAGCTAGGCACCGAGCTGCTCGGTAGCGGAAGACGACCTCGACGTTCCTCGGTGCCGGGTACGTACCTGGCACGTACCCGGCACCGAGTTGCGTCGCTGGAGGATTTCACTGATGGCGACCAAGCTTCACCATAGCATCGCGGTCCATCCGGGCGCGTGGCTGCGGGCGGAGATCGTCGAGCCTGCGGGGCTCAGCGTCACCGAGCTTGCCCAGCGGCTCAGGGTGACGCGGCAGGCGGCGAGCAATCTGCTCAACGCCAATGCGGGTTTGTCGGCGGAAATGGCGATCCGGTTCGAGAAGGCGTTCGGCGTGAAGGCCGACACGCTGATGCGGATGCAGGCCATGTATGAGCTGGCGGAGGCTCGGGGTCGGGAGGACGCTGTAGACGTGCAAGCCGCGTGATTGGCGCTCCAAAAGGAGCCCCCATCCTGCTCCGAAATGTCTACTGTCTCCATTCCCGGGGTGAGTTTAGACTTCAATTCTTCCAGAGGCTGCCAAGGGCTGGCTGGCAAGGATTAGGTGCTCGCTCCCTTCCAACTCGGTGAGAATCCTTTTCAACACGCCAACCGCCGCAGGACGAGATAGCTCCGACATGCTGCCGTAGGTCGCTTCAAACGCCGTATGGTCGTACCGTGAAGTTTCTTTGAGGATGGTTGGATACCGGCTATAAAACCAGGTCATATATAACATCATGCGGAATGACATCTGCTGCCAGAGTACATCATAATCCACGGCGGCTATAAATGTTCTCCAGATTGCGGCGTCTGGATTATATCTATCGATGGCCGTATCTCTGTCCCGATCTGAGTGTTTGAGAAAGTTGTATGGCTTTCTCATTACCTTTCTGACGTCTTTTAATTTTTCGGGCCGCACGTGTTCGTAGAATTGGTCGCTTAGTGTTTGAACCTCCGCCGCTTTCGAAACACCCGAAACTACATCGATCGCCGCCGAAGCCAGCGCTTCCGCCGCGAGAAAATTCGAATCCGAAGCGATACATCGTATTGCCCCTTCGATTTCTGCACGAGCGGCCGATCGCTTGGTGACCGTCAACAACCTAGTTTCTCCTATGCATTGCGCAGGCGAGATTTGGGGTTCACGCTAAATCCACAAAGCTGTCGAGCACACGCTTCCTTCCTGCATGCTCGAAGTCGATCTCAAGCTTGTTGCCTTCGATCTCCGCCACTTTGCCGTAGCCGAACTTGGCATGGAAGACGCGTTGGCCCACCGCGACGTCGCTTCTCCCGGGATTGCCCAGGCTCACCGCGCTGGCTCGGGCTTCCATCACCCTTGGCGGGGTGCGTTCGAAGCCGCCTGTTACCGCCCTTCGCCAGCCGGGGCCCCGGGTCTGGCCCCGCGCGACATCCGCGAACGGGTCGGCCCGCTCCGACCAGTTGGCGCGCCAAAGTGACTCGCCGCCCGACATCGTCTGCTCCTGCTCGATATGGGCGTCGGGGAGCTCGGCGATGAAGCGGCTGGGGATGGAGCTGGTCCACTGGCCGTAGATGCGGCGGTTGGCGGCGTGGAAGATGAAGGCCTTGCGCCGGGCGCGGGTGATGGCGACGTAGGCCAGGCGGCGTTCCTCCTCCAGGCTGGCCTGGCCGCCTTCGTCGAGGGCGCGCTGGGAGGGGAAGACGGCTTCTTCCCAGCCGGCGAGGAAGACGGTCTCGAACTCGAGCCCCTTTGCGGCGTGGATGGTCATGATCGTGACTTTCTCGGTGTCGCGCTCGGCGTCGTTCTCCATGACCAAGGAGACGTGTTCGAGGAAGGCGCCGAGCGTCTCATATTCCTCCATCGCCCGGGTCAGCTCGGCGAGGTTCTCGAGCCGGCCGGCGCTTTCGGCCGAGCGGTCGGCCTGGAGCATGGCGGTGTAGCCGCTTTCGTCGAGGACGAGCCGGGCGAGCTCGGGATGGGGCAGCTCATTCAGGCGGGCGCGCCAGCGGGCGACGTCGCCGACCAGATTGCCGAGCGCCCGCCGGGCCTGGGGCGTGAGCTCGTCGGTGTCGAGGATCTGGGCGGCGGCCATGAGCAATGGCGAGCCCTGCGCCCGGGCCAGCGAATGGATCTTGGCGACCGCCTTGTCGCCGAGGCCGCGCTTGGGCGTGTTGACGATCCGCTCGAAGGCGAGGTCATCCGACGGCTGGGCGATGATGCGCAGGTAGGCGAGCGAGTCCCGGATCTCGGCGCGCTCGTAGAAGCGGAAGCCGCCGACGATCCGGTAGGGCAGGCCGATGGCGATGAAGCGGTCCTCGAACTCGCGGGTCTGGAACTGGGCGCGGACCAGGATGGCGACCTGGTCGATCCGGCCGCCGCGGCGCTGGACGCTCTCGATCTCCTCGCCGATCCGCCGCGCCTCCTCGGGCCCGTCCCAGACGCCGACGACCTGGACCTTGTCGCCCCCGTCGGCCTCGGTCCACAAGGTCTTGCCGAGCCGGCCGCCATTATGGGCGATGAGGCCGGAAGCGGCGGCGAGGATGTGCGGGGTCGAGCGGTAATTCTGCTCGAGCCTGACGATCTTGGCGCCGGGGAAATCCTTCTCGAACCTCAGGATGTTGGCGACCTCGGCGCCGCGCCAACTGTAGATGGACTGGTCGTCGTCGCCGACGCAGCAGAGGTTCTTGCGCTCCTGGGCAAGCAGGCGGAGCCACAGATACTGGCTCTGGTTGGTGTCCTGATATTCGTCGACCAGGATATATTTGAAGCGCTGCTGATAATGTTCGAGCACCTCGCGATGCTCCTTGAGGATGACCAGCATGTGGAGGAGCAGATCGCCGAAGTCGCAGGCGTTCAAGGCCTTCAGCCGGGCCTGGTAGCGGGCGTAGAGCTCGGCGCCGTTGCCGTTGGCATAGGCCTCGCTCTCGGCGGCGTCGATCTGCGCCGGGGTCCAGCCGCGGTTCTTCCAGCGGTCGATGAGCCCGCCAAGCATCCGCGCCGGCCAGCGTTTCTCGTCGATCTCGGCGGCGGCGATGAGCTGTTTCATGACCCGCAGCTGGTCGTCGGTGTCGAGGATGGTGAAGTTGGACTGGAGGCCGACCAGCTCGGCGTGGCGGCGAAGCATCTTGGCCGCGACCGAGTGGAAGGTGCCGAGCCAGGGCATGCCTTCGACAGCGTCGCCGAGCTGCCGGCCGACCCTCTCCTTCATCTCCCGCGCCGCCTTGTTGGTGAAGGTGACGGCGAGGATCTCCGACGGCCAGGCGAGCCTCGTATAGACGAGATGGGCGAGCCGGGCGGTGAGGGCCGCGGTCTTCCCCGTCCCGGCGCCGGCGAGCACCAGCACCGGCCCGTCGGTGGTCAGGACCGCCTCGCGCTGGGGCGCGTTGAGCCCGCGCAGATAGAGGGGTTCAGGGCTCTGGGGCTGGAGGAGAGTCACCGTTTCGAGGTAGGGAACATAAGGAGCCGGGGCAAGCGTAGCCGTCATGCTGGACCCTCGTCATTCCGGCGAAGGCCGGAATCCATGAACGCCGCCGCATTCAGTCCGGATGGGGCCGTGTTCATGGATCCTGGGTCAAGCCCGGGATGACGGAACTTCAGGACCGATCGGCTTGCGGCACCAGAATTTGTGCATCGAGCGGAAAAGGGAGGGCTGGTCTTTTTCGAGGGCGGCCCAGTTGCCGAGGTCGCGCATTCCCGGATCCTCGGGATGGTCCCAGCGATAGCGCGCGCGCAAGGCCGGGGAGGGGAGGTCGAAGGCGAGGAGCTCGAGGCCGAGGGCGTCGAGCGCCCGGCCGATGCGCGGGACGTCGAAGCCGTCCTCGCGGGGATGGAAGAGCAGATCGTGGACGCCCTGAAGCGTGTAGAAATCGATCGAGCCTTCGACGAGAGCGGGCGGCTCTGCGATCAGCCGGCGGCGGGCCTCGCGCAGGAGGTCGCCGTCGACCCCGCCCTCGCCGAGGCCGGCGCGAAGGTCGGCGAGAAAGCCCTGCGCCGCCCGGATTTCGGCCCGTGCCGGCTCGCTATAGACCATCACCCGCATCACTCCGCCCGGTTCGAGTACTTCCGCCAGCGCCGCCCAGCCCGCCTCCGGATCGGGAAGGTGATGGAGCACTCCGCTGCAGGCGATGAAGTGGAAGCGTTTCCCGAGCGCGCCGACGCGGTGGAGGTCGAGGGCCCGGAACCGGATCCGGCCCGGCGGTCCCTCCCGGCAGCGGTCGGCGGCATAAGCGATCGACGTCTCGCTAATGTCGATGGCGGTGATCCGGGCGTCGGGATAGCGGAAGGCGGCAAGCGCCGCCTCGCGGCCGGTGCCGCAGCCCGCGACCAGCATCTCGGCCGCGACCGGAAGGCCGGACGGGCGGGCGAGATCGACTTCGGCGACCTCGGCGGGGATGGTCGTCGCGGGCGGGACGGTGACCCGGGTCCAAGGCGGATAGGGCCATCGCCGATATTGGTCGGCGACGGCTTCGGTGACGGAATCGGCGAAGCGCTCCGTGACCGGCATGGGGACCGGGGGCCGGTAGGCGGCGGCGATGGCCGCGCCGGGATCGGAGTCTATCTCGCGCCGCTCATCCGCGTCGAAGAGCCAGGCGCCGCCATTATGCTCCGACTGCGCCGCAAGCGCCGCGACCAAAGCGGGATGATCCCGCCATGCCCCGGACAGGAGCAGCCAGCGCCTGAGCCCGGTGAGGATCCGCTCGGCATCGAGCCGGGTCAGATAGGCTTGGCCGAGCAGGGCCAAAGCGAGAGGATCGGCCTCCATCGCCCCGGCGAGCGCGGCGGGATCGCGGGCGTGGGCGCCGAGGGTTTCGCCCTGGGCGAGCAGGAGCTGCCAGCCGGCGGGGGCGATCATCATCGGATCGATCGCGGGATCGACGACGAGGCGGGCGATATCGTCCCGCCAATCCGGCCGCGCGGCCGCCGGGTAACGGCTCAGCAGCCGCGCCGCGAGGCGTTTCGAATCCGGATCATCCGGCGCCTGCCGCAAGGCCAGGCGCGCCGCTTCGAGGGCTTCCGTGAAACGTCCCGCTCCGTTCAGCCGCCGGGCGGATTCGAGGAGTCCGGCCAGGGTCATCGGCGACGCTTGCGGCACCAGAATTTGTACATGCCGCTGAACAGGAACGGCTGCGCCTTTTCGAGCGCGGCCCACGCGAGGACGTCGCGGAAGTCGGGGTCGTCCGGATGGTCTCGGCGATAGCGAGCCCGGGCGGCCGGGGTCGGCAGGTCGAAGGCAAGCAGCTCCAGCTCCAGCGAATCGAGGGCGCGGACGATCCGGGGCACGTCGAAGGCGTCCTCCCGAGGGTGGAGCAGCAGATCGTGGATCCCCGCGAGCGTGAAGAAGTCGCCGGAGGCGAGCATGAGGCTGGGCGCCTTGTCGATCAGGCGCCGCCGGACGGAGCGGAGTAGTTCGTCGTCCACCGGCCCGCCGCGCAGATCCGCGACGAGGCTTTGCGCCGCGCGCACCTTCAATCGGCCGATCTTGCTGTAGACCATGACGTGCATCGCTCCTCCCGGCTTCAGGACGGCGGCGAGCTTCGCCCAGCCGGCCTCGGGATCGGGAAGGTGATGGAGCACTCCGCTCGAGGTGATGAAATCGAATTCCTTGCCGAGCTCGTCGACTCGGTGAAGATCGAGCAGGCGGAAGTCGATCCTGTCGAGGCCCAGCGCCCGGCAGCGGACCTCGGCATAAGCGAGCGAGGTTTCGCTGATGTCGATGGCGGTGACCTTCGCCTCGGGAAATCTCAGCGCCGTGAGGGCGGCCTCGCGGCCGGTGCCGCACCCCGCTACCAGCACCTCCGCGGCGACCGGCAAGTTCGAGGGCCGGCCGCCGTCGAGCTTCTCGATCGCCGCTTGTAGCGTCGTCGGACGAATGGCGGGCACTCGCGACCAGGTCGGATAGGGCCAGGACCGGTACTGGTCCGCCACCTCGCGGGTGACGGCATCGGCAAAAGCGGTCGCCCCACGCACGGCCGGGCGGCGCGGCCGAAACGCGGCGGCGATCGGGAGATCGGGATCCCGGTCGAGGCGCGCTTTTTCTTCGTCGTCGAAGGGCCACGCCCCGCCATTGTGCCCGGCTTGCGCCACCAGCGCCGTCACCAGCCCGGGGAAATCCCGCCAGCGCTCGGAAAGAAGAAGCCAGCGGCGGAGGCGGGTCAGGGCCAGCTCGGCGGCCAGGATCGTGACATGCGTCTCTGCAAGCAGCCTCAGCGCAAGGCCGCTCCGCTCGAGGGAAGGCGCAAGCGCCTCCGGATCCGCGAGCAGCGCGCCACCGGCCAGCAGGCTTTGCCAGCCCGCCGGTGCCATCAGGATCGGGTCAACGGCAGGATCGCCGACAAGCCGGGCGATGTCCTCGCCGCGTTCGGCTGTGGCAAGGCTGGGCTGGCGCTGGAGGAGGCCGACCACGAGCTGTTTCGAGTCCTCGTCCCCCGGGGATTGTTCGAGCGCCTGCCAGCCGAGGGCGAGGGCTTCGGCCGGACGCCCCTCCTCATCGAGGCTCAGGGCGCGAGCCAGCGCTTCGGTCAAGGCGCCCGCCTGAGCAGGGTGATCCGGGCCTTGCCGAACGTCCGCTCGGCATCGACCTCGTAACCGGCGGCCGCGACGGGCTCGCCCCGCGCCGTCTCGACGCTTGCCCAGCCGCCGGGGGCCAGTGGCAGCGAGGCGAGCGCGGCGGCGGCGAGCCCGCTGCCATAAGGCGGATCGAGGAAGGCGAGGTCGACCGGGCCGGGAAGGGCGGCATGCTCGGCGGCGCGCGGCTGCACCTCGCCCGAGGCGCCCAAGGCGGCGATATTGGCGCGGATCGCCTCGACGGCCCGGCGGTCCTTCTCGACGAAGACGCAATGCGCCGCTCCGCGCGACAAAGCTTCCAGCCCGAGCGCCCCGGAGCCGGCGAACAGATCGGCGACCTGAAGGCCTTCGAAGCTTCCGAGGCGGCTGGTCAGCATCGAGAAGAGGGCTTCGCGAGCCCGGTCCGAAGTCGGGCGGGTGGAATCGCCGGCGGGCGCGAGGATCGGACGGCCGCGCCACCGGCCGGCGATGATCCTCATCTAATTCCTCCCCGGATTTTTCCGGGGAGGGGGACCGCCGGAACGGCGGTGGAGGGGTTCTTTCCGAGCCCGAAGAACCCCTCCACCACGCCGCTTCGCGTCGCGGTCCCCCACCCCCGTGAATACGGGGGAGGAATTTCCGCCCTTCATCCCTTTGCGGAACGCCACCAGATCGTGCTGCCTCACCTCGTCGACGGCGCCAGCCGGCAGGTCGGCCAGCGGAAACGGGCCGTAGGACGTACGCAGCAGCCGGGAGACCTGGAGGCCGAGATGCTCGAGCACCCGCCGGACCTCGCGATTCTTGCCTTCGGTCAGCTTCAATTCGATCCAGGCGTTGCGGCCGGTGCGGCGCTCGAGATTGGCGTCGATCGGGCCGTAGCGAATGCCTTCTATCTCGACGCCCTGGATCAGGTCCTCCAGCCGCTCCTGGCTGATCTCGCCGAAGACCCGGGCGCGGTAGGTCCGTTCGACGCCCGACGAAGGAAGCTCGAGCTGGCGCTTCAGCTCGCCGTCGGTGGTGAGCAGAAGCAGGCCCTCGGTGTTGAGATCGAGTCGGCCGACCGGGATCACCCGAGGCAGGCCCGAAGGCAGACGGTCGTAGATGGTCGGACGGCCCTTGGGGTCCCGCTCGGCGGTGAGCAGGCCGGCCGGCTTGTGGTAGCGGAACAGGCGCGCGGGCGCCGCCGCCTGCACGGGCTTGCCGTCGACGGTGACGCCGTGAAGCGAGGTCAGAAGGGTCGCGGGGGTCTCGACCGTCTTGCCGCCGATCGCGATCCGCCCCTCGGCGATCATCCGCTCGATCTCGCGGCGCGACGCGATGCCGGCGCGGGCGAGCAGCTTCGCGATCCTTTGGCTGTCCCTGGGTGGGGCGGGTGGGGGCAGCTTGTCCTCCTCGAGAAGCCGGACGGGCGGAAATATGCGCTCAGTCGATCCGCCCGCCATGGCACCGATGTTCCGCGCGCTCGTTACGCTAGAGAAACCGATCCCCGGTGGGCAAGGGCGCGCATTAGATGTTGTTCGGCAAACGTGAAAGGGCGATCCGCCGAATACTCATCGTCGAGGACGAGCCGCTGGTCGCTTTCGACAACGAGCATCTTCTTCGCGAATGCGGCTACGAGGTGGTCGCGACGGTCGACTCGCTCGCCGAGGCGGTTCGGGTGCTCGGCGAGGAGGAGGTCGACCTCGTCCTCAGCGACATCCAGCTGAACGGCGACGGCGACGGCATGGATGTCGCCCGAGCCGCCGGAGCGAGACGGGTGCCGGTGCTGTTCGTCACCGGCAATTGCCCGCTCGAGGCGCGAGGGCTGGGCCTCGGCTGTCTCGCCAAGCCTTATACGGACAAGGTCATGAAAAGCGCGCTCGAGGCGCTCGACCGGAAGCTGCAGGGGAAGACGGTGAAGAGGCTTCCGGCGGGGCTGAGCCTGTACGAGGAAGAAGTCTAGCGTCACCCCGGCGAAAGCCGGGGCCTCTTTGGGCGAAAGGCGCAGATGCTGGTTCTCGCGGAGGTCCCGGCTTTCGCCGGGATGACGGCTACGCCAAAGCCGCCGCAACCTGGTCGTGGAAGTGCCTGATTCCGGTCTCCAACGTGCCCAAAGTGAGGTCCCTCACCACGCCCGGCGCCAGTCCTTCCTGGCCCAGCGCCGCGGCCCGGTAATCCTCTCCGGCGAAGACGCCTTCGTCGAGCAGGGTCCAGCTGCGCGCCCAATGGTCCTCCTCCTCGGGAGTCGCGGGCGGTTCCGGGATGAGCATGAAATCCTCGACCAGCGTCCGCCCAACGCTTTGTGGCATCAGCACCATCAAATTCACGTAATCCGGGCTCATGATCATGATCGTCGCCGGAAAGAGCTGGTAGGCGAAGGTGATGACGGCCCTCAAGGCGGCCCAGTCGCCATGGTCGATCTCGGCGAGATGGTCGATGCGCCCGACCGCCGAGCGCTGGTGGCGGCCCAGCATCTCGGCGGCGGTGACCCCATCGGTGAAGAATTTGGCGATGGTCGGCGCGTGGAGGCGCTGGACGTGGTAGCTTTCCAGGAACGCGTCCATGATCAGCTTCCAGTTGGAAGCGACGTCGTGGACCCGGCGGCGATAGAGATGGTGGCCGGCGAGGCCGAAGGCGTCGAACTCCGGGGCGAGCGATTCGGCGTCGGCGAAATCGGCGGCGCCGTCGCGGGCGAACCAGATCAGCCCGCCCGCCTCGCGGGAGGGAAGCTCGGCGAGGCCGTAACCCGCCTTGTCGAGGCCGGGGAAAGTGTCCGGCCGGGGCATTCCGGCGAGCGCTCCGTCGAGCGAATAGGACCAGGCGTGATAGGGGCACACGATCCTGGGCGCGCAAAGCGGCTCTCCGCCCTCGATCAGCCGGGTGCCGCGGTGCCGACAGACATTGTAGAAGACGTGCGCCTTGCCCTGCTTGTCGCGGGCGAGGAGGAGCGGGATCCCGAAGCCGTCGTGCGGCACCGCCATATTGTTGCGGGGAAGCAAGGCGGATGGCGCGATCACCTGCGGCAGGCGGCGGAAAAGCTTCGCCTGCTCCCGCTCGAAATGGGCCGGATCGGTATAAACGGCGGCGGGGACGGTGGTGATCGCCTCGCCGTGGCTGCTCTCGCCGCGCGCGACGAGCCCGGCCAGCGCGAGCTGCCCTTCGGTGGGGCGAAGACGAGCAGGCATGTCCATATTTACGGTTGTGCGTCCCGGGGGCCGATGACGCAAGTGGCGGGGCGGGCGTAAAGAGGCTTTCCGGCGGGCCGTCAGTCGTTACAAGGAGGCATGACGGATCAAGCGAGCGGGGCGCGCGGCTGGCGCGCCAGTCTTCCGGCGGCGATCAGGCCCTATACGGAGCGGGCGCCGCTGGCCGCCTTCTTCCTCGGCATTTCCTCCGGGCTGCCTTTCACCCTGCTCGCGGCGACCTTGACCCAGCGGCTTTCCGAAGGCGGGATCGAGCGCAAGACGATTTCGGCCTTCGCCTTCGTCCTGCTCATCTACTCGATCAAATGGGCCTGGGCGCCGATCGTCGACCGGGTCCGGCTTCCTTTCTCGCGAAGCTTCGGCCAGCGGCGCACCTGGCTGGTCGTCTGCGCGATGGCGGTGGTCGGGACGATCGTCATGCTGGCGCGGGCGGATCCGGCGGACGGGGCTCAAAAAGTGCTTCTCGCGGCCCTGGCGCTGGGTTTCGCCGGCGCCACCTACGACATCGTCATCGACGCCTTCCGGATCGAGCTGCTCGACCCCGAGCAGCTCGGCACCGGATCGGGCATGTCGCAATATGGCTGGCGGATCGGCGCGTTCCTCGCCAGCACGGTCGCCTTGGCCGGAGCGGCGAGGGTCGACTGGACCTTCGGTTACCTGGCCTGCGCGCCGCTGGCGCTGTCGGCCGTCCTGGTTTCCTTGTGGACGGGCGAGCCCAGGCGGCACAAGGTCCGCGAATGGCCGCAGCGGGTCGGGCGGGCGAGCTTCGTCAAGTTTCTCGTCGCCGTCCCGCTGGTCCTCGCCGCGGCCTATGGGCTCGATTACCTGCTCGATTCCACGATCCTGCTGAGGATCGCCATCTTCGGCCTGATCTATCCGATCGTCGACCTGACCATCCGGCGGGCGCACGATTCGGGCTGGAGCGGCCATGTCGCCTGGCTGCTGCTCGCGCCGCCGCTGGCGGCGGCGGTCGGAAGCCTGATCCTGTTCTGGGTCGCTTTGGCTCTGGTCGCGGCCTTGCTTGTGGTCCTGGCGGTCAAGCCCGGCGATCCCAGCGGCAATGCCCATGGCGATCCCCCCGCGACCCTGGTGAAGCGCGACGTGGTCGGACCGTGGGTCGAGTTCTTCCGCCGCCAGGGGGCCTGGCTCGTCTTCGTCTTCGTGCTCGTCCACAAGATCGGCGACACGATGGCGAACCTCATGGTCCGCGACCTGTTCGTGACGACGGGCTTCTCGAAGGAGGAGATATTGTTCGCCGACGTCTGGGTGGGCTTCATCTGCCTGATGATCGGCATCTTCGTCGGCGGGATCGTCTACGCGCGCTGGGGAATGAAGCGCGCCGTGCTCCTCAGCCTGGTGCTGATGGGCGTTTCGAACCTCAGCTTCGCCGCGCTCGCCGAAATGGGCCGGTCGGTGCCGATGATGGCCTTCACCATGGGCTTCGAGAATTTCGCCAGCGGAGTCGGCGGGGTGGCCGTCGTCGCCTTCCTCTCCGCGGTCTGCAGCCTTCGCTTCACGGCCACCCAGTTCGCCATGCTTTCGGCGGCGGCGGCGATCCTCGGCCGCTTCCTGACCGGATCGGTGGCGGGGCGACTGATCGATTCGATGGGCTATCCGAATTATTATCTGCTGACGACCGTCGCGGCCCTGCCGGGAATAATCATCTTCTGGTGGATGATGCGCTCGGGGTTGGTCGACGCCGCGATCGGTGATGCCGGCAAGGAAGGGGAGGGCGACGCCCGGGCCGATCCGCCGCAAGAGGCCGAACCGGCGCGATGATTTTTGTTGTCGGCATTTTCCTCGTCCAGGTCCTTTGCGTGGTGCACCTGTTCCGGAACCATCGCAACAACCTCTGGCTGTGGGCGATCATCATGCTTCCGATCGCCGGCTCTGCGGCCTACGCGGTGGTCGAGATCCTGCCCGGCCTGTTCCGGCGCCGCGAGGTGAGGGCGGTGAAGGCGGCTGCGGTCAGGAGGCTCGATCCGGATCGGGAGCTTCGAGCCGCCCGCGCCGCCGTCGACGTCGCCGACACCGCCGCCAACCGCACCGCGCTCGCCGACGCCCTCGCCGAAACGGGGCAATGGGGCGAGGCGGTTCGCCATTATCGCGAGGCCGTCGCCAAGACTCCCGGCAAGGACCGGGCCGCGCGCCTCAAGCTGGCCGCGGCCTGCCTCGAAGCCGGCCACCTCGCCGAGGCCCGGCGGCTGCTCGAAGCGCTTCCGGAATCCGCCTCGCAGTCCGAGAACGACCGCGCCGCCCTGCTGCTCGCCCGAAGCCTGGAGGCGCTGGGCGAGACCGACCGGGCCATGGCCCTTTACGGCGAGCTTGGAGAGCGGATGCCGGGCGCCGAGGCCCAGTGCCGCCAGGCGGCCCTGCTCATCGCCGCCGACCGCCGCGGCGAGGCCGTCGCTCCGCTCGAAGAAGCCGAACGCCGGGCCCGGCGGCTGGACAAGATGGAGCGCCGCAAGGAATCGGAAATGTACGACTGGGCCGCTCGCACCCTGGCGGAGATAAGGGGGATTTAGTTCCCCTAAGCCGGCGCCTGCCCGTTGGCCCGGAGCACCTCTCCCGCCAGATAGAGCGAGCCCAGGATGAGGACGATCGGCGGCCGGCCGCGGTCGGCGTGGCGGGCGATCCAGCCGAGCGCCGAATCGACGTCCGCGGCGGCGAGCGCGGTCAGGCCGGCCCCACGCGCGGCGGCGGCGAGATCGGCCGGAGCGTGGTGGGCATGGCCCGGGACCGGGACTGCGTGGAGGGTCACCGCTCGGTTGGCGAAGGGCTTCAGGAGTCCGGCCATATCCTTGTTGGCGAGCAGTCCGAGGACGATGTGGAAGGGCCGGTCGCTCGGAACGTGGCCCCGGAAGAAGTCGGCGACGGCCCGGGCGGCGGCCGGGTTGTGGCCGCCGTCCAGCCACAGCTCCGATCCGGCCGGAAGAAGGGCCGCGAGCGGTCCCGGGGAAAGGCGCTGCAGCCGACCCGGCCAGTCCGCCCAGCCGATCGCGGCGCGCAAGGCGGGCTCGCGGACGGTCACCGTCCGCTGGGTGCGGAGCATGGCGACGGAGAGCGCGGCGTTCATCGCCTGATGGGCGCCCTGCAGCCGCGGCAGCGGCAGCTGAAGCTTTCCCCTTTCGTCGCGATAGTGGAGCTTGCGGCGGTAGACGATCGCGTCCCAGGACGAGCCGCGAGGCTTCCAGATCGCGCCCGCGGCGGCGGCCGCCTGGGCGATGCGCTCGGCCAGGCGCTCCGGATAATGCTGGGTGACGAGAGGCACGCCGCGCTTGGCGATCCCGGCTTTCTCGGCGGCGATATCCTCGATCCGGCTGCCGAGGAATTGCTGGTGGTCGACCGCGAGCTGGGCGATCCCGCATGCGACCGGGGCGGGAATGACGTTGGTCGCATCGAGCCGGCCGCCCAGGCCGACCTCGACGATGCAGGCGTCTGCGGCTTGGCGCGAGAAAGCGAGGAAAGCGGCCGCCGTGGTCGCCTCGAAGAAGCTGATCTCCATTCCCTGCGCCGCCGCGAGCGTTTCCTCGAGCAGGCCGGCCAATTGAGGATCGCCGACCAGCTGCCCGGCCAGCCGGATGCGTTCGTTGAAGCGGACCAGGTGGGGGCTGGTGTAGACGTGGGCGGTCAGCCCGGCCGCCTCGATGGCGGCCCTGAGGAACGCGCAGGTCGAGCCCTTGCCGTTCGTTCCGGCGACATGGAAGACCGGGGGCAGCCGCCGCTCCGGATTGCCGAGCCGGGCGAGCAGGGCGGAGATTCGCTCGAGCCCGAGAATGTCTGCCCCCGGCGACAGCGTCGCCAGCCGGTCGAGCTGGCGCTGCACGGCGGGATCGGAGGAGATGGCGCGATCCATTCCTAGCCCCTCCCCTTCAGGGGTGAGCGACCCGCCTGCGGGTCGCTGAGGGTGGGGCCTGTTGGGAGCGCGGAGCTTGCGACATCCCCCACCCCCGGTCCCTCCCCTGGAGGGGAGGGGAGAAGTGTCACGCCGCCGCCCGCTCTTCAGGTGTCAGATACCCGATCAGTCGGGCCAGGGTCTCGCGCAGATCCTTCCGATGGACGACCATGTCGACCATGCCGTGGGCGAGCAGATATTCGGCGCGCTGGAAGCCTTCCGGGAGCTTCTCGCGGATGGTCGATTCGATGACCCGCTGGCCGGCGAAGCCGATCAGGGCTCCGGGCTCGGCGATCTGGACGTCGCCGAGCATCGCGTAAGAGGCGGTGACCCCGCCGGTCGTCGGATCGGTGAGGACGACGATGTAGGGCAGACCGGCCTCCTTCAATTCGGCGATGGCGACCGTCGTCTTGGGCATCTGCATCAGCGACAAGATGCCCTCCTGCATGCGGGCTCCGCCGGCCGCGGTGAAGATGATGTAGGGGCAGTGCTCGGCGATGGCGGCCCGGGCGCCGACGAGGAAGGCCGCTCCGACCGCCATGCCCATCGATCCGCCCATGAAGGCGAAATCCTGGACTCCGATGACGGCGCGCCGGCCCTCGACCGTGCCTTTGGCGTTGATCAGGGCGTCGCTCTCGCCGGTCTCCGTCCGCGCCGCCCGGAGCCGGTCGGCATAGCGCTTCGAATCGCGGAACTTGAGCGGATCCTCGCGCACCTGCGGCTGCGGAAGCATCGAATAGCCCGGGTCGAACAGGCCCTCGAACCGCGCCCTCGGACCGATCCGGCCGTGATGGTCGCAGCGCGGGCAGACCGAATCGTTCTCTTCCCACTCCTTGGTGAAGATCATCGCGTTGCACTGCCGGCATTTGTGCCAGAGATTCTCGGGCGTCTCCCTTTTGGGAAGGAAGGGGATGGAGTTGCGGACGCGGTTCAGCCAGCTCATCGAAGGGTCTCCTGAGGGGGCGGGAGATAGGCTGGAGCAATCGGGGTGTCCAGAATTCCTCCCCCGGATTTCCGGGGGAGGGGGACCGCGCGAAGCGCGGTAAAGGGGTTCTAGGGGTTGGAAGGGCCCCTCCACCATGCTTCGCATGGTCCCCCTCCCCGGCAAATGCCGGGGAGGAATTTGGGATTTAGAGCGTCGCCTCGATCGCCCGCGCGGCGAGGTCGGGATCCTCGGCCTCGGTGATCGGCCGCCCGACGACCAGGATCGAAGCGCCCGCGTCGAGCGCTTTCCTGGGAGTCATGACCCGTTTCTGGTCGCCGGCGGGACCGCCGGCCGGGCGGACTCCGGGGACGACGAAATAGCCTTCGGGCCACATTTTCTTGGCCGCCGCCACCTCGTTGCCGGAACAGACGACTCCGTCCAGACCCGCCTCGCGGGCCAGAGCGGTCAGCCGCTCGACCTGGGCGTTGGGATCGGGGGCGAGGCCGACCGAGGCGAGGTCGCTGCCGTCGAGGCTGGTGAGGACGGTTACCGCGACGACCCGGGTCCCGCTCGGCGCCGCGGCCTTGGCGTCCTCCATCATCGCCCGGCCGCCGGCGGCGTGGACGGTCAGCACCGCCGGCTCCAGCGGCCGCAGCGCCTGGATCGCCTTGGCCACCGTGTTGGGGATGTCGTGGAACTTGAGATCGAGGAAAATCGGAAGCTCGAGCTCGGCCATTTCCCGAACGCCGTGGAGCCCGTTGGCGCAGAAGAATTCGAGGCCGAGCTTGATCCCGCCGACATGATTCCTGACCCTCGCCGCGATCGCCTTGGCCCTGTCGAGGTCAGGCGTGTCGATGGCGACGAAAATCGGGCCCCTCATGCGGTCGGCCAGACCTTGCTGTCGGTCGCGACCCGCTCGCCCTCGCCATTGTCGACAGGGACGGGCGTCACTCGGGCCGGGGCGACGCTGACGTGACGTTCGGCGGGCTCGAGCCGACGCCTGAGGCTCCACAGTCGGGCCCGGTAGACGATGAGAGTTGGAAGAAATCCGAGCAGGAAGGCGGCGAGGACGAGGATGGGCAGCTTCACGTCCGCCTCGAGCCCGCCCCAGAGCTTAAGGGTCACGGCGTTCCAGTTCGCCTTGGCGAAGAGGACGAGGACCACCGTCAGGGCGATCCAGAAGAGGGTTTTCAGGAACTGCATTCGAGCCCTCCGGGTTCGGTGTAGCTGTATGGCGGTCGGCGTAAGGCGGCAAGCCTTCTGCTATTCCTCCCCCGGCTTTCCGGGGGAGGGGGACCAGGCGAAGCCTGGTGGAGGGGCCTTGCTGACTCCGAAGAACCCCTCCACCAGGCTTCGCCTGGTCCCCCTCCCCGAGAAACTCGGGGAGGAATTAGGATTTATCACCCCACTTCCCGCTCGATCTCGTCGAACAGGGACTGTATCTCGCCCAGCCGCGGCCGCTCCTCGGCGAGGATGGCCCGGAAGGCTTCGCGCTTCAGGCTTTCGGTCAGGCCCTCGGGCAGGCTCAGGCCCTCGGGCAGGGTCGAGACGGTGATGTCGATCAACCGGTCGGCGCCGTGAAGCCGGCCCCACAGATAGTCGTTCTCGCGATAGGCGCGGCTGAAGAAGGCGCCGAAGCTGTTGAACTGGACGCCCTTCAACGTGGCTGCGACTCCGCCGGAGCGGATCGCGGTCGCGTCCTCCGGCGAGATCCGGTCGACCTTGACCTCGTCATATTCGTCGAGCCCCTCGCCCTGGAGGAGCGGGAGGGTGGCGATGTCGTAGAAGGGGAAGCCGAGATAGGAGAGGATCAGGATCCGCCGCTCCGGCTTGGGAAAGGCGGCGAGCGCGCCGGTCAGCCGGGCGTCGGCCTCGTCGTCGGCGGCCTTCAGCGACAAGGCGCCGGCGAGCGCATCGAGCGCCGCGGCGGGCGCCGTCTCGGCGTTGCGATAGACGTCGGCCCCGGCGCCCTCCGGCTCCCGGGCGTAGAGTGAGATGAGCCGGTAGATCTCGCCGCGGGCGGCGGCGATCGCTTCGCGCGGCGGATCCGGCTGCTCCTCGATCTGGCCGAGCCGGCGAATGTGGAAGCGGAGCCGCCGGGTCCGGAAAGCGGAGTCGAAGCTCCTCAGGAAGAGGACGACTTCGGGGCGGGCTCCGGCCTTCGTCATCGAATCCTGGTCGGCGAGGCCGAGCCGGTTCACCTCGCCCCAGACCGCCTGGCGAACCCGTTCGTGGCGGCCGCGGTCGCCGCCGCCGCCCATCCCGACGATCCGCTCGGCCGCTTCCTCGGCGACCCCGGCGAGCTTGTAATGGCCATAGGCGGCATAAGCGTAGCCGGCCTCGCGAGCGGCGACGTTCTGAGCCCGGGCGCGCCAGGCGGCGAGCCGTTTCGCGTTCGGCTTGAGGAGGAAGATGGTCGAGCCGAACGTGCGCTCGATCGCCGCCTCGACCTCCGGGCGCATCGCCTCGACGATCCGGCGAAGGCGGCGGATGGTCGACGAGCGCTGGTCGATCGCCTCGAGATTGTCGCGGATCGGCTGCTCGCGCGGAATGTCCGAAAGGGCCCCGAAGATGGTGGCGAAGAAGCCGGGGGCCTCGGCATGGCCGCTCGCTCCGAGACGGACGGAGCGGACGCCCGGCTTGGGATCGATATAGACGAAGCGGCGGTCGACCTCGCGGTGGGCCGGCCGGTTCTGGAGCGCCTTGATCGCCGGCCGGAAGGGGGCGTTGGCGAGCACCGAGCCGTCGATCAGGACCGCCGTCTCGGCGGTGCCGAGCGCCGATTGGCGCGGGAGCGCTCGGCTGAGAAAGTCGCCGCGCCCGGGCCAGTCGGCGCCGCGCTCGGCCAGGACCTTGTCGAGCTCGGCGACCTGGAAGGGCGGAAAGGCGCCCGGGAAGCTCGCCGTCGCCCGAGCGGCGAAGGTGAGCTCGGCGGCGTCGGCGAGGGGGCCGGGCCCCGCCCGGCGGAACGAGAGGATGAGCCGATGCTCCTGCTCGATGACCTCGGGCGGGGAGTTGAGCCGAAGCTGCTCCGCATAGCCGTAAAAGTCGGTGACGGTGACGAACAGGTCGAGCGGATGATATTGCGGCAGGAGAGGCGGACCTTCCGGGCCGCTCGCCATCGCGTCGAACGCTCCGAGGAGAAGGCGGGTGAAGCCGGATCCGCTGAACGGCGGAGCGAACCACCGCGCCCGCACGAAATTGGCGAGCTTGCCGCGAATCTCGTCGCGATGCTCGGGCTCGACCGTTTTCTCGAGGGCGCCGCGCCTCGAGGACCAGGCCCAGGCGAGCGGTACCGCCGCCGCCTTGGCGAGCCGCGAGAAGCGGTTCATGGCCGGGTCGATCAACCGGTCGACGTCGGCGGTCTCGAGCCAGAGCTCGGTGAGCGGCTCGAGCGAGCGGCCGCCGGCGATGGCCTCGGCCAGGAAGACGGCGTTTATGCCGCCCGCGCTGGCGCCGGCGAGGATGTCGACGAGGATTCGAACGTCGAGGTCGCATTCGCGGGCGATCGCCTCGACCAGCCGGCCGTAGACGGCCTCGCTTCCGGGATCGGCGGCCTCGCCGGCATGGAAGGCGCGGCTCGCCCGGGCGAGTCGCCAGACCTCCTTGGTGATTCCGTGCATGTAAACGGCGAGGCTGATTCCGCCGTAGCAGATGAGGGCCAGCCGTAATTCCTTTTCACGCACGAGACGAACCGTGCCATCGCAGCGGCGAGTTGTCGAGACGAACGGAACCCGGCTCAACTCACCCCGGAATCAGTTCACGCCGCCGTAACGACCGGGACTCATTTAGATTGAGCCTTTAGCCCGACTCCCATCGGAGGCTGAGGGGCTTCAAAGCTTATGTCGATTTCGCGCTTGAGTCGCCGCGGCACGCAATTTGCCGTCATTACCGCAATCGTCGGGCTGATGAGCTCGGGACCCGTGCATGCCGACGAGCTTGCGGTGGGCGACCGTCTCGAGAGCCTGACCGAAACGGTCTCGACTCTCGACGAAAGCGTCCGCATCGCCGACCCCGTCGCCGCCGAGGCGAAAGTCTTCAAGGCGATCGGCCAGGGCATGGCCAGCTATTACGGCCGCGAGCTGGCCGGCAACCGCACCGCCAGCGGCGAGCGCTTCAACCCGAACGACCTGACGGCCGCCCACCGCACCCTGCCGCTCGGAACGAAGCTTCGGGTGACCAACGTCGCCAACGGCCTGAGCGTCATCGTCCGGGTCAACGACCGCGGTCCCTTCGTCGGCAAGCGGCTGATCGACGTGTCGCTGGGCGCCGCCCGCGAGATCCACATGATCGGCACCGGCACCGCCCAGGTCCGGCTGGAGCTGGTCCCGACGGCCTGAGGCCGCGCCGCCTGAGGTTTTACCCATCTTGCGTGATTGACTCCCGCGGCGCTTTCCACTTCCCAAATCCTTCACCCGCCGCTATTGCGCGCCAACGCTTTTCAGGTGGGGGATTTTTCAGCATGATCAAGCACATAGCACTTTGCGGCGTGGCCGCGCTCGGCCTTGCGGCCGCGTCCGTTCCGGCCTGGTCGGCCGATCCCCATGCCGGCCACGCCGCCGCCAAGCCGCACTTCGGCGACTGGGGCTTCGACGTCGCCGGCATGGATCGCTCGGTCAATCCGGGCGACAATTTCTTCGACTTCGCCAACGGCCGCTGGGCCGCGACCACCGAAATTCCGGCCGACAAGCCGGTCTGGGGCGGCTTCGTCGAGCTCGACGAGCTTTCCACCCAGCGCACCCGGACGATCATCGAGGGCGCCGCCAAGGCGAACGCCCCGGCGGGGAGCGTCCAGCGCAAGGTCGGCGACTTCTACGGCAGCTTCATGGACGAAGCGGCGATCGAGGCGAGGGGAACGGCCCCGCTGAAGCCCGCTTTGGCCCGGGTCGCCGCGATCCGCACCGCTTCCGATCTTGCCCGGGCCTTCGGGGAGCTCGGTCAGACCGGGGTCAAGACCCCGTTCGGAATCGAGGTCGACCAGGACCTCAAGGACAATAGCCGTTATTCGGTCTATGTCGGCCAGGGCGGTCTCGGCCTCCCCGACCGCGATTATTATCTGGATGCCGCCAACCCGAAATTCGCCGAGGCCAAGGCGAAGTACAAAGTCCACATCGCCAACATGCTTCGCCTGGCGGGCATGAGCGATCCGGAAGGCCGGGCCGACCGCATCCTCGCCCTCGAGACGAAGATCGCGCAAGCGCACTGGACCCGGGTCGAGAGCCGCCAGGTCGAGAAGCTCTACAACCCGATGACGAAGGCCGAGCTGCCCGCGAAAATGCCGGGTTTCGACTGGAACGCCTATCTCGACGCGGCCGGCCTCGGCTCGGTCGACAACGTCATCGTCGCCCAGCCGAGCGCGCTCACCGGGGCCGCCCGGCTGGTCGCGTCGGAGCCGATCGAGACCTGGAAGGATTATCTTTCGTTTCGCACCGTCGCCGCCTCCGCGCCGTTCCTGACCAAGGCGTTCGTCGACGAGAATTTCGCCTTCAACGGCAAGATCCTGTCGGGCACGCCGCAGCTGCCCGAGCGCTGGAAGCGCGGCTCGAACCTGGTCGGCGGCGGCATGGGCGAGGCGGTCGGCCAGCTCTACGTCGCCCGCTACTTTCCGCCGGAGGCCAAGGCGAAGGCGGACGAGCTCGTCCGCAACCTGATAAAGGCCCTGGACGCGAGGCTCCAGAATTTGACCTGGATGGCGCCGGAGACGAAGGCCAAGGCCCGGATCAAGCTCGCCGCCTTCACGCCCAAGATCGGCTATCCGGACAAGTGGCGCGATTATTCCGCGCTTGAAATCCGGCCGGGCGATGCGCTCGGCAATGCGATGCGGGCCCGCCAGTTCGAATATCGCCGCAACGTCGCCAAGATCGGCCGGCCGATCGACCGCTCCGAGTGGGGCATGTCGCCGCAGACGGTCAACGCCTACGCCAACCCGCTGATGAACGAGGTCGTCTTCCCGGCGGCGATCCTGCAGCCGCCCTTCTTCGACCCCAATGCCGACGACGCGGTCAATTACGGCGGCATCGGCGCCGTCATCGGCCACGAGATCACCCACCATTTCGACGACCAGGGCCGCAAGTTCGACGCCAAGGGCAATCTCGCCGACTGGTGGACCGAAAAGGACATCGCCGAGTTCAAGAAGCTGACCGACCGGATGGTCGCCCAATATGGCGCCTACGAGGCGCTTCCGGGCAAGAAGGTCAACGGCGAGCTCACTTTGGGCGAGAACATGGCCGATCTCGCCGGCCTCGCCATCGCCTACGACGCCTATCACGTGTCCCTGAAGGGCAAGCCGGCCCCGGTAATCGGCGGCTTTACCGGCGACCAGCGCTTCTTCCTCGGCTTCGGCCAAGTCTGGCGGACCAAATATCGCGAGGCCCTGCTCCAGCAGCTGCTCACCGTCGACGTCCATTCGCCGGGCACGATCCGCCCGCTCGTCGTGCGCAACTTCGACGCCTGGTACAAAGCGTTCAACGTTCGCGACGGAAAGCTTTATTTGCCCCCTGAACAGCGTATCAGGGTCTGGTAGAGCGGAACATGTTTTCGGGCCGGCGCGTCGCCGCCGGCCCGGCCCCTTGAGCGGCCGACAGCGTCCGGCGGGAGATTAGTGCTGAAGCGGCCGTTTTTGTACCTGCCCGTCGCCGGTCTCCTCCTCATCTTTCTCTACTGGGCGATCACCCATGTAAGCGTCCGCGGCGCGGCCCCGGCGAAGCCGGAGCTCGGCATCTCGGAGCGCCAGCTCGCCAACATCGAGGAGCGCCAGAACGCCCCCGGAAGCGTCGTCGACTACAAGCGTCTCGACCAGCGCTTGCAGGACCTGATGCGCAATGAGCGGATGATCGGGCTCGCCGTCGGGGTCGTCGAGAATGGCGAGATCCGCTTCCTCAAGGGCTATGGCGAAACCGTCGCCGGAAGCGGCGATCCGGTGACGACCGCCACCGTCTTCCGCTGGGCCTCGCTCTCGAAAGGCGTGGCCGGCGACATGGTCGCCCTGCTCGCCGACCAGGGCAAGCTCTCGCTCTACGAGCCGGTCGGCAAATATTCGGCTTCGCTCCGGCTGCCGGGCGGCAACGAGCAGAAGGCGACCGTCGCCGACCTCCTCTCCCACCGCCTCGGCCTGCCCGGCCACGCCAACGATCCCAAGCTCGAGGACGGCATGGACCCGCGCTTCCTTCGCGCGTCCCTCGCCCAGCTCAATCAGAGCTGCCCGCCGGGGACCTGCTGGGCCTATCAGAACGTCGCCTATGACGCGGCGAGCGAAGTCGTCGAGAAGGTGACTGGCCAGACCTATGCGCAAGCCGTGGGCGAGCGATTGTTCGGGCCGCTCGGAATGGCCGGCGCCAGCATGAGCCGGGAGGCGCTGGTGAGCTCGCGAAGCTGGGCCCGGCCCTATGTCGGAGGAAAGCATTCGAAGCCGGTCGAGGTCGCCGAGCCTTATTATCGGATCCCGGCGGCGGGCGGAGTCAATTCGACGATCAAGGACCTCGCCATGTGGATGCAGGCCCAGATGGGGCTCAAGCCCTCGGTCCTGTCGCCGCGGGTGCTCGCGACGATCCAGACCGCGCGCGTGCCGACCGCAGGCGAGCTCGGCCGGATGCGCAAGTTCCGCGAGCGGGTGCGAACCGCCGCCTACGGCCTCGGCTGGCGGATCTACGATTATTCCGGACACCGGGTCATCGCCCATCGCGGCGGTGTCAAGGGCTACCGGTCGCTGATCATGTTCGACCCCGCCCTCAAATCCGGCGTGGTGGCGCTGTGGAACGGCTCGAGCAGCCAGCCCGGCGGCCTCGAGTTCGAAGTCATGGACATGATCTACAAGCTCGAGCCCCGCGACTGGCTGGCGCTCGACGAGAAGGCGGGGGCAAAGCCGGCGGAGCCGCAGAGCGAAGAAGGCAGCAACAGCTCGGTCGACGCGGGGAATTGACGACTTTTAGCTGTCATTGCGAGGAGCGAATCGACGAAGCAATCCAGAGGGGCCTCGGACGCCGCACTGGATTGCTTCGCTACGCTCGCAATGACGGTCAGCTGCGGATGATTCGGTGTCAGACACCGATTTTTAGAGCCGCTTCAGCCTGGCCCATACCGGATAATGGTCGCTGGCCTTTTTCGCCGCCGGGCTGTGGTGGACTCCGCATTCGTCGATTCCGAGCCCGGGGGTGACCATGATCCGGTCGAGCCGAGCCACCGGCCTTCGGACGTGGAAGCTCCGGCCGCAATCGGCGAAGGCCAGATGATGGCCGAAGTCGCGGAGGCAGCCGCCGCGGACGCTCCATTCGTTGAGATCGCCCATCAGCACCGCCGGCATCGCCGACTCGCGGGTCTCCAGATGGTGGAGGACGAAACGGGCCTGCTGCCGCCGCCACAGCCCCGACAGATCGAGGTGCATGCCGATCACCCGGAGCTCCTCGCCGTCGAGGCAGATGTCGGCCATCACCGCGCCCCGCGGCTCGAGCGAAGGGAGGTGGAGGAGCTCCTTGTGGAGGACCTCGACGCTCTTCCTCACCAGCAAGGCGTTGCCGTGCCAGCCCAGGCTGCCGTCACGGGTGTCGAAGGCGACCGGTTTATAGTCGCTATGCTCCTCGATCATGTGGAGCGGGATGGCGCTCGCCCGGGCCCCGAAACGCCGGTCGGCCTCCTGGAGCGCGACGACATCGGCGTCGAGCTCGCGCAGAACCTCGAGCGTGCGTTCGGGACGGCGGCGGCGATCGGTGCCGATCGCCTTCCTCATATTGTAGCTGGCGACGCGGATCATGGGCGGTGATTACTTTCTCGATCCGTGGGTGCGCCAGCCCTTAAAATCCTCCCCTGCATTTGCAGGGGAGGGGGACCGCCCGAAGGGTGGTGGAGGGGCCTTACGGACTCGAAGAACCCCTCCACCAGGCTTTGCCTGGTCCCACTCCCCGAGAAATCTCGGGGAGGAATTCGAAATCTAACGCCGGTCGTTGAGCTTGCCGAGCTGATGGTCGAGCGCCCGAACCACCTTCTTGGCGGCCCCGATGACGGCCCGGTCGACCGTGTCGCCCTCGTCGACCGCGGCGACCGGCGGGATCCCGCTCACTCGGGCCTCCATCGAGCAGCGCAGATCGGCATTGCCGCCGCGCGGTCCGTTGACGTCCGAGACATGAACCTCGACGTCGGTGATCCGCCCCTCGAAACGGGCGAGGCGCTGGCGGATCTGCTCTTCGAGGCGGCTGTCGCGCTCATTGTCGCTGTCGATCTGGTTGTCGGCGTGGATCTGGATGAACAAAACACTCTCCATTGCTGGCATTGGGTGAATGCGGGGGAGGGGGCGGGGTTCCCTCTAAAATTCCTCCCCGCGATTTCGCGGGGAGGGGGACCATGCGCAGCATGGTGGAGGGGTTTTGCGGCATGGAAGAACCCCTCCACCGTCCTTCGGACGGTACCCCTTCCCGGCAAATGCCGGGGAGGTATTATGATAACAACGTTCCCCTTCCGTCCCACCTGCTCCCGCGCTACATCCCCCCCATGGCGAAACCCAAGAAGCGCTACGTCTGCCAGGCCTGCGGCTCGGTCCAGAACCGCTGGATGGGGCAATGCCCCGACTGCACCGAGTGGAACACCCTGGTCGAAGAGGCCGCCGCCGTCGTCACGCCCTTCTCGGCGCGCCACAATCTGCGCGGCGGCGGGCGGGCGATCGAGCTGGTCGGCCTCGATCGCGACGTCGCCTTGCCCGACCGGATGTCGACCGGGATCCGCGAGCTCGACCGGGCGATCGGCGGCGGCCTGGTCGCCGGCTCGGCCACCCTCATCGGCGGCGATCCCGGGATCGGCAAGTCGACCTTGCTCCTTCAGGCGGCGGCAAAGATGGCGCAGGCCGGACTCGGAGTCGCCTATATCTCCGGCGAAGAGGCGACCGACCAGGTCCGGCTTCGCGCCCGCCGGCTCGGCCTCGGCGGAGCTCCGGTCCAGCTTGCCGCGGCCACCTCCGTCCGCGACATTTTGACGACCCTGGCCGAGGGCCCGCGCTGCGCCCTGGTCGTCATCGATTCGATCCAGACCATGTATTCGGACCTGATCGAAGGGGCGCCGGGAACGGTCAGCCAGGTCCGGGCCTCGGCCGGGGAGCTCATCCGCTACGCCAAGGAATCGGGCGCCGCCGTCGTCCTCGTCGGCCACGTTACCAAGGACGGCGCCATCGCCGGGCCGCGCGTGCTCGAGCATATGGTCGACACCGTGCTCGCCTTCGAAGGCGAGCGGAGCCACCAATACCGGATCCTGCGCGCGACCAAGAACCGTTTCGGAGGCACCGACGAGATCGGGGTATTCGCCATGGCCGAAGCCGGGCTCGAGGAGGTCGGCAATCCGAGCGCGCTCTTCCTCACCCATCGGGGCGAGGCGGTGTCCGGCGCCGTCGTCTTCCCGGCGCTCGAAGGCACCCGCCCGGTGCTGGTCGAGATCCAGGCGCTCACCGTCCGCCTCGCCAGCGGCGCCACGCCGCGCCGGGCCGTGGTCGGCTGGGATTCGGGACGGCTGGCGATGATCCTCGCCGTGCTCGAGGCGCGCTGCGGGCTGAGCTTCTCGACCGCCGAAGTCTATCTCAACGTCGCCGGCGGCTACCGGCTCAGCGACCCCGCCGCCGACCTGGCGGTGGCGGCGGCTTTGGTATCGGCGCTGGCCGAGCGGCCGGTGCCGCCCGAAGCGGTGGCGTTCGGGGAAGTGGCTTTGTCGGGCGAGCTGAGGCCGGTGGCGCACGGGGCCTTGCGGCTCAAGGAAGCGGCGAAGCTCGGCTTCGAGCGGGCGCTCGTTCCGGCTTCGGTGAAGGGGGAGGGGGGGATGAGGCTTTCGGGTTTTCGAACGTTGAAGGACCTCGTCGACCATGTCCTGGGGCGGTGAGCGTCCTTCGATACGCCGCTTCGACTTCGCTCAGCGGCTACCCCGGATGAGCGGAGAATGGCCATGTTCAAATCGCTCATCCTGAGTAGGGACTGAGCTTGGCGGAGGCCCATATCGAAGGACCGCCTTCCCCTCTCCGTAATCCTCCGTTAGCAATCGCAGCATGACCGCGCTCGACATCATCGTCCTCCTGCTCGTCGGCTGGAACCTCGTCCGCGGCGCGATGAAGGGGTTCGTCGGCGAAGTTCTGAGCCTGGCCGCGTGGATCGTCGCGATCGTCTTCCTGAAGCTGCTCCACACCCCCGCGACCAACGCGCTCGAGCCCATGATCGGCACCCGCTCCGGCGCGGCCGTCCTCGCCTTCGCCTTGGTCTTCGGGCTCGTCTTCCTCGCCGGCAAGCTCGTCGCCCGCCAGGTCGGCGGCGGAGTGCGCCGTTCGGTGATCGGCCCGGTCGACCGGGTGCTCGGCGCCGGCTTCGGGGCCTTGAAGGGCATCATCCTCGCCACTTTGCTCTATCTCGGCGCGAACCTCGTCTACGACACGATCTGGGGCGCGCAGTCGGAGCGGCCGGCGTGGATGGCCAATTCGCGCACTTATCCTCTGCTCTACGCCAGCGGCCGGGCGATTGTCGATTTCGTCGAGTGGCGGCGAGGCGCGCCCGCCGAGCCGCGCATCCGCCAAGCCCCCAAGGACAGCGAGACCGCGAACGCATCATGATCCGGCTTTACGACACCCAGGCGCGGGAGAAGCGCGATTTCGAGCCCGGCGATCCGGAGCGGGTGACGCTCTACGTCTGCGGCCCGACCGTCTACAACCGGGCCCATATCGGCAATGCCCGGCCCGCCGTGGTCTTCGACGTCCTCGCCGGCCTGCTTCGCCACACCTATGGCGCCGACAAGGTGGTCTACGCCCGCAACGTCACCGACGTCGACGACAAGATCATCGACTCCGCTCGGGCTGAGGGCGTCGATCCGGCCATCGTCACCCGCCGCTACGAAGATTTCTACCTCGCCGACATGGGCGCTCTCGGGGTGCGCCCGCCGGACCTCGCGCCCAAGGCGACCGAGACGGTCGACGAGATGGTCGCGATGATCGCCCGCCTCATTGCGACCGGCAACGCCTACGAGGCGGACGGCCACGTCCTCTTCAACGTTCCCTCCGATCCCGGCTACGGTGCGCTCGGCCGGCGCGACCGGGAGGCGATGATCGCCGGCGCCCGGGTCGAGATCGCTTCGTACAAGAAGGATCCAGCGGATTTCGTCCTGTGGAAGCCGTCTGCCGAAGACGTGATCGGCTGGGACAGCCCCTGGGGCCGGGGCCGGCCGGGCTGGCACATCGAATGCTCTGCGATGATCGAGCGCCACCTCGGCACGACCATCGACATCCACGGCGGCGGCCTCGACCTCATCTTCCCTCACCACGAGAACGAGCTCGCCCAGAGCCGCTGCGCCCACGAAGGCGCGCCGCTGGCCCGCTACTGGGTCCATAACGGCTTCCTCTCGATGGCCGGCGGCGAGAAGATGTCGAAGAGCCTGGGCAACGTCGTCACTGTCGGCGAGCTTCTCGACGAAGGCCATAAGGGCGAGACCCTGCGCCTGGCCCTGCTCTCCGCCCATTACCGCCAGCCGCTCGAATGGTCGCCGCAGCTCATCGCCCAGTCTAAGGCGACTCTCGACCGGCTCTACCGCAGCCTGCTGCCGCCGGTGACTAAGCGGGGCGAGGGCGACATCGCCGAGGTCGAAGCGGCGCTCGGCGACGATCTCAACACGCCTCTGGCGCTGGCGCGCCTCGCCGAGCTCGCCAGGCTCGGCGACGTCGAGGCGACGAAGCGGGCCGGCGCCCTGCTCGGCCTCCTCCAGGTCGATCCGGTCGAGTGGTTCCAGGGCAACGAGCCGGCGCCTTCCGACCGCGTCGATGCCCGGGTCAGGGATGAATCCGGCGCTTTTCTCGGCGCCGAGGAGATCCAGCTCCGGATCGACCGGCGCGCCGAAGCGAAGAAGTCGAGGGACTTCGCCGAAGCGGACCGACTGCGGGCGGATCTGGCGGCGCAGGGGATATTGCTGGAGGACGGACCTCAGGGCACGACCTGGCGGCGGGCTTAAGCCGGAGCCGTCATTGCGAGCGAAGCGAAGCAATCCAGCCCGGCGCACGCGACCGCGCTGAGCTGGATTTCCGCGTCGCTTCGCTCCTCGCAATGACGGGGACGAGTGGCGCCCCGCTTAACCTCGATCTATAGGCCGCCTGTGCCCAGCGCCCTCTACAGCCGCGACATCCTTCGCCTAGCCGCCTCGATCCCTCATCTCGGCCGGCTCGAGCATCCTCAGGCGAGCGCCGAGAGGCGCTCGCCGGTCTGCGGCAGCCGGATCGCCCTCGACGTCGCTTTGGATGGGGAGGGCAAGGTGGCCGCGCTCGGCCAGGAGGTGAAGGCGTGCGCGCTCGGCCAGGCCTCGGCCTCGCTGATGGCGGCTCATGCCGTGGGCCGGACCGGCGCCGAGATCGAGGAGGCTCGGGACGCGCTCGCCGCCTATCTCGCCCGTCGCCGCGAAGCGCCCGGCGACTGGCCCGGCCTCGAAGTCTTCGCGGAGGCCCGCCGAGTCCCCGCCCGCCACGCCTCGATCCTGCTCCCCTTCGACGCCGCCGCCGAAGCCGCGGCGAAGGCGGCGCGCTGATGGAGCCCGCCGCCGGCGCCGGCGCCCAGGCCGCGAGCCTCCTGCTTCGCGACGGGGTCATCCTGCTCGGAGCGGCGATGGCGTTCGTCATGCTGTTCCGCCGCTTCGGACTGGGTGCAGTACTGGGATATCTCGTCGCCGGAGCCGTCGTCGGCCCGCACGGCCTCGGGCTGATCAACGCGCCCGAGGAGATGCTCCACATCGCCGATTTCGGGATCGTGCTGCTGCTCTTCCTGGTCGGGCTCGAGCTTCATCCGAGCCGGCTGTGGCGCCTCAAGCAGGACATATTCGGGCTCGGCCTGCTGCAGGTGGTGGTGAGCGGGCTCGCCCTTGCCGCGCTCATCCACTTCGCCGCCGGCTTCAGCGCCGCCGCCTCGCTCGCCATCGGCCTCCCGCTGGCTCTGTCCTCCACCGCCCAGGTGCTTCCAAGCCTTCGCGCCGACGGCTCGATCAACACTCCGGCCGGCGAGCGCGCCTTCTCGATCCTGCTCTTCCAGGACCTGTCGATCGTGCCCCTGATCACGATCGTCGCGGCTCTGTCGCGGGCGCCGGCCGATCCGATGGCGCCGCCCGGCTGGCAACTCGGCCTCTACACGATCGCGGCGATCGTCGGGCTCGTCCTGGCGGGCCGGTTCCTGATCAATCCGCTCTTCCGGCTCGTCGGCCGGATCAGCGAGCGCGAATTGTTCGTCGTCGCCGGCCTGTTCATCGTCCTCGCCAGCGCCGCCGTGATGGAGTCGCTTCACCTGTCGACCGCGCTCGGCGCCTTCATCGCCGGAGTCATGCTCGCCGATTCGCCCTACCGGCACGAGCTTGAGGCGGACGTCGACCCGTTCCGGTCG
The DNA here is from genome assembly GCA_034668565.1 of Sphingomonadales bacterium. Classification (GTDB taxonomy): domain Bacteria; phylum Pseudomonadota; class Alphaproteobacteria; order Sphingomonadales; family Sphingomonadaceae; genus Allosphingosinicella. Next base: position 8,374 of record JAXDPE010000053.1, on the reverse strand, counting down.
ATCCTTCTCGGCCTGTTCTTCATCGCCATCGGGATGATGCTCGATCTGGGCGTGATCGTTGCCCAGCCTTTGTTCGTCGTCGGCATGGCGGCCGCCCTCATCGCGCTCAAGGCCGTCATCCTCTTCGCGGTCGCCAAGGCCTTCGGGATGGAGTCGCGCCGCGCCCTCAAGCTCGGTCTGCTGCTCAGCCAGGGCGGCGAGTTCGGCTTCGTCCTGTTCGCCGCCGCCCAGAGCGCTTTGCTCATCGAGCCGGCGGCGGCGAGCCTGTTCGGGGCCATCGTCACTTTGTCGATGGCGACGACGCCTTTCCTGATGATGCTCAACGACTGGCTCGACCGCCGCTCCAGCCGCCGCGCCGGCGACGGACTCGACGGGCCGGAATTGTCCGGGCCCACGCCCGCCATCGTCGTCGGCTATGGGCGCTTCGGCCAGACCGTCGCCCAGATGCTGATGGCCAAGGGCATCGCGGTGACCCTCATCGATTCCAAGCCGAGCCAGATCGAGACCAGCGGCGATTTCGGCTCCAAGGTCTATTATGGCGACGGCACCCGCCTCGATCTGCTCCGGCTTGCGGGAGCGGCGGACGCCAAGGCGATCCTCTTCTGCCTCGACGGACGCAGCCCGACCGCCCGGCGGCTCGAGCCGGTCCTCGAGGCCTTTCCGCAGGCGGCGGTGTTCGTACGGGCCTTCGACCGGCTTCATTTGATGGAGCTGGCCCCGCTCGACGTCAAATGCACGGTCCGCGAGGTGTTCGAATCGGCGGTGACGATGGGCCGCGAGGCGCTCGCCCTCTTCTGCATCGACTCCGGGGAGGTCGACCGGGTCGAGCGGGAATATCGCGACCGCGACCGGCAACGCCTCGACAGCCAGACCGCGTCGGGCGACATCCACGCGCTCAAGGAAAATATGTTCGGCCCGAACAATCCGCTGGGGGCGAGGGACTGACGGATTAGCGCTGGAGCTCCCGCCTCAGGAAATCCTCCACCTCGTTCAGCTCCACCGAACGATCGACGAACGCCTTGCCGATCCCTTTCGTCAGGACGAACGGCACCCGGCCCCCGACCGCTTTCTTGTCGCTCGCCATCCTTTGCACGAGCCGCCCCGGGTCGAGCCGGCCTACCGTCGCCAGTCCGGCCGACTCCAGATGCTTCGCGACCCGCTCAGCCTCGTCGCCCGGGCACAGCCCCCGTTCGGCCGAGAAGCGGAAGGCGAGGATCATCCCAATCGCCACCGCCTCGCCGTGGAGAATCGCGAAATCGCTCTCCGACTCGAAGGCGTGGGCGAAGGTATGTCCGAAGTTGAGGAGCGCCCGCCGTCCTGTCGTCTCGCGCTCGTCGTCGGCGACGATCGCCGCCTTGGCGCTTACGCAGGTCTCGATCGCGTGGAGCAAGGCCGCCTCGTCCCGCGCCAGCAGCGCGCCGCCATTCGTCTCGCACCAGTCGAAGAAGGCGCCATCGCCGATCAGCCCGTATTTCACCACCTCGGCATAGCCCGCGCGCAATTCCCGATCGGGAAGGGTGCCCAAGGTCGAGGGATCGATAAGCACCGCGGCGGGCTGATGGAAGGCGCCGATCAGATTCTTGCCCGCGGCCGAATTGATCGCAGTCTTGCCGCCGACGGAGGAATCGACCTGGGCGACCAGGCTTGTCGGAATCTGCACATACGGGCAGCCGCGCTTGAGGATCGACGCTGCGAAGCCGGCGAGATCGCCGATCATCCCGCCGCCAAAGGCGATGATGGAATCGCCCCGCTCGATACCGAGCCCGAGCAGGCGTTCGGTCAGCGCCTGCAGCTGCGCCCAGCTCTTGCTCGCTTCGCCCGCCGGAACGATCAGCGGAACCACGTCGGGGCCGGACGCGGCGAGCCGGGCGCCCTGCGCCGCCCAGACATTCTCGTCCGTAACGGCCACGATACGCCCGCTCCGCGCAAAAGGCGCGAGCCGCTCGCCCGCCTGGTCGATCAGCCCGGCGCCGATCGCGACCGTATAGCTGCGCTCGCCCAGCGCGACCTCGACCTCCCTCATTTCGAACGCTCCGAGAGCGCTTCGACGATCCGATCGACCGTCCGTTCATGCGGGCCGGGACCGCTTCTTACCCGAAGATGCGCCTCGGCGTAGACCGGGTTCCGGACCGCGGCGAGGTCGCGAAGAAAAAGAAGTGGGTCCTTGCCGACGAGAAGCGGCCGGTGCCCGCGGCGCGCCACCCGCTCGGCCAGGGTCTCGACTTCCGCTTCGAGCCAAACGGCAATGCAGCCGTCAAGAATCAGGGCCCTCGTCTCCTCGTCCATGAAGGCGCCGCCGCCGGTCGCGATCACCTTGGGCTTGCCTGAGATCAGGCGCCGAAGCACCCGCCGCTCGCCGTCGCGGAAGCTGGCTTCGCCGAAACGGTCGAATATCTCCTTTATCTCATGATCGGCGGCGCGCTCGATCTCCTCGTCCGAATCGACGAAGGGAAGGCCCAGCCGCCGGGCCAGCCGCCGCCCGACGGTCGACTTGCCGACCCCCATCAGCCCGACCAGCACGATCGAGCGTTGGGGCGAGCGTTCGGGCGAGATTTCGCAGGGGAGAGGAGCGTCGGCCATTGCGGCAGGGGCTATACAGGGGGGCGGCTCGTGGGGCAAAAGGCCGGCCATGCGCATCTCACCCCCGGCACGCCGCCGTAAATCCATCCTGCCGAAGCTGCTCATGGCGCTTCCGATCCTCCTTCTGGCCTGGCTGATCTGGCTCGGCACTCGATCCTCGGAAGTGCCGACCCAGCGGATCGAGCAGGACGTCACCAATGAAGCCCTTGCGGGCTAAGCTCCTCCTTATCGCCGGCGGCGCGGCCCTGGCCTTCGCCATTCCGGCGATGGGCCAGCGCGAAAAAGGCCCCGAATCGCTGCTGCCCCCCGGCTTCGGCGAACCGCCGCCCCCTGCGCCCAAGGCCGCCGCGCCGAAGCCTCCCAGGGAGCCGCAGTCCGATACGCCCGCCGCCCCGCCGCCGGGTTCGCCCGCGCCGCCGGCTCCAACCGCCGAATCGCCGCCGGCGCCTCCGCGCCCGGCGGCGCCGCTGACGATCGAGGACGCCGCGGCCGAGGACCTGGAGGCTTCGGCCCAGCCGCATCTGCCTCCCCCGATCGAGATCCCCGAGGCCTCGCGGCGCCCGAACAACCCGGTCGGACCTTTGCGTCCCGACAATTGGGGCCTGGGTCTCGACGCCTTCGGCGGAGCCAATGGCCGCTTCCTGAGCGGGCTGATGGGCCGGCTCAACGCCCCCTTGCCCTCGCGCTGGACCTCGATCCTGCTCCGCCGCGCCTTGCTTTCCGAAGCTTCGGCGCCGCGTCAGGTCAACGAGGTCGACTGGGTCGCGGAGCGCGCCTGGCTGTTGCTTCGAATGGGCGAGGCGGACAGCGCCCGGGCGTTGGTCCAGTCGGTCGACGTCGACCAATATACCCCGCGAATGTTCAGCGTCGCCGTCCAGACCGCGCTCGCCACCGCCGATCCCGCGGCGCTCTGCCCCCTCATCGGCCCGGGCCGCAAGGTTTCCGACGAGCCGTTCTGGCCGCTCGCCGACGCCATGTGCGCTTCCCTCGAAGGCGACGCCGCCCGGGCCACCCAGCTGATCGAACAGGCGCGCCGGCGAAACGGCGGCGGCATCGACACCTTTCTCGCGGAAAAGGTGATCGGCGCCGGCACCAACACCCGGCGAGCCGTCACCATCGAGTGGCAGGGCGTGAGCGAGCTCAACAGCTGGCGCTTCGGCCTCGCCAGCGCCACCGGCCTCGAAATTCCGGGTACGCTGATGAACGGCGCCGGCCCGGCCGTCTGGGCCTGGCAGGCGCGGGCGCCGATGATCCCGCTCGAGCAGCGCATCGGCGCCGCGGAGCGGGCGGCAACTCTCGGGGTCTTCTCGAACGCCTCCCTGGTCGAGATGCACAGCCTTCTTCTCGACCGCACCGATCCTTCGGAAACGGAAGCGAGCATCGGCGGCCGTCTTCGTAAGGCCTATGTCGGAGGATCGATCGACGATCGGATGGACGCCCTTCGCGGCTTGTGGGGCGAGGGCGACGACCGTTACGGCCGGTTCATCCTGACCGCGGCGGCGGCCGCCGGAATCCCGCCCTCGGCGGATCGGGGGAACCGAAGCGACGATCTGATCGGATCGATGATGTCGGCGGGCTACGATCGGATCGCCGCCCGCTGGGGCCCGGTCGCCGACGGCCTCGACGGCGACGACGGCCAGCGCGCCTGGTCGATCCTGGCGGTCGGCGCGCCGCGTCCGGTGGTCGATCTCAGCGCCGGCCGGATCGAGAAGTTCACCGACAGCGCTGGAAGCCACCGCGGGCGGATGCTGGTCGCCGCCCTGGCGGGCCTCGGCCGGCTCGACGATCCGCTGCCCTATGGAGTCAGCCCCGCTCCGCGCAGCCGCTGGGCCAATATCATCGCCGCCGCCGCCCGGGCCAACCAGCCCGGCACGGTCGCGCTCCTCGCCGGCGTGGGGATGCAGACCGCGAGCTGGCGCGGGGTTCCACCCGAGCACCTCTATCAGATCGTCCACGCGCTGAAGCAGGTCGGGCTCGACTACGAAGCGAGGATGATCGCGGCCGAGGCGATGACCCGGCTGTGAGCGAGGTTCGCGAGGACGCGCAGCTGATCGCCGCCTTCCTCGAGATGCTCTCCGCCGAGGCCGGAGCCGCTCTCAACACCCGTTTGGCCTACGAACGCGACCTGCGCGGCGCTTCCGAGCTGCTCGGCGGAAGCCTCTCGGGCGCCTCTCAGGACAAGCTGAAGCGATTGTCCGAAGCCTGGCTTCCGCTCAAGCGCTCGACGGTGGCGCGCAAGTCGGCGGCGCTTCGGCGCTTCTTCGGATTCCTCCACGACGAAGGCCTTCGCGGCGACGATCCCTCCGCCGCTTTGCCGCGCCCCGCCGCCGCCCGGCCGCTGCCCAAGATCCTCGGTCACGACGCCGTCGGCGCCCTCTTCGCCGAGCTCGAGCGCCGGTCGCGCGAGGAACCCGGCGCGGCCGCGCTTCGGCTGACGGCGCTCGTCGAACTGCTCTACGGCTCGGGGATGCGCGCGACCGAGCTGGTCTCGCTTCCGCGCCACGCCGTCCATCCCGACCGGCCCTTCCTCATCCTGCGCGGCAAGGGCGCGAAGGAGCGGCTCGTCCCGATCTCCGACCGGGCCCGGGCCGCGGTGGCCGAATGGGCGGCCCTGGTTCCACGCGACGGCCTCTGGCTCTTTCCTTCGGGCAAGAGCCATCTCAGCCGGGTCCGGCTCCACCAGCTGCTCAAGGCGCTCGCCGCCGCCGCCGGAGTTCCGCCCGAGCGGGTGAGCCCGCATGTCCTTCGCCATGCCTTTGCCACCCATCTGCTCGAGGGCGGCGCCGATCTTCGAGCCCTGCAGATGCTTCTCGGACACGCCGACATCGCCACCACCCAGATTTACACCCATGTCGACAGCCGACGCCTGATCGACCTCGTCAACAGCCGCCACCCGCTCGCGGATGTGGGGCGACGGAAGTGAGTGGGTGTGAAGGGGATCTTCATCCCGGCGAAAACCGGACCTCAGGACCGGAAGTCTCGGCGGGTCTCCCCGAGCTCCCGGCTTCCGCCGGGATGACGGGTTGCGTTGACGCAACGCCGCCGCGCGCTTAGCGCCGCAGCCATGCCCACCTTCCTCGATTTCGAAAAAGCGATCGCCGAGCTCGACAACCGAATCGAGGAGCTGCGCGAGACGGCCGAGGGCTCGGACCTCAACATTGACGCCGAGATCGGCCGGCTCGAGACCAAGTCGCAGCGCATGCTTCGCGACACCTACGGCCGGCTCACGCCGTGGCAGAAGACCCAGGTCGCGCGCCATCCGGACCGGCCGCACTTCAAGGATTATGTCGCCGCTTTGGCCGAGGACTTCATTCCACTCGCCGGCGACCGCAACTTCGCCGAGGACGCGGCGATCGTCGGCGGCCTCGGACGGCTGGGGGGGCGCAAGGTGGTCCTGATCGGCCACGAAAAAGGCGACGACACGGCCAGCCGGCTCACCCACAATTTCGGGATGGCCAAGCCCGAGGGCTATCGCAAGGCGATCCGCCTGATGGAGCTTGCCGACCGCTTCGGCCTGCCCGTCGTCACTCTCGTCGACACGCCCGGCGCCTTCCCGGGAGTCCAGGCCGAGGAGCGCGGCCAGGCGGAGGCGATCGCCCGTTCGACCGAGGCGTGCCTCGGCCTTGGCGTGCCGATGGTCGCGGCGATCGTCGGGGAAGGGGGGTCGGGCGGCGCCATCGCCATCGCCACCGCCAACCGGGTGCTGATGCTGGAGCACAGCGTCTACGCCGTCATCTCCCCGGAAGGCTGCGCGTCGATATTGTGGCGGACGGCGGAAAAGGCGGCCGATGCCGCCGAGGCGATGCGGGTGACGGCCCAGGACCTGAAGGCGCTGGGCGTGATCGACCGGATCGTTCCCGAGCCGGTCGGCGGCGCCCACCGCAATCCCCGGGAAGCGATGACGGCGCTGGGCGAGGCGGTGGGCGAGGAGCTCGAGGCCCTGGCGCGATTGTCGCGAGCCGAGGTCCGCGACGACCGCCGCGCCAAGTACCTCGCCATCGGGTAAATCCTCCCCACGCTTCGCGCGGGGAGGATGAGTCGGCCGGAACCGCAGGTCACCGCGCCCGTTCCTTACGGCGACGAATCGTCCTGTGTCAGGAGTAGCTCCCATGAAGATAAAGGCGCTTTGCACGCTGTCGGTGTCGCTTGCCGTCATCGCTTCGACCGCCGGCAATGCGCCGGCCTCGGCTCAGGGCAAGACCCGAAGCATCTCCCAAAGCACTTCGGCGACCGCCGCGAAGCAGCATCCTCAGATTGTCGAGGAATTCGGCGGCGAGGAAAGCGGTCCGCTGAGCGCCTATGTCCGGCAGGTTGGGGCCCGGGTCACCGCCCAGAGCAACATCGCGGGTGGCGGCGACGCCTTCCGGATCACCACCTTGAACTCGCCGGTGATGAACGCCTTCGCCGTTCCCGGCGGCTATCTCTACGTCACCCGCCAGCTCGTCGGCCTCGCCAACGACGAGGCCGAGCTCGCTTCGGTGATCGGCCACGAGGCGGGCCATATCGCCGCCCGGCACAGCTCGGAGCGCAAGCGGGCCGGAATCCTCAGCCAGCTCCTCGCCGTGGGCATCGGCGCCGTCACCGGGTCGACCCAGCTCGGCAGCCTTGCCGGGCAGGTCACCCAGGGCGTCGTCCTCAGCTATTCGCGCAAGCAGGAGCTCGAAGCCGACGATCTCGGAGTCCGCTATCTCGCCGCCGCCGGCTACGATCCCTCGGCCTCGGCGAGCTTCCTCGCCTCGCTCGGCGCTGCGACCTCGCTGGAGGCCCGGGCGACGGGCGGCAAGGACGAGCGCTCGACCCCGAGCTGGGCTCGAAGCCACCCGCTCAGCGCCGATCGGGTGACGAGGGCGACGGCCACCGCCCAGGCCACCGGGCGCGCCGCCACCGGCCTGAGGAACCGCGACGCCTTCCTGGCCAGGATCGACGGGTTGATGGTCGACGACGATCCCCGGCAGGGCGTGATCGACGGCCGCACCTATACCCATCCCGATCTCAGGCTGCGCTTCGCCGTTCCCGAAGGCTATGGCATGCAGAACGGCACCAAGGCGGTCAGCATCGTCGGCCAGAGCGGCCAGGCGCAGTTCGCGGGCGGGCGCTTCGCCGGCGATCTCGACGCCTATATCGGCCAGGTCTTCCAGTCGATCGCGGGCCAGCAGGCCCAAGTGGGCGATGTCCAGACGCGCGAAACGAGCGTGAACGGCATTCCCGCCGCTTATTCGACCGCCCGGGTCAACACCCAGTCGGGGCAGCTCGATTTGACCGTCTTCGCCTATCGCTGGGATTCGGACACGGCCTATCATTTCGCGATGATCACCCCGGTGGGGAGCGGCCTCGGGCCGTTTGCGGCGATGGTCCAGTCGCTCAACCGGATCACCGCCGCGCAGGCGGCGGCGATCAGGCCGCGGGTGATCGACGTGGTGACGGTGGGCCCGCGCGATTCGGTCGCGACGCTGGCGGCGCGAATGGCCTATAACGACTATAAGGAGGAGCGCTTCCGGGTCCTGAACGGCCTCGCCGCCGGCGCTCAGCCGAGGACCGGGCAGAAGGTCAAGATCGTCGTCTTCGGCAGCCGCGGCTGAGCGGGGCCGAGGGCAAAGAAAAAGGCGGCGGAACCTGGGTTCCGCCGCCTCTCTTCTCAGATCGATGCTTGGATCGATGCTTACTTCACCGCCATGTTGGTGGCGACGGAGTTGAAGGTCGTGCCGAGGGTCTTGCCGATGTTCTGCATGGCGGCAATCGCGGCGACGGCGATCAGAGCGGCGATGAGGCCGTACTCGATGGCGGTGGCGCCCTT
>JAXDPE010000052.1:0-76807 GCA_034668565.1 Sphingomonadales bacterium | reverse complement strand
GAAACGAGCCGCGCCGAATATTTCTGGTTCGCGGCGTTCAGTCGGGTTTCGACATGGGTGCGAAGCGCTTCGCCGGTATCGACCTGATGGCCGGAGACCCGGATATCCATGAGCTTCTCCAGTAGGTGCGGTGGCCGCTTAGGCCCCGCCCCGGCGCCCCGTCAACCGCGTCCGTCGAGCCGGTTCCAGATCGGGTCCTCGATGGTGGAGAGGAAGCGCGCATGGGCGGCGAGCTCCTCCTCCGTGGGCGCGTGCGCCCGCGGTGGCCGGACCTGGATCTCGATCGTCTCGACGATCGTGATTTTGGTCATATCGTCCTCGATCGGCTCGACGATGATGTCCGCAAGGCCTAGGCCGATCTGGCGGCCACCGGTCAGCTCGACATAGCATTGGGCGAGGAGCTGGGCGTCGATGAGGGCGCCGTGCTTCACTCGAAGGCTTCGGTCGACCCCGAAGCGGGTGCAGAGCGCGTCCAGGCTGTGCTTGGCCCCCGGGTGCTTCGAGCGCGCGATCTGAAGCGTATCGATCATCCGGGTCAGGCAGACGAGCGGGTGGCCGCAATTGTTGAGCTCGTGGTTGAGGAAACCGAAATCGAAGCTGGCATTGTGCGCGACCAGCGGACAATCGCCGAGGAAGTCGAGCAGATCCCGGGCGAGGTCGCGGAAGCGAGGCTTGTCGGCGAGGAAGGCGTCGGAGAGGCCGTGGATCGCCTCCGCTCCGCTCGGCATCGGCCGCTCGGGATTGAAATAAGCGTGGAAGGTGCGGCCGGTCTCGATCCGGTTGAAAAGCTCGACGCAGCCGATCTCTACGACCCGGTCGCCGGTCAGCGGGCTGAGGCCCGTGGTTTCCGTGTCGAAGACGATTTCCCGCATGGCTGCGACTATGAATCGGCGGGCGGGACGAGGCAAGCGAGGATGCGGCGAACCGCTCGTCGCGTCTTGTCCTTGGATCCCGCCGTGGAGACGACGAAATCGGCGCGCGCGCGCTTCTCCTCGTCCGGAAGCTGGCGGGCGAGGATGTGCTCGAATTTCTCCGGAGTCATGCCGGGACGGCGCAGGACCCGCTCGCGCTGCACTTCGAGCGGGGCCGAAACGACGAGGATCTTGTCGACCTGCTCGGAACCCCCGGCTTCGAAGAGGAGCGGGATATCGAGGACGACCAGCGGCGCTTCGGCGTTAGCGGCGAGGAACGCCTCCCGCTCCCGCGCCACCGCCGGGTGGACCAGCGCCTCGAGCCGGCGAAGAGCGTGCGGTTCACCGAGCACTCGCTCCGCCAATGCGGTGCGATCCACGCCATCCGGGCCGGTGGTGCTCGGGAACTCGGCTTCTATCCGTCGGACCAGAGAGCCTTCCGGGCCTTGCAAGCGGTGCACCGCCGCGTCGGCGTCGAACACAGGCACGCCTTCTTCGGCGAACATATTCGCTACGGTCGACTTGCCCATGCCGATCGAACCGGTGAGGCCCAGGACGATCATGCGATGAGCCTTTCGCGAAGCTCGCCATCATATTCGCGTGGCGGCGCCTCGCCGAAGAAGAGCTGGAAGGCGACCGCCGCCTGCCCGACCAGCATAGTCAGGCCGTCTATCGCCTGGAGGCCTCGGGCTCTTGCATCGCGCAGAAGCGCCGTTTCGACCGGCGCATAAACGAGGTCGAAGACGATTCCGCCCTCTTCGACCGAATCGAGCGAAAGCGGGAAGGAAGGAAATCCCGACATCCCGAGCGGGCTGGCGTTGATCAGCAGGCGGGCCGGCGGAAGCGGGTCCGACAGGGGAATGGGAATGCCGTGCACGCCTTTATAGTCGCTGGCGACCTGCGCCATCTTCGCCGGATCGCGCATGGCGATCCAGATGGGTGCGTAGCCCAGCGCGGCGAGCGCCGTCATGGCGGGATAAAGGACTCCGCCGGCCCCGACGACGACAGCGGGACCCAGCGATCCACCCATCCGATTGCCGGCATATTGGTGCAGCGGGTCGAAAAGACCGTTGAAGTCCGTATTCACGCCTTCGAGGCTTCCGGTCCTCCCGCGCGCCGCCGCGTTGATCGGTTCGACGGGGAAGCTTGGATCGCGGGGCTTGTGCACATAGCGGAGCGCCGCGACCTTATGCGGCATGGTGATGCTGCAGCCGCGCCAATCCCCGTCCCTGGAGCGCGCTTCGAAATAGTCGCCGAGCTCCGCGGGACGGACGAGACAGGGCCGGTAATTCGCCTCCAGGCCAAGCTTCTCCAGCCAGAAATTGTGGATCAGCGGCGATTTGGAATGGGCGATCGGGTCGCCGATCACTTCGGCATAGGGAATGCCCATCAGCGCTTCAGCACCCCGCGCTCGCGCAGATAGCCGAGCAGGGGCAATAGCGGCATTCCCAGGATGGCGAAATGGCTGCCTTCGATCCGCTCGAAGAGCTGGGCGCCGGGGCCTTCGATCCGGTAGCCGCCGACGCTCCAGCGGATCGCTTCATATTCGCGGTCTAGATAGTCTTCGATAAAGGCGTCGCCGAGCGGCCGCATCGTCAGCTCGACGCTTTCGCAGCTCCACCACACGCCTTCCCCGCCTTGGGCGATCACCGCCGCGCTATGGAGCCGGTGGGTGGATCCGCTGAGCGAAACGAGCTGGCCTTTCGCCTCCTCGCGGGAGGCGGGCTTGCCGAGAAGGGTGCCGTCGTCGCGCTCGAGCGTCTGGTCGCAGCCGAGCACCAGGTCCGCGCCGGGCGAATCGACCGACAGGGCCTTCAACTGGGCCAGCTCCTCGGCGACTCCGCGCGCGTCGAAGCCCGCGCCCCAAAGCCCGGCTTTCGCCGCCGCCTCGTCGAGCTCCGCCTCGACCGCCTCGAACCGAACGCCCGCCGCGTCGAGCATTTGGCGCCGGGCGGCGCTCTTCGAAGCGAGCAGCAGCCTCATTCGCCCACTCCCGTCCCGAGCCCCGACGCCGAATCCATGCGCTCGTTGCACAGCTTGACGATGGCGAAGGCGGTCTCCTCGATCGAGCGGCGAGTGACGTCGATCACCGGCCAGTCGTTGTCGGCGAAAAGCCGCCGGGCGAAGGCAAGCTCGGCATTGACCGCCTCGATGTCGACATAGTCCGTTTCCGGCGCCTGGTTGAGGGCGAGCAGCCGGTTGCGGCGGATCTGGACCAGCCGGTCGGGATTGGTGGTCAGGCCCACCACCAGGGGATGGCGGAGCAAGAACAGCGAAGGCGGCGGCGGCGCTTCGGGCACCAGCGGGATATTGGCGACCTTGTAGCCGCGGTTGGCGAGGTAGATGGAGGTCGGGGTCTTGGACGTCCGCGAAACCCCGGCGAGGACGATGTCCGCCTCCTCCCAATTGTCCGAGCCGATGCCGTCGTCATGGGCGATGCTGAACTGGATCGCGTCGACCCGGGCGAAATAAGCGGCGTCGAGGGCGTGCTGCCGCCCCGGCCGTCCCGCCGCTTCCCGGCCCAGCACCACCGACAAGGCATGGGCGACCGGGTCGAGCGCGGCGACGGCGTGGATCCCGCGGCGGCGGGTCTTCTGCTCGAGCTCGCGCCTCAGGGTGTTGTTGACCAGCGTATAGAGGACCAGGCCGGGCCGCCGCTCGACGTCGTCGAGGACCCGGTCGAGATGGCCTTCCGAACGGACCATCGGCCACAAATGGCGGCGGACCTCCACGCCCTCGAACTGGGCCAGGCAGGCGGTGGCGATGACCTCCAGCGTCTCACCCGTCGAATCCGACAGGAGATGGAGGTGGAGCATCGTCACCCTTGAGAGCGGCTGTGGATAAGCATGTGGGAATCGCTAGCTTAAGCCTCGGGAGCGTTGCAAGCGCGGGCTTTGCCCCCGTAATCCGCTATACCGTCCACAGATTCGCAAAGGTGAACAAGTTGTTACGCCCGAGCTGTGGAAACCGGGGATGGATGGCGCGAATCCGCGGCCTTGCGCCAACCGCTGAGAGTCAAGCTGTTTGCAAAATCGGGCGAAGCCAATAAACCCCGCGACGCGCCTTCCTACAACCTACAACAGACTCTCTTTATATAAGATTCTTATAGAGAGTAGAGCGGAGCCCTTGCCCTCATGGCCGTCGCCGACAAGCCCCTGCTGTCCGTGCTAAACGGCCGAAAAGCCGAGAAAACTCCACTTTGGCTGATGCGCCAGGCGGGCCGCTATCTGCCCGAATACCGGGCGCTGAGGACTCAGAAGGGCGGCTTCCTCGACCTCGTCCAGGATCCCGACGCCGCGGCCGAAGTCACGCTCCAGCCGATCCGCCGCTTCGGCTTCGACGGGGCGATCCTGTTCTCGGACATCCTCATGGTGCCCTTCGCCTTGGGCCAGGATCTGAGCTTCGAAGCGGGCGAGGGCCCGCGCCTGTCGCCGACCCTGGTCGACTCGGCGCTCGCCTCGCTCGACTCGGCGAAGGCGCGTCTCGACCCCGTTTACCGAACTGTGGAGAAAGTCGCGGCCTGTCTCCCGAAAGCCACGACATTCCTCGGTTTCGCCGGCAGCCCGTGGACCGTCGCCACCTATATGGTGGCGGGCCAGGGCAGCAAGGACCAGGGCGAGGCTCGGAGACTCGCCTATCGCGATCCGGAGGCCTTCCAGGCGATCATGGACGCCGTTTCCGGCCTCACCGTGGACTATCTGTCCCGCCAGGTCGAAAGCGGCGTCGAGGCGGTGCAATTGTTCGACAGCTGGGCCGGAAGCCTGTCGCCCGCGCAGTTCGAACGCTGGGTGATCGCCCCCACCGCCGCCCTCGTCGCCGCCTTCAAGGCCCGCCATCCGGGCACGCCCGTCATCGGCTTTCCCAAGGGCGCCGGCGGCAAGCTTTCGGCTTATGCCCGCGAAACCGGGGTCGACGCGATCGGCCTCGATGAGACGGTGGATCCGGCCTGGGCGCATTCCGTTCTGCCGCCGGACATGCCCGTCCAGGGCAATCTCGACCCGCTGGCGCTGATCGCCGGCGGCGAGGCGCTTGAAAGGGGGGTGCGCCGCATCCTATCTAGCCTGGCGGGGCGACCGCATATCTTCAACCTGGGGCATGGCATCTTGCCGGACACGCCGATCCTTCACGTCGAGAAGCTCATCGAGCTGGTGCGCGCGTGATCGATGCCCTGGCGAGCGCACTCAGCTTGACCTACGCCTGGCTCAAGGCCGGTCACGTCATCTTCGTGATCTTCTGGATCGCGGGCCTGTTCATGCTGCCGCGTTTCTACGTCTACCACCAGGAATCGGCGCTGGGCTCCGCCGAGGAGAAACGCTGGATCGAGCGCGAGACCAAGCTCAGGCGGATCATCATCACCCCGGCGATGATCCTCGTCTGGATCCTCGGCCTTTCGCTGGCCTGGACCACCCAGGCCTGGACGATGGGCTGGTTCCAGGCGAAGTTCATCCTCGTCGTCGCCCTTTCCGCCTATCACGGCTGGATGGTCGGCTACGGCCGCAAGCTCGCCCGCGGCGAGCGGGCGCTGAGCGGCAAGGCGCTTCGGATGATGAACGAGGTGCCCGGCATCGCGGTGGTGCTGATCGTGGTGCTGGTGATCGTCAAGCCTTTTTGACGGCCCCCCGCAGGCCGTCATCCCGGCGAAGGCCGGGACCTCGGGGAGACCCGCCGATCGTCATTGCGAGGAGCGCAGCGACGAAGCAATCCAGCGGGCCTCGGACACCGACTGGATTGCTTCGCTTCGCTCGCAATGACGGAATGGGCCTCCCCGAGGTCCCGGCTTTCGCCGGGATGACGAAGATGGCCCGCTCGACCATTGACTTGAAAAATCCCGGAGCCTAACGCCTGCCAAGTCGTTCGCCCGCCATCCGCGCGGGCATTTTAGCCGCCGAAATCAGATCTCCGCACGGCGTGCCGACCCAATCCCAAATTTCGAGTGTTTTCTCCATGCATCTCAAAGACCTTAAGCAAAAATCCCCAGCCGATCTCGTCGCCATGGCCGAAGAGCTTGGAATCGAAGGCGCCTCGACCCTGCGCAAGCAGGAGCTGATGTTCTCGATCCTCAAGGTTCAGGCCGAGAATGGCGAGGAGATCATGGGCCAGGGCACGATCGAAGTGCTTCCCGACGGCTTCGGCTTCCTTCGCTCCCCCGAAGCCAATTATCTCGCCGGTCCCGACGACATCTACATCGCGCCCAACCAGGTCCGTAAATTCGGCCTGAGGACCGGCGACACGGTTGAGGGCGAGATTCGCGGGCCCAAGGACGGTGAGCGCTATTTCGCCCTGGTCCGGCTGGTCTCGGTCAATTTCGACGATCCCGACGCCGTCCGGCACCGGGTCAATTTCGACAATCTGACGCCGCTCTATCCGGACGAGAAGCTCACCCTCGACAGCGCCGATCCGACGGTGAAGGACAAATCGGCGCGGGTGATCGACATCATCTCGCCGCAGGGCAAGGGCCAGCGCGCTTTGATCGTCGCCCCGCCCCGCACCGGCAAGACCGTCCTCCTCCAGAACATCGCCCGGGCGATCACCGACAACCATCCCGAAGTCTTCCTCATCGTCCTGCTCATCGACGAGCGGCCGGAGGAAGTCACCGACATGCAGCGCTCGGTGAAGGGGGAGGTGATCAGCTCGACCTTCGACGAGCCTGCCAGCCGCCACGTCCAGGTCGCCGAGATGGTCATCGAGAAGGCCAAGCGCCTCGTCGAGCACAAGAAGGACGTCGTCATCCTGCTCGACTCGATCACCAGGCTCGGCCGCGCCTACAACACGGTGGTGCCGTCGTCGGGCAAGGTGCTGACCGGCGGCGTCGATGCCAACGCCCTGCAGCGGCCCAAGCGCTTCTTCGGCGCCGCCCGCAACATCGAGGAAGGCGGCTCGCTTTCGATCATCGCCACGGCGCTGATCGACACCGGCTCCAAGATGGACGAGGTCATCTTCGAGGAGTTCAAGGGCACCGGCAACTCCGAGATCGTCCTCGACCGCAAGGTTTCCGACAAGCGCATCTTCCCCTCGCTTGACGTCGGCAAGTCCGGCACCCGCAAGGAAGAGCTGCTCGTCGACCAGGCGACCCTCTCGAAGATGTGGGTCCTTCGCCGGATCCTCATGCAGATGGGCACCGTCGACGCGATGCAGTTCCTTCTCGACAAGATGAAGGACGCCAAGTCGAACGAGGATTTCTTCGCCTCGATGAACCAGTAGGGCCCCGGAGCCATGCGCGAAAAAGTGGGCACCGGTTTTTCGCATCCGCCATGGCGACCACGAGAAAGGTAGGCCGCGCGTGTTCAATTTCGCGGACATCTTCACCGCCGCCGGCCTGGTCACCCTCGGCCAGGTCGTCTTGGTCGACCTGACCATGGCCGGCGACAACGTCGTCATCATGGGCACCCTGACGTCGGGCCTGCCCGCCCGCGATCGCAAGCGCGTCATCATGCTCGGGGTCGGCATGGCGCTGATCTTCCTGATCGGCTTCGCGCTGGTGGCGGTGCAGCTTTTGAAGATCACCGGCCTGGTGCTCGCCGGCGGCCTGCTCCTGCTCTGGGTCGCCTACAATATGTGGCGCGAGCTGAAGCATTCGCCCGACGTCACGGCGGACGATCCCTCGACGGCCGCGGTGGAGGGGCCGCCCGCGACTAAGACCTGGATCCAGGCCGCCATCCAGGTCACCCTCGCCGACCTCTCGATGAGCCTCGACAACGTCCTCGCGGTGGCCGCCATCGCGAAGGAGCATCCGGCGGTTCTCTTCCTCGGCCTCGCTTTCTCGGTCACCCTGATGGGGCTTGCCGCCAACCTCGTCGCCCGGCTCGTCCAGCGCTACCGCTGGATCGCCTGGATCGGGCTGGTCCTGATCCTCTACGTCGCCGGCAAGATGATCTTCGAGGGCATCGTCAACGAAGACCATGGAATCCTGCGCCTGATCCTGTAAAGCGCCGGGCATGGACGTGGGCAGCCTCGTATCGACCGGCG
This sequence comes from Sphingomonadales bacterium, assembly GCA_034668565.1. GTDB lineage: Bacteria > Pseudomonadota > Alphaproteobacteria > Sphingomonadales > Sphingomonadaceae > Allosphingosinicella. The sequence goes on along the minus strand of JAXDPE010000052.1, from coordinate 68,930 downwards.
CTTTCGCGGCCTTTATCGAAGTCATCCTGATCGACCTCGTCCTCGCCGGCGACAATGCGATCGTGGTCGGAGCCCTTGCCGCCGGATTGCCGGCGGACCAGCGCCGCAAGGTCATCCTGATCGGGATCATCGCGGCTCTGGCGCTGCGCATCTTCTTCGCCCTGATCGTGTCCCAGCTGCTCCAGGTGATCGGCCTTATCTTCGCCGGCGGCCTCCTCCTCCTGTGGGTGGCCTGGAAGATGTACCGCGAGCTTCGCCATGGCGGCGAGTCGCCCGGTTCGGAAGAGGTGCAGGGCGATGAATCGGCGGGGCTTCGCCCGGCCAGGACCTTCGCCGCGGCCGCCTGGGCCGTCGCCCTCGCCGACGTCTCGATGAGCCTCGACAACGTGCTCGCGGTCGCCGGCGCGGCGCGCGAGCATCCCTGGGTGCTGATCGCCGGGCTGGTCCTGTCGGTCGCCCTGATGGGCCTCGCCGCCAATTTCATCGCCCGCTACATCGAGCGCTACCGCTGGATCGCCTGGATCGGCCTGGTCGTCATCCTCTGGGTCGCCGGCAACATGATCCACGACGGCATCGTCCACCCCGAAGTCGGCCTGCAGCGGCTGTTCAGCTGAATTTGGAAACGGCAAAGCCCGGGATGACGCGGCCTTACGGAATCAGCACCGTCGATCCGGTCGTCGCCCGCGCCTCGATCGCGCGGTGCGCGTCGGCGGCCTTGAGCAAGGGGAAGGTGGCGCCGATCCGGATCGTTACCGAACCTCGCTCGATCATTTCGAACAGCCGCGCCGCCGAGGCGCTTACCTCCTCCGCGCTCTTGCAATAGTCTGCCAGCGTCGGGCGGGTGACGAAGATAGAGCCGGCGCCGAGCAGGTCGAGCGCGGTGAAGGGCGGCACCGGCCCGGAGGCATTACCGAAGGTGACGAGCAGCCCGCGCCGGGCGACCGAGCCGAGCGAAGCCTTCCAGCTCGCCTCGCCGACCCCGTCGAGCACGACCGGGACGCCGCGTCCGCCGGTCAGCGACCGGACTTCGGCGGCGAGCGAGTCCATCGGGCAGCACAAAGAATGGTCCGCGCCGAGCTCCTTCGCCAGCGCCGCCTTGCGGCTGTCGCCGGCATGGGCGATCACCGTCGCTCCCACCGCCTTCAGCCACTGCACGAGGATGGACCCCATCCCGCCGGCCGCGGCATGGACGAGGACCGCCTGCCCGGCTTCGACCCGGGCGCAGCGCTCGATCAGATATTCGGCGGTGCAGCCTTTGAGCATGGCCGCCGCCGCGACTTCGAAGCTTATCGAATCGGGAAGCTTGACGAGCTTGTCGGCGGCGATCGCGCGATGGGTCGAATAGGATCCGAGCGGGCCCGTGAAGTAACCGACCCGGACGCCCTCGCGGAACCCCGCGACGCCCTCGCCGACCGCTTCGACTACCCCGGCCCCTTCGCCGCCCAGGCCGGACGGCAGAGGCAGCTTGTAGAGCCCCGAGCGGTGATAGGTGTCGATGAAGTTCAACCCCACCGCCTCGTGCCGGACCAGCACCTCGCCCGGTCCGGGGCGCGGCACGTCGATATGCTCGGCCTCGAGCACCTCCGGCCCACCGGGCTCGCGAAGGATGAAGGTGTAGGGGTCGTTCATGGTTTCTCCGTCATTGCGAGCGAAGCGAAGCAATCCAGCGCTGCGCCGCCACCCGCTGGATTGCCGCGTCGCTTCGCTCCTCGCAATGACGGAACACCCACGCCAATCAACTACCCAGATGCTGGGCGAAGAATTTCTCCGTCCGCTCGTCCGCCAGCCGCGCCGCCTGGTCGCTCCGCCTGGTCCCCATCTCGGCCGCGAAGCCGTGATCCTCGCCGGGATAATCGTGGAGCGTCACCTTCGGATGATCGTCCAGGTCTTCGTGAATCGCCCGCTGCTGGTCCGGAGTGACGAAATGGTCGGCGCCGGCGATGTGGAGCATCAGCGGCCGGGCGATCGCGTTCTTTTCGTGAAGGATGTTCGGCAGGCCGACGGCGTAATAGCCGACGCTGGCGTCGGCATCGGTGCGGGCCGAAGCCATATAGGCGAGGCGGCCGCCCAGGCAGTAGCCGACGACTCCGACCTTCGCCCCCTCGCCGAGCCGCGCGCGGGCGGCGCGGATCGTGGCTTCGATGTCGCCGACGCCCTGGTCCTGGTCGAACCGGCCCATGAGGTCGAGCGCGCGCTTGAACTGGTCGGGGACGTCGGGATCGAGCTCGACGCCCGGCTCGAGCCGCCAGAACAGGTCCGGCGCCAAAGCGAGATAGCCCTTGCCGGCCAGATGGTCGCACTTGCGGCGGATGCCTTCGTTGATCCCGAATATCTCCTGGACGACGACGATGGCCGCGCGGGGCGTGCCTTCGGGCTCGGCGACATAAGCGTCGAACGCTCCGTCGCCCTCCAGCGTGTCGATTCGGATCGTCCCCATGTCGGCTCCTCCTTGTCTCGGGCGGCGCTTCTATACACATAGCTTCGACACCTGCGGAAGGACCGGCCATGAAGATCAGCGTCGACGTCGACTGCACGCCCGAAGAGGCCCGGCGGTTCATGGGCCTTCCGGACCTCAGCCCGGTCCATGAAGCCTATGTCCAGCGCATGACCAAGGCGGCGAGCGAGGGCCTCACCGCCGAATCGGCCGCGGAGATGATGAAGTCGTGGGGGCCGATGAACGAAGCCGGCCTGGCGATGTGGCGATCGATGCTCGAGGGGATGGGCGGAACGAAAGGATGAGATGGCCGGCCGACCGGAGCGGGCCAGGGTGACCGACACCATCTTCGCTTTGTCCTCCGGCAGTCCTCCAGCGGCGGTCGCGATCGTTCGAATGAGCGGCCCGGGCGCGGATTCGGCGCTTCGAGCTCTGGCCGGGAAGCTGCCGGAGCCGCGGGTGGCGACCCTTGCGGATCTGCGCCGGCAGGAGGAGCGGCTCGACCGGGCCCTCGTCCTGCGCTTCCCCGGCCCGCACAGCGCCACCGGCGAGGATGTGGTCGAGCTTCACCTCCATGGCGGCCGGGCGGTGGTGGCGGCCGTCCTGGAGGCGCTGGCGAGCGTTGCGGGTTTAAGGCCGGCCGAGCCGGGCGAGTTCACCCGGCGAGCCTTCGAGAATGGCAGGATCGACCTGGCGGAAGCGGAAGGCCTCGCCGATCTGCTCGCCGCCGAGACCCAGGCGCAGCGCCGCTCGGCGCTGGCCATGGCGGGCGGCGCCCTCAGCCGCAAGGTGGCGGCATGGCGTCAGCGGCTGCTGGGCTTGGCGGCGGCCCTGGAAGCGGCAATCGACTTTTCCGACGAGGGCGAAGTGGGGGAAGCCTGGCCGCCGAATTGGGCGGACGATGTCGGGGCCCTCGCTTCGGAAATGAGCGCCCTCCTCGCGAGCCCGCCGGCGGAGCGGTTGCGCGATGGCCTCCGAGTCGTGATCGCGGGACCGCCAAACGCCGGAAAGTCCAGCCTTATCAATGCACTAGCTGGTAGGCAGGTGGCGATAATCGCGTCCACGCCGGGAACGACGCGCGACCTGATCGAAGCGCCGACGGCCCTTGCCGGCTTGCCGTTCATCCTGATCGACACGGCCGGGCTTCGCGAAAGCGACGACGAGGTCGAAGCCATCGGCGTCGAGCGCGGCCGGGCGAGCCTCGCTTCGGCCGATCTCGTTCTGTGGCTGGGCGAGCCGGCGGAGGCTCCGCCGGGACGGGACAGGACGATCCTCGTCCAGCCCAAATGCGATCTTCCCGGCCCGGCCCGGGAAGCCCACGTCCGGGTGTCGGCGCTGACCGGACAGGGTCTCGAGGACCTCGTCGGGGCTTTGGCGGCGCGGGCCGAGACCCTTCTTCCGGGCGAAAGCGAAGTGGCCTTGAATGCCCGGCAACGCAAAGCGGTCGCCGACGCCCTCGCCAATCTGGAGGAAGCTTCCGCCCCCGACATGCTCATCGCCGCTGAAGCGCTCCGCCGGGTTCGGGTCGAATTGGACCGGGCGGTCGGCAAAGCGGGGGTGGAAGAGATGCTCGACATGTTGTTCGGGCGATTTTGCATCGGCAAGTGACATGTTCCACGTGGAACATGTATTGGACCAAGCATGAATAAGCGGTTCGACATCCTGGTGGTAGGCGGGGGCCATGCCGGTTGCGAGGCGGCGGCCGCGGCCGCCCGCATGGGCGCTTCGGTCGCCCTGGTCAGCTTCGCCCGCGAGCAGGTCGGCGCCATGTCCTGCAACCCGGCGATGGGCGGGCTCGGCAAAGGCCATTTGATCCGCGAGGTCGACGCCTGCGACGGGCTCGTCGCCCGGGCCGCCGACGAAGCCGGAATCCACTATCGGATGCTCAACGCGAGCAAGGGCGCCGCCGTTCGCGGCCCGCGAGTCCAGGCCGATCGCCGATTGTACAAGGCCAGCATCCACCGGCAGCTCGACGGCCAGCCGAACCTCGAGATCGTCGAAGGCGAAGCCGCGGCCCTCCGCCTGGACGGACGGCGGATCACCGGTCTCGACCTCGCCGACGGTCGGACGCTGGAGGCCAGGGCCGTCATCCTCGGGACCGGCACCTTCCTCGGCGCCAAGCTCCATTTCGGCCGGACCAGCGCCGCCGGCGGCCGAATCGGCGAGAAAGCGGCCACGATCCTGGCGCGGCAGCTGCGGGCGCTGGGTCTCCCGGTCGCGCGCCTCAAGACGGGGACTCCGCCTCGACTCGATGGCCGGACGATCGACTGGGCGGCGCTCGAGCGGCAGGAATCGGACCAAGGCGACTGGACCCTGTCGCCGATGACGAAGCGCCGCCCCGCGCCTCAATTGTTCTGCGCCATCACGCGCACCAACCGCCGATCCCACGACATCATCCGCGCCAATCTAAAGCGCTCGCCGCTCTTCGCCGGCGACATCGGAGGCGTCGGGCCGCGTTATTGCCCCTCGATCGAGGACAAGGTCCACCGCTTCGGCGACCGCGACGGCCATCAGGTCTTCCTCGAACCGGAAGGCCTGGACGATTTTGCGGTCTATCCCAACGGCATTTCGACCTCGCTGCCCGAGGATGTGCAGTCGGCCATGGTCCGGTCGATGGCCGGGCTCGAGCGGGTGCGGATCCTGCAGCCGGGCTATGCGGTGGAATATGACCATGTCGATCCCCGCATCCTCGAGCCTACGCTCGCCGTCCGCGACCTCGAAGGCCTCTATCTGGCGGGCCAGGTCAACGGCACGACCGGTTATGAGGAAGCGGCGGCCCAGGGCCTCGTCGCCGGGGCCAATGCCGCGGCCTGGGTCGCCGGCCGCGCGCCGATCCCGTTCGAGCGCGACGAAAGCTATATCGGCGTGATGGTCGACGATCTCACCCTCCAGGGTGTGACCGAGCCTTATCGGATGCTCACCGCCCGGGCGGAATTCCGCCTCCGCCTGCGCGCCGACAATGCCGAGGCCCGGCTGACGCCGAAGGCCGTCGCGTCAGGACTGGCGGGCGCGGAGCGGCGCGCCCATTTCGAGGCTCGGCAGGCCCGGCGCGAGGCCCTCGAGCGACACCTGGCCTGCGAGAGCTCGGCGGCGGAGCTGCGCCAGGCCGGCATCGCGGTCGGCGACGACGGGCGGCGCCGGCCCCTTTCCGAATGGCTTCGCTTTCCCGAGCTAACCTCTGCGGGGCTGCTGAGCATGGACCCTTCACTCGCCCAATTTCCCCGGCCGATCCTCGACGAAGCGGTGGAGGATCATCGTTATGCGCCCTATGTGCAGCGACAGGAGGCCGAAGTGGCGAGGCTGCGCAGCGACTCCAACGTCCGAATCTCCGCGACGATCGACTACGCCGCGATTGCCGGCCTCTCCCTGGAGATGGTCGAGCGCCTGAACGCGGCTCGCCCGGCGACCCTGGGCGCGGCGCAACGCATTCGCGGGCTGACGCCGGCGGCCTTGGCGGCGATCCTGATCCATTCGAGGCGAAAAGCGGCCTGATGGACGATAGCCTCGCCCGGAACGGCCTCGATGTTCCACGTGAAACAATGGCCAGGCTGGAGGCCTTCGTCGCGCTGCTGCGGGAAGAGAATGAGCGCCAGAATCTCGTCTCGAAAGGCTCGCTGGAGCAGGTCTGGAACCGCCACATCCTCGATTCCGCCCAGCTCATCCGCTTCGCACCCCCCGGAGCGCGACTCTGGCTCGACCTGGGGACCGGGGCGGGATTTCCCGGCCTCCTGGTTCCGCTCTTCCATCCGATGGCCGATATCGTCCTGATCGAATCCCGGCGCCTGAGGGCCGACTTCCTTCGCGAAGCGGCATTCACCCTGGGCATCGCCGACCGAGTCCAAATCGTCTGCCGGAGGCTGGAGGCCGTCCCCGCCCAGCCGTTCGACGTCATCAGCGCCAGGGCTTTCGCACCTTTGCCCCGGCTCCTGTCTCTGGCCGCACGTTTTTCCACGACTGAAACGCTTTGGATCCTTCCCAAAGGCCGAAACGCCAAGTCCGAACTGGAAGCGGCGCAATCTTCGTGGCAGGGTGATTTCCGTCTCGAACCGAGCCTGACCGACGCCGAAGCCCAGATCGTCGTCGCCACCGGGGTTCGCCGCAAGCCGAGGGGAAGATCTTGATTCGAATCGCGGTCGCCAATCAGAAAGGCGGGGTCGGCAAGACGACGACGGCGATCAACCTCGCCACCGCGCTCGCCGCCACCGGCTGGCGGGTGCTCCTCATCGACCTCGATCCGCAGGGCAATGCGTCGACCGGGCTGGGCATCGGCCACGCCTTGCGCGACCGTTCGAGCTACGACGTGCTCACCGGGGGATCGAGCCTCGACGACGCCGTGGTCCCGACCAAGGTGCCGCGGCTCGATCTGGTGCCGGCGACGGTCGATCTTTCCGGCGCCGAAATCGAGCTTGTGGCGCTGGAGGAGCGCACCCATCGGCTCGACAATGCGATGGACGGGGTCGCCGGCCGATGGGACGTCTGCCTCATCGACTGCCCTCCCAGCCTTGGGCTCCTGACCATCAACGCGCTCGTCGCGGCCCAGTCGATCCTCGTCCCGCTTCAGACGGAATTCTTTGCATTAGAGGGACTTAGCCAGCTCCTCCAGACGATCGAGCGGATCCGGGCCCGGTTCAATCCGGAACTTTCCATCCTCGGAGTCGCCCTGACCATGTTCGATCGCCGCAACAACCTTTCCTCGCAGGTCGCCGACGACGTCCGCGCCTGCCTCGGCAAGGTCGTCTTCGACACCGTCATCCCCCGCAACGTCCGCCTCTCCGAGGCGCCCAGCCACGGCATCCCGGCCCTTATCTACGACCATCGCTGCCCCGGTTCGGAGGCCTATATCGCCCTGGCGCGCGAGCTGATCGGCCGCCTTCCCAAGACGGCGGCCGCGGCATGAGCGACGACGTCCCCGCCCGCAAGCGACCCTCGGGGCTCGGCCGCGGCCTTTCCTCGCTCCTCGGCGAGGTCGCCCAGGAAGCACCGGTCTCGGGCGGAGTCGCGCCGGCCCGGGGCGGCATCCAGATGATGCCGGTCTCCTCGATCGAGCCCCATCTCGACCAGCCCCGCCGCCATTTCGACGAGGAAGCGCTGGAAGAGCTCGCCGCCTCGATCAAGCAGCGCGGGCTGATCCAGCCGATCGTGGTCAGGCCGCACGGCCATCGTTACCAGATCGTCGCCGGCGAGCGGCGCTGGCGGGCGGCGCAGCGGGCCCGGCTCCACGAAATCCCGGTCATCGTCCGCGATTTCGACGACGCCGAGACGCTCGAGGTCGCACTGCTCGAGAATATCCAGCGCCGCGACCTCAACGCCATCGAAGAAGCGGAGGGCTATCGGCGGCTCATCGCCGATTACGGCCACACCCAGGAGGCGCTGGCCAGGCTCGTCAGCAAGAGCCGGAGCCACATCGCCAACCTTCTGCGCCTGCTCGATCTTCCCGAGGGCGTCCGCGAGCTGGTCGTGACCGGCCAGCTCAGCATGGGCCACGCCCGGGCGCTGATCGGCGCCCGCGACCCGGAGGCGCTGGCCCGCGAGGTCGTCGAGCGCGGCCTGTCGGTCCGCGAGGCCGAGAAGCTCGCCCGCTTCGGCAAGCCCGGCCGGGAGCGCCAGGGCCGGCTCGAGATCAAGGGCGCCGGCGCCGACATCGAGGCGCTCGAGCGCCAGCTCGGCGACATGCTCGGCCTCAAGGTCCGGATCACGCACAAGCCGGACGGCGGCACGGTCGCCCTCGCTTATTCGACCCTCGACCAGCTCGACATGATCTGCCAGCGCCTATCGGGTGAGAAGATCTGAATTTCCCCGGCCGCGCGCCGTCCTCACACCGTCATGCTGAACTCGTTTCAGCATCCAGCGTCGAGCCGCTGGGCGGGTGGAGGACTGGACCCTGAGACAAGTTCAGGGTGACGGTCGGTGTTTCCTAACGCACTCCCTACCGCAACCGAGCCGCCTGGCGGCAGATCGCAAACAGCTCCTCGTCGACTGCGGTCGGGCCGAGGCCGCCGGAGGCCTTTACCTGCCGTTCCGCCTCCAGGAGACGACTGATGCTGCGCGCCAGGGCGTCCGAGCGCCAGCGCGAGAGCTGGCGGCCGATCGCGTCTTTCTCTTTCCAGAACAACGACTTGCCCTGTGACGCCATGACGGCGTCGGGGCTCGATCCACGCTCCACCTGGGCCCGCAGCCGAGAAAGCAGGCTCATCCGGCGGAGCACCGCCCGGATCAGCGGAATCCCTTCTATGCCTTCGCCCGAAAGGCGAACCAGCTCCGCCTGGAGCATCGCCGGATTGCCGTTGCCGACGCTGTCGACAAGCCGGCTCAGATCGCCCTCCTCGGCCGCGGCGCCGACGGCGTCGAGAGCGTCGTGATCGAGCGATTGCGGCCGCTCCGGCGCCGAGTCGAGGTAGAGAGCGAGCTTCTGAAGCTCGAGCGCCAATATCGCCCGATTGCCGGCGCAGGCGTCGGCAAGGCGACGGGCGACGTCGGAGCGAACGATCAGCCCCTCGGCCCGCGCCATTTCGGTGACCAGCCGCTCGGCTTCCTGGCCTTCCGGGGCATAGCTCGCCAGGGCCAGAGCGGCCGGCTCGGCCAAAGCCAGCTTGAGAAGCTTGGAGGCCGGCTTGAGTGCGCCGGCGATGAGGAGAACCGGATTGCCCGCCGCGGGCGCCTGGAGAAGCGCCTCGACCGCCGCGACGCACTCGTCGCCGGCCGGCTGGACGACGATGTAACGGGCGCCGCCGAACAGGGAGAGCGAGGCCGCTTCGTCGGCGAGACGGGCCGGATCCGCTTTTAGCTCGGCCCCGGTCAGCTCGATCCGCTCGGCCTGTGCCCCCGCTCCGGCCGCCGCGACCCTGATCAGCGAGGTCGAGCCCGAATCGTCGGGGCCGTAAAGCAGGAAGAATCGATGGTTGGAGGGGCTCCGCAGCGCCCGCTCCATCTCGGCGCGCTTCGCCTTCACCGGGCGGCGCCGCTCCGCCGCGCATAGACGGCGACCCGGGTGACGATCTGGTCGGCGACTTCCTTCGAAAGCCGCTCGAGCGCCGTCTGCTCGGCCGCAACCGTCGCATATTCGGAGCCGACGACGTCGATGCCCGCGTCGGAGCCGGCGGTAGCGTCGAGCAGGACCGTGCCCTTGATCGCTTCGACCAGCCGATAGCGCGCTCTCAGCGTCCGGCGCTCGCGGGTGACGGCGTCGTCCGAGCGGATTCCGAAGCCGGTGATGTCGTCGTCGAGAAGCACTTCGAGCCGGTAGGTCGCCGCACCCGCTGGGGGCGCGCCGAGCCGATCCTCGAGCGCCGTCCGGACCAGCCACCCGGCGCGCCCTTCGATCGGCGCGACCGTCACCGAGCGAAGCGTCTGCGCCACCGGGCCCGAAGCGCCGCCGCCATAAAGCGGCTGCAGGCCGCAGCCGGCGAGGAGAAGCGTGAGCGGAAGGAAGCGTTTCATGCGACGACGTTCACCAGCCGGTCGGGGACGACGATCACCTTGCGCGGCGCCTTGCCCTCGAGGATCCGGGCGACTTTCTCCGAAGCGAGCGCCATCTCTTCCAGGGCCTCCCTGGAGGCGCCCTTGGCGGCGGTCAGGGTGTCGCGCAGCTTGCCGTTGACCTGGACGGCGATCGTCACCTCCTCCTCGACGAGCAATGCGGGATCGGCGGCGGGCCATTCGGCGTGGGCGATCAGCCCGTCTTGTCCCATGGCCGCCCAAGCCTCCTCAGCCAGATGCGGCACCATCGGCGAGGCGAGACGGATCAAGGTCTCGACGCCCCGGCTTCGCGACGGAGAGAGCGGCGCCTTCTCAAGCGCACTGGTCAGCTCATAGAGATTCGCGACCGCCTTGTTGAAGGCCAGGGCCTCGATATTGGCGCTCACCGCGGCGATGGCGCGGTGGACCTTGCGGTCGAGGCCCGTGTCTTCGTCGTCGCCGAGCCAGGTCGACGAGCCCCGCCCGGCTTCCTCGGCGGCGAGGCGCCACAGCCTCTGGACGAAGCGCCAGCTCCCCTGAATTCCCGACTCGCTCCATTCGAGGTCGCGCTCGGGCGGGCTGTCGGAAAGCATGAACCAGCGCAGCGAATCGGCGCCATATTGATCGACGATCGGCTCGGGCGCGACCGTGTTGCGCTTCGACTTGGACATCTTCTCGATCCGGCCGCGGGTCACCGGTCCGTCATGGCCTTCCGCCTCCTCCGGGGTCAGCCAGCGCCCGTCCGAATCCTGGAAGGTGACATGGGTCACCATGCCTTGGGTGAAGAGGCCCCGGAACGGCTCCTCGACGTCGAGCCTGCCGATTCGCTGGAGCGCCCGGGTCCAGAAGCGGGCGTAGAGAAGGTGGAGGATCGCATGCTCGACCCCGCCGATATATTGATCGACCGGAAGCCACCTTTGGGCTTCGACCGGGTCGAACGGGGCGTCGCCGGGCTGGCTTGCGAAGCGAATGAAATACCAGGAGGAATCGACGAACGTGTCGAGCGTGTCGGTCTCGCGCCGGGCCGGGCCGCCGCATTCGGGGCAGTCGACCTTCGCCCAGCTGGGATGGCGGTCGAGCGGGTTGCCGGGGGTTTCGAAGTCGATGTCCTCGGGAAGCACGACGGGAAGCCGGTCGCGCCGGACGGCGACCGGGCCGCAGGCCTCGCAATGGACGATCGGGATCGGAGTCCCCCAGTAACGCTGGCGCGAGACACCCCAGTCCCTCAGGCGCCACGCCGTGGTCCCCTCGCCCCAGCCCTCGGCTTCAGCGCGCGCGATCACCTCGCGGATGCCGTCCTCGGCGGTGAGGCCGTCGAGGAAGCGGCTGTTCACCAGCCGGCCCGGCCCCGAATAGGCCTCGTCCCCGATCGGCTCGTCGGCTTCCTCGGGCGACGGGGCCACGACCCGGGTCACCGGAAGCCCGTATTTGCGGGCGAAATCGAGGTCGCGCTGGTCGTGGGCGGGGCAGCCGAAAATGGCGCCGGTGCCGTAATCCATCAGCACGAAATTGGCGACGTAGAGGGGCAGGGGCCAGTCGGGGTCGAGCGGGTGGATCACCCGGGCGCCGGTGTCGAACCCCTTCTTCTCGGCCGTTTCAAGCTCGGCCGCCGTGGTCCCGCCCAGCTTGCACTCGGCAACGAAGGCGGCAAGCGCCGGATTGCCTTCCGCCAGGGCCAGAGCGATCGGATGATCGGGCGCGATGGCGGCGAAGCTCGCTCCGAAGATGGTGTCGGGACGGGTGGTGAAGACCTCGAAGCCGGCTTCGCCCGCCACCGGTTCGGCGAGGTCGAAGCGGAAGCGCATGCCCTGGCTCTTGCCGATCCAGTTCTCCTGCATCAGCCGGACCTTGTCGGGCCATTGGTCGAGCTCGCCCAGGCCGTCGAGAAGCTCGTCGGCGAAATCGGTGATCCTGAGGAACCACTGGTTGAGCTTGCGGCGCTCGACCGGCGCTCCGGAGCGCCAGCCGCGGCCGTCGATCACCTGCTCGTTGGCGAGAACGGTCATGTCGACCGGATCCCAATTGACCTCGCTCTGCTTGCGATAGACCAGGCCCGCTTCGTAGAGGTCGAGGAACAGGGCCTGCTCGTGGCCGTAATAATCGGGCTCGCAGGTCGCGAACTCGCGGCTCCAGTCGATCGCGAGGCCGATCAGCTTGAGCTGCGCGCGCATGGTTTCGATGTTCGAGCGGGTCCAGGCTCCGGGATGGACCTTGTTCTCCATCGCCGCATTCTCGGCCGGCATCCCGAAGGCGTCCCAGCCCATCGGGTGGAGCACGTCGAAGCCCTTCATCCGTTTGTAGCGGGCGAGGACGTCGCCCATCACATAGTTGCGGACATGGCCGACATGGATCCGCCCCGATGGATAGGGGAACATCTCCAGGATATAGGCGCGAGGCCGCTCGCCGTCGCCGGAAGCGTGGAAGGTGCCTTGCTCCTCCCACAGCTTCTGCCAGCGCGCGTCGGCCTCGAGCGGGTTGAAACGCGCCGCCATGTCGGTTCCTTAGCTGGCGACCGCGTTCCGGCGGAGATCGCGGGCGCGGGTGAGGATGATCTCCTCCAGCTTCTGGACGGTCGCCGCCGCCACCGGAGCGTCGACCCACTGGCCGCCGGTGAGGACCTGGCGCGAGGTGGCGATTCGAAGCGCGTCGGCGCGCAGGTCGCGGTCGAGGATGGTGGCGGTGACCTTGACCCGCTCGCCGGGCGAGCCGGGGTTGCTGTACCAGTCGGTGACCAGGACGCCGCCGTTCGAATCGACCTGTGCCATGGGCGCGAAGGACAAGGTCTCGAGCGCCGCCCGCCAGAGGTAGGCGTTGACTCCGATCGTCGACACCTTCGACGCGGCGAGATCCGCCTCGTGCACCCGGTCGCCGCTGCTTCGGCCGAGGGACTTGTTGATGTCCTCCCGGACGAAATTGCAGGCGGAGAGGCCGAGGGCGCCGACGATCGTCAGGGCCAGAATATCAGCGCGTCGCATGATGCTTGTGTCCTTGGAAACTGCAGGGGTCGAGCGCCGTTATAGAACGCGCCGCGCAGGCGGCAAGCCGTCTCTGGGCCGAGGGAGCCGACCGCCATGCTGGTCATTATGTCGCCACCTGCGCACAGGGCTGTGGAAAACATGCAACATGCCGGAACGATTCGTGTCCGTCGCCCTTGCTTCGCTGGTTTGACCGCCAAGGACGTACTACATCCGTCGCAATCGGGAGTCGCGTGAAGTGATTGTGAAGCTCGGAGGTATCGGTGCAGCAGGAAGCGCAGCGCTCGTCGCGCTGTCGCTGGTGCTGACTCCTGCCCTCGCCGCGACCAGTCAGCCGGCCCGGAAGCTCCGGCCCGCCGCTTCGCTGAGGGCGGGAACCTTCACTCCCGCCGTCTCCGATCCCCGCCTCGCCGCAGAGCTCGCCCGCCGCGGGATCCAGGCGAGCAGCTTTAGGTTCACTCCGGCGCCGACATCGGTCAATCGAAGCCAGTCGATCCGGGTAGCCATTCGTGCCCGCGCCGCGACTCCGGCGGGCGCGCTCCGCCGCGCCGCCGACGCCTCGGCCACTCCGATCACCGCGATCACGCCGACCGTCTACAATCTCGGCGCCTCGGTCGGCTGGAAGCGTTTCGCGCTCTCCGGCGACGTCGATTCCGTCAAGGGCGGCACCATCCCCGGCGGCCGCAAGGCCGCGGAAGTTGGGGTCAGCTATTCCGGCAACCGCTTCACCGCCCGAGCCGAGGCCGGAGTCGCCAAGGCCGATCCGGCGACGCCGCGAATCATCGCCGAGGAAGAGAGCTATACGGCCGGGCTCAGCGGTTCCTTCCGGATCGCCCGCAACCTCGATGTCACCGGCGGGGTCCGCTACAAGATCCAGCGCGACCGCCTCGAGGCCCTCGCCGATCCGCGCCGCGACAGCCAAGCCGTCTACGTCGGCACCGCCTTCCGGTTCTAACTTTCCCTTCCCCGAGAGCGCTCGAAGCTTGGTCGGGAATCCGCTATCCGGGATAGGGACGCGGCCAGAACAGGCCAAGGATGCAGTCTGAATTTCGAACGGCCACCTGGGTGTGGGTCTGCTCATGGAACCCGCTCCCGGCATAGAGCTCGCCGCCTTCGCGAAACATCGCTCTGACCGTGTCATAAGCCTCCAGCCCGCGTCGATCGATGATCTCGTGCAGGTGGCGCAGCACCGCGCAGTCGAGCAAGCGGATCACCCGATCTTCCTCACGACCCGAGGCCGCCGGCTTGTTCTCGGGAATCGGCAGTCCGGCCTTCTGACGCGCCCTCATGAAAGAGGCATGGGCACTCCGGACAATTTCTATGTCTTCCCGATTAAGTAGGTCCAGACAGTTGCGCAGGTCGATAACCGCGCCGACTACCGCCGGCTCTCGATAATTTCGGGATTTCGACCACTCCCAGGCTCGTTGAGGATCGGACTCCCAGAAATATGCGCCAGGCCCGAGCCAGTCATAGCTCTTATCGCTCTGCAACAGGTCGATTTCGCCGTCGACGGCCTTCTCGGCAACGCTCCGTTCGCAACCGTGATAGCCGAGGACGAATGCGGTAGCGAGCCGGCTCAAGCGTTCGCGTACTTACGATTATCTGAGTCGCGGAATTCTTCGGAGAGCTGACCATCCTCGCCGTAAATGCCCTCGCCTATGAGGGTCTCACGCGCCTTCTTCTTAGTGGCGGTCATTACCTTGGTTTCTTCCTCGATCGCCTGGAAGATCGCCGCGCGGCGCTGCGTATCGGTCATGACGGCCCCCTTTCATGGGAAGCTAATACAGATTCAATAGGAAACAAAGCGTTCAGTCTCCTCTGGTTCCGGTCCGCGCCTGTCGCCAGGCTGAACCGCTAAGCGGACATCCAGGCGTCTATGCCCGCCCAGCCATAGATATTTGGAAGCCGCCGCGCTTTTCGACCGTCGACGCCGCCGAGAGCGATTACCGGGATTCGGGCCTGCCTCGCGATCAAGCCGAATCGGACCGGGCCGAGTGGCCGGGCGCCAGGATGGGACCGGGTCGGAAAGGCAGGCGACAGGAAGACGAGACTCGCGCCGGACCGCTCCGCGCTCTTCAACTCGCGCAGGTTGTGCGCCGAGGCGCTTCTCAAGCCTCTGCCACGTCCGCCGTGCACCCCGTCCCCTCGAAACCCGGCTCCAGCCAGAACGAGGAGCCGGCGGCGCTTTGCCAGGACGCGCAGCCGTTCGAACAGCCGGCGCCGCTCCGTCAGGGCAAGGCCATAATGGCGGAAGACGACGCCCGAGCCCTTTGGAAGCCGCTCCAGCGCCTCCCACAAATGCTCGCCCTGGCGTTCGTCGGTCATCAGCCAGAGGCGCGGCAGAGGCTGGCGGCGGGGCATGGCGCTTCCTATAGCAGCCGCCATGACCGGCGCATCACCCGCACAGCGGCTCCAGTTGGTGGACGAAGCGATCGAGCGCGCCGTCCGGAACGCCGGCCGCCGGCCGGGCGACGTCACCCTCATTGCCGTCTCCAAGACCCATGGGCTAGACGAGATCCGGCCGCTGATCGAGGCCGGGCAGCGCGAGTTCGGCGAGAACCGGGTGCAGGAGGCCCAGGACAAGTGGCCGGCGCTCAAGGCGGAGACCCCCGGTCTTCGCCTCCACCTGATCGGCCGGCTGCAGTCCAACAAGGCCGGCGATGCGGTGGCCCTGTTCGATTCGATCCATTCGGTCGACCGGCCCTCGCTGGTCGCGGCGCTCGCCGGGGCGATGGCCAAAGCGGAGCGGCGGCCCGAATGCTTCCTCCAGGTCAATATCGGCGACGAGCCGCAGAAAGGCGGCTGCGCGGTCGCGGACCTGCCGGCGCTGCTCGACGGCAGCCGAGAGGCCGGCCTCCCGATCGCCGGACTGATGTCCATCCCGCCCGCCGGGGTCGAGCCCGCGCCCTATTTCGCCCTCCTCGCCAAGCTCGCCCGGCGCCACGGCCTGTCCGGCCTCAGCATGGGCATGTCCGCCGATTTCGAGACGGCGGTGACGATCGGCGCCACCCATGTCCGGGTCGGCACGGCCCTGTTCGGAGACCGGCGCTGAAATTCGCCGCCCTGATCTTCGATTTCGACGGCGTGATCGTCGACAGCGAGATCCTTTCCAACGCGGTGCTGGCGGACGCCCTGACCAAGCTCGGCCACCCGACCACCCTCGATCAGGCGGTGGATCGTCATATCGGCCTCAACTGGCGCGACACGGTCGCGGTTATCGAAAGCGAGATCGGCCGGCCGCTGCCGCCGGGATTCCGCGACGGCACTCGCGAGGCCTTTCGGCTCCGGCTGGACGAAGTCACCGCCGTCGCCGGAGTGGCCGACTTTCTCGATGCGCTTCCCCCTTTGCCCAAGGCGGTCGCGTCCTCGAGCCCGACCCACTGGTTGCAAAGCGGGCTCGATCGCTTCGGCCTCGCCCATCATTTCGAGGGCCGGCTGTTCAGCGCGGCCGAGCATGTCGCCTTGGGCAAGCCCCATCCCGACGTCTATTTGTACGCCGCCCGGGCGCTCGGAGTCGCGCCCGCGGACACGCTCGTCCTGGAAGACACCGCGCCGGGCGTGCGCGCCGCCAAGGCCGCGGGAATGACCGTCGTCGGCCTTTGCGCCGGCCTCCATTGCCGGGGCGATCATGGCGACAGGCTGCGCTCCGCCGGGGCCGATCATATCGCTGCCGGTTACTTGGAAGTACTTGATATCATTGGCTGACGCGCGAGTGACGCCATGGCGTCACAGATTGTGGCCGCTCCGCTCGCGCTTGGTTTCGAGATAGGCGCGGTTGTGCGCGTTGCCGCCGGCCTTGAGCGGCACCTTCTCGCTTACCCTTATGCCCGCCGCCTCCAGCCCCGTAACCTTTCTCAGGTTGTTGGTGAGCAGCCGGACCTCGTCCTGGCCGAGCGCGGCCAGCATCCGGGCGGCGAGCGTGTAATGGCGTTCGTCGTCGGCGAAGCCGAGGCGAAGGTTGGAATCGACCGTGTCGAAGCCCTGGTCCTGAAGCGCATAGGCCCTGAGCTTGTTGACGAGGCCGATGCCGCGGCCTTCCTGGCGCAGATAAAGGAGGATTCCCCACCCCGAGGCGGCGATCGCCTCGAGCGCCGAGTCGAGCTGCGGTCCGCAATCGCATTTGAGCGAGCCGAGCACGTCGCCGGTAAGGCATTCGGAGTGCAGTCGGACGAGTGGGGGCCGCCCCGAAGGCGTTCCGACCAGCAGGGCGACATGCTCGGCGCCGTCCTCGTCCGATCGGAATGCGACGATCTCGCCCTGCTCGGCGAAACGGGTCGGAAGCCGGGCGCGCGAAGCGATCCTGAGCGAGGCGGCCTGCTCGAAGGCGTCCGCGTCGGCGTGGGAGAGCGAGACGGCGTCGGCGCCGGCCTCGCCGCCCAGGAACAAGGCGGGCAGCAGCCCGGCCCGGCGGGCGAGGGCGATGGCGGCGCCCGCAGCGGGCTCGCAGCCCACTTCGAGGGCTCGAAAGGGCCCCTTGAGCGGGTTGGAAAGGTCGAGCGCGGGATCGGCCGCCGCGGTCGCCCGGGCGAGGCTCATCGCGCTGCGATCGATCCGGACCGGCCCGCTCGGGACCGCGTCGCGCTGGTTGGCGAGCTTAAGGGTGACCGCGCGGTGGCCCGAGATGAGCAGATCGGCCGGCGCCTGCGCGTCGAAGGCGGCGAGCGCCGCCTCGTCCGCGGTCTCGACGGCGAGGAAGCCGATATCGTCGATCCGGATCGGCCAGCCGCGGCGAAGCGAGTCGATCGCCCGGGCGACGTCGCGCCCGCCGCTCAAATCCGGAATTCCGTGACCAGGGGAACGTGGTCCGAAGGCCGGGTCCAGGCTCGGCACGGCTCGTGGACGACGTGGGCGACCGCCTGGCGGGCGACGTCGGCCGTCGCCCACATATGGTCGAGGCGGCGGCCGCGGTCGTTCTGGGTCCAGTCGGGGGAGCGATAGCTCCACCATGTGTGGAGGCGCTTGGGCGCGGGATGGAAATGGCGGCCGAGGTCGATCCACTCATTGCTCTGCTGGAGCCGGGTCAGGGCCTCGACCTCGACGGGCGTGTGGCTGACCACCTTGAGCAGCTGCTTATGGCTCCAGACGTCGCATTCCAGCGGCGCGACGTTGAAATCCCCGACGATCACGGTCGGGCAGGCGCAGGCCTCCGACCAGCGGGTCATCCGCTCCAGGAAGTCGAGCTTCTGGCCGAATTTCGGGTTGATCTCGCGGTCGGGGACGTCGCCGCCGGCGGGGACGTAGACATTCTCGAGCCGGATCCCGCATTCCAAACGGACCCCGATATGGCGGGCCTCTCCGTTCGCCTGCCAGTCGTGCCGCTCTTCCTCCCGGGCCGGCAGCCGGCTTAGGATCGCCACGCCATGATGCATGCGCTGGCCGCACAGGGTCTGGTGGACGTAGCCGAGGCCGTGGAACATGGCCGCCGGGAAGTCGGCGTCGCAGACCTTGGTCTCCTGCAGGCACAAAATGTCGGGCCCTTCCTCGCGCAGGAATTGCTCGACGATCTCGAGGCGCGCGCGCACCGAATTGATGTTCCAGGATGCGATCTTCAGGGTGGAGGACATGAGCAGGCTCTAACCGGAGGCGGGTTTCCTGTCGATGTCGCGGGAGGGGCCGCCGGTCCGGACAGGCAAAGGCCCCCGCTCCGGGGGCGTGGAGCGGGGGCCAACCAAGCGTGGTCTACGCGAGGCGCGTTTGCGGCGTCACGCCGGGCAACAGGGGGAAAACCCGACAGCGACCTCCCGCAATCGCAATTGATGTTTTAGTGTCTCATTCCTGTCGCGCCGATGAATGAGTTAACCTTTTCGGCCCTTCACCGGCCGCTGGAACGTGAACGCACTGTCCGCTACCGGAACGTTGAAACGCTGGCCGGAAAGCTTCACCGTCGTCCGGTTGTTCTGGGCGTCGATCACCGTCCAGCCCTGGAGGAGAAGGCCCGACGGGGCGCTTCCGACCTTGGCGAAGCCCAGGGTGATGGTCCCGAATTCCGGCTTTTTGGGATCGCGGGCCTGAACCAGCATGGTCTGGGCGTCGTTGCGGACGACCTTGGCGATCCGGCCGAGGTCGGGGTTTGGATTCAAAAGCACGCCGAGCGGCGAGTTGCCGATCGGCCAGCCGTCGACCCGCCCCGTCTCGTAGTCGATCATGTTGAGCTTGCGGCCGTCGGCGACGATCAGCAGGGGCACGCCTTTCTGATATTGGAAGCGAAGCTTCCCGGGGCGCTTCAAAGTCATCGTTCCGGTCAGCGTTCGTCCCTTGCGGTCGGTCTGGCTGAAGCTCGCCACCATCGTGCTGACGGCCTTGAGGTGCGCCGTCACTTGGGTAAGCGGCGAGGAGGCCTGGGCGACCACGGGCGCCTGCTGCGCCAGCATGGCGACGGGCACGGCGGCGAGGGCGAGCGTCTTGAAACGCATCATTCTAATGTCTCCAACGAATGGAATTTGAGGCGGCGGTTAGCCCTTCGCGCTTGAATGCCCTCTGAACCTGCGGGTTCCGAGCCCGTCATTGCGAGGAGCCCTTCGACGCCCCTGCGGCGGCGCTCAGGATAAACTGCCGCTCCGCGGCAGCGACGAAGCAATCCAGTGGGGCGTCGGAGGCCGCACTGGATTGCTTCGCTACGCTCGCAATGACGGCTTAAAGCGGCCGCCCTTCCGGATCGACCAGCACTTCGCGGCGGCCGACATGGTCGGGGACGCTGACGATGCCGTCTTTCTCCATCCGCTCGATCAGCCGGGCGGCGTTGTTGTACCCGACCCGAAGCTGGCGCTGGAGGTAGGAGGTTGAGGCTTTCTGGCTTTCGGCGACGGTCTGGACCGCCTTGCGGTAGAGCTGGGCCTCCGGATCGTCCTCGCCGGTCGGCTGGCCTTCGAACATGTAGCCGCCGTCCTCGGGCTCCTCGGTGACCGCCTGGACGTAGCTCGGCTGGCCCTGCGCCCGCCAATGGTCGGCGACGGCGCGCACCTCCTCGTCCGAAACGAAGGGGCCGTGGACCCGGGCGATCTGCTTGCCGCCGGGCATGTAGAGCTTGTCGCCCTTGCCGAGCAGCTGCTCGGCGCCCTGCTCGCCGAGGATGGTCCGGCTATCGATCTTGGAGGTGACGGCGAAGCTGATCCGGGTCGGCAAATTCGCCTTGATCACGCCGGTGATGACGTCGACGGAGGGCCGCTGGGTGGCCATGATCAGGTGGATTCCGGCCGCCCGCGCTTTCTGGGCAAGGCGCTGGATCAGGAACTCGACCTCCTTGCCCGCGGTCATCATCAGGTCGGCGAGCTCGTCGACGACGACGACGATCTGCGGAAGGACCTCGTAGTCGAGCTCCTCCATCTCATATTTGGGCTGGCCGGTCTCCGAATCGTAGCCGGTCTGCACCCGCCGCCCCATCGACTGGCCCTTGGCCTTGGATTCGCGCACCTTGGCGTTGAAGCTGGAGAGCTGCCGGACCCCGACCGAGGCCATCATCCGGTAGCGCTCCTCCATCTGCTCAACCGTCCATTTGAGCGCCCGGATCGCCTTGGCCGGCTCGGTCACCACGGGCGCGAGCAGATGCGGGATGTCGTCGTAGCTGCTCAGCTCCAGCATCTTCGGGTCGATCAGGATCATTTTGCACTGCTCGGGCGTCAGCCGGTAGAGCAGCGACAGGATCATGCAGTTCAAGCCGACCGACTTGCCCGAGCCGGTGGTTCCGGCGACGAGAAGATGCGGCATCGGCGCCAGATCGGCGACGACGGGATCGCCGGCGATGTTCTTGCCGAGCACGATCGGGAGCTGGGCGACCTGGTCCTCGAAAGCGTGGCTCGCGATCAGCTCGGAGAGGACCACCATTTCGCGCTTCGGATTGGGAAGCTCGATCCCGATCACGCTGCGGCCCGGGATCGTCGCCACCCGGGCGGACAAGGCCGACATGTTGCGGGCGATGTCGTCGGCGAGCTGGATCACCCGGCTCGCCTTGATTCCACTCGCCGGCTCGAGTTCGTACATGGTGACGACCGGCCCCGGACGGACCTCGACGATCTCCCCCTTCACCGAAAAATCGTCGAGTACGGATTCGAGCAGCCTCGCATTGCGCTCCAGGCTCGCTTTGTCGAGCGCTCCGCCGACCGGCGGCGGCGCCGGGGAGAGCAAATCGATCCCGGGCAGCTGGTAGCTGTCACCCAGCGCCAGCGACGCCTGGCGCTCGCGCAGCGGCCGCTTCGCCTGCGCCGGAGTTCGCACCCGGTCGTTGATGACGGTCCGGGGCGGTTCGGCCGGGGCGATGACCGGGGTCCGGGCCGGCCGATCCTCCGGCTCCGGCAGCTCGTCGCCAGCATCGGCGAAAGCCCGCTCCCGCCTCGGCAGCCGGCGCGAGGCGATCCAGGCGCGCTCCTCGGAGCGGAGGCCGAGCCCGAACCAGCAGCAAGCCAGGCCGAGCGCCGCGAACAGTCCGACGGTGACGATCCTGAAGGGCTCGACGATCCCCGGCTCGCCGATCGCGGCCAAGCCGAACTCGACGAACTTGGCGAGGGTCAGGCCGCCGCCGCCGCCCCAGCTCGCCGGAAGCCCGTTGACCGCCTCCCCGACGAGGAGGGAGGCCGCGCCTCCGACCAGAACGAGCCCGAGCGCGGTCATTCCGAGCGAACGCAGCCAGCGCGTCGCTGGCGCGCCCCAGGCGATCCGGATCCCGATCAGGGCGATGAGCGGGAGAAGCAGTGCGCCCGGCGGACCAAACAGGCTGAGCACAAGGTCGGCGGTCCACGCGCCCGGAGCGCCCACCCAGTTGCGGACCGGGCCGGCCGCGGCGGTGTTGAGCGAGGGATCGGTCGAATGGTAGCTGACCAAAGCGAGCAGCAGGAGCAGGGCCGCTCCGCCGACGGCGCCGCCGATGAACAGCGCCCAGCTTCGGCGCATGCCGTTCTTCATTCCGATCCGCCATTGCGCCAGTCTCACCTGGCGGGCGTTCTGCGCTGCCGTAGCCGCCATCCCCGTGCCCCAAATGTTCTGAGCGCGACAATGCGCCCGCCAAGAGTCCGCGGTCAAGCGCTTGGCGTTGCAGCTTTGCATCGGTAGGGCGGGAAAATCATCCCGGACCCTAAGAGGCTGAACATGGATCGCGCGGACGTCATCATCCTCGGCGGTGGCCTCATCGGTCTCACGCTCGCGGTTGCGCTCGACCGCCACGGCCTGTCGTCGATCGTCGTCGATCCCGCCGATCCGGAACGGAACCTGGCCCCGGCCTTCGACGGCCGGGCGACCGCCGTCGCCAGCGCTTCGTGGCGGATGCTGGAGGCGATCGGAGTCGCCGAGCGGCTCGAGGGCGAAGGCTGCCCTATCCGATCGATCCGGGTCAGCGACGGCCTCCGGCCGGGCGGGATCGTCTTCGACGCCGACGAGGCGGACGATCCATTGGGGATCATGGTCGAGAACCGGCGGCTTCGGCAGGTGCTTCGCGAGGCCGCGCTCGACGCCGGCCGGGTGAAGCTGCTTATGCCGGCCCAAGCCGCCGACATCGTCCGCGATTCGGCCGCGGTGCGCGTCGCGCTCGACGATGGCCGGGCGGTCACGGCGCCTTTGCTGGTCGGCGCCGAGGGTCGCAATTCACCGACCCGGGAGGGGGCCAACATTCCGCTGGCGCGCTGGAGCTACGACCATAGCGCGATCGTCCTCACCGTCGACCATGAACGGCACCACGAGAATGCCGCCTACGAGATTTTCTACCCGACCGGTCCGTTCGCGATCCTGCCGCTGCTTCCGGGCACGAGGTCGGCGATCGTCTGGTCGGTTCCGGCGGCCGACGCCGCCGCGGTGATCGACCTCCCGGACCGCGCCATGGCCCATGAAATCGCCAAAAGGATGGGCGGCTTCCTGGGCGAAGTCAGGCTCGCCGGTCCACGTTGGAATTATCCGCTCGGATTCCACCACGCGGCGACCATCACGGCGGAGCGGCTGGCGCTGGCCGGCGACGCCGCCCACGGCATCCACCCGATCGCCGGCCAGGGCCTCAATCTCGGCTTCCGCGACGTCGCCGCGCTCACCCAGGTGCTCGTCGAGGGCGCCCGCCTGGGGCTCGATCCGGGCGATGCACAGCTCCTCTCCCGCTACGAGCGCTGGCGAAGCCTCGACACCCTGACCGTCGCCGCCGCCACCGACGGCCTGACCCGGATTTACGGAGTGCCGGGCCGTAGCGCCTCCGCGGTCCGCCGGTTCGGAATGAGCATCGTCCAGCGCGTTGGGCCGCTGAAGAGTCAGTTCATGGCCGAGGCACGGGGCGAATCGGGCGAGCTGCCGCTGCTGCTGCGAGGGCTGACGATCTAGCCGTCGGGCAGCGGCACCTCTTCCTCCGCCGCCACTTCGGCCGCTTCGGCGACTCCGGAATCGCGAATCATCAGGAAGGTCCCGCTCCACTGGCCCTGAATCTCCCAGCGGCCGGAAATCTCGTTTCCGTCCGGCTGGATCGTGCCGCTGTAGAAGACGGGCTCGGGTCGGCGCTCGGCATTGTCGTATATTTTGGCGAAGGTGACGGCGCTGCCCTGGCGCTGGCCCTCGACGACGGAATGGAGAGACCCGCCGGTCCCTTGAGAAGCCTCGTCGGGTTCGGATATCGTGCCCGTGAAGCATCCGGCGATATCCTGAAGCTCGGCTTCGAAGGCGACCGGCGGGAAGGGCCCGGGATAATTGTACATACCCGTCCATCGGCCGCTCAGGTCTGAGCCGGGATCGCCGCTCATCGCTCCAGGTCCCTCGCCTCCTCGACCAGCATCACCGGCACTCCGTCGCGGACGGGGAAGGCCAGGCCCGCCGCTTCCGAAATAAGCTCCTGCCGAGCCTCGTCCCACTTCAGCGCGGTCCTGGTCGCCGGGCAGACGAGGGTCGCCAGCCAATCCTCGGTCATTGCAGGGTCTCCGGCCCCTCGGCGCCGCCCGGCACCATCTGCTGGAACTGCATGAACTGGACGAGCAGGTCGCAGCGCTCGGCGATGTCCGGCGCCTCGAGCAGGGCCTGCTTGGAGCCGACGTCGAACGGCGCGACCTGGGCGATGGCGTTGACCAGCATCTCGTCGTCGAGCCGGGTGACCGCCTCCCAGTCGACCGAATAGCCCAAAGCGTCGGCGTAGCGGCGCGCCTCGCGCTCCAGCTCGGCGCGCTGGGCGAGGCCGAGCGGCTCCGGTTCGGCCGAATCGCCGAAGCCGCCTCGCTCGGCATCGACCTGGCGGTAGGCGGTCTCGACCTTCGCTTCCCGGAGGATCCGGAATCGGCCCACACCCTCAAGGACGATGTTGAACCGTCCGTCGTCCATCTCCTCGGCGCCGGCGATCCGTCCGATGCAGCCGATTTCGAAGAGGGAAGGGGGCTCGTCGGATCCGCGCGGCTGGATCATCCCGATCAGCCGGTCGCCCGCGAGCGCGTCGCGTACCATGTCCCGGTAGCGCGGCTCGAAAATGTGCAGCGGCAGCTGCGCCCGAGGGAAAAGCAGCGCTCCCGCGAGCGGGAAGACGGGGAGGCGAAGCGGCTTGTCGTTCGCCATCAGGTGAAGAGGATCGCGGAAAGCCGCCGGCGCTGGGCCCCGGCCCAGGGATCTTCGAGCCCAACCACCTCCATCAGCTGCAGTAGCCGCTTCCTCGCCGCGCCTTCGTTCCAGTCGCGGTCGCGGGAGATGCTCTCGAGCAGCTGGTCGGCGGCCGAGTCGCGGTCCCCGGAGGCCATCAGCGCCCCGGCCAGCTCGTAACGGGCTTCGTGATCGTCGGGGTCGGCGCCAATCCGGCGCTCATATTGGGACGTGTCGACGCCCGGCACCGCCACTTCCGCCAAGGCCAGCGCCGAGCGGGCGCGGGCGATGGCCGGGTCCTTGGCCGCGCTTTCCGGCGCTCCGTCCAGCAGGGCGCGCGCCTCGTCGGGCCGCCCGCCGGCGACCAGCGCCCTGGCCAGGCCGCCAATCACCCCGGCATGATCGGGCGCCATCTCCAATATCTGGGCGAAAATATTTCCGGCCCGTTCGGGATCGCCGCCGGCGAGGACCTCCTCGGCCATGGCGATCAGCGGCTCGATCTCGGCTTCGATCTGCTGGGCCTCGCCCTCGACCGGCAATTGCTCGAGGATCTGGTCGAGGAACCGGGTCAGCTGCGCTTCGGTGCGCGCCGCCGTCAGGTCGGCGACGGGCTGGCCCTGGAAGACGGCATAGACGGTGGGGATGGACTGAACCCTGAACTGGTCGGCGACCAGCTTGTTCTTGTCGACGTCGATCTTGGCGAGCCGGACGCCCCTGGCGGCATAATCCGCGGCGACCTTCTCGAGGATCGGGGTCAGCTGCTTGCACGGGCCGCACCATTCCGCCCAGAAATCGACGATGACGAGCGACGTCATCGACGGCTCGATGACGTCGCGCCGGAAGCTTTCGAGCGACTCCTTGTCCGCCGCGCTCATCCCCAATGTCGCCACAATCCGCCTTTCCGATCCGATCGCTCAGGCCGCCTATGTGGGAAGCCGGGGGTATCTGCCAAGTCTGTCCGGCGCGCCTCGGCCCCACGGCCGTCATGCTGAACTTGTTTCAGCATCCGGTCACGAGCTTCTCAGCGGGTGGAGAACTGGACCCTGAAACAAGTTCAGGGTGACGACAGTGCGTTGGACATGTCACGCCGTTAGCCCCTTGCCGGGTGACGGACCCCATGCTAGCAGCCGCCGCCTTACCTCAGCCGAGGGCGATTTCGCCGTCGGCGCGGCTCAGAGCGGGCGTAGCTCAGGGGTAGAGCACAACCTTGCCAAGGTTGGGGTCGAGGGTTCGAATCCCTTCGCCCGCTCCAGTCTTTCCTTCGACCTTCATGGGCGTCCGGGAGTCATTATGCTTGGTCTTGCCCTGATGGTTGCCGCGGCCGCGGTCCCCGCCCCCGCGCCTCCGCGCTCGTTCATCCCGCCGGTGTCGGTGCGGGCCGTCGTCACCACCCCGTCGGGCCTTCGCTTCGAGACCCTGAAGCCCGGGGCCGGAGCGAAACCGACCACTTCCGACCTGGTGCTGGTGACCTATGAAGGCCATCTCGCCGACGGCAGCCTGTTCGACGCCGGCCCTCAGCCGACCGCCTTCCCGGTCACGGGCGTCGTCCCTGGTTTCGCCGAGGCGCTGCAGCTGATGCAGAAGGGCGGCCGCTACCGTTTCTGGATCCCGTCCGCTCTCGCTTACGGAGCCAACGGCATCCCCGGCGCCATCCCGCCCAACGCCGAGCTCGAATTCATCGTCACCCTCGTCGACATGAAGCCGGCCGGCGAGACTCCCGCTCAACCTTGAGCTAGGGTCGTTTCGCGGAACGCAAGGCCGTTCGCCCCGTTCTCCCGCCGATCGCGGTCGCCTGGCCGGGGGGCGTTTGCGAGACAAGGGAAAAGATGAGCACCAAGCTCGACAATTTCGATTCGTCCGCCTTCGAGCCGCCCCCGGAGGCAGTGGGATTCTATTCGGAGAGCCTGGAGCTCCTCAAGGAATCGGGCATCCCGTTCCTCCTGTCGGGGACCTACGCGCTTTCCTGCTTCACCGGCATCACCCGCCCGACCAAGGACCTCGACGTCTTCTGCAAGCCGTCGGACGCACCCCGGATCCTTTCCTTCTTCAAGGCCAAGGGCTACCGGATCGAGGTGGAGGACGTGCGCTGGATCGGCAAGGTCTGGAAGGGCGAGCACTTCTTCGACGTCATCTTCAACATCTCCTCGGCGTCGATCCCGATCACTGACCAGTGGTTCGAGGTGGCCTACGAGGCGGAGGTGTACGGAACTAACGTGCGGGTCACTCCGCCGACTCAGTTCATCCTCTCCAAGCTCTTCCTCCAGACCCGCTATCGCTACGACGCGGCCGACATCGTCCATGTCATTCTCGTCAAGCCTGACGAGATCGACTGGAAGTGGCTGCTCTCGTCGATGGAGCTCTATTGGGAAGTACTGCTGATCAATATCCTCAACTTCCGCTTCGTCTATCCGACCGAGCGCGACATGATCCCGCGGTGGCTCTACGACGAGCTGCTCACCCGGCTCAAGAACCAGGACGAGATGCCGCCGGCGCAGATCAAGATCTGCCGGGGCCGCCTGATCAGCCCGACCGATTATGTGATCGACGTGACCGAATGGGGCTTCGCCGACGTCGTCGGCAAGGGAGTGGACGAGAAGCATGAGCCCCACCACTGAGACCTTGACCGTCGCCGCGATCGGCGATCTCCACGTCACCGAGACCTGCCACAATCGCTACCGGGCCTTGTTCGAGGAGATAAGCGAAGCCGCCGACGCGCTCGTCCTCGCAGGCGACCTCACCAATTTCGGCAAGGTGGCGGAGGCCGAGATCCTCGCCGAGGATCTGGGCGCCTGCACGGTCCCGGTCGTCGCGGTGCTCGGCAACCACGATTACGAGGCGGGCCAGGCCGACGAGGTGGTTCGAATCCTCCAGTCGGCCGGAGTGATCATGCTGGGCGAGCAGGCGACGGTGATCGACGGAGTCGGCTTCGCCGGCGCCAAGGGCTTCATCGGCGGCTTCGGCCGGGGCGAGCTCGGCGCCTTCGGCGAGGACGCGATCAAGGTCTTCGTCGACGAAGCCCGCAACGAGGCGAGGCTGCTCGAGAATGCCCTGCGCTCGCTCCGCACCGAGCGGGTCCTCGCCGTCCTCCATTATGCACCGATCCCGGAAACCGTGGCGGGCGAACCGCTCGAAATCTATCCCTTTCTCGGGTCCTCGCGCCTCGCCCATGCGATCGACCGCTTCGACAACGTCAAGGCGGTGGTCCACGGCCACGCCCATCGCGGCGCTTATTCCGGGCACACTCCGGGCGGAGTCCCGGTCTTCAACGTCGCCCAGTTCGTCGTCGAGCCCGCCTTTGGCCGGCCCTACGCGCTGCTGGAGATCTGAGACCGATATCCTCCCCTGCATTTGCAGGGGAGGGGGACCATGCGAAGCATGGTGGAGGGCCTTTACTGACTCCGAAGAACCCCTCCACCGCGCTCCGCGCGGTCCCCCTCCCCCGCAAAAGCGGGGGAGGAATTAGGGCCGACCGAATTGGCTCTAGCGCACCGGTCCTGCCTGCGCCGCCGGTTGGACCATCGGCGCTCTCGGCTCGAGCAATGCCGCGCTTTCCAGCCGGTCGAGGGCCCGGTGCGAGGCGACATAGCGGCGGGCGTTGGCGATCCAGGCGTCGGCCCGTTCATGGCCCGGAAGCCTCAACACTTCGAGCAGCGCCACTTCCACCTGCCCCGCCTCGAGGCTCTGGCCGGCGCGGCGAAGGCGCTCCGCCGGCTGGGTCGAAGGCGTGTTCTCGCGGCGGATGGTGATCAGGCCCGCCATCTCCGTCCGGAAGGCCCCCCACCAGCTCTGCCCCTGGCCGCCGCCGGACAGATGCGGCGCGACTTCCTGGAACTGCTTTTGCAGGTTCTGCGCGGTGACGGGCTGCCGCGCGACCGTCAGCACGGTCGCCACCGCCTGGGGCTCGGTCGCGGCGAAGCGTTCGCGAAGCAGGGTCTCGATATAGCCGAGGGCGACTCCGCGATCGATCGCCCGCCGGGCCGCAAAGGCGACCAGAAGCCCCTCCGCCCGGTCGGCATTGCCGACGGCGGTGCGCGACTGGAGATCGAGCACGGCCAGTCTTTCCTCGAGCCGATTGACCCTTCGGGTCGTCTCCGGGTCGATCACCAGCCGCTCCCCGGCCTGGGCTTCGCCGAGCGGGGCGGCCAGCGGCTCGCGTTCCACCGTCGTCGGCTGCTGCGCCGGCTCCGCGACCGCCGCCGGCGCGGGAGCGACCCCGAGCAGGGCCGCCCCGGTGCCCCAATGGGCGAGCAGCCAGCCCATCGCCGCGAGGCCGGCCAGGAAGGCGACGAGCGGCAGCGCGAGCAGCTGCCAGAGCGGCCGCCTCGGCTTCGCCGTCACCCGTCCCGGCTCATAATCCATTGCCGTCCCTCACCAATTCGAAGCCATATTTGCACAGCTTGGCGGCAAGCTCCAGCAAGGCTTGATCGCGAGGGGCCGCGGCCACCGCCTTCGCCGCCCAGCCCTCGCCCGCCGAGTCGGCGGCGGCGGCGCTGATCGCGGCGATGGCGATCATAGCCCGGTCGCCGGCAAGCTCGGCGAACCGCTCGCCCGCGCGTGCCGAATGGATCATCGCCACGGCCGGGCCGTCGAACCGGCCATGCGGGACCGGCTCCGCAGAGTAGACGATGTGCCGCTCGATCGCGACCCCCTCTGCTTCGACCGCGAGATGGTCCCGCCCGCACGGGTGGATCGCCCGTCGGACCCCGGCGGCGGCCATCGCCGCCGCCACCGCCGCGCCGTCGCCCGACCCGGTGTGGACCCGGGCGAAGCCGGCCGCCCGGGCCGCGGCCGCCGTGCTTTCTCCGACCGCGAAGCACGGCAAGGCGGCGAGACCGGACGGGGCAAAGCGGGCGCCGTTGGCGCTGGTCAGGAGCACGGCCTCGTAACGGGCCGCGTCGACCGGCGGCCCATCCACGCCTTCAATCGTGAAGAGAGGGGCGACGACCGGCTCCAGGCCGATCGCCCGGGCCCGTTCTTCCGTCTCGGATGCGCCCGGCTGCGGCCGCAGGATGAGCAGCTTCACAGCCCGAACAGCGCCCGCAGCCTCGGCCCTGCTCGCCCGAGCATCTCTCGAGCAAGCTCCAGCGGCACCGAATCGTCGCCGGCCGCGAAGCTCCGTTCGCAACGCTCGATCTCGGCGCCGTCCTCGGTCAGGATCTCCGCGCGGAGGCTGATCCGGTCGCCCTCGAGCAAGGCCAAGGCGGCCACCGGCGAGCGGCAGCTTCCGCCCAGCCCCTCGAGCAGGCGCCGCTCCGCCGCGATGCAGACATGGGTGGGGCGATGGTCGATCGCGGCGACCAGGGCCCGGACCCGGCGGTCGGCGCTTCGCACTTCAACCCCGATCGCGCCCTGAGCCGGCGCCGGCAGAAAATCCTCCAGCACGGCGCCCACGTCCGTCCGGCCGAGCCGCTCGAGCCCGGCCGCGGCAAGCAGGGTGGCGTCGACCTCGCCGAGATCGATCTTGCGAAGCCGGGTCTCCACATTGCCCCGGAAGGGAAGGATGACGAGGTCGGGCCGCCGGGCCAGCAATTGCGCCGCCCGCCGCGGCGATGACGTGCCCACCCGGGCGCCCTCGGGAAGGACGGCCAGGCTCGGAGCGCCGACCAGGCGGTCGCGAACGTCGGCCCGCTCCAGCACGGCGGCGATAGCGAGCTCCGGCGGCCGGATCGTCTCCACGTCCTTCATCGAATGGACGGCGAGGTCGATCCGTCCCTCCATCAAGGCGAGGTCGAGCTCCCGGGTCCACAAGGCCTTGCCGCCCATCTCGGAGATCGGCCGGTCGCGAAGCTGGTCGCCGCTGGTCGCGATCGGCTCGATCTCGATCAGCTCGGGGCCCCAGCCATGCCGGTCGCGAAGCGCCGTCGCCACCAGCCGCGCCTGGACGAGCGCGAGCGGCGATCCGCGGGTGCCAAGGCGAAGGAGCGGCTGCATGCGCCGCTTGTGCTAGCGGGTGCGGCGGTGGCAGGGAAGCGGGCATGAGCCTCATCCTCGGCATTGAATCGAGCTGCGACGAGACGGCGGCGGCCCTGGTCACGTCGGACCGCCGGGTCCTCGCCCATTGCCTGGCCGGGCAGGAGAGCGCCCACGGCCCTTATGGCGGGGTCGTCCCGGAGATCGCGGCGAGGGCCCATGTCGAGATTCTGCCGGCCCTGATCGAGCAGGCGCTGGCCGAGAGCGGCGTCGCCCTGTCGGATGTCGATGCGATAGCCGCAACGGCCGGTCCGGGCCTCGTCGGAGGAATCATGGTCGGGCTCGTCGCTGCCAAGGGCCTGGCGCTGGCCGCCGGCAAGCCGCTGGTCGCCGTCAACCATCTCGAGGGCCATGCTTTGTCGCCGATGCTGAGCGAGCCCGCCCTCGCTTTCCCCTATCTCCTCCTCCTGGTCTCGGGCGGCCACTGCCAATTGCTCTTCGTCGAGGGCCTCGGCCGCTACCGCCGGCTCGCCACCACCATCGACGACGCCGCCGGCGAGGCCTTCGACAAGACCGCCAAGGTGCTCGGCCTTGGCTTCCCCGGCGGCCCGGCGGTCGAGCGCGCGGCCCGGCAAGGCGATCCCTTGGCCGTGCCGCTGCCGCGGCCTCTATTGGGCTCGCCCGAGCCGCATTTCTCCTTCGCCGGGCTGAAAAGCGCCGTGCTGCGCGCCCGGGACAGCGGCCGCTTCGCGACCGAGGACATCGCCGCGTCCTTCCAGCAGGCGGTGGTCGACAGTCTTGTCGACCGCACCCGCCGCGCGCTCGAGCGGGTGCCGGACGCGACGGCTCTGGTCGTCGCCGGCGGAGTCGCCGCCAACGGCAGCGTTCGCTCGGCGCTAACCGGGCTCGCGGCGGCGCGCGGCCTGCCTTTCGTCGCACCGCCGCTCTGGCTGTGCACCGACAACGCCGCGATGATCGCCTGGGCCGGTGCCCTGCGCTTCGAAGCCGGCCTCACCGACCCGCTCGACACCCCTGCCCGGGCCCGCTGGCCGCTCGATCCGGACGCCGAAAAGGTGCGCGGCGCGGGGGTCAAGGCGTGAAGATCGGGGTCATCGGCGGCGGCGCCTGGGGAACCGCTCTGGCGCAGGTTGCGGCGGGGGGCGGGGAAACCTTGCTTTGGGCGCTGGAGCCCGAAGTGGTCGAAAGCGTCAACGCCGATCACGAAAACCGCCTTTTTCTTGCCGGGGTGAAGCTCGACTCGGCCATTCGGGCCACCGGCGACCTCGCGGCGCTTGCCGCCTGCGACGCTCTGCTCGTCGTCACTCCGGCCCAGCATATGCGCAAGGTCCTCACCGCGATGCCGGCGCTGACCGCGCCGCTCATCCTCTGCGCCAAGGGCATGGAGGAATCGACGATGGCACTGATGCACGACGTTGCCCGCCAGGCTCAGCCGTCGGCGCCGGTGGCCGTGCTCTCGGGCCCCACTTTCGCCCACGAAGTCGCCGCCGGGCTTCCCGCCGCCGTCACCCTGGCCGTCGAAGACCGAGCTCTTGGCGAGAGCCTTCGAGCGCGCCTCGCCCGCCCCTGGTTCCGCCCCTATCTGTCCGACGACGTCGTCGGCGCCGAGATCGGGGGCGCGGTCAAGAACGTCCTCGCCATCGCCTGCGGCGTGGTCGAGGGCCGGCGGCTCGGCCAGAATGCCCGTTCTGCCCTGATCTCGCGCGGCTTCGCGGAGATGACCCGCTTTGGCCTTGCGAGGGGCGCCCGAGCCGAGACCCTGGCCGGCCTCTCCGGCCTCGGCGACCTCGTCCTCACCTGCTCGTCGACGAGCTCGCGCAACTTCAGCCTCGGCAAGGGCCTGGGCGAAGGCCGCGACGCGGCCGAGCTGCTCGCCGACCGGCGGACCGTGGCGGAAGGCGCCTATACCGCGCCGGTGCTTGCCAAAGCGGCCCGCGAGGCGGGCGTCGACATGCCGATCGTGGCGGCGGTCTGCGCGCTTCTGGCTGGGGAAGCGAATGTCGACGAAGTGGTGGAGCGGCTTCTCGCCAGGCCGCTGAGGAGCGAAGGGACCTAAATTCCTCCCCTGCCTTTGCGGGGGAGGAATTTCAAAAATCCCAGCAGATGCCCTTATTCTCCCAGTCGCCGTAACGCGTCGGCTCCTCGCCCTTGGGCCCGCCATGCTCCTCGGAGTCGGCGGCAGGTCCGGCGCCGGGCACCGGCGGGCTCGGCGACAGATGGTCGGGCGCCTTGACGTGCCCGGGCCGCCGCCCGCCCGCCCCGATTGAAGATGGCTCGCTCATCCCCCACATTTCGCTCAGAGGGAGGCCTGAAGGCAAGGATGAACCATTTTCGGACCCTGATGCTGCTGGCGGCGCTGACCGCCCTGTTCATGGGTCTGGGATTCACCCTCGGCGGGCCGCGCGGCGCCGTCCTCGCTCTCGCCGTCGCGGCGGTGATGAACCTCGTTACCTACTGGAATGCCGACCGGATCGTCCTCTCGATGCACGACGCCAAGGAGGTGACGGAGGCCGACTGCCCGCAATTCGTCGGCCTCGTTCACGGCCTCGCCGCCCGCGCCGGCCTTCCCAACCCGCGGGTCTATCTGGTCGATTCGCCCCATGCCAACGCCTTCGCCACCGGACGCGACCCGGCCCATGCCGCCGTCGCCGTGACCACCGGCCTGCTCGGCCTCCTCAGCAAGGAGGAAGTCGCGGCGGTGATGGCGCACGAGCTCGGCCACGTCCGCAATCGCGACACTTTGGTGATGACGATGACGGCGACGATCGCGGGCGCCATCTCGATGCTCGCCAATTTCGGCTTCTTCTTTCGCGGCGGCGACCGCTCGAACCCGCTGGCGATGATCGCAGCAATGCTCCTCGCGCCGTTCGCCGCGATCCTCGTCCAGCTCGCGATCGGCCGGACCCGCGAATATGGCGCCGACCGCGCCGGCGCCGAGATTTGCGGCGATCCCCGGGCCCTCGCCTCGGCGCTCGCCAAGCTCCATCAGGGCGCCGCCCGGGCCCCGAGCCCGGTGGCGGCGCGCAATCCGGCGGCGGCGGCGCTCTACATCGTCCCCTCGGGCGCCGGCCGCGACAGCCTGTTCTCGACCCATCCCGACACCGCCAACCGGATCGCCGCCTTGCAGGTCATGGCCGGCGAGCTCGCGCCGCGCGCCCGGCGCACCGGCGCCAGCGCGCTCGACCCGCTCCGCCGGCGCCCGCGGTGAACCGCCCCACCGATCCGGCCGGCGTCCCCGCCCGCCGAGCCGCCCTGAGCCTGCTCGACGCCGTGCTTCGCAAGGGGCTCCCGCTCGAGGCCGCGCTCGACACCGCCGCCCGCGGCCTCGCGCCCAACGACCGAGGCCTCGCTCATGCCATCGCCGCCGAGACGCTTCGCCGCCTCGGCGATCTCGACGCCTTGATCGATACCGCCACCCGCAACCGGCTTCCCGACGACGCCAAGGCCCGCTTCGCCCTTCGGATCGCGCTGGTCCAGGCGCTCGCGCTCGACACTCCCCCCCATGCGGCGATCTCGACCGTCCTGCCGCTGGTCGACGGCGGCCCGCGCAAGCTCGTCCACGGCGTCTTCGGCACCTTGATCCGGCAGGAAGCGGCGCTCCCGGCTTTGCCCTCGCTGCCGCCGGCGGTGGAAGCGCGCTGGACCCGCCACTGGGGCGAGGACGTCGCTGCCGAAGCGGCGAGGCTGCTCGCCGCTCCGCCGCCGCTCGACCTCGTCTTCGCCGCCGGAACCGAGCCGCCCGCCGAAATGGAAGGCCTCAGCCTGATGCCGGGCCATCTGCGCCTCCCCGCCCGGGCCGCGGTGGCCGGCCTCACCGGCTATGGCGAAGGCGGCTGGTGGGTGCAGGACATCGCCGCCTCGCTCCCGGCCCGGCTCCTCGGCGCGGGGGGCGGCCGCACCGCACTCGACCTTTGCGCGGCGCCCGGCGGCAAGACGATGCAGCTGGCCAGCGCCGGCTTCGAAGTGACCGCCGTCGACCTGTCCGAAAGTCGTCTTGCACGACTTTCGCAGAATCTGGAGCGGACCCATCTCTCCGCAAGGATCGTCGCGGCCGATATCCTGCGCTGGTCGCCGCCCGACAAGGTCGACGCGATCCTTCTCGACGCGCCCTGCTCGGCGACCGGCATCTACCGCCGCCACCCCGACGTCCTCCACCGGGTCCGGCCCCGGGCCGTCGCCGAGCTCGCCGAAGGTCAGAAGGCGATGCTCGCCCGGGCCGCCGGCTGGCTCGAGCCCGGCGGAACCCTGGTCTATTCGGTCTGCTCGCTGGAGCCCGAGGAAGGGGAGGCGGTGGTCGAAGCCTTTCTTGACGGGCGCCGCGACTTCGAAGCCGCGCACATCGAGGCGGGCGAGCTTCCCGTCCAGATCCCGGTCGAAGGCAACCGGGTCCGAATCCTCCCCGGCCTGTTCGCCGAGGCGGGCGGCGCCGACGGCTTCTTCATCGCCCGCTTCCGCCGAACCTGACGGCCGTCAGTCCAAGCTGCGACTATTGCCCGGGCGCTTCCGTCGGCTCGGCTGAAGGGCCTTTGGAGGGGTCCTCGGGAGCCTGGTAATAGCCGCCGCAAAAGCCGCCGCCCACGACGTCATAATAATAATACCAGCCCTGGCCGGGAAAATAACAGCATTCGAGACCATTGTAGCCGCCCGACCAGGGACTGCAGGGTTGCCCCACCGCAAGGTCGTTGCCCCCGCCGCCGGTCCGTGGCGGTGCGGGCGCCGCGGCCAGCGATGCCGTCGCCATCGCCATTGCTGCAAAGGTCGCGGATATCCTCTTCGTAACGTTTGGCATCGTGAGTCTCCCTTCATTGCAGGCCCGTCGGGGGCGCGGCCTGAGCCACACCCCCGATTTTGGCGACTTATCGTTCCGCCGCTTCCGCCGCTTCCTCGCTGGGACGGACCACCGGCTCGGAAGGCGCGGGGGCTGCGCAGGGAATGATTAAATCGGGATAGCCGCAGCAATCGACGTCATAGAGGTAGGAGCCGTAGGGCGTGCAGCCTTCCCACTGGCTGGGCGGCGGCGGCGGGGGCGGCGGCGGACGCTTGGTCGCGGAGGCAGGCGCCGCAAGCGCGGCGGCGGCCAGCAGAATCGATGATGCGCAGCTACTGAACAGTCTCTTTTTTACGTTTGGCATATTCGCTCTCCTTGTTGGACCTGGGGCCGAATGCTCCGGCCTCGAATCGCGCTGGCTCAGGGGTGCCGGTTCACGGCGGGCATGACGCTGACGGCGTCGTACGAAGGCGGCACCGAATCCTCGCAGCGGCGATGCCACTCCGAGCTGACGCAGACATCGTAACCGACCCCGAGATAATATTCCTGCCAGTGCTCGTAGCACCAGGCCCGGACATCCCGCTCGCATTGGCTCATCCCGATGGGCTGGAAATTGGCGTCGGCCGTCGCCGACAGGCTGGCGAGGCCGAGCGTTCCGGAGACCAGGAGCAACGCGGCCGTCTTCTTCATTCTCTTGAGCATCGTCGTCTTCCTCATGAATCATCCGCCCAGAGACCGGCCG
This sequence comes from Sphingomonadales bacterium, assembly GCA_034668565.1. Taxonomy (GTDB): domain Bacteria; phylum Pseudomonadota; class Alphaproteobacteria; order Sphingomonadales; family Sphingomonadaceae; genus Allosphingosinicella. Next base: position 33,111 of record JAXDPE010000052.1, on the reverse strand, counting down.
TGGCCCGGCGTGAACCGAACCACGGACCGGCTGTCCGCACGCCTATCGTTCGAGCGACTCCGTCGATGCCGTTGACTCCTGCCTGGGACGATCGACGGGCTGCGAAGAAGTCGGGGCTGCGCAGGGAATGATCAGATCGGGATAGCCGCAGCAATCGACGTCATAGAGGTAGGCACCCCAGGGCGAGCAGCCTTCCCATTGGCTGGGCGGCGGCGGCGGCGGGGGCGGCGGTGGCTTGGTCGCGGACGCAGGGGTCGCGAGCATGGCAGCGGCCAGCAAGATCGACGAAGCGCAGCTATTGAACAGTTTCTTTTTTTCCTTCGGCATGCCCACTCTCCTGTTTCGACTTCGCCGGCACGGTCACACCGCCCCGAGTCGTCCCATCGAGACTAAGTCAAACGGCTATCGGGCAACATAGCCATCCATGAACATTTACAACCGAAACGGTCGCATTTTGTATTGCTTGATGAAAACCGTTGAATCGTTGAGCCGACAATGTCGTGAAGACTTGTGTTACATGGATGAAAGCTTCGACGCCGGATTTTTTAAAGAAAAGACACGAAGGTACGAGAAGGGGTGCGGCGCCTCCGCCCCCCCTATTTCTTGTGCCTTCGTGCCTTCTCTCAAAAAATCAGGGCTCGATCGTCGATGCCGAACGTCGGAGTGACGAAGGAGCCGTCGCTCGCTTTACCAGGGCTCCACGCCCTTCTGCTCCGTCCCGTAATAGATGCTCGGGCCGCCGCACAGATAGCCGTAGGTCGGCGGGCATTCGATGCACTGCTGTCCGCCTACGCAGGTCGACTGGTTCGGGTAGCCGAGCGTCTGCCAGCTGGTCGAGCATTCCGCCACGACCCGAGCGTCGCACGCCGGATCCCTGGGCGGTCCGACACGCGCCGAGGCGATCGTCGCGAACATCGTCGCGCTCGCCAGCACCAGCGAAGCCGCCAGCGCCACGGATTTCCTTATTGTCCTCGCCATCCTCATTCTCCCACGGTTGGCCGGAACCCGCCCGCGCGACTCGCTCGAACGATCGTCCCGGCCCCGTCATGATAGGCCCGCGCCCGGATCGCGCGACCGCCATTGGGTCCGAAACCGTTATATCGAAACGGGGGCACGTACCGGTACGTGCCCCCAAACACACGCCTACCAGGGCTTGGTGCCCTCGTCGGGGTCGGTGGCGGCAAAGAGGCCGCCGCACATATAGCCCGGGATCGGCGGGCATTGCATGCATTGCTGGTAGCCGACGCAATTGTCGTAGTCCCAAAAACCCAGCGACTGCCAGGTCGTGACGCACTCGTTGGCGACGCGCTGGTCGCAAACCGGATCCCTCGGCGGAATCCTCGCCGACGCCGCCGTTCCGAATATTGCGCCGCCCGCCAGCGCCAGCGACGCCGCCAGGATCGTTTTCTTCCCCAGTTTCCTGAACATCCTCATTCTCCCACGGTTGCCGGAACCCCCGCGCGACTCGCTCGAACGATCGTCCCGGCACCGCAATGATATGCCCTCGCCCGGCCGCGCACGACGACCATATGGTCCGAAACCGTTATATCGAAATGGGGACACGTACCGGTACGTGTCCCCAGGAGGCCGCGTTTAAAGCGCCGATTCTAGAACGGCCATTGCTGCGTTTCCCAACCAGGACAGACATAGCTGGATTCGATATCGATACATTCTGCGAGCGACCGGTAGGGCGCGCCGCCGCTCGCCTTGCAATCCCGAATGACCATGTAATTGCACGGCTGGAGGGCCTGCGCGGGCGCCGGCATGATGAAACCGACGGCCGCGAGGCTGAGCGAAACCGAGCACGCCGCCAAGCCGCGCGCTTTGCCTTTGATCCAATTCGTCATCCCTATTCTCCCTGTGCCACGTTACCGCTGAGTGAGCGGGCGCCACGAAGATAGCTTCGGCGGGAGTTGGCACATAGAAGTATTAGATCCGATACTTCAGACTTTACATCCAAAGTCGGAGATAAGCCGTAATTATACTTCAGGCGTCCGTTTACCCTCCCGTCGAGGGAAAGGAGTGCGCGCGCAGGAATCTTCTCTTGAGGATTGGGGACACGCATGGCTACGTGTCCCCAAGGCGGATATCACCAGGCCTGGCCTTGGCGACCGGCCGGCGATGGGGCCAAATGGGGATAACCCGGGTAGCTGCCGCCGTCGTAGCAGGTCCAGAAAATCTCATAGTCGCTGCATTCCTGATAGGAGGACCAGCCTTCGACCGCCCAGTTCGCGGCGCAGAAATTCCGCATTCGCTGCTCGCACTGCCAGTCCGGATAATAGCCGGACCGCGCCGATGCGGCGGTGGGCGCGAACATTCCGAACGACGCCAGCGTCAGTCCGGCCATCAGGAGCGCCGTTTTCGATCTGCAAGAAGTCTTGGACATCCTCATTCTCCCACGGTTAGCCGGACGCCGTCTGCGCGACTCGTGCGAGCGATCGGCCCGGCCTCGCCTTGATACTCCCGCGCCCGGATCGCGCGACGGGCATTGGGTCCGAAACCGTCCAATCTATCGCCGGCGAGGTGCACGTCGGCCTTCACCCTGACGGGCTTGGTCTTTTCTCATTCAAAGGCAGTTGCCGAGCCGCCTTCGTCATTCCGGCCCTTCGACGCCGCCTGCGGCGGCGCTCAGGATAAACTTCGGCGAAGCCGAAGGCCGGAATCCATGAACGCCGACGCCTCCAGTCGGGACGCCACCTGGGACGAGGTTGGATATGATCCGGCGGGATCCCAGTCCGGAACGACGATCAGGCCTTGCGAACGGTCACCGCCGCCTTGGGCTCGGCCGAAACATAATAGCTCCAGTCATAATAGCGATTGGGTCCGAAAGCGTTCAATCGGACGCGCTCCAACAAAGCGGGGATAAGTCGAGCCCTTTCCTTGCCGGGCGACTCGGGCAGGGTTAACACCGAAACGTGCAGCAGCCCGTCCGCATCGCCCCCTCGATCCTGTCGGCCGATTTCGCCCGGCTCGGCGAGGAAGTGCGCGCCGTCGACGAGGCTGGGGCCGACTGGATCCATGTCGACGTCATGGACGGGCATTTCGTGCCCAACCTTACCATCGGCCCGGCGGTGGTGAAGGCGCTTCGAGCGCACAGCGCCAAGCCGTTCGACGTCCACCTGATGATCTCGCCCGCGGATCCTCTGCTCGAAGCCTTTGCTGAGGCGGGTGCGGACATCCTCACTGTCCATCCCGAGGCGGGCCCCCATCTCCACCGGACCCTCCAGGCGATCCGCGCGCTCGGTAAGCGCGCCGGGGTCGCGCTCAATCCGGCCACGCCCGCCAAGATGCTCGATTACGTGCTCGAGGAGGTCGATCTGGTGCTGGTGATGAGCGTCAATCCCGGCTTCGGAGGGCAAAGTTTCATCGATAGCCAGCTCCGCAAGATCGAAGCGGTCAGGAAGCAGATCGACAAGACCGGCAAGGCGATCGACCTGGAGATCGACGGCGGCATCGACGGCGGTCCGGACGGGGGCACGGCCCGGCGGGCGATCGAGGCCGGGGCCGACGTCCTCGTCGCGGGAACCGCCACCTTCCGAGGCGGCCCGCCGCTTTACGCCGACAATATCCGGGCTCTGCGCGGATGAGCCTGCTCGAAAAGATCGATTCGCCCGAATCCGGCGAAATCGAGCCCGGCAAGAGGCTCATCCGGGTCGGCGGCGCCTCGCTCGGCGAGCAGCTCTCCTCGATGCTCCATCGCCTGTCCTGGCGAACGCCCTTCCACGCCTTGCGCCTTCGCGGCCGCCATCCGCTCAGGCTGCTCGCCATCCCCAAGGATCCGGTGGCCGGCGACAAGACGGCGGGGGAGGCCATCCTTCACGGCCGCTTCGTCCGTCGCGGCGAGTCGTTCCCGATCGAGGGCCTGAGCTTCGGCGATCGCGCTTTGCCGGCCGACGTTTCCGATTATCTGCACAGCTTCGAATGGCTTCGCGACCTCGCGGCGGCGGCGACCCGGGAGCGGGCCGCCAAGCTTGCCGAGAAGCTGGTCCAGAAGTGGCTTGCCGAGCAGGCCGAGGCCGTGACGGAACCGGCCTGGCGCGCCGATCTGTGGGGCCGCCGGATCCTGTTCTGGACCGCTTATGCGCCCTACATCCTGTCCAGCCGCGATTCCGCCTATCGCGCCTTGCTGCTCAACACGCTTTCGCGCGGCGCCCGCCATCTCGACAAGGCCGCCGAAAAGGCGCGCCCCGGGCTCGCCCGGATCACCGCCTGGGCCGGTCTGGTCGCCGCCGCGCTCCTGCTCCAGGGGGGTCCGGGCCGCCTGGGCCGGGGGGAAGCGGGCCTGCTGAGGGCGCTGTCCGCCTCGCTTCACGACGATGGCGGCCTGGTCAGCCGCTCGCCCGACGAGCAATTGCGGCTGATCGAGCTGCTTGCTCAGCTCCGCGCCTCCTATTTCGCGGCCGATCGCGAGATGCCCGAAGCCGTGGCCGACGCTTTGTCCGGAGCTGTCGGCGCCCTGCTCGGCGTAGCGCTCGGCGACGAGGCGCTTTCCAGCTGGCAGGGCGGCAACATGGCCTCGAGGCGGCGCCTCGCCGCCGCCGTGGAGGGCAGCGGGGTGCGGGTGCGGCCGCTCCGCCAGCCGCGCGGCTGGGGCTATCAGCGCCTGGACGCGAAGAGCACGACCGCCTTGTTCGATGCTGCGCCGCCGCCGCCGACCCGGGCCTTCGCCGGCGGCTGCGCCTCGACCTTGGCCTTCGAGCTGTCGGAAGGCGTCCATCGCCTCGTCGTCAATTGCGGCGGCCCGGGCTCGGCGACCGGCGCCTTGTCCGCCGATCTCGTACAGGCGCTGAGGAGCAGCGCGGCCCATTCGACGCTGACCCTCGGCGACCGCAACTCGACCGCGGTCAATGAAGACGGCAGCCTCGGCAAAGGCGTGTCGCAGGTCGAGCTGGTCCGCGACGAAACCGGCGGAGCAATCATGGTCGAGGCCAGCCACGACGGCTATGTCCGCCGCTTCGGCCTGGTCCACCAGCGCCAGCTCACTCTCGCCCCCGACGGCCGCGAGCTTCGCGGCCAGGATCTGCTCACCGCGCAGGGCAACCGCCGCCGCCGGGCCGAGCCCATCCCTTTCGCGGTCCGCTTCCACCTCCATCCCGACGTCGAGGCGGCGACGACGGCCGACGGCCAGGGCGCCCTGCTCCGGGTACGGGGCCGCACCGTCTGGCAGTTCCGCTGCCGCGGCGGCCGGCTCGGAATCGAGGACAGCCTCTGGATCGACGGCGACGCCCGGCTTCGCGAAACCTCGCAGCTCGTCGTCGGCGGCGACAGCCCGCCCGACGGAACCGCCATCGCCTGGATCTTCCGCCGGGCCGGCTAGGAGCGAACGAGATAACCCCGTCATTGCGAGGAGCGGAGTGACGAAGCAATCCAGTCTCCGACATCTGAGCCGCTGGATTGCTTCGCTTCGCTCGCAATGACGGCCGAAATTATCATGGAGTTCGAAAATTGCAGGACGAAGTGAAGATCAAGCGCGCCTTGCTCTCGGTGTCGGACAAGACCGGGCTCGTCGAGCTCGCCCGAATGCTCGTCCGCCACGGGGTCGAGCTGATCTCGACCGGCGGTACCGCCAGGGCGTTGCGCGAGGCCAATCTTGAGGTGAAGGACGTCTCCGACCTTACCGGCTTTCCCGAAATGATGGACGGGCGGGTCAAGACGCTTCACCCCAAGGTCCATGGCGGCCTACTCGCGGTGCGGGACGATCCCGAACACGCCGCGGCGATGGCTCAGCACGATATCGGCGCGATCGACCTCGTCGTGGTCAATCTCTACCCTTTCGCCCAGACCGTGGCGCGCGGGGCCGGGCGCGACGAGATCGTTGAGAATATCGACATAGGCGGCCCCTCGATGGTGCGTTCGGCCGCCAAGAATCATCGATTCGTGGCGATTTGTGTCGATCCCGGCGATTATCCTTCCCTTGTCGCCGCTTTGGACGAAAATGGCGGCACGACGTCACTCGACTTCCGCAAGTATCTGGCAGCAAAGGCTTTCGCTGCCACTGCCGCCTACGATTCGGCGATCGCCCAATGGTTCGCCTTCGCCGACCAGGGCCGGATGTTCCCGGACACCCTCCCGCTCACCCTCAAGCTCGCCCAGCCGCTCCGTTACGGCGAGAATCCCCACCAGAAAGCGGCGCTCTATTTGCCCGCCGGCCCCCATGGCCGCGGCATCGCCCAGGCCGAGCAGGTCCAGGGCAAAGAACTCAGCTACAACAATTACAATGATGCCGACGCCGCGCTCGAGCTGGTGTCCGAACTCCGGGACGGCCCTGCCTGCGTCATCGTCAAGCACGCCAACCCCTGCGGAGTGGCCCTTGGCGCCGGCCTGGTCGAGGCTTACCAGGCGGCCCTGGCCTGCGACAGCGTCTCCGCCTTCGGCGGGATCATCGCCGTCAACCGGCCGATCGACGCCGCCGCCGCGGAGGCCATGACCGCGATCTTCACCGAGGTTGTGATCGCTCCGGACGCCGACACCGAGGCCCGAGCCATTTTCGCCCGCAAGAAGAATCTTCGCCTCCTGCTCACCGGCGATCTACCCGATCCGGGCCGGCCCGGCCTCACCCTGAAATCGATCGCGGGCGGCTATCTGCTCCAGTCGCGCGACGATGGCCGGGTTGAGCGGGACGATCTGAAGGTCGTCAGCAAGCGCCCGCCGACGGAGCGGGAGCTCGCCGATTGCCTGTTCGCCTGGACCGTGGCCAAGCACGTCAAGTCCAACGCCATCGTCTATGCGAAGGACGGCGCCACCGCCGGCATCGGCGCCGGCCAGATGAACCGCCTCGAATCGGCCCGAATCGCCGCGTGGAAAGCGCGCGACGCCGCTGAGAAAGCCGGCTGGCCCGAGGCCCGGACGATCGGCTCGGTCGTGGCGTCCGACGCCTTCTTCCCCTTCGCCGACGGCCTCCTCGCCGCAGTCGAAGCCGGGGCGAGCGCGGTGATTCAGCCCGGCGGCTCCATCCGCGACGACGAAGTCATCGCCGCCGCCGACGGAGCGGGACTCGCCATGGTCTTCACCGGAATGCGCCACTTCCGACACTAGAGGGCTGGCGGAGCGGCTCCGGGCGGGGTGACTCCGGGTGGCGGCGGAAGCTCGGGCTGCTCGCCCTTCTTCAGCCGGAACAGCACCCGGTCATCATGGGTGAAGCCCTTCCACCACACCACGATCCCGAAGGCTCCAAGGATCGAGGGCAGGCCGAGGCCCAGCTCCAGCCACTCCAGTGACGGCGGCAGGGCGGTGAAGGCAGCACCGACGACCACGGCCGCCGCCGCCGCCCACACCAAGGGCCAGCGCCAGCCCTGAACCGGCGCGCCGAGCAGCCCGCCGAGCAGTCGGGATTTGAGGATCGAAGCCATTCCGAGCGCCATCATCAACGCCGCCGCGGCGCTGGCCGCCTGGTAGGGCTGGACGAGATCGGCGCGCAGCGGGAACAGCCTGACGCCCTGAATGAAGAGCAAGGTGAGCGCGCCCTGGACGGCGATCATCAGCGCCGAGATCATCAAATTGCGGTGCCGGGCGACATAGACGAGCGCCGCCTCGGAGACCGCCGCAGTGGCTGCCACCACCTCCGCGGCGAGCAGAAAGGCGAGCGCCCCGGTGCCGCCGACGAATTGCTTGCCGACCAGGCCCATCACCGCTTCGCCGGGCAGGCCCAGTGCGAGCGCGATGCCGGCCTGGGCGGCGATGATCCAGAAGCCGACCTGCCGGACCTGCTTGGCGACCGCGCGCTTGTCGCCTTCGGCCAGCTTCTGGGTGATCACCGGGGCGAGAATGGGATCGAAGCTGGTCTTCAGCTTCTGAGGCAAGGAGGCGACCTGCTGCCCCACATAATAAACCCCCACCCAATAAGGCGCCACGAACAGCCCGAGAATGGCGATGTCGAGGCGGCGCGAGCCCCATTCGATCGCGTCGGCGGCGGCGAGCGGAACGTTTCGGCGGGCGACGGAAAGGAGCTTGGCCGGGTTCGGCTTCCAGTTCTGGGGAAAGCCGTAGCTCCGGTAGAGCCGCCAAAGCGAGGCCACCATCCCCGCTGTCACCGAGATCACATAGGCGATGATCAGCCCGTCCCGCGAGCGGGTGCCGTCCGCCGCCGCTGGAAAGATCAGGACGCAAGCGCCGGCCGCGATGCTGAGCGTCCACGGCTCGACAATGGCGCGAACTCGGACCGTCGCTCCGATGTCGTGGCGATAGGCGAGGGCGGCAAGGGCGATGTCGGCCCCGGCGATTCCGAAGATGACCATTGGCAAAAGCCAGTCGGCGCCGTGAATGTCGCCGGCGGGAAACATCGCCCATGGGAAGAGCATCAGGACGAGAGTGAAGAAAGCGGAAGCCGTGAAGGCGGCGAGGATCGCGTCGGTGACGACGCAGCTATGCGGCTGGTCGGTGGTCGAGAGCTGCTGGGCGAGACCGCGCTTGAGCCCGAGCGTCGCAAGCTGCGCCGCGAATTCCATGACGATCACCGCATAGGCGAAGGCGCCCAGCGCCTGCGGCCCGTAGAGCCGCCCGGCGATGAACAGGAAGGGCAATCGGGCGGCGAGCCGGATCAGGAAGCCGAAAAAGTTGGTCCGCCCGCCCTTGGCCAGGGCGGCGATATCCTCGCCCCCCGCCGGCGGGGTCTCGCTCAATGCGCGGCGCCCCAATTGGGACCGGTGCCGATGTCCACCCCGAGCGGGACGCTGAGCGTGATCGCGGGCTCCGCTGCCCGCTCCATGACGTGGCGGATGACCGCGCTCGCCTGCTCGACCTCGCCTTCCGGGACTTCGAAGACGAGCTCGTCATGGACCTGCATCAGCATCCGCACCGATCCCAGGCCCGCTTCGTCCAGCGCCGGGCACATCCGCACCATCGCCCGCTTGATGATGTCGGCGCTGGTGCCCTGGATCGGCGCGTTGACCGCCGCCCGCTCGGCGCCCTGGCGCTCGTGCTGGGTCTTGCTCCGGATCATCGGGAAATGAGTCTTGCGGCCGAACAGGGTGGTGGTGAAGCCCCTCTCCCGAACCCCTTCCAAAGTGGAGTGGATATAGTCCCGGATGCCGGGGAAACGCTCGAAATAGCGGTCGATCATCGCCTGCGCCTCGTCGGCGGTGATCGCCAGGCGGCCGGCCAGGCCCCAGCGCGATATTCCGTAGAGGATGGCGAAGTTGATCGTCTTCGCGCTGGCGCGGGTGTCGCGATTGACCTCGCCGAAAAGCTCCTGGGCGGTCAGGCTGTGAATGTCCGCGCCCTCGGCAAACGCGGCCTTGAGCTGAGGCACGTCGGCCATGTGCGCGGCGAGGCGAAGCTCGATCTGGCTGTAGTCGGCGGCGAGCATGACGAAACCCGGCTCGGCGACGAAGGCGTCGCGGATCCGCCGGCCGATCTCGGTGCGGATCGGGATGTTCTGCAGGTTCGGGTCGGTGGAGGAGAGCCGGCCGGTCTGAGCGCCCGACAGCGAGTAGCTGGTGTGGACCCGCCCGGTTTCCTTGTTGATCTGCTGCTGGAGCGCGTCGGTATAGGTCGACTTCAATTTGGAGAGCTGGCGCCATTCCAGGACCAGGCTGGCGATCGGAACGCCGTCCCGCGAAAGGCGCTCGAGCTCGTTGACGTCGGTCGACCAGGTCCCGGACTTGCCCTTGCGGCCGCCCTTCAGGCCCATCTGGCCGAACAATACCTCGCCCAGCTGCTGGGGGCTGCCGATGGTGAACTGGCAGCCGGCCTCGCCGCAGATCCGCGCCTCGAGCGCCGTGATCTGGGTCTGGAACTCCTGGCTGAGCCGGCCCAGCTCCTCGCGGTCGACCTTGACGCCCTCGCGCTCCATCCGCGCCACGACCGGAACGAGCGGCCGATCGACCATTTCGTAGATCCGCGCGACCCGCTCGTGCGGCAGCCGGGTCTTGAATCGAGTCCAGAGGCGGAGCGTGACGTCCGCATCCTCGGCGGCATATTCGGTCGCCCGGTCGAGCGGCACCTGGTTGAACTTGATCTGCTTCTGCCCCGATCCGCAGACGTCCTTGAAGGCGATGCAATCGTGGTCGAGGTGCTTCTTGGCGAGATCGTCCATCGAATGGCTGTTGAGTCCGCCGGCGTCGAGGTTGAAGCTCATCACCAGGCTGTCGTCGACCGGGGCGACCTTGATCCCGCGGCGATCGAAGACGATCCAGTCGAACTTGAAATTGTGGCCGACCTTGAGGATCGCCGGGTCTTCGAGCAGCCGCTTGAGCTTCGCCAGGGCGACCGCGGCCGGAATCTGCTCGGGCCGCTCGGACAGCAGATCGTGGCCGCCATGTTCGAGCGGGATGTAGCAGGCCTTGCCGCATTCGGTGGCGAGGCTGATCCCGATCAGGTCCGCGGTGACGCAGTCGTAGCCGGACGTCTCGGTGTCGACGGCGACCAGGCCGTTGCGCGACGCCTCCGCGATCCAGGAGTCGAGCTCGGCTTCGTCGGTCACCGTGACGTAGAGCGAACGGTCGATCTTCGGCTCAGGCCGGACCTCGCGCTGCACCGGAGTCACGCTGTCGCTCGGGGCCTTGACCTGCGACGTTCCGTTGAGGCGGGAGAGAAGCGCCTTGAAGCCCTGCTCCTCGAGGAATTCGCGAAGGGGGCCGTCCGGTATGCCCTTCATCTCGAGGGCCTCGAGCGGCTCGGGCAGCGGCGAATCGCAGATCAGCCGGACGAGCTCGCGCGACATCCGGGCCGCGTTCGCATGCTCGATCAGATTCTGCTTGAGCTTGGGCTTGGCGATCTCGTCGGTGTGGGCAAGCACGGCCTCGACGTCGCCATATTGCTGGATGAGCAAAGCCGCCGTCTTCGGCCCCACTCCGGGGACTCCGGGGATGTTGTCGACGCTGTCGCCCATCAGCGCCAGCACCTCGCCCAATTGCTCGGGCGGAACTCCGAACTTCTCGATCACATAGTCGCGGCCGATGCGGCGGTCGTTCATCGTGTCGTAGAGGTCGAGCCTGCCGTCCTCGACCAGCTGCATAAGATCCTTGTCGGACGAGACGATGGTGACTCGCCACCCCGCCGCCAGCGCCGCCTTCGAATAGCAGGCGATGATGTCGTCCGCCTCCAGCCCGTCCTCCTCGATGCAAGGCAGCGAGAAAGCGCGGGTGGCGTCGCGGATCAGCGGGAATTGCGGGACCAGATCGGGCGGCGGCGGCGGCCGCTGGGCCTTGTAGCCCTCGTACATGTCGTTGCGGAAGGTGTGCGAGCCGGCGTCGAAGATGACCGCGAGGTGGGTCGGCCCTTCCTCCTTGTGGAGGCTTTCGGCGAGCTTCCACAGCATCGTCGTATAGCCGTAGACCGCGCCCACGTTGAGGCCGTGCCGGTTGGTGAGCGGCGGCAGCCGGTGATAGGCGCGGAAGATGTAGCTGGAACCGTCGACCAGATAGAGATGAGGCATGAAGGGGCTCTAGCGCAGCCGGGCCTTCCCGTCATCCCGGCCATGACGTCATCCCGGCTTCTCGTCATCCCGGCGAAGGCCGGGATCCATGAACACGGGCGGCGGCAAACGAGCAATGTCGGTGTTCATGGATTCCGGCCTTCGCCGGAATGACGGTTTCACCGGGTTTCTACGGTCTGGGATTCGTTAACCACGGCGCGCTAGCCTTGGTCCCATGAGTCGCCGGCCCTTTCTCTCGATCGCCGCCCTTTCGGCGCTGCTCGCGGTCCCGGCTGCGGCCGCGCCCTTCAAGCCCACACGAATTTCCGTCGCCGTGCGCGGCACCGGTCCCGACGTCGTCCTGATTCCCGGCCTCACCGCCTCGCGAGGCGTCTGGAACGGCACGGTCGCCGCCGTTCCCGGCTATCGCTACCATCTGGTCCAGGTCGCCGGCTTCGCGGGGACGGCGGCGGGCCGCAATGGCGCCGGCAACGTCGCTGCCCCGGTCGCCGACGAAATCGCGCGCTACATCGCCGCCCGTCATCTTGGCCGGCCGGCGATCGTCGGCCATTCGATGGGCGGCTCGATCGCGATGATGATCGGCGCCCGGCACCCGGAGGCCGCCGGACGGATCATGGTGGTCGACATGCTCCCGTCGCCGACGCGCCCGTTCGGGGTTTCCCCGGCCGCGGTAAAGCCGCTGGCGGCGGTGATCGGCGGGGAGATCGAAGGGGCCGGCCGCCTTCGCAGCGAACTCAAACCGCTGGTCGGGTGGGTCGGGAATTCCGACTGGCTCGAAAGCCGAAGCGACGCCGGAGTTGTCGGGCGCTCGCTCGCGGAGCTGCTCTCGACCGACCTCGGCCCCGAACTGACCGCGATTCGGGCGCCGCTCACCGTCCTTTATGCCTGTCCGGCGAAGCTCAGCTACGCCTGCGGCCCGCTGACGCGCGCTTATACCTCCGCTTATGCGCGGCGGCCGGGAACGAAGCTCGTCCGGATCGAGCGCAGCGGCCACACCATCATGTGGGACCAGCCCGCCGCCTTCCAGGCCGCGCTTCGGGACTTCCTGGCCGGGCGCCAGGAGCGCCAGTAAGGCGAGGTTCAAGCGGGCCCAACTAGCCGCCGCGCCATGAAATGGCCGATCCTCCTCGCCGCTGCCCTGTGCCTCCCGTGCGCCGCCGCCGCTGCGCCCCTGCCGACGTCTTCGGCGCCGGCGGTGAAGCCGTTCGCCCCGACCCGATTCTCGGTCGCGGTGCAGGGGACGGGCCCCGACGTCATCCTCATCCCCGGGCTCACCGCTTCGAGTGAGGTCTGGAGGGGTTCGGCGGCGGCGGTGCCCGGCTATCGCTATCATTTCGTCCAGGTCGCCGGCTTCGGCGGAACGGCGGCCCGCGGCAACGCCAGCGGCAATGTCGTCGGGCCCCTGGCGGAGGAGATTGCGCGCTACATCCAGTCGCGCGGCCTGCGGCGCCCGGCGATCGTCGGCCATTCGATGGGCGGAACGGTCGCGATGATGATCGCCGCTCGCCATCCCTCCCTGCCCGGCAAGGTGATGGTGGTCGACATGCTGCCCCAGCCCGCCGGGATCATCGGCGGCGACGCGGCCGGAGTGCGCGGCCTCGCCGATGCCCTCAGCGACCTCGGCGCGACTCCCGGGGGGCGGCGGCTGGTCGAATCGGCCATCCGGATGTTCGGCAACCCCGACAGCCACGCCGATCCGGACGTCACGGCAAGGGCCACGCATGAGCTCGCCCTGACCGACCTCACGCCCGAGCTGCCCCGGATCTCGGCGCCCCTGACCGTGGTCTATGCCAGCCTCGACCCCAGTCGCCGGGCTTCCGACGACTACCGCTACTGCATTGCTTATTCGGGCAAGCGGGGCGCGAAGCTGGTCCGGGTCGACAATAGCGGCCACATGATCATGTACGACCAGCCGGCCAGGTTCCGAAGCGAGCTGAAGGCGTTTTTGGCGAACTGACGGTTTCTCTAAGGCACCAGCACCGTATCCACCGCCTCGGGCAGCAGATCCGGATAATCGAGCGTGTAGTGAAGCCCCCGGCTTTCCTTTCGGGACAGCGCCGAGCGGACGATCAGCTCGGCGACTTCGACCAGGTTGCGGAGCTCGACCAGGTCGGCGGTCACTCGGAAGTGGCGGTAATAATCGCGGGTCTCCTGCTTCAGCAGGTTGATGCGGTTCAGCGCCCGCTCGAGGCGCTTGGTGGTTCGGACGATTCCGACATAGTCCCACATGAAGCGCCTGATCTCCTGCCAATTGTGGTGGACGACTACTTCCTCGTCGGAATCGGTGACCCGGCTCTCGTCCCAGGGGCGGATGGGGGACGGCGCCGGCAGTTCGGCCCAGCTTGCATTGATATGTTCGCCGGCGGCGACTCCGAAGACGAGGCATTCGAGCACCGAGTTGGAAGCGAGACGGTTGGCGCCGTGGAGGCCCGACATGGTGACCTCGCCCGCGGCGTACAGGCCTTCGACATCGGTTCGGCCGTCAAGGTCGGTGATCACTCCGCCGCAGGTATAATGGGCGGCCGGCACGACCGGGATCGGCGCCTTGGTGATGTCGATGCCAATATCGGGCTCGGCGAGCCTCGCCGCGATGTTCGGAAAATGCTCCAGGATGAATTCCGGGTCGCGATGGCTGATGTCGAGATGGACGTAATCGAGGCCTAGGCGCTTGAGCTCATGGTCGATGGCCCTTGCCACGATGTCGCGCGGCGCCAGCTCCTCGCGCGGGTCGAAGCGCTTCATGAAGCGGCGGCCTGTGGTGGGTATTTTGAGCTTTCCCCCTTCCCCGCGCATCGCCTCGGTGATCAGGAAATTCTTGACGTCATGGTGGTAGAGGCAGGTCGGGTGGAACTGGTTGAACTCCATGTTCGCGACCCGGCACCCCGCCCGCCAGGCCATGGCGATGCCGTCTCCGGTCGAGCCCTTGGGATTGGTCGAATAGAGCCAGGCGCGACTTGCGCCGCCGGTGGCGAGGATGGTGGCCCGGCCGGCGAACAGCTCGACATGTCCGGTCGCGCGGTTGAGGGCATAGACCCCCCGCACCCGGCGGTCCTCCTCGCCGGACACGGTATGGCGGCCGGTGACGAGATCGATCGCGACCCGGTCCGGGATCAGCTCGATATTGGGGTGCTGCGCCGCCGCAGCCTCCAGCGCTTGTTGCACCGCCCAGCCGGTGGCGTCGGCGACGTGGACGATCCGGCGATGGCTGTGGCCGCCCTCGCGGGTCAGGTGCCACGGCGCATCCTCGCCCTTGTTGAAAGGCACTCCGAGCGCCGCCAGCCGCTCGATCGCGGCGGGGGCGCTCTCGACGACGAACTCGACCGTCTCGCGCCGGTTGAGGCCGGCGCCGGCGATGATGGTGTCCTCGATATGGCTCTCGAAGGTGTCGCCGGGCTCGAGCACCGCCGCGATCCCGCCCTGGGCGAGAGCGGTCGAGCCCGAGGAAAGGGCGCCCTTGGCGAGCACCGCGACCTTGAGGTTCGCCGCGAGGGTGAGCGCCGCCGAAAGGCCGGCGGCGCCCGAGCCGATCACGACGACGTCGAATTCGTGGGTCACCCCGCCGCGTCCGAGGCGCGGGTGAGGTTGAGGAACACGTCCTCGAGGTCCGCCTCGCGGGTCGACACGTCGACGATCCCGAGGCCGTCGCGCTGCAAGGCGGCGAGCACCTCGCCGGCATTCACCTTGTCCTTGCGGTAGGTGATGGCGAGGGTGCGCTCGCCGCGGAGCTCGATCTTCTCGAAGCAGGTGGCGTCCGGCAAAGCGGCGATGTCGCGGTCGACCGTCACCTCGACCGCTTTTTCCTGGGCCATGCCGACCAGCGTGCGGGTCGTCTCGTTGGCGATGAGCCGGCCGTGGTTGATGATCGCGATCCGGTCGCAGAGGTTTTCGGCCTCCTCGAGATAGTGCGTGGTGAGCACGATCGTCACGCCCTCGTCGTTGAGCTGCCGGACATAGGCCCAGAGCTGCTGGCGAAGCTCGATGTCGACCCCGGCGGTGGGCTCGTCGAGGACGAGGATCGGCGGCGAATGGACCATCGCCTTGGCGACGAGGAGCCGGCGCTTCATGCCGCCGGAAAGGGTGCGCGAATAGGCGTCGGCCTTGTCCTCGAGCCGGACGGCGCGGAGCAGCTCCCGGGTGCGCCGTCGCTCCCTGGGAACTCCGTAGAGACCGGCCGTGATCTCCAGCGTCTCGCGCGGCGTGAAGAAGGGGTCGAAGACCAGCTCTTGCGGAACGATCCCGATCGACGCCTTGGAATTGCGCGGGTGCTTCTCGATGTCGAAGCCCCAGATGGTGACGCTCCCGCCGCTCTTGTTGACCAGGCCGGCGAGGATGTTGATCAAGGTCGACTTGCCGGCGCCGTTGGGGCCGAGCAGCCCGAATATCCCGCCCTGCGGCACTTCGAGGCTGACCCCTTCGAGGGCGCGCTTGCCGCCCGCATAGGTCTTTTCGAGATCGACGATCGAGATGGCGGCCGCGGTCATTGGGGGGCCTGTAGCGGCTGCGCGGAGCAAAGCATAGAAGCCGTTACTTGAACATTGACTCAGGTTTCAGCTTCGGCCATGACGCGAAGGCCGCATCAGAACTCCGGAAGGGGCGCGCGGACGGGGGAGAGGGGTTGAGGCACTTTACGGCATCGGACGGCGCGCGCATCGCTTACTCGGTCGAGGGCGAGGGGCGGCCGCTCGTCTTTTTGCACGGGCTGATGGCCGACCGCGGATTTTTCGAGCGGCAGAACGTTCTCGCCGACGATTTTCAGGTGATCGCCGTCGACCTGCGGGGCCACGGCCGGTCGCCGGCCGGGCCGGTGCCCCCGACCATCGCGCTGGCCGCCGAAGACGTCGCCGGCCTGGCCTGCGCCCTGGACCTTCAAGGCGCGGTCGGTGTCGGCTGGTCGCTCGGCGCCGCGATATTGTGGCGTGTGCTCTCCGGCCCGGCTTCGGACAGATTCGCGGGCGCGGTGGTCGTCGACATGACGCCTCGAGTGCTCAACGACCGGAATTGGGATCTCGGCCTTTCCCGCGAGATTTGCGAGGCGCGCAGCCAGGCGATCCGCGACGATTTTCCCGCCTTCGCGGCCGCCGCCGGGCAGGCCATCTTCGCGAAGCCCGGGGCCGAGGCGGATCGGGCCGGGGAGGCCTTTGCGGCCAACGATCCCGCCGCGATCGGCGCCATGTGGCAGTCCCTGGTCGACGAGGATTTTCGGCCGCTTCTTCCTTCGATCCGGCAGCCGACGCTCATCGTCCATGGCGCCCGGAGCCATCTTTACGGCGCCGACACCGCCGGCCACCTCGCCGCCGCTTTGCCCGACGCGCGCGCCGTCACCTTCGATCGGTCCGGCCACGCTCCCCATCTCGAGCAGCCCGAATTGTTCAACGCCACCCTTCGCGAATTCGCGGCTACTCTGCCGCCAGTCCGTCAAACCGAAACCATCGTCTAGAATGCCAGGAGACATCGCCATGACCCGTAGCCGCACCCTGACCGCCCTGAGGCTCGGCGCCGCCGTCGCCGCGCTCGCCGCCATCCCGGCCCCGCTCTTCGCGCAGACGGACGAGGAAGCCGCCGCGGCGGCCAATGCGGCGATCGACGATTCGGCGACCGCCGGTCCGGTCGAGGACGGGGACATCATCGTCACCGCCCGCCGCCGCGAGGAGAACCTCCAGGACGTTCCCATCGCCGTTACCGCTTATTCTGGCGAGGCTTTGGAGCGCACCGGCGCGACCGACATCACCGACCTTTCCGACACCACGCCTAACGTCACGATCGAGACCTCGCGGGGCACCAACACCACCCTTACCGCCTTCATCCGCGGAGTCGGCCAGCAGGATCCGGTCGCCGGCTTCGAAGCGGGCGTCGGCCTCTATCTCGACGACGTCTATCTGAACCGCCCGCAGGCCGCGGTCCTCGACATTTACGACGTCGAGCGGATCGAGGTCCTGCGCGGGCCGCAGGGCACGCTCTACGGCCGCAACACGATCGGCGGAGCGATCAAATATGTCACCCGCCCCCTTTCCGAGCTGCCGACGTTCCGAGCCCGCGCCACCTTCGGCACCTACCGGCAGGCGGATCTCATTCTCTCGGCGAGCACGCCGGTCGCCGAAGGGATCAAGATCGGCGGCTCGGTCGCCCGGCTGACCCGGCAGGGCTTCGGCGACAATCTCACCACCGGCCAGGAAAATTACAATCGCGACGTCTGGGCGGCGCGCGGCACGGTTGAGCTAGAGCCGGCGGACGGAATCTCCATCCGTTTCACCGGCGACTATTCGAAGGACAACAGCAACCCGCGCGGCGGACACCGGCTGATCCCGGGCCTGATCTCCGGCGCGCCGGTGCTGGGCAGCGTCTACGATACCCGCGGCGGCCTGATCGCTCCCAAGCAGGAGATCGAGGCCTATGGCGGCGCGGCCCATGTCGACATCGAGCTCAGCGACGCCGTCACCCTTCGCAACATCATGGCCTACCGCCAGGATCGCTCCGCGACTCCGATCGACTTCGACGCCTTGCCGGCGGCCGACGTCGACGTTCCGGCGATCTACCGCAACCGGCAATTCTCCAACGAGCTCCAGCTTCTCCTGGACAGCGGCCCGCTCAACGGAGTCCTCGGCGTCTATTATCTGAATGCAAACGCCAACAACATTTTCGACGTGGTGCTTGGGACGACGGGGGCCGTGCTCAACCTCCCGGGCTTCACCGCCTCGACCTTCGGCAATGTCGACACCCGGACTTGGGCCGCCTTCGCGGATTTCACCTACGACATCAGCGACATGATCCATCTGTCGCTCGGCGGCCGCTACACGACCGACAAGCGGACGGCGACCGTCATCCGCAAGAATCTGGTCGGCGGCGCTTCGCCGGCGCTCGGCAGCGCCGGGGTCCAGCTCGGCTTGCTCACCTCCAATTTCACCGGGTCGAAGACGTTCAACCAATTCACGCCGCGCGCTTCGATCAGCTTCACGCCAGACGACAACAACAATATCTACGCGAGCTATTCCAAGGGCTTCAAGGGCGGCGGCTTCGATCCCCGCGGCCTTTCGACGGCGGCGCCCGACCTCAACGGCAATGGAGTCCGCGAAGCCAACGAGATTTTCGACTATTTCCAATTCGAGCCCGAGCAGGTCGCCAGCTACGAGGTCGGCTACAAGGCCTCGATGTTCGACCGCCGCCTGCGGCTGGCCATCGCCGGCTTCTACGCCGATTATAAGGACGTCCAGGTACCGGGTTCGGTCGGCGCGGTGATCAACAATATCCCGACGTTCGTCGGAGTCACCACCAACGCCGGCAAGGCGAGCTACAAGGGCGTCGAGGTCGAAGCGCTGGCAACGCTCTTCCGAGGCGACGACGGCTCGCGCCTCAACTTCGGCGGCACGCTCGGCTATCTCGACGCGAAGTATGACGAGTTCATCACCAACGTCGCCAATTTCGACGCCAACGGCAATCCCAAGCCGGGGGTGGCGGTGCCGGTCGACGTGGCCAATTTCCGCCGTATCCAGAACACGCCGAAATGGACGATGTCGGGAACGCTGGATTATTCGACCAAGATGATGGGTGGGCAGATCAATGCCTCGACCACCCTTTCTTACCGGAGCAAGACCTTCCAGTTCGAGACGCCGAGCCCCTTCCTCGACCAGGCCGGCTACGCTTTGCTCGACGCAAGCCTCGTCTGGACGAGCGCCGACGACCGCTTCACCGTCGGCCTCCACGGCAAGAACCTGACCGACAAGCAATATATCACCTCGGGCTACCAGTTCCTCAACGTCAATCCTGTGACCGGCGCCCCCGTATTGTCGGTGTCGCCCGCCTCGGCGGTCTTCGCCCAGCCCGGCGTGTCCCCATCGCTGGGCCGGGAAGGGGTGGTGACCACCTTCTACGGCAACCCCAGGCAGGTCTTCCTAAGCTTCGGGCTGAAGTTCTAGGCGTTGCTATTCCTCCCCTGCATTCGCAGGGGAGGGGGACCCCCCGAAGGGTGGTGGAGGGGGCCTTGCCGACTCCGAAGAACCCCTCCACCAGGCTTCGCCTGGTCCCCCTCCCCGAGAAATCTCGGGGAGGAATTGAAAAGGCAGCGAATGTCGATACGGCCAGGTCTCTCGAAAACAGGTGGCCCAGGCGGCCGGGTCCTCGCGCTCCTGCTCCTCGCCTACGTCTTCAACTTCATCGACCGGCAGATCATCGGCGTTCTCGCCGTTCCGATCAAAGCCGAGCTTGCGCTGTCCGATCGCCAGCTTGGATTGATGGGCGGGATCGCCTTCGCGCTTTTCTATTCGGGCCTGGCCATCCCGATCGCCTGGCTCGCCGACCGCAAAAGCCGGGTTAACATCATCGCCGCGTCGGTGGCCCTGTGGAGCCTCTTCACCGCCGCGTGCGGACTTACCCAGAATTTCTGGCAATTGTTCCTGGCCCGGATGGGGGTCGGAATCGGCGAGGCCGGCGGCGTGGCGCCGTCTTACGCGCTGATCTCGGATTTCTATCCGAAGGAAAGACGGGCTCGGGCGCTCGCTCTGTTCTCGCTCGGGATCCCGATCGGCTCCGCGCTCGGAGTCTTCTTCGGCGGCTGGATCGCGAGCCATCTCGACTGGCGCTCGGCCTTCCTCATCGTCGGCGTCGCCGGCCTGCCCGCCGCCTTGCTGGTCAGGATCGGCGTGCCCGAACCGGTCCGCGGCGGCTTCGATACCGCGGGCGGCGAAGCCAGCGAGCCGGCGCCGCCCTTCCTCCAGGTCGTCGCGGCGCTGGCCGGCAAGCCGAGCTTCTGGCTGCTCTCCTTCGGGGCCGCCTCGGGCTCGATCCTGGGCTACGGCCTCATCTTCTGGCTGCCGAGCTTCTTCAGCCGGAGCTTCGGGCTCGAGCTCGCCCAGGTCGGCTGGTTCTACGGGTCGATCGTCCTCGTCGGCGGAGTCGCGGGCACCTGGCTCGGCGGCTGGATCGGCGACCGGGTCGGCGCGGCGAATCCCGGCGCCTATGCTCTGGTCCCCGCAATCTGCTTCCTGATCGCCGCGCCCGTCTTCGCCTTCGGCCTGTTCGCGCCGTCGCTGGCGGTCGGCTGGATCCTGTTCGCGATCGGCCAGATGCTGGCGCTCGCCTGGCTCGGCCCGGTGATCGCCGCGGTCCAGCACATCGTCCCGCCGAACATGCGCGCGACCGCTTCGGCGAGCTTCCTGTTCATCAACAATCTGATCGGAATCGGCTTCGGCATCTTCTTCCTCGGCTTCATGTCGGATCGCATGAAGGCGGCGCACGGCGCCGACGCGCTCCAATATTCGATCCTCTACGGCCTCGGCTTCTATGTGCTGAGCGCCCTCATCTATTTCCTGGCCTCGACCCGCCTGAAGCGCGACTGGCACGGCGCCTGAAAATCGGTGTCTGACACCGATTTTTAAGTCGTTGAGATTGCACGGGTGGAGCGGACCGGCGCTGGAAATCCTTGTCTGACACCGTTTTCCGCCGCCGCCTTGAGGAGGTTCGCCCTAAGCGCCTTGAGGCGGGGCGGGCCGACGATCTTGTCGCCCGCCAAATCGGTAAGATAGAAGACGTCGACGGCGCGCTCGCCATAGGTGGCGATATGGGCGCTGTGGATCGCGGCTTTCGATTCGTAGAGGGCCCTGGCGAGGCCCGAAAGCAAGGCGGCGCGATCGCGGGCGTTGACTTCGACCACCGTATAGCGGCTCGAGGCTTCGTTATCGACGAACACCGCGGGCTGGATGGCGAAGGCTTCCGCGCGAAGCAAGGGCAGGGCCTTGGCCTCGAGCCGGTCCATCGCCGGCTCCTGCCCCTCGACCGCCCGGAGCACATTCTCCTCCAGCCGCTTCAAAAGATGGCGGTCGGCGAGCGGCCCGCCCCCGGAGTCCTGGACGAGGAAATTGTCGACTGCCATGCCGTCCTGGGTGGTGTGGATCCGGGCGTCGATAATGTTGGCGCCGGCGAGGCTGATCGCGGCGCTGAGACGGTAGAAAAGCCCCGGCCGATCCCGGGCATAGACGCTTAGCAGGGTGGCGCCGCGCTCCTCCTCGACTGAAATGGCGAGCGGCCGGGTCTTGGCCGGCGCGCGGTCGGCGCAATCCATCAGGGCCGCGTTCTTCTCCAGCACGGCCGCCGGCTCGGCCAGCCAGTAGCTGTCCGGAAGCCGCCAGGCGTGGCGGGCGAAGCGCGAATCGTCCCAGCCGAGCCGCTCCGCCAGCTCCGCCTGGGTGGCGGCGATCCGCTCGCTCCGGCCCTTCTGCTTGTGGCCGAGCCGAAGCGCCTCCTCGGCCGCGTCGAACAGCTCGCGCAGAAGCTGCCGCTTCCAGCCGTTCCAGACCCCGGGCCCGACCGCCTGGATGTCGACCACGGTGAGGATGAAGAGCAGCCGGAGCCGCTCGGGGCTCTTCACTCGGGTGACGAAGTCGTGGAGCGTCTGCGGGTCGGCGAGGTCGCGCTTGAAGGCGGTCGCGGACATGAAAAGGTGCCAGCGCACCAGCCAGGCGACGGTTTCGGCCTCCGCGTCGGCCAGTCCGAGCCGCGGGCAGAGCGCCCGCGCCACCTCGGCCCCGAGCAGGCTGTGATCGCCGCCCCGGCCCTTGGCGATGTCGTGGAGCAGGACGGCCGCGTAGAGCACGCGCCTCGAGGCGATATGCCGG
This sequence comes from Sphingomonadales bacterium, assembly GCA_034668565.1. Classification (GTDB taxonomy): domain Bacteria; phylum Pseudomonadota; class Alphaproteobacteria; order Sphingomonadales; family Sphingomonadaceae; genus Allosphingosinicella. The sequence goes on along the minus strand of JAXDPE010000052.1, from coordinate 11,133 downwards.
AACAAAGCGGTCGCCAGCGGGTGTTCTTCTTTGGCCTCGCCCTTTTCGATCCGGGCGAGAAGTCCGATCGCCCGGATGCTGTGCTCGTCGACGGTATAATGGTGATACATGTCGAACTGCATCTGGGCGACGACCCGGCCGAAATCGGGAACGAAGCGGCCGAACACGCCTGCCTCGTTCATCCATCTCAAAACCGTCTCCGGGTCGCGCGGGCTGGTCAGCACGTCGAGGAAGAGGGCGTTGGCCCGGGGATCGTCGCGGACTTCGTCGACCAGCTTGGCGTCGCGGGCGGCCGCGCGCATCGCCAGCGGGTGGATTTCGAGCCCGTAGAGGTCGGCCAGGGCGAAGAGCTGGAGCAGCCGGACCGGATCCTCGCGGAAATAATCCTCGCGCGGCAAGGCCAGGCGGCCGCGGTCGAGGACGAAGCCTTCGAGCCGGCTGGGTCGGCGGCGGATCGTGGGCAGGCCGAACCGGCCGCCCTTTTTGGCGAACTTCTCGTCGAGATGGGCGAGGAACACTCCGGTGAGGTCGCCGACGGTCTTTGCGTGAAGGAAATAGTGACGCATGAAGCGCTCGACCGGCGATTTGCCGGGGCGATCGGCGTAGCGCATCCGGACCGCGATCTCGCGCTGATAATCGAAGGTCAGGCGCTCCTCGGAGCGGCCGGCGACGATGTGGAGGTGGCAGCGCACCGCCCACAGGAAGCGCTCGGCGCGCTGGAACTGGTGAAGCTCGACGGTGGAGAGCAGGCCCGTTTCGACGAGGTCGGCGACGCTTCGCACCTGATAGGCATATTTGCCGATCCAGAAGAGGGTGTGGAGGTCGCGAAGGCCGCCTTTGCCCTCCTTGACGTTGGGCTCGACGACGTAGCGGCTGTCGCCCATCCGGCGGTGACGGGCGTTCCTCTCCTCGAGCTTCTCGGTGACGAACCTCTTCGCCTTGCCGGCCACGACCTCCTTCCAGAAGCGCGCCTGGACCTCGTCGTACAAAGGCTCGTCGCCCCACAGCCAGCGCGCCTCGAGCAGAGCGGTGCGGACCGTATGGTCGGTGGACGCCAAAGCGATCAGGTCGTCGACCGATCGGGTGGAGGGCCCGAGCTTCAGCCCGAGGTCCCAGAGCAGATAGAGGACGGCCTCGATCGCCTGCTTCGCCCAGCGGGTCGGCTTGGCGGGCGTGACGAAGGCGATGTCGACGTCGGAATGGAGCGCCATCTCGCCGCGGCCGTAGCCGCCGACGGCGAGGAGGAGCAGGCGGTCGGCGGCGCGCGGCGGCGCCAGTCCGGCGACGGCGCGGTCATAGGCCAGGCGGACGATCTGGTCGGTGAGAAAAGCGTAAGCGGCGGCGGTCTCGCTTCCGGCATAGGGCTTGGCGTCGAGCCGCCGGCCGATTTCGGCCCGGCCTTGCGCCAGCGCCTGCTTGAGGATCGCGGCGGCCTCGTCCGGCGCCCCGGCGAGCGAGTCGGCGAGCGCCCTGCGGTCGACGATCGAGCGCTTGTCGGGGACGGAGGCGAAGCGGCTCGGCATCAGCCCTCGCCGGCGGCGAGCCGCTTCAGCCGGTAGATCAGCTCCAGCGCCTCGCGCGGGCTGAGCGAATCCGCGTCGACGTCGGCAAGCGCTGCCTTCAGCGGATCCTCGGCCGTCTCCTCCTGCTGAAGGGAGGCCGCGAAAAGCGGCAGATCGTCGAGCCCCGCCGCGATCCCGCCGGTGGCCGCCCGGCCCTGCTCCAGCTTGGCGAGAACTGAGCGGGCGCGGGCGAGGACCGGGGCCGGGAGGCCGGCAAGCTTGGCGACGGCGAGGCCGTAGCTTCGGTCGGCGGGTCCCTTGGTCACTTCGTGGAGGAGGACGAGGTCGCCCTTCCATTCCCGGGCCCGGACATGATGGAGCGAGAGCGAATCGAGCCGCTCGGCGAGCCTCGTCAGCTCGTGATAATGGGTCGCGAACAGGCAGCGGCAGCGATTGCGGTCGTGGATCGCTTCGGTCACCGCCCAGGCGATGGCGAGGCCGTCATAGGTCGAGGTGCCGCGGCCGACCTCGTCCAAAATGACGAAGCTGCGCTCGGTCGCCTGCGACAGGATGGCGGCGGTCTCGACCATCTCGACCATGAAGGTCGACCGGCCCCGGGCGAGGTTGTCGGAAGCGCCGACCCGGCTGAACAGTCGGTCGACCAAGCCCAATGTGGCTCGGGTCGCCGGCACGTAGGCGCCAGCCTGGGCGAGGACGGCGATCAGCGCGTTCTGGCGAAGGAAGGTCGATTTGCCGCCCATGTTGGGCCCGGTCACCAGCCACAGCCGCTCGTCCTCGGACAGGCCGCAATCGTTGGCGACGAAGCGGGCGCCCGAGGCGCGCAGCGAATCCTCGACCACGGGATGGCGGCCGCCTTCGATATCGAAGCAATTATGGCCGGCGAAGCGCGGCCGCGACCAGCCGCCCTCGGCCGCCCGCTCGGCGAGCCCCGCGGCGACGTCGAGGCGGGCGAGGGCGTCCGCCGCGGCCGCGACCGGCTCGGCTCGGGCGAGCGCGGCCTGGGTCAGTTCCTCGAGATGGGCAGCTTCGGCGGCCAGCGCGTGGGCGCCGGCCTGGCCCACCCGCAGCGCCTGCTCATGCAGGTCCGCAGCGTTGAACCGGACCACGCCGGCCAGGGTCTGGCGGTGGGTGAAGCCCGAATCCACCGCCATCAGCGGGTCGGCATGCCGGGCGGGCACCTCGATATGGAAGCCGAGCACGCCGTTATGGCGGATCTTGAGCGTCGAAATCCCGGTCTGCTGGCGATAGCGGGCCTCGAGACCGGCAATGGCCCGCCGGCCTTCGCCGCCCGTCGCGCGCAAATCGTCGAGCCCGGCGTCATAGCCTTCCGCGATATAGCCGCCTTGCGCCGAATCGATCGGTGGCGAGGGGACGAGGGCGCGGTCGAGAAGGTCGGTCAACTCGCCATGGCCGGTAAGAGCCGGCAGCAGCGCCGCGAGCAGCGTCGGCGGGTCGGCGAAAGCGGCGAGCCGGGCGTGGAGCCGGCGGGTCTCGTTGAGACCGTCGCGGAGCTGGCCGAGGTCGCGCGGGCCGCCGCGCCCCGCGACCAGGCGTCCGAGCGCCCGGCCGATGTCGGGAAGCGCCTTGAGCTGACGCCGAAGCGCCTCGCGAAGCCCGGAATCGCCCTCGAACAGAGCGACCAGGTCGAGCCGAGCCTCGATCGCCGACCGGTCGAGCAGCGGCGCTCCTAGGTCGGCGGCGAGAAGGCGGGCGCCGGCGCCGGTGACGGTGCGGTCGACGGAATGGAGCAGGCTTCCGGTACGTCCGCCCGTGGCCGCCTGGGTGAGCTCGAGGCTTTCCCGGGTGGCGGCGTCGATCATCATATGGTCGCCGGAGGCCCGGGCCGCCGGCGGGCGAAGGAAGGGAAGCGACTCCTTCGCCACTTCGTCGAGATAGGCGAGAAGACCGCCCGCCGCGCACAAGGCGGCGCGGTCGAAGGCGCCGAAGCCGTCCAGCGTCGCCACGCCGAACCTTTCCTTCAGCCGGCGCTCGGCCGCGAGGCTGTCGAACCCGCCTTTGCGCTGGGTGACGGCGAGATCGGCGATCGGCTCGGCGGCGACGATCTCGGCCGCGCCCAGCCGGGCGAGCTCCGCGTCGAGCGCCGCGGGAGCGATCGAGCCCAGCTCGAACCGGCCGGTGGAGACGTCGGCGGCCGCGAGCCCGTAGCGCTCACCCGACCGCGCCACCGCCACCAGCCAGTTGGAGGCCCGCGAATCGAGAAGGGCTTCCTCGGTGAGGGTGCCGGCGGTGACGACCCGGACGATGGCGCGGTTGACCACCGACTTGGCGCCGCGCTTCTTCGCTTCCGCGGGATTTTCGATCTGCTCGGCGATGGCGACCCGGAAGCCGCCGCGGATGAGCCGGGCCAGATAGGCTTCGGCCGCATGGATCGGCACCCCGCACATCGGGATCGGCTCGCCCTCATGCTCTCCGCGCGCCGTCAGCGCGATGTCGAGGCAGGCCGCCGCCGCCTTGGCGTCATCGAAGAACAGCTCGAAGAAGTCGCCCATGCGGTAGAAGAGCAGGCAGTCGGAAGCCTCCGCCTTGAGCGCGAGATATTGCGCCATCATCGGCGTCGGGGCGGTTCCGGTCTTCGCCTGGGTGGCCATGTAGGCGAGGTTAGAGGGTTGGGGAGCGGGGGGGAACGACCAATTCGTCATCCCGGCGAAAGCCGGGACCTCGGGGAGACCCGCCGAGACTTCTTGTCCGGAGGTCCCGGCTTTCGCCGGGATGACGGGTTGCCCGGTCGCGCCCTCAGGTCCTACAGCACCTCGAAAATTCGGGAGAAAGCCGCGATGAGCGAAGGCAGCAGCGTCAAATTCTCCGAGCAGGAGGCGCTCGACTTTCATACGATGGGCGGCCGGCCGGGCAAGATCGAGATCATCGCCTCCAAGCCGATGGCGACCCAGCGCGATCTCAGCCTGGCTTATTCGCCCGGGGTCGCGGTCCCGGTGCGGGCGATCGCCGAGGATCCGTCCAAGGCCTATGATTATACCGCCAAGGGCAACCTCGTCGCGGTCATCTCCAACGGCACCGCCATCCTCGGCCTCGGCAATCTCGGAGCGCTCGCCTCGAAGCCGGTGATGGAGGGCAAGGCGGTGCTGTTCAAGCGCTTCGCCGATGTCGACGCCATCGACCTCGAGCTCGACACCGAAGACACGGACGCCTTCATCAACGCCGTCGCCCTGATGGGACCGAGTTTCGGCGGCATCAATCTCGAGGACATCGCCGCGCCCGCCTGCTTCATCATCGAGCAGACCTTGCGCGAGCGCATGAACATCCCCGTCTTCCACGACGACCAGCACGGCACCGCCATCATCACCGCCGCCGGCCTGATCAACGCCTGCTACCTCACCCGCCGCGAGCTCAGGGACATAAGGGTCGTCGTCAACGGCGCCGGCGCGGCGGCGATCGCCTGCACCGAGCTGATCAAGGCGATGGGCGTCCGCCACGACCATGTCATCATGTGCGACCGCAAGGGCGTGATCTGGCAGGGCCGCGAGGGGCTCGACCAGTGGAAGTCCGCCCATGCCGTGATCACCGACGCGCGGACCCTCGAAGAGGCCCTGGTCGGGGCCGACGTTTTCCTCGGCCTGTCGGCGGCGGGCGCGCTCAAGCCCGAGATGGTGGTGGCGATGGCGCCCCAGCCGATCATCTTCGCCATGGCCAACCCCGATCCGGAGATCAGCCCGCCCGACGCCAAGGCGGCACGGCCCGACGCGATCATCGCCACCGGCCGCTCCGATTACCCCAATCAGGTCAACAACGTGCTCGGCTTCCCCTTCATCTTCCGGGGCGCTCTCGACGTGCGCGCGACGACGATCAACGACGAGATGAAGATCGCGGCGGCCGAGGCTCTCGCCGAGCTCGCCCGCCAGCAGGTCCCCGAAGAGGTCGCGGCGGCCTATGGCGGCATGGCCCACAGTTTCGGCGCCGATTATATCATCCCGGCCCCGTTCGACCCGAGGCTGATGGAGATCGTCCCGGCCGCGGTGGCAAGGGCGGCGATGGACAGCGGAGTCGCCCAGATCCGCATCGACGACATGGACGCCTACCGCACCCGGCTTCGCTCCCGGCTCAATCCGACGACGTCCGTGCTCAGCCTCGCTTATGAAGGGGCGCGTGCCAATCCCAAGCGGGTCCTGTTCGCCGAAGGCGACGAGGACGTGGTGCTTCGCGCCGCCATCGCCTTCCGCGACGGCGGCTATGGAATCCCCGTCCTGGTCGGCCGCGACGACGTCCACGACCGGCTTCGCGCGCTCGGCGTCGACGATGCCGAAAGCTATGAGCTGATCAACAGCCGGACCTACGGCCGGGTGCCGGAGATGGTCGACTATCTCTACCGGCGGATGCAGCGGAAGGGCTATCTCCAGCGCGAGATCGAGCGGATGGTCAACCAGGATCGCAACACCTTCGCGGCGCTCCTGCTCGCCTTGGGCGAGGGCGATGCCCTCATCACCGGGGTCACCCGCCCCTACGCCCAGAGCCTGAGGCAGATGCAGCGCGTGCTCGACCCGAAGGCGGGAATGACTCCGTTCGGCCTCCACGTCCTCGTCGGACAATCCCACACGACCTTCATCGCCGACACGACCGTGACCGAGCGGCCGAGCGGCGAGCAGCTCGCCGACATCGCCGTCCACACCGCCCAGGTCGCCCGCCGGATGGGCCACGAGCCGCGCGTCGCCTTTCTGTCTTATTCCAATTTCGGCGATCCGGAGGGCACCTATCTTGAGCGGATCCGCGAGGGCGTGAAGGTGCTCGACGCGCGCGGCGAGGTCGACTTCGAATATGAAGGCGAGATGTCGCCCGACGTCGCTCTCAACCCGGCCATGGCCCGGGTCTATCCGTTCAGCCGCTTGACCGGCCCCGCCAACGTCCTCGTCATGCCGGGGCTTCAGACCGCCAACATCTCGGCCAAACTGCTTCGCGAGCTGGGCGGCGACGCGGTGATCGGACCGATTCTGGTTGGAATGGAGCAGCCCGTCCAGATCGCCGCGATGACGGCCAGCGCGTCGGACCTCGTGACCCTGGGGGTTCTCGCCGGGAGCGGGGTGGTAAGGTAGGAACCGTCATCCCGGCGAAGGCCGGGATCCCAGGACAAGAAGTCTCGGCGGATCTCCCCGAGGTCCCGGCTTTCGCCGGGATGACGGCGTGGCTCAGTTCGGCGAGTTCGGTCCGCCGGTCGGACCCTGCCCGCCCATGCCGCCGGTTCCGACGGCGCCGATATTGCCGAACAATTCGTCCCACAGGCTGACGTGGCGGCCGAGCGTCGGGGTCTTGTCGCCCATCGGAGTGATCGAGACGATCTCCTCCTTGCCCTTGCGCTCGACCGAGGCGACGTTGCCGGCGGGATCGAAGCGGACGTGAAGCACCGTCTGCTGGTTCACCCGGGGGAAGTTGAAGGCGTAATTCTTGGTTCGGCGGGAGACGTAATACCAGTCGTTCTGGTCGAACGTGCCGCTGAACGTGGGCCGGCCGAGCGTGTTCTGAACCGATTCCTTATTGTCGACTCCGGGCTGGACCGCGCTCACCAGCGTCTCGTCGACGAGATAGCCCTGCAGGTCCTGAGTCTTGGTGCAGCCGCCGGTCGCCAGCCCCGCCGCGGCGGCGGCCAGCAACGCCGCTTTTCGTCCCGAAACCATCATAGTGGAAAAAACTCCGTAAAAACGGCCGGCGCGAGGCCTGAGCGCCGGCGCCTGCCTTGCCGGCAGGGCCAGGCCCTCCAATATCCGAGAATAGCTGAACGGCGCAAGTACGGCGCCATCATGAGGAGACCCGAGCTGACCGTGCTTTCCCGCTTGTTCGGCGAGCGCCGCGACCGATCGGCATTGAGGCCGCTCTACGACGCGCTGGTCGCCGCCGCGCGCGACCAGGCCTGGTATCGCGACGGCTCCGTGCCCGACACGCTGGAGGGGCGCTTCGACATGCTCGCGACCATGGTGTCCCTGGCCCTGATTCGGCTCGAGGCGGAGGGGGATCGGGCCAAGGCGGAATCGGTGGCGCTCACCGAAATCTTCATCGACGACATGGATGGAACGCTCCGCCAGATCGGGATCGGCGATTTCGTCGTCGGCAAGCATGTCGGAAAATTGGTCGGTGCGCTGGGTGGACGGCTCGGCGCCCTGCGCGATGCGCTTGCCGAAGAATCGGCCCTGGAGCCGGCGGTGCGGCGCAACGTCCTCCGCGACGGCCCGGGTTCGGACGAACAGGTCGCCTGGATCGCCGGGCGGCTGCGCGGCCTCCATGAGCGGCTGGGCGGGACGGCGTTGGAACCCTTGCTCGCCGGAGACTTTCCTAAGCCATGAACGAATTCAGCCGCCTCTATCCTCTCGAGACCTTGAGCGACGAGCCGCGCCGGGTCGAGATCGAAGCCCGGCCGGACGAGCTTGAGGCGCTGGCCCGGCGATTCGGGCTTCTCTCCCTCGACGGCCTGACCGCGCAAGCGGAGCTTCGCCGGACCGGCGAGGCTGCGACCGCGGCCGGGAGGCTTCGGGCGCGGGTTGTCCAAAGCTGCGTCGCCTCGGCCGAGCCGGTCGAAGCCGAGGTGGCGGAAGAGTTCCAGGTCGATTTCCGGCCTTTGCCCGCGGAGGCCCGCCCGGAGGAGGAGATCGAGCTCGGCGAAAGCGAGCTCGACGTCGTCTTCTACGAGGGTGAAGCGATCGACCTCGGCGAGGCGGTCGCCCAGACCTTGCTGCTTGGCCTCGACCCCTATCCGCGCTCGCCTGCGGCCGAAGCGGCGCTCAGGGATGCCGGGGTGAAGAGCGAGGAAGAGGCGCGGATCGAATCGAGCCCGTTCGCGGCGCTCGCGGCGCTCAAAGGCAAGCTGGAGGAATAGTCGCGGCAGTCACCGTCATCCCGGCGAAAGCCGGGACCTCGGGACAAGAAGTCTCGGCGGGTCTCCCCGAGATCCCGGCTTTCGCCGGGATGACGCCTTCGGCGTCAGAACGGGACGTCGTCGTCCAAGTCGCTGTCGAAGGCCGGGGCCGGACGCTGCTGCTGGGGACGCGACGATCCTCCTCCGCTGCCGCCGAAGCCGGAGCTGCCGCTGTCATAGCCGCCGCCGAAATCCTCGCCGCCCCCTCCGCCGCCGCCGCCGCGGCTGTCGAGGAGGACGAGCTCGCCGCGGAAGCGCTGGAGCACCACTTCGGTCGAATAGCGGTCGGCGCCCGACTGGTCGGTCCATTTACGGGTCTGGATCTGGCCTTCCAGATACACCTTGGAGCCTTTGCGCAGATAGGATTTGGCGACCCGGCCGAGATTCTCGTTGAAGATGACGACCCGGTGCCACTCGGTCCGCTCCTGGCGGTTGCCGTCCTTGTCCTTCCAGTTCTCGGACGTGGCGACCCGTAGGTTGACCACTTCGCCGCCATTGTTGAGCGAGCGGCTCTCGGGGTCGTCGCCGAGGTTGCCGACCAAAATGACCTTGTTGACGCCCGCCATGGCTCGTTCCTTCAAATGCTTTTCGGATTCGCGCGGACGATAAGCGAGCGGGCCGCGTGACGCTAGCCGTCACCCTGAACTTGTTTCAGGGTCCAGTCCTCCGCCCGCGAGGCGGGTCGACGCTGGATGCTGAAACAAGTTCAGCATGACGTCTCAGCTCAAGCCGCCGCCAGACGGCTCGTGCCGCGCCGGTTGCGGCCGAAGCCGATCAGCAGGATCGCGAGCGTCGCGGCCTGCGCCGCCAGCCCCTGCAGCGTCGGATAGAGCCCCAGCATGGAAACTCGCGGCGCCCAGCCGACCGAGGTGACTCCGAGCATTCCCGCTTCCTGCAAGGCGGCGACGCCCTTGCCGGCCAGGACCACGGCCAGCACTGCGATCAGGATCGAGCTGTAGGAGAAGAATTTGGCGATCGGCAGGGTGCGGCTGAAGCGAAGCATCAGCAGCGCGATCACGCCGAGCAAAGCGAGCCCGGCCGCGGCGCCGGCGATCAGCGCCCCGATCCGCCCTTCCGAGGACAAGGCCGCGAAGAACAATATCGTCTCGAACACCTCCCGGTAGACGGCGACGAAGGCGAGCAGGAACAGGAACCAGGCCGATTTCTTCGACAGGGCCGCGCCGACCTTCTCCCGGATGTAGCGCTGCCATTCGTCGGCCTGCGCCTTGCCGTGCATCCAGATGCCGACGAAAAGCAGGATCACCGCGGCCAGGACCGACCCGAAGCCTTCGGTCAATTCGCGACTGGCACCGCTGACCGAGAGGAAATGGGTCGCCGCCCACCAGGTGGCGAAGCCGGCGATCAGGGCGAGGACCCATCCCGCGTGGACCGGACGGACCATCTCCGCCCGGTCGGCCTTGCGAAGGAAAGCGAGCATGGCGACGACGATGAGCAGCGCCTCGAGTCCCTCGCGCACCAGGATCGTGAAGGCGCCCAGGAAGGTGGAGGCGTCGCTGCCTTCCTCCGGCGCGAGCGCCTGCTCGGTCTCGTCGAACAGGCCGTCGAGCGCGGCCACCCGCGCGCGCACCTCGACGGCGTCGCGGCCGCCGGCGATGGCGGAGCGAAGCTCGCCCATCGCCGTCTCGACCCGGGCCATGAGCCCGGGATCGCGGGCGGACAGCATCGGCTCGATCGGTTCGAAGCCGTCGAGATAGGCGGCGAGCGCCAACTCCTTGGCCGCGCCGCGGTCGCCCGCTTCATAAGCGGCCAGGCTGCGCCCCAATTTTTCGCGGGCGACGGTCAGCGACGCGCCGGCCTTGGGGGCGATGGCGGAGGGTTCGTTGCGCAGATAAGCGGTGACGGCCGCGGCCTTGCCGGCGCCGATGCGCTGGGCCAGCCCGGCCTCGGTGAGCCCGGTCAGCGCCGCGGCGTCGGGCACGAGGCCGCGTATGGCGCCGTCGCTCTCCCAGATGCGGCGACCCTTCTCGGCCAAAGCCGGAGGGTAAGCGAAGCGGCCGACCTGGAAGGCGAGGGCCCATTTGTCGGCCTCGGGAAGATCGCCGAAGCTCTGCATCGCGGTGCCCTCGAGGCCTTGGTCGATGACCTGGTAAAGCCCGAACAGGCTGCGCTGCCGCGCCCGTGAGCGGTCGGCGAAGGCGACCGGGTGCGGATCGAGAGTCGCCGCCATCGGCGTCTTGGCGTCACCCGCGGCGCCGTGGCAGGCCGCGCAATTCTGGACGTAGAGCGCCGCGCCTCGACCGGCGTCCGGAAGAGCTCGAGGCGCCAGCGGCACGGGATAAGCGGAGATCAGGTCGGCGGCGAGCGCGTGGGCCATATTGGCCACCTCGACCGGGGCGGCCTTCCGCCCCACCGCCGCCCGCAGCTGGTCCGTCTGAGCCGTCAGCCTCGCCTTGGCCGGATTGGCGGGGAGCGATCCGACGCGCTCGCGCACCGAGCCGGCGAACTCGACCATCTCCTTATATTCGGCCTCGCTGACCACCTTGCCGCCTTTGACGGCGCCGGGATAGTCGACCGCGATATAATCGAGCAGCCGCCAGCTCGTCTGGACGTCGCCGGCCTGGGCAGCCGCCGGAGCGGTGCCGAGCAAGGCGTAAAGGCAAAGGAGCAAGGGCGCGAAACGGCGGAGCATGGCCGTTCAGCTACGCTAGTTGCAATTGATTATCAATAACGATTGGATCCGTCATTGCGGGCGAAGCGAAGCAATCCAGTGCGGCC
>JAXDPE010000051.1:0-33861 GCA_034668565.1 Sphingomonadales bacterium | reverse complement strand
ATAGGCGGCTCGCTTCCCGCGCGACCTACGTGCCTTGGCGCCGACGAGCGTGCGGAAACCTGATTTCGTAGCCAAGAAAAGAAGTGCCAATGTTCGCAATCGTGCGCACGGGCGGCAAGCAGTATCGCGTCGCCGCCGGAGACAAGATCGTTGTCGAGAAGCTCGCCGGAGAGGCGGGCGACACCATCCAGCTGGGCGACATCCTGCTCGCCGGCGAGGGCTCTGACCTTCGCTCCACCGACGGCCTCACCGTCTCGGCCGAGATCATCGCCCAGGCCAAGGCCGACAAGGTCATCGTCTTCAAGAAGCGCCGCCGGCACAATTACCGCCGCAAGAAGGGCCATCGCCAGCAGCACACGATCCTGAGGATCGTCGCGATCGGCGACGAGAAGGCCGAGAAGCCGAAGAAGGCCAAGGCCGAGAAGCCGGCCGCGGAGGCCCCCGCCGCCGCTCCGGCCGAGACCGCCATCGCCGCTCCCGCGGCCGAGGCGCCTGCCAAGAAGCCGAAGGCGCAGAAGCCCGCGGCCGAATCCGCGGCGACCGACGCTCCCGCGGCCGCCGATGCAACGCCCCAGGCGCCGCTCAAGGTCGAAGGCTCGGAGAGCCAGCTGGTCGACGCTCCGGCTCCGGCCAAGAAAAAGGCTTCCCCAAAGAAGCCCGCCGCTGATAAAGACGCGTAAACCCTAGAGAGAATTAGAGCTTAGTCATGGCACATAAGAAAGCAGGCGGATCCTCACGCAACGGTCGCGACAGCGCGGGCCGGCGTCTGGGCGTCAAGAAGTTCGGCGGCGAGACCGTTCTGGCCGGCAACATCCTCGTGCGTCAGCGCGGGACCCGCTGGTATCCGGGCACCAACGTCGGCATCGGCAAGGACCATACCCTCTTTGCACTCATCGCCGGCCGGGTCTCGTTTCGCGACGGGAAGCTCGGCCGCAAGTTCGTCTGCGTCGACATGCCGCATACGGACGAAGCAGCGGAATAGGGACGAGCCGAGGACGGGCCGTCCCCAGGAGGGGCGGCTCCAGGTCTCAGTAGAGAACCGAATTCGAGGGAGAGGAGCCGCCGGGTTTCTCTCCTTTTTTGCGTTTCTTCCTCGAAACGGTCGCCGAAGTGTCACCCCACGCGGGTAACCGATCGGCGGCGGACAGGGAGGACGAGACGATGTTCTTGAGGACGGAAAGACTGTTGCTGCGGCCCGGCTGGAGTCAGGACGCCCCTGCCCTCTTCGAAGCGATCGGCGACGAACGCATCGTGCGCAACCTCGCCACCGCGCCCTGGCCCTACGGCCTGGCCGACGCCGAATCCTTCCTGGCGGCCGACCGAAAGCCGGCCGAGGCCTCGTTGCTCATCTTCCTGTTCGAGGATGGCCTACCGAAGCTGATCGGCGGGATCGGCTTCGGCCTTCGCCGGTCGGGCCGGACCGAATTCGGCTATTGGATCGCTCGCCGCCACTGGGGCCGGGGCTATGCCACGGAAGCCGGCCTGGCGCTGCTTGCCACGGCGCGCCACGGCCTTCGCCTCAAGCGCCTCGACGCCGGCCATTTCATCGACAATCCCGCCTCCGGACGCGTGCTCGAGAAGCTCGGCTTCAAGCCGACCGGAACGATCGCGCCCCGCTACAGCGCCGGGCGAGGCGAGCTGGCGCCCTGCCGGGAGTTCAGCCTCGAATTCGGCGAGGAAGCGGAGGTCGCTCCGGCAGCCATGGCGGCCTAGGAGAAGCGATTTGAAGGGAGTTTGGGGGGCACCGGTCGACTGCCCGAAGGGCCTTTAGGCCGCCCCTCGACCTTGCCGGGCAAAGACGTATCTGCGACAGCATTTCGGTGATCAGGAGGGAGACGTTTCTGGCCGCCGGGCGGTCGCTCGGCGGATCCCTGCCGGTTCTTTTATTGCTCGCCGCGGCGACCCTTCTCGCCGAGCTCGGGCTCGCCATGTTTCAATCGACCATTTTCGGGCTCGCGCCGACCCATTTCCGGGTCGTCGACCGGCCGGGCGAGCTCGCCTTGTTCTTCCCGGCGCTGATCGGCTCGCATCTGCTGCTCGTGGCCCTCGCCTATCGGCTGTTTCGCCTCCTGCCGAGGCGGCGTGGCCCGAAGCGGATATTGTTCGACTTCGTTTTCCTGTTCGGCACGGTCTTCATGATCGTGCTGATGGCCCGGACGAAGCTTACCGCCGTTCTCGGCAGCGCCGTTTCCCTGGCCCTCATCCGCGGCCTCGGCGGAGGCAGCCTTACCGGCGCCCTTCTTTACGGTCTCAGGGATGCCGGCTTCATCCTGTGGATTCTGGCCGGCGCGGCGCTGCTTTACTTCTGCGTGTTGTGGTTCCTGAAGCCGGGCCGCGACAGGCCCGCGCAGGAGCGCAAGCCGGCCGGACCGCCGCGCAAGGCCTGGGCCGCCGCGCTCCTTGTCCCGGTGCTGCTTTTCGCCGCGTCCGGCAATTACGACGTCAGGCTCGGCCTCGACCGCTTCGCGGCGCCCTGGCTGGCCTATGCTTTTTTAGACGTGGCGACGGATTTCGACCGCGACGGCTACAGCCTCGTCTCGGCCTACCGGGACCTTCAGCCATTCGATCCCGATCGCCATCCCCTCGCCCTCGACATCCCGGGCAACGGCATCGACGAAGACGGGCTGGCCGGCGACTATCGGCATTCGGCCGGCGGCGAGGTCCCGCCCGCCCCGCGCTTCGGCGGCGAGCGGCGCAATGTCGTCCTGATCGTGCTCGAAAGCACTCGGGCCGAGATGGTGGGAAAGCACTGGAACGGCCGGCTGGTCGCGCCCAACCTCACCGCGATGGCCGCCACCGGCTCGTCCTCGCAGGAAGCCTATAGCCATGCCGGCTACACCCGGCCGTCGATAAAATCGCTGCTCACCGGCCGGATCGAGCCGGTCCGGCCCGCCCCGTCCCTGTTCAGCGACTTCCGGAGCGCGGGCTATCGCACCGCCGTGCTGTCGACCCAGGCGGAAGATTTCGGCGGAATCGCCGCGGCCACCGGAATGCGCGAAAATGCCGATCCCTTCATCGATGCGCGGGTGCTCAAGAAAGAGAGCCTCAACCCCCTGCAAAGCGACATCACCTTGCTGCTCGATCCGCGGGCCCTGCTGCGCGAGCTGGACAGGCATTTCGGCCGCCGCTCCGACTGGTCTAGGCCGACCTTCATCTACATGAATGTCCAGACGTCTCATTATCCCTACGAATTTCCGGGGACCCCCCGCTTCCTGCCGGGGCCGCCCGTGCCGCGGGACAGGATCCGCTTCGCCGATCGCGAATGGACTCGCCGCAGCTACTGGAATTCGGTCGCTTACGGAGATTGGGTGATCGGCAAGATCCTGGCCAGGCTGCGGCGGCTGGACGTCCTCAAAGACTCGGTCGTCCTCGTCCTCGCCGATCATGGCGAAGAGCTGTTCGAGCACGATTATATCGGTCACGGTCAACGGCTCAACGAGCTGCAGACCCATATTCCCTTCGTGCTCAGCCGCGGCGGCGTCGCCCTTCCACGCCCCGTCGGCCTGACCGACGTCCGGGGCGTGCTGCTTCGCGCGGCCGGTGCGGAAATGCCGGCGCCGGCGCCGGGCAGGCCGGTCTTCCAGCATACCATCGACCTCGACCGGCCGGCCGAGATCGCAATGGTGGAAGCGGGGCAGCGCAGGACCGTCCTCCACCTGCCCTCCCAGGAGGTGCGCTTCGAGGTGGCCGACGTCGTCAAGCTGCGCGGCACCTATCGAGAGCTGCCCGCGGGAAGCGCGCTACGGGCCAAAGCGGATCGGCTGATCCGGCTGTGGGAGCGCGAGCGCTGGATCCGCCATCTCGAGCAGAGCGGCGCCTCCCGCGCCAGCGAGGCGGCGAAGGCCCTGGCGGGCCCGGACGATCAGGCGAGCGCCGACTGAAGGCTGAGCTCGCCCTCGGCGATCAGCCTGCGGTCGTCATGCTTCCACGGATGGAAGCCGGGGAGGAAGAATTTCACCCAGCCGCCGAGGATCTTGCGGAACATCCCCGGGCTGACCATCGCATACCAGAACAGGCCGGCCCAGGCCCGGGGCCCTTTGATGCCGTCCTGGGCGAGCAGGATGAGGGCGCCCTGGCTGCGCTCGACGAAGAAGTTCCGGGTGACCTTGAGCATGACCAGCGACTTGACCATCCACCGCTTGCGGCGCGGCCAGTTGCGGGTGGCGTGGAGCCAGGTGTCGTAGGCGACGCCCTTATGCTCGATCTCCTCCATCGAGTGCCAGCGCCAGAGAGCGGCGGATTCGGGATCCGCATCCTTGAGATGGCGCGGGTTGCCGAGCAGCTGGTTGGCGAGGATCGCGGTGAAATGCTCGAGCGCCATGGTCGCGGCGAGATTGACGATCGGCGGCCGGTTTTTCGTTTCCTCGATGCGCATGTCGACGCGATCCTCGAGCGCGGCGATGTCGTAGCCCGCCTCGACCGCCCGGCGGTTGAAGGCGACATGCTCGCGGCTGTGCATCACTTCCTGGGTGGTGAAGGCCCGGATATCCTCGGCGAGCCTGGGCGGAGCGTCGGCGCGGAAGGCCCGGACGCTCTCGACGAAAAAGGCCTCGCCCTTGGGAAAAGTGATGGAGAGCGCGTCGTAGAGCGCGCTGCCATAGGGGTTGCCGCCCAGCCACCAGCGGTCGGTCCTGGCGCCGCGGCCGAAACGGCGGTCGCGCGGCGTGATGGTCAGATCGGAGGGTGTCACTTCGCGCGCCATGGCTGTATCTCCTTCGCTTATGATCGATGACGCATACTTACATCCATGTCAATAGCGCGCGAACGCCTGACCCCTGAAGAGAGCCGAGCGGCCGCGCTCGAGGCGGCCCGGGCGTTGCTGATCGAGTCGGGGCCGCAGGCCGTCACTCTCAAGGCGGTGGGCGCCAGGATCGGGAAGACCCACGGCAACCTCCTCCATCATTTCGGCTCCGCGGCCGGGCTTCAGGGTGAGCTGGCGCGGCTGATCGGCGAGCGCGTCACCGCCGAGATCGCCCGGGTCGTCGAGCTCGAGCGCCAGGGCGAAGCCGATCCGCGCGAGATCGTCGACCGGACCTTCGACGCCTTCGATCGGGAAGGCGCCGGGGCGCTCGCGGCCTGGATGATCCTCAGCGGCAATCGCGACGCCCTCGACCCGATCCTCGACGCCATCCACCGCCTCGTCGACAAGCTCGGGGCCGGGCACGAGGACCGCCCGGTTCACGAGATAACCCTTTGGCTGGTGCTCGCCGCCCTCGGCGATTCGCTGCTGGGCGGGCCGATGGCGAGCGCATTGGGTCTGCCTCGGGAACAAGCGCGCGCGATCGCGACCCGGCACCTGCTTCAGACTGCGACCGAAAGGAGCCCGACATGATCACCGGTGCACATGCCATGATCTTCTCCCGCGATCCGCAGGCGGACCGGGAATTCCTGCGGGACGTGCTGGCCCTTCCCTGCATCGACAGCGGCGGCGGCTGGCTGATCTTCAAGCTGCCGCCGGCCGAGCTTGGAGTGCATGGCGGCGAGAAGAACGACGTCCACGAACTCTATCTCATGTGCGACGACGTCGACGAGACGGTGGCCTTGCTGAAAGGCCGGGGCGCGGTCTGCGACGCCGTCGGCCAGCGCGAATGGGGCCGGGCGACCGCGGTCGAGCTGCCGGGCG
This sequence comes from Sphingomonadales bacterium, assembly GCA_034668565.1. GTDB lineage: Bacteria > Pseudomonadota > Alphaproteobacteria > Sphingomonadales > Sphingomonadaceae > Allosphingosinicella. The sequence continues at coordinate 28,238 of JAXDPE010000051.1, read as the reverse complement.
GCGGCAAGCTCGGCATTTACGAGCCGAGGCACCGGCGGCCCTAGAAGCGGAAGCCGACGCTTCCGACCACCTGCTCGCGGCTGAGGCCGTAATCCTCGTAGCCGGCCCGGCGATATTCGGCGCCGAGAAAGGCGCGGCGGCCGAGCATCACCTGCCCGCCGGCGCTGAGCCGGAAGCCGTCATAGGACCTGCGCCCGGCGGCGACCGTGCCCAGCGGCGCAGGGTTCGGGCTGGACAGGAAGAAATAGCCTTCCTTGATGTGGGAATAGCCGGCGCCGCCATAGAGCCGGAAATGGCTCGAAAGGACGAATGTCGCTCTGCCGCCGGCATAGATTTCCGGGCCGTCGTCGGCGGTGAGGCTGGGCGAACCAGGAAAGGCGAAATGCTGGCGGGTGGTGACGTCGCTATATTCGCCGTCGAGGCCGAGCAGGAAATGGTTGCCCAGCCGGAAATCATAGCCGACCCGGCCGCCGTAGAGCGTGCCGTCCTCGTAGCCGTCGGTGTCGTAGCCGGCCAAGGCCTCGATCCTGAAGCCGGAGGTCGCCGAATGACGGGCGGCACGCTGCGGCGTCGGCTCCTGGGCCCAGGCGCCATGGGTGGACACCGCGGCCGCGAGGGCCGCGATCAGAAGTCTTGCCTTCATCATTTCTCTCCTGGTTATTTCGCCCCGGCCCGGAGGGGCCACGACAACATCAACGGGCCCGGGCTCGTGGAAGCGGGGGAGCCCATCGGCGAACTGCCGCGAGCCAGCCGGGGAAGGTTCCGAGCCCATTTCGGCCGGCCGATCCGTTGGTTCGAAGCGGAGTGAATAGGTTTAGGTAAAGTGACACGGGTCGGTTGCGGGGAGCCTCCAGGGGACCCGAGCTGGACCGTCGGCTCGGGTCGCGGCAGCTCCCAGCCATAGTTGCGCAGCGGCTGCGCGAGAGCGGTGGATTGCGGGCCATCCTCGCTTTGACCGGCGCCAGACCCGGCGGGCTCGCTCTCAACTGGAAGCGACGAGGCGCGGCGAGCTGGCCTTCCTTCGGCGGCGCTCTGCGGGGCACGCCTTCTCGGGCGTCCCTCGAGGGCGACCACGCTTTCCCGCGGGAGTTGCTCGATGCCATTTTCAGTCTGCGCCAGGGGAAATTCGGCCCGCTGGACGTCTGCATTCCTCCCCGCGGCCGTGGCCCTGTCGGAAGCTCTTGCATTCACCGGTTCGAGGTGGGTGGTCGAGGCGCTCACGGGAACGCCGGCCGCCACCAGCAAAGTAGTGAGACCGGCCAGTAGCGCGGACGAGGAGAGGAAGACGGTTCCGGGGCGATTCCGGGGCCCCGGGTGGGTGATCGACACCAGGCGGCGCTCCAGTTGATACATTCCGGCCATCGCCGCCGCCTGGTCGAACCGCGGCCTCGCCCCGGGGCCCCTGGCGAGGTGGAGAAGGCTGAGAGCATAGGCTTTCGCCGATCCGCCCGCCATCAGCACGCGATCGTCGGCGGCGTGCTCCTGCTCGAGGCGCATGCGCCGCGCCGCGAACCACGCTCCGGGATGAAACCAGTAGAGCGCGCAGGCCAGCGAGGCCAGCGATCGGCTCAGGCTGTCGCAGCGGGCGACATGGGCGAGCTCGTGAAGAAGGACGAGCTTCCGCCGCTCCGGCGGCCACTCGCAAGCCTCGGCCGGAAGCAGCACCTTGGGCGCCAACGTTCCCCAGGTCATCGGCACCGCCGGAGCGCTCGACATGCGCAGCTCGACGCGCCGGGACAGTTTCATCTGGATCGACAGCCGGGACAGCAGATCGTCCCAGGCGGGGTCGGGCACCGGCCCGGAGTCGCGCCAAAGCCGAGTGAGCATCAGGCGACCGATGATGAGACGAACCACCAAAGCCGCCGCGCCCAGCGCGTAGGCAAAGGCAAGGATCGGGCCCCAACCCGCCTGAACGGCGGCATCCGGGGGCATCGGCGCCGTGAGGGCGAAGGGCGGCGACGCGGCGGCCGCAGTCGCCGCTTCGGCCGGGAGGATCGGCAGGCGCAGGGCCGGAGCCAGCCACCACAGGATCGGCAAGGCCAGCAAGGCCGCGATGCTGAGAAACCAGGCCATATGCCGCGCGGCGGCGGATGCGCCGGCCCGTCGAAGTCCGGCCGCCCCCGCCCAGCCCGCTGCCATCAGCACCGTCGCGCGGAGCAGAAGAGCGAGCTCGCCGGCGATGTCGACCGGAGACACGAAAAGGGTCACGCCTCGTCCTCCCGCGGCGCCTCGTTCAGCAGCGAGGAGAGTCGCTCATATTCGTCCTGGGTCAGCGGCTTCGATTCGAGCAAAGCGGCCACCGCCGTGCTGATCGACCCGTCGAAGAAGGTCTTGACGATATGCGAGAGCGCCGACGTCCGCACCTCCGACTTCGACGACGTCGGCGAATAGACGTAGCGCAGGCCATCGCGCTCGTGACGCAAATAGCCTTTGCCTTCGAGGTGCCGGAGCATCCCGCGGACGCTGGAATAGGTCGGAGAATCGGGGAGGTCGGCCAGAACCTCGGCTGCCGTCGCTCGGCCGCGACGGTAGACGATCTCGGTGATCTGCCGTTCACGCTTCCCCAATTCGTTGGTCAGGTCGCGGGCCATTAGCCATCCTCCTGAAGGTCAGCATATGCTAACCTGTTTGCATGTGTCAATAGATTTGCATTGCTGCCCGGGCGGCTCCCTTTCGGCGCGGGGATTAATCCCCTACATGCCCGCAATGCATTTCCTCGACCAAGCCAAGATCTTCATCAGCTCCGGCGCCGGCGGCCCCGGCGCGGTCGGCTTCCGCCGCGAGAAATATATCGAATATGGCGGCCCGGACGGCGGCGACGGCGGCAAGGGCGGAGACATCGTCTTCGAGGCGGTGGACGGCCTCAACACCCTCATCGACTTTCGCTACACCCAGCATTTCCGCGCCCCTCGCGGCAAGGGCGGCTCGGGGCAGAACCGCACCGGCGCGGGCGGCGACGATCTCCTGATCAAGGTTCCGGTCGGAACCCAGATCCTGTCGGAAGACAAGGAGCATGTTCTCGCCGACTTCACCCGGGTCGGCCAGCGCCAGGTCTTCATGAAGGGCGGCGACGGCGGGCGCGGCAATGCCAGCTACAAGACCTCGACCAATCGCGCGCCCCGCCAGCACGGCACCGGCTGGCCGGGGGAAGAGGCCTGGGTGTGGCTTCGCCTGAAGCTGCTCGCCGACGTCGGCCTGGTGGGCTTGCCCAACGCCGGCAAGTCGACCTTCCTGAACGCGGTCACCAATGCCCAGGCCAAGGTCGGCGCCTATCCTTTCACCACGCTCCACCCGAAGCTCGGGGTCGTCCGCCACCGCGAGCGCGAGTTCGTCGTCGCCGACATCCCCGGCCTGATCGAGGGCGCGGCCGAAGGCGCGGGCATCGGCGACCGCTTCCTCGGCCATATCGAGCGCTGCCGGGTCCTTCTGCATCTCGTCGATTCCGAGGTGGAGGATGTGGCCGAAACCTATCGGACGGTGCGCACCGAGCTCGAAGCCTATGGCGCCGGTCTCGCCGGCAAGCCGGAGGTGATCGGGCTCAACAAATCCGACACGCTCGACGACGAGCTGATCGCGGCCCTTTCGGACGAGCTCGAGGCGGAGGCCGGAGCGAGGCCCCTCCCCCTCTCCGGAGTCACCGGCGCGGGCGTCGAGGCGGTGCTCGACGCCTTGCTGCCGCATATCAGCGCGGCCAAGGCGGCGGAAGCGGAAGAGGATCCGAGCTCGTGGTCGCCGCTCTAATTCCTCCCCGGCATTTGCCGGGGAGGGGGACCACGCGAAGCATGGTGGAGGGGTTCTTCCAGACTCCGAAGAACCCCTCCACCACGCTTCGCGCGACGGCTGCTGCGCAGCCGGTTCCGGCTCTCGGCATGCCCCCGGCATGCCGACCCGCCTACACCCCCCTCCCCGCGAAATCGCGGGGAGGAATTTAGCGCCGATGCCTCGCAAGGCCCAAAAGATCCGAACCCTCGCCGTCACCGGCGGCACCGGCTTCGTCGGCTCGCATCTGCTTCGCCTCGCTCTGGTGGAGGGCTATGACGTTCGCGCGCTCACCCGGGGCTGGAAGCCGCCCGAGGACGAGATCGCTTGGGTCGACGGCGCTCTCGACCGGCCGGAGACCCTGGTCAAGCTGTGCGGCGGCGCCGACGCCGTCATCCACCTCGCAGGGGCGATCAACGCCCGCAACCGATCCGGATTCGAGGCGGTGAATGCGGGCGGCACCGCCGCCATGATCGACGCCGCCCGCAAGGCCGGCGTGCGCCGCTTCGTCCACATCTCGTCGCTCGCCGCGAGGGAGCCCGAGCTCTCCGATTACGGCTGGTCCAAGGCCCGGTCCGAGCGGCTGGTCGCGGCCTCGGGTCTCGACTGGACGATCGTCCGCCCGCCCGCCATCTACGGCCCCGGCGACCGCGAGACGTTCGAATTGTTCAAGATGGCCCGGCGCGGCTTCATCCCTCTCCCGCCCGGGGGCCGCTTCTCGGTCATCCATGTCGAGGATCTTTGCCGGCTGATCTTCGCCTGCCTCGACGATGCCGACAGCTGGACCGAAACCTATGAGCCCGACGACGGCCGCGAGGGCGGCTGGCAGCACCGCCACTTCGCCCGCACTTTGGGCCGGATCTACGGCCGGCGGGCGGCAACGCTGGCCATGCCCAGGCCGGTGCTTCGAATCGCCTCGGGCCTCGATCGCCTGTTCCGTCGCGGCAACGCCAGGCTGACTCGCGACCGGGTCGGCCTCTACTCCCACCCCGATTGGGTGGTCGCCGCGGAAAAGCGGCCGCCGTCGCGCTTGTGGCAGCCTCAGGTGAAGACCCCCAGCGGCCTCAAGGCCACGGCCGACTGGTACCGCAAGCAGGGCTGGCTGAAATAATTCGGTGTCAGACACCGAATTATAAGGGATTGAAAAGAAACGGCGGACCCAAAGCCCGCCGTTCCGTTCGATTCCGTCCTGAGTCTATCCGGCGACGGTGACGTCGACCTTGTCGACCCATTCCGGGAAGAAGACCGGCTCGCGGTTCGACCAGCCCGGGGCGGTGGCGGCGGCTTCGCTGATCGACTGGAGCAGCGACCGGCGCCGTTCGGGATGGAGATGGGGCAAGGCCGCCGCCGCGCAAAAGGCGCCGGGAAGCCAGGGGCGGACGGCGGCGCCGATCAGCCGCTCGTAAAGGAAACGGTAGGACGCGAAGTCGGGGAGCCGGTCCTGGCCCAGGTCGAAGGCGGTCATCGTCACCAGGGGCCCCATCACGGGCTCCATCTCGTCGAGGCCGCTGTCGTCGGGCACGCTGGCGCGGACATGGTCGAGCCGCCGGTACATGCGCTCCTGGGCGCGGATCGAAGCGGCCTCGCCGACGTCGCGCGACCAGCGGCGAAGGGCGTCGCGGCGGCCGAGGCCGACATCGAGCGAACGGCGGATGTAACGCTGGGTCGCGGCCGGGAAACCGGCGAATTCCTTCATCTCCACCAAAGTCAGGGCACCGTCGGCCGGCTTCGTATTCGTCGCCATGATCCCACTCCCACTCTTTACCGGCGAGATCATGCGGTTGAAACCGTTACCAGCCGCTTAACCAGGATCTCGCTCCCCATTCAGAAATGAATCAGGTTTCGGGATCAGCGGCAATGAGAAAAGCTCACTTGGGTTAGAGGGCGGCCGGACTGTCACCTCCCGGCCACAGCGCTGCAAAACGAAAAGTCCGGAAATCAACGACTTCGCGGCGCCGAAATGACTTCTCCACAGATTCTCGAAATTCGTCATGCGTAAATTCCTCCCCGCGATTTCGCGGGGAGGGGGACCATGCGGAGCATGGTGGAGGGGCCTTGCTGAGTCCAAAGAACCCCTCCACCCCGCTTCGCGCGGTCCCCCTCCCGCGGAAATCCGGGGGAGGAATTTCGACAAACGCCCTCCTCCTGTCTGCAAACGACACGCGTCGCACGACAAAATCGAGCAACAACGGGTAAGAAGGCTCCGGGATGGAGAGCTTCACCGATTATCGCGGGCATCGGCGCCTGCCCGATCTGCCGCTCGCGGCGGCCTCGATCCTGGGCTTCTGGCTGTTCTACTTCGCCACCATCGTCATCCGCACCCTGCTGATCGAGGAAAGCCTGGCCTGGCTGAGCTACCGGGCGCTGGGCTGCGTGATCGGAGTGATCCTCACCTTCCTCGTCTACGTCGTGCTGAGCCGCGCCGCGCGCGAAAGCATCCGGATCCAGATCGTCGCCGCGGCCATCGCCTGCGTGCCCGCCGCGGCGATCTTCTCGACCTTCAACCTCGCCTTCGCCGTCCAGCAGCCGCTGCCCGAGCGCACCATCATCCGCCAGGGGCCGGACGGCACCCGGATCGTCGGCTCGGCCGCCGGCGACGAGGTCAGGATCGGCAAGGAGGGGGTGCAGATCGTCACCCAGCTGCCGATCGATCCGCAGATGCGCCGCCAGAAGGCGCTGCGCCTGATCGCCGACGGCCTCGTCACCTGGTATTTCTTCTTCGCGGCCTGGGCGAGCTTCTACATCGCGATCAGCTCGGCGACTCGCCTGCGCGCCGCCGAGCGCCGCGCCGCCGGCGCCGAGCGCGACGCCCAGGAGGCCCAGCTCCGGGCCCTTCGCTACCAGGTCAATCCGCACTTCCTGTTCAATACCTTGAACTCCCTGTCCTCGCTGGTCATGGCCCGGCGCGACGAGGAGGCCGAGGCGATGATCGTCAACCTTTCCGCTTTCTTCCGCTCGAGCCTGGCGCTGGACCCGAGCGAGGACATCACGCTCTCCCAGGAGATCGAGTTCCAGCAGCTTTATCTCGATATCGAGAAATTGCGCTTCCCCAAGCGTCTCGACGTCCGGATCGATGTGCCCAAGGACCTTCGAGCGGCCCGAGTGCCGCCGCTCATCCTCCAGCCGCTGGTCGAGAACGCGATCAAGCATGGCGTGGCCCGGACCGCCGAGCCGGTCCGGCTGACCGTCGCGGCGCGCGACGAAGACGCCCGGCTCATCCTCACCGTCGAGAACGATCGCGGACCGGCGGACCCGGCGAAGGGCGAGCACGGCACCGGAGTCGGCCTGGTCAACGTCTGCGAGCGGCTCGCCGCCCGCTTCGGCGCCGAAGCCGAGTGCGAACATGGTCCGCTGCCCGACGGCGGCTGGCGCGTGACCCTCACCATGCCCCTGGAAACCCATGCCTGATCCCATCCGATTCCTCGTCGTCGACGACGAACCGCTCGCCGTCGAGCGCCTTCAGCTGCTGCTCGCGCGGATGGAGGGAGTCGTGCTCGCCGGCACGGCGGCCGAGGGCGCCGCCGCGCTTCGAATGGTCGAGGCGGTCGAGCCCGACGCGGTGCTTCTCGACATCGCGATGCCCGGCATGGATGGCATCGACGTCGCCCGGGCGCTGGCGAAGGCGCCCAAGCCGCCCGTGGTGATCTTCGTCACCGCCTTCGACATGTTCGCCGTCGCCGCCTTCGACGTCGAAGCGGTCGACTATGTGATGAAGCCGGTCTCCGCCGAACGCCTCGCGCGGGCGGTCGAGCGGGCCCGCGAGCAGCTCGCGGTCCGCGGCGAATCCCCTGCGGGAAGCGAAGGCGGGTCGGCCTACGTCGAGGAATTCTGGGTGTCCGAGGCGCGCGGACTGGTCCGCCTCTCCGCCGCCGATGTCGACCGGGTCAGCGCCGAGCGCGACTATATGCGACTCCACGTCGGCAAGCGAAGCTGGCTGATCAACCATACGATCGGCAAATTGGAGGAAGAGCTCGACCCGGCTCGGTTCGTCCGCCTGCACCGCTCGGCCATCGTCCGCCGCGATTTCGTCACCGGATTGAGGCGCGACGAGGGCGGGCGCTGGTGGGCGCGCCTCGCCGACGACGGCGAGCAGAAGGTCGGGCGGCTCTATCTCGCCAATGCAAAAGGGCTCGCCGGGCGCCGCTGAAGGGGTAGCGGGCGCCGGGCGAGCCCAGTTGTCGGCGATTGTCGATCAGCGGGTGCGAAGGGCGAGCCGGACCGGGGTGGCCTGCTTCGCGGCGGCGAGCTCAACTGAGCTCATCGCGTCGGCGACCATGGCGGACTCGCAGGCCTGCGCGCCCCGGCGGAGGCGGATCGGCTGGATCTGGTTCGAGCCGCAAAGGCTTCGGGCGGCGGTGCGGACCCGCCGGTCGATTCGAAGAGCGTCGGCCGGGTTGGCGGGATCGAGGCCCTCGATGCTGATGCTGACCCCGTCTTCGGCGGGAGCGGCGGCGGCGGGAGCGGCGGCGACGGCGATCGTGCCGGCCGTCAGAGCGATGGCAGTGAGGCCGGAAAGCATACGGTTCATGGTCTTCATCCTTGTCGAAAGCGGGTGCGGCGCGGAACCCCTTCCCCGGGGATGAGACGAGGCCGGAACCCCGCGTCGCTGGATTCGACCTAGCCCGGCGAACGCGCGAGCGCCCGCCGTCTTCGACACGGGGCCGGAACGGTTCTGCGAAGCGCCCGCGGCGGCGATGAAAGGCTGACTGGGATCGACGAACGACGGCCCACGCCGTCATCCCGGCGCAAGCCGGGACCTCGGGGAGGCGGAAGCTCGGCATTTTTGACTCGACGAGGTCCCGGCTTGCGCCGGGATGACGGAGTTGCGCTTACGGTCCGACGTCTTCGACGGCGACCTTCACCCGCGGCCGGACCGGCCCGCCGAGGCCGAGCGCGGCGGCGACCTTGTCGTCCCAGGCATAGGGATCGGTCCGGAAAACGACCCGCCCCCCGTCGACATAGGCGCTGTGGTAGAGAAGCCGCACCGGAATCTTGTTGGACAGCTCGACGGGAGTTTCCTCCTTCGTCGCCATCGCCTTGTCGAAGGCGTCGAGCTTGCCGTCGTCCTGGGCGAGCAGTCGGGCGAACTCGACGGCGTTCTCGACCCTCGAGCAGCCGTGGCTGGCGTGGCGCTGAGTCGAGGCGAACAGCGCCTTGGCCGGCGTGTCGTGAAGGTAGATCTGCTGGTTGTTGATCATATCGAACTTGACGAGGCCAAGCGCGGACTTGGGCCCGGACTCCTGCACCAGCCGGCCGTTCTTCATGACGATATTCTCTTTCGCCATATAAGCCGCGCCCTTGGGACGAATCTCCTTTTCGGCGATGGAATCCGGAATCGTCCAGGGCGGGTTGGCGACGAGCCGGGCGATGGGGGAGCCGAGTTCGGGGGTTTCCCAGTCGGGCTGGCCGACGACCACCCGGCGGCGGTCCTTCTCGGCGCCGTCCTTGAAGTAATGAAGCTCGGCCGCGGCGGTGTTGACGTCGATCCGGGTCGCCGGCGGTGCCCGGTCGAGCCAGCGCCTCCGCTCCAAATTCACCGCCAGGATCCGCGCCCGGTCCCGGGCGCCGGTGTTGAGCGCCTCGATCGTCGAATTGCCGATCACTCCGTCGGCCTCAATCCCGTAATCGGACTGCACCTTCTTCACGGCGGCGACCATGTCGGCGCCGTAGACGTCGCCCCCGGAAGCGGGCGCGGCGGGCGCCTTGGCCTTGCCCGCTTTGGCTTCTCCGGCAGGCGCCGCCGCGGGCGCGAGGTAGCCGTTGGCCCGAAGGCCCTCGCGGATCTGGGCGACCCTTGGATCCCTCTTGCCGGGCTTGATCTGCTCGCCGGCCGCGATCGCCGTCTTATGCTCCTGGCCGGCCTTCTGGCGGTAGGCGAGATAGGCGTCGGAGAGCGCCTTATATTCCGCGTCCTGAGGCGCGAGGCTTGCCAGCCAGGGCCGCACTCCGCCCTGCTCCACCGCCTTGCCGAGGCCGCCGACGACGTCGGCCTTCGACATCGGCACCGTATAGACTTCGAACAATTTGCGCGGATCGATGGCTCCCGTGGCGAGGGCCTGGCCATATTCGATGGCGGCGAGGGTCAGTCCGGCTTCCCTCTCAGCCGCGCTGGCGCCCTTGGTGGCATGCTCGGCATAGGATTTGGCGTCGATCGCATGACGGGCGGCATCGTCGAAGGCCGCGTTGAGCTCCTGGGCTCGCTCGCCTGTCCAGACCGCCTGCCAGCCGCGCGCCTCGTAGAATTGCTTGACCCGGGGATCGCTGACCGCCGCCTGGAGGTCGGCGGGAGTCACCGCCTTGGGATCGACCTGGACGACCTGGCCGGAACTTGCGCCGCCCCCGCCTCCGCTCGTCTTCACGAAATCACAGCCGCCGGCCAGAAGGGCCGCCAGCGAAACGCACGCCAGGATCTTACGCATACACACCGCCGCTTCACATGGATCAGGCCCCTCAAACGTCCCCGCGGACCAATAGGCTCCGAAGAAAAGTGAGGGCGCCGCCGCTTAACCGCCGCCGGCCGTCCGTCCCGCTCTGGGACAGCGGGAAATGGGGGGGCGCATTGGTGCAACATTATTAGCTATCGGAAGCTAGGCGGGCACTTCGAACAGGCGATGAGGACCAAGTTGGCTTTGCTGGATTCCATATATTTCAAGGCCTTGGGTGAGGCACTGAGCTGGCGGGGCCGCGAGATTGCGTGCTGTGCCGCCTTGCTCGTCACCGCTTCCTGCGTTCCGCTGGCCGCCGCTCCGGCGCCGGTCGTCGGCGTGATCGACACGGTCGCTCTCCCGTCGGCGCGTCCGCCGCAACCCGAGCCGATGGTGCTTCGCGACGTCCCGGCCACCGAAGCGGCGCGCATCAACGACTCGATCCCCTTCTCCGCCGACGCCAATCCCCGGGCGCTCTCGACCGTTTTCCGCGCCGCCGGCCCGGCCGACCAGGTCCGCTCCCTTCAATGTCTGGCCGAAGCCGTCTATTACGAAGCCCGCTCCGAGAGCGAGGACGGCCAGCGCGCCGTCGCCCAGGTGGTGCTCAACCGGGTCCGCCATCCGGCCTTTCCGGGCAGCGTCTGCGGGGTCGTCTATCAAGGGCCGCTTCGCGCCGGCGGCGGCTGCCAGTTCACCTTCACCTGCGACGGCTCGCTCCTTAGGATGCCGTTCGGAGGGGACTGGGCCCGGGCCCGCCGCATCGCCGCCGAGGCCCTGGCCGGCTATGTCTATGCCCCGGTCGGGCTCGCCACCAACTACCACACCCACCAGGTCCTTCCCGACTGGGCCTTCCGGCTCGCCAAGACGAACGTCATCGGCAACCACATCTTCTATCGGATGCCGGGCGCCTGGGGCGGCGCGGCCGCCTTCAGCCAGGCCTATCGCGGCCACGAGCCCTCTCCGGCGACGGTGATGGCGGCCCGGCTTCCGATCAATCTGGGCCGGCCGGCGAGCGCGACCCTGACGATGCCGGTGAACCTTGCGAACTTCGCTTTGCCCACGCCGTCCGCCTATTCGGCCCAAGCGACCCTGGCCGGCGAAGCGCCGCCCGCTCCCGTCAACGACCGCCTGCCGCAGTCGACCGTCAAGGCCGAGTTCGCCAACAGCGGCCGTTATCTGGACGAGGCGCCGGCTTCGACCGCCGCTCGCTAGTCGATCGCGCGCTGCCCCCCCTAGGGCGTATCGACATTCACCTGGCCACTCACCCTCGCTTCCGTGCGGGCGGAGAAGGCTCATGCGGCTCGGGCGTCAAGTCGACCATCGACCGAGGGAAAGTTCACGAAGTTCATTGGGTCGAGCGCCTTTTTCGTGAACCTCCCGATCGCCGCGGCCGGCAGGAGGTTGGCTATCGTTTCACACTGTCAAAGAGCTATAGGAACATAACACGAACACGCCATATTTTCAAACGCGCAGGCCCCGCGCCCGACGACGCGCTGAATGTCGAATCAGCCTAGTATCCGCGTCGCGCCGCCGCGCTCCGCGCCCTGATCTCCCGAAACTCGGACCCCGCTTTCCAGTCCGGCCAATCGCTTCCGAAAGCCAGCTTCCGGCCGATATCGTAGAACAGGCCGACATCCTGGGCAGCGCCGCTCAGATCGAGATCGGGGCGCCATTCGTCGCAGGTCTGGTGATAGCAATTGGCGGTGAACTCCGTGACCCAGCGGTCGCCCGCCGCGCGCCCGCCCTCAACCAGGTCGACGCCGCCCCCAAGCGCCATCAGCAGCAGCACCGGAACCCCGCGCTTGGCGAAGGCGAAATGGTCGGCGCGGTAGAAGAGGCCGCGCTCCGGGCGAGCGTCCGCGGTGATCGTCCGCCCCTGTCGGGCCGCGGCCGCGGCGAGACTGTCCTCGAGATCGCTCTGGCCCTTGCCGATCAGCACGACGTCACGGGCGAGACCGTTGGGCTGCAACGTGTCGAGCGTGAGATTGGCGACCGCTTTGTCCGTCGGGAAGAGCGGATTGGTCGCATAATGCTCGGCGCCGAGCAGGCCCCTCTCCTCCGCCGTCCAGGCGGCGAAGACGAGGGTTCGCTCCGGCCTCGGCCCGGCCTTGAAGGCCCTGGCGAGCTCGACCACCCCGGCAATCCCGGAGGCGTCGTCGAGCGCGCCGGGCCTCACCCTCTTGCCACGCGCGTCCGGCGCTCCGAGGCCATAGGCGTCCCAATGGCCGGTGAACCAGATCGTCTCGGCGGGCCGCTTGGAGCCACTGATCTTGCCGAGCACATTGTGGCTCTCGACGCGGGTCGCCTCGACCCCGAAATCGGCCGAGAATCGCGCGCCCAGGTCGATCGGCCGGAAGTCGCGGGTGCGCGCCTGCCGCTTCGCCGCCTCGAAATCGAGGCCAGCGCGGCGGAACAGCGCCTCGGTAACGCTCCGCTGGATCCAGCCCTGGAGGAGGACCGGCTGCTGGGCGCCGGGCTTCAGGACGATGTTGTAATTCTCGCCGCCGGGCGCCTGGACGGTGTTCCAGCCATAGCCGGCGCCGGCGGTTTCATGGACGACCAAAGCGCCGACCGCCCCGCGCCGGGCGGCTTCCTCGAACTTGTAGGTCCAGCGGCCGTAATAGGTCATCGCCTGGCCGCCGAACCGGTCCGCGACCGGATCCCCCGCCACAGCCTCGAAATCCGGATCGTTGACCAGGAAGACGGCGACCTTGCCCTTGAGGTCCACCCCCTTGAAATCGTCCCACTCGCGCTCGGGAGCGGCGACCCCGTAGCCGACGAAGACCATCGGAGCGCCCTCGATCCGGGCCCGGGAGGTCTCGCGCACCGTGGAGAGATAGACGTCCTCGGGGATTCGCAGCGGCATCGCGCCGCCCTTCGCCGCGATCGTCGCCGTGCCGCCCTTGGCCAGTTGCGTGCGGACCAGCGGCACCTTCTGCATCCAGCCGCCGTCCTCGCCCGCCGGCTCCAGCCCCGCGAGGCGGAACTGCTCGGCGACATAGGCGATCGTCTTCGCCTCGCCCGCCGTCCCCGGTCCGCGCCCTTCGAACTCGTCCGAGGCGAGGGTTCGGATCATGTTCGACATACGCACCGGGTCGATTCGCGGAGCGACCCTTCGCTCGGCCGAAGCAGAGGCGCAGGCGGCGAGAAGGAGCAGTGGGACGAGGGCGAAACTTCTCATGGCGCGGCTCCCGATGTCCATCGCCCAACTGTCCGGAACGCCATCAGTTGCGGCCGCTCAAATCCTCGCCTGCATAAGCAGGGCGGTAGAGGGCCCGCCGAGTCGGAGAACCCTCCACCTTGCGTCGCAAGTTCCCCTCCCCGAGAAACTCGGAGAGGATTTTGAGCCCGTCGTCAGCGCCTCACCAAGTCCCCTCTTCGATCTTCCTCCGGCGCTCGATCTCCGCGGCGCTCGGCTCCTTAGTCGCGAAGCTGCCCGGTTGGACCGCTCCGCCCGGCTCGTAGGCCGCGATGATGTTGCCGCGCGCAGTGACCTTGTGCTCGACCATCCGCATGGCCGCGGGCGGAGTGCCGTCGCCGAACAGGCGCTTGCCGGATCCCAGGATGACCGGGAAGGTCATCAGGGTCAGCCGATCGATCAGGCCCGCTGACAGCAATTGCGGATAGAGCGTTCCGCTGCCCTGGATGACGAGGTCGGGCCCCTCCCCTCGTTTTAGTTCGGCGAGCGCGTCGAGGCTTTCGACCCGGTGGCTGTTTTGCCAGTCGAGCCGCTGGTCGCCTCGAGTCACGACATATTTCGAAGCGCGGTCGAAAAGCTGCCCGATCCCGTCCGGCTCGCTCGCATTATAAGGCCAGAAAGCCGCGAAGATGTCGTAGGTGCGGCGGCCGAGCAGAAGGTCGAACGGCGGGGTGAACAGCTTGTCGATTTCCTCGCCGACGGCCTCGTCGAAAAATGGAGCGAGCCAGCCGCCGAGCTCGAAACCGCCTGTCGGGTCCTCGCTCGGGGCGCCGGGCGCCTGCATCACTCCGTCGAGCGAGACGAAACACGCTGCAATTATTCTTCGCATCCTTTCCTCCCTGCCATTCCAGCTTCGCACTGCCTCGCCGGCGGAGCCACATTCGTCATTCCGGCGAAAGCCGGAATCCATGAACACGGCTGGTGAAAATCTCGCCCGGCGGTGTTCATGGATCCCGGGTCAAGCCCGGGATGACGGCCCGTGCGACGTTCGCGGCTCCTATCGCGCCAGGCACTTGCCCGCGCCCGGCCCCTTCACGAAGCGCCCCGGCGTCGCCCCGGTATGCTCGCCGTCCCTCACCACCTGCACACCGTTGACGAAGACGTGGCGCATCCCGGTCGCGTATTGCTGGGGCTTGGGGAAGGTCGCGTTGTCGCGGATCGTCGCCGGCTCGAAGATGGCGAGATCGGCGAAATAACCGGGCTTGAGCGCGCCCCGGTCCTTGAGGCCGAGATTGCCGGCGGGATAAGAGGTCATCCGCCGGACCGCGTCCTGGAGAGTCACCACCTTCTCGTCGCGAGCGAACTTGCCGAGGACCCGGACGAAATTGCCGTAGGCGCGCGGGTGGGTGCTCGATTTCAGGAACACGCCCTCGGGCGCCTGCGCCGAAGCATCCGAGGCGAAGCTCATCCAGGGTAGGGCGACCTCGCGGCGGACATTGTCCTCGCTCATCGAGAAATAGGCGACCTGGATTCGGCTATTGTCCTCGACGATGAGGTCGGCGACGGTCTCCTCCGAGGTCTTGCCGCGCGCCTTGGCCACTTCGTCCAGGGTCTTGCCGGTAAGGGGCTTGAGCGCCGGATTCTTGAAGCCGAGCAGAAGCACCTTGGAGGGCTCCTCCACCACCAGGGCGCTGTCCTCCGACTTGCCGCTGCGCATCTCCGCGAGGACCCGGGCGCGAAGGGCCGGGTCCTTCAGCCGCTTCACCCAGGCCTCGATCCCGCCTTCCTGCACCCAGAGCGGCATCGCCGCATCGAGCCCGGTCGAGCTGGCCGGATAGGTGTACATATCGGCCGTGATCCTGAGCCCGCGCGTCCGGGCCGCCTCGACCCGGGCGATGGCCGCGTCGATCTTGCCCCAGTTCGGCTTTCCGGATTGCTTGAAATGGTAGATTTCCGCGGGCGCGCCCGACGCCGCCGAGATCGCCACCAGCTCGTCGATCGCTTCGAGCAGCTTGGGACCTTCGTCGCGTATGTGGCTGATATACATGCCGCCGCACCTGCCGGCCTCGGTCGCGAGCGCGATCAGCTCCGGCGTTTCGGCGAAGAAGGCCGGCGCGTAGATGAGCGAGGAGCCCACCCCCATCGCCCCTTCATTCATCGCCTCGCGAACCAGCGCCCGCATGCGGGTGAGCTGCGCCGGCGTCGGATCGACGTCGCCCTCGCCGAGCTCGTGAACTCGAACGGTCGTCGCTCCCACGAAGCTGGCGATGTTGGGCGAGACGCCCTTCTTCTCCATGTAGCTGAGGTAATCGCCGAAGCTGGTCCATTCGATCGGGTAGCGGATGTCGCCCTGCCGCTGAGTCTCCAGCCGCTTCATCTCGTCGGACATCGGGCCCATCGAATCGCCCTCGCCCATCACTTCCAGGGTCACCCCCTGGCGAATGTCGCTCTGGCCCTTGGGATCGGCGATCAGGGTCTCGCCGGCCCAGCTCAGCATGTTGATGAAGCCCGGAGCGACGCCGAGGCCCGAGGCGTCGATCTCGGTCCGGGCGGCGCCGTCCAGATGGGGGCCGACAAAGGCGATCCGATCGCCGCGCAGGCCGACATCGCCTTTATAGGGCGCGCGGCCGCTGCCGTCGTAGATCGTGCCGCCCCGGATGACGGTGTCGTACGTAGGCGCCTGGGGCGCGGTCGCACAGGCCGCGACGAGCAGGGCGAGCGTCGCCGCCACCATTCCTCCCCCGGCTTTCCGGGGGAGGGGGACCGCGCGAAGCGCGGTGGAGGGGTTCTTCGGAGTCAGCGAGAACCCCTCCACCAGGCTTCGCCTGGTTCCCCTCCCCGCGAAATCGCGGGGAGGAATTGATTTGTTCACTCGTTTCATTTGCATTTCCTCCAGCCCGGCCCGTGCACGAAGCGCCCCGGCGTTGCGCCGGTATGCTCGCCGTCGCGCAAAACCTGGACCCCGTTGACCAAGACGTGGCGCATTCCGACCGCATATTGGTGCGGCCGCTCGTAGGTTGCCCGGTCCGCAATCGTCGCCGGGTCGAAGATGGCGAGATCGGCGTGAAAGCCCGTCCTAAGGCGGCCGCGGTCCGCGATCCGGAGGTTGTCGGCCGGAAGCGAGGTCAGCCGGCGGACCGCTTCGGCCAGGCCGATCGCCTTCTGCTCGCGGACGTAGCGGCCGAGCAGCCGGGCGAAATTGCCATAGGTGCGCGGGTGGACCTGCTTGTCGGTGAAAGGCGGCTCGGTCGCGATCGCCGCGGCGTCGGAGCCGAAGCTGACCCAGGGCCGCGCCAGCACCTTGCGCAGATTCTCCTCGGAGATGGAATGGAAGACGGTGCCGACCGAGCTTCGATCCTCGGCGATCAGGTCGACCGCAATTTCCTCGACGCTCTTGCCGCGCAAGGCCGCGATCTCGGGCAGCCGCTTGCCAGCATAGGTTCGAAGCGCGGGATTGACGAAGCCGACCGGCTGGACCGTCGTCCAGTCACGCGATCCGCTTTGCATTTCGGCGACGACCCGGGCCCGAGCCGCCGGGTTCGCTAGGCGGGCGAGCATCGGCTGGAGACCGCCTTCCCGCACCCAGAGCGGCAGGGTCGAATCGAGTCCGGTCCCCGAGGCGTCGTAGAGATACATGTTCGCGGACACCGCGACGCCCGCGGCCCGAGCCACCTCGATCCGGGCGAGCGCCGAATCCATCAGCGGCCAGTTGGAACGGCCGGCGGCCTTGAGGTGATAGATTTCAGCGCGGGCGCCCGAGCGGCGGCTGATCTCGACCAGCTCGTCGATCGCCTCGAGAAGCCCGCTGCTCTCGCTGCGCATGTGGCTGATATACATTCCGCCGCAGCGGGCCGCCTCGCTCGCCAGGGCGACCAGCTCGTCCGTTTCGGCATAGACGGCGGGAACGTAGATGAGCGACGAGCCGACTCCCATCGCCCCTTCGTCCATGGCCTGGCGCACCAGGACGCGCATCCGAGCCAATTGCTCGGGGGTCGGATCGACGTCGTTGCGGCCAAGCTCGTTGACCCGGATCGTCGAGGCGCCGACCATCGAGGCGACGTTGACGCTGACCCCTTTCTTCTCCAGGAATTCGAGGAACTCGCCGAGCGTGGTCCAGCTGATCGGATAGCGGGCGCCGGTCTGCTCCGCCTCCGCCTCGGCTTTCTGGACCGGGCTGAACGGGCCCATCGACCAGCCTTCGCCCATCACTTCGAGAGTGACCCCCTGGCGGATGTCGCTTTGCGCCCTGCCGTCGCGGATCAGCGGGTCGGCCGCCCAGCTCAGCATGTTGATGAAGCCCGGAGCGACGGCGAGGCCGCGGGCGTCGACCTCGGCATGGCCGTGCCCGGGAATGTGCGGGGCGATGGCGGCGATGCGATCGCCCTTTATGGCGACGTCGCCTTTGTACGGCATGCCGCCGCTGCCGTCGTAGATCGTGCCGCCGCGGATGACGGTGTCGAAAGCGGGCGCGGTCCGGGCGGACGCACAGGCCGAGAGAGTCAGGAGAAGAGCGGCGAGCACGCGAAGGTACATGGACCCACGCTAGCGATGCTGCCTCCCCATCGCAACGCGTGGGGAGGATCGGATCAGTCGTGCTTGCCCTCTCGCATCTCGGCGGCGGCTTCGCGCATCTCGCGGGCGCCGTCGCGCATTTCCCTGGCGCCGTTCTCCATCTCCTCGGCGGCCTTGAGCAGTTCCTCGTCGGTGACATGCTTGCCGCGGGCGGCCTGGCGGCGGATCTCCGCCTCCTGAAAGTCCCGGTTCCTGAACCGCTCCGCCTGGGCGAGCATGCGCGCCGCCCCCAGGTCCATGCTTCGGGCGCCGGCCTCCATGCCGAGGGCGCCGTGCTTCATTCC
This sequence comes from Sphingomonadales bacterium, assembly GCA_034668565.1. Classification (GTDB taxonomy): domain Bacteria; phylum Pseudomonadota; class Alphaproteobacteria; order Sphingomonadales; family Sphingomonadaceae; genus Allosphingosinicella. The sequence continues at coordinate 10,059 of JAXDPE010000051.1, read as the reverse complement.
GGCCACCATCGCCGCCGCGGCCTGCCCGGCAGCCTGGCTCGACACGGCGGCGATATCGACCGAGCGCATAGCCTCGGCGACGGCGCGGGCGACGTCGGCCTCAACCATCGAATCGTCGACATTGGGGTCGCGCGGGGGACGGGGCGGGCGCGGGGCGCGCGGGCCGGCCTGCATCGCGAGGGCGAGGGGCAACCCCGTCCCCGGCCCGACGATCGTCACCTTGGGGGGAGCCGGAGGCGCGAGCGGGGCGCGGGCCGCACCGGGAGCGGGGGGCGCTGCCGCAAGCGGCGCAAGCGGAGCGACCTCGGCAAGCGCAGCCGGGGGCACCGGCGCGGCCTCGGGCGTTCCGGGAACGAACTCCAGGGCCGCGACCGGGGCGGCGAAGGCGGCGCAGCCGAGCATGGCGGCCACCGCCAGGCCGGAGCCGGAGCGGCGAGCGACTCGGCCGTCGAGGATCGCCTTGACCCGCCGCGACAGGCCGGGCTCGCCGGCGGCGATGGCGTTGGCGGGCAGAGCCGGGCCGCCGCTCAGCCGGGCCCAGTCGAGCAGGGTCTGGGCGTAGCGCGCGGGCTCGACCCTGGCCGCGGCGTCGCTGTCGGCGGCCTCCTCGGCCTGCTGGGCGACCTCGCGGTCGAGCCTCCAGACCAGGGGATTGAACCAGAACAGCGCAACCGCCAGCCGGGACAGGATCAGCGAGGGCCAGTCGCGCCGGGCGACGTGGGCGATCTCGTGGGCGAGGATGGCGTCGGCCTCCGCCGGAGCGCGCAGGGTGTCGCGGTCGAGCAGGATGACGGGGCGGGCAAGGCCCCAGCTCAAGGGCGAGCTCGCTTCCTCGCAGGCGAGCAGCCGGATTTCGAGCCGGTCGCCGCCGGCGCGGGCGAGCGCGGCCCGCCACTCGGGAGCCTCGACCTCGGCGGCGCCGCGGGTCCAGCGCCGAAGGGTCCAAAGCCCGGCGAGCAGCCGCCCGCCGACCATCGCCACTCCGCCGAGATAGAGGAGGAAGAAGAGCAGGCTCGGATCGTCCCAGTCGCCGGTCGGCGCCGACGCGGCCGGGGGCGCTTTGGCGGCGTCGACCATGGCGACGGGCGCGACCGCGAAAGTCGGCGCCGCGGCGGCCGGAGCGGGCGCCCGGGCCGGAGTTTCGATCTCGAGCGCCGGTGCGAACAGGGCGATGGCCGGAAGGGCGAGCAGGAGCGCCACCGCCACCTTGAGCACCGCGCCCCGATCGGCCGCCGAGCGCGACCTCAGCAGCGCCGCCAGAAGCAGCGCCCCGCCGGCGATCGCCGCGGATTTCCACGCCATCTCGATCAGGAAGTCGTAGCTCATCACTCGCGCTCCTTTGCCTCGTCGACCGCGCGTTGCAGCGCGTCGAGCTCTTCGGGCTTCAGCGATTGGGAAAGGCCCAGAAGGGCCGTCGCGGCGCTCGCCGCCGACCCGTCGAAAAAGGTTTTGACGAGGGCCTTGAGAGCCGTCTCCCGCACCTTGGCCGGCTGCGGCACGCTCTTGTAGACATAGGTCTGCTCCTCGGCACGGTGCCTGACCAGACCTTTGGCCTCGAGCCTCGCAAGCATGGTGCGGACCGCCGAATGGCTCGGCGGATCGGCCATCGCCCGGCGGACGTCGGCCGCGGTCGCCTCGCCGGCGCTGCACAGGATCTCAAATATCTCGCGCTCGCGGCGCGGCAGGCTGGCGATCATGGCGACTCGCGGCTCCTTGCTGCTACACCTGTAGCATGCCACAAATGTAGCAGGTTGCAAGTGCCATTCGTCGAGAAGGCGAGGCGGTCTGTCGAAGACCAAAAAATTCCTCCCCGACATTTCTCGGGGAGGGGGACCGCGCGAAGCGCGGTGGAGGGGTTTTCGGACTCAGAAAAGCCCCTCCACCAGCCTTCGGCTGGTCCCCCTCCCCTGCAATGCAGGGGAGGATTTAAGCTAGCCCGGCTTCCTGAAGCGGTACATGAAGCGGTCGGTCTTGCCCCGGATCGAAGGGTCGAAGACGTTCTTGCTGTGATCGTCGGAAGGCACGCGAAGCAAATCGGACTGGGCCTCGAGAACGAAGCCGCCACGCTCGAAATCGGCGCGAACCTTGGCCGGATCGATCCGGTGCATCTTCTCGACGACGGCGCGCGTATCGCCGCCGGGCGCCGCGACATGGTCGATGACGGCGACGGTTCCGCCGGGTTTCAGCGAGTACCAAAGCGCCTCGACCACCTTGTTGGGATCGATGCGAGGCACCTTATACTCGGCGCTTTCCCAATACGTGTCGTGATAGACGAGGTGGAGCATGGCGAAATCGAAGCCTTCCTTCGGGAAAGCGAGCGCCGTCGCCGGCGTGGCGAAATAGCCGAAATTCGGATCGCGCTTGCGGATCCCGTCGAGGGCGGCCTTCGTCTTGTCGTTCATGAAGCCGGACGAGTTCCAGCCCAGGACGAGCCCCTTGGGGCCGACGGCCTTGGCCATGATCTCGGCATAATAGCCGGTGCCGGTGAAGTAATCGAGGACCCGGTCGCCTTTCTTCAGACCCATAAAGGCAAGCACCTCGACCGGCTTGCGAAGCGCGTCCAGGTCCCTGGCCGTCTGGGGTCGCCCCGGCGCCGCGACACCGGCCGCAACATCGGCGGGCGCGCCCGTCCGGGCCATCGCCCCCATCGGCGCCATGCCCTTCATCGGCGCCATCTTCATCGGCGCCATCCCCTTCATCGGGGCCATCGCCGCCGCCGGCGCCATCGTCGCCAGCAACATCGTCACCAAAGCCGTCCCACGCATTTCCCGCTCCTTGTCCTTATGCCGACGTGCGCCCGGATGCGCGCTCCGTCAACGCCCGTTCCTGAACCCGCGCCTGTAGCGACTGCATAGCCGCGTGCGATGAAAGCGCCGCCCCTTCCTGCCAGAACTGGACGTAGCTGAGATGCTCGCCGGCGAAAAAGACCGGGCCTTCCGGCTTGCAGAGCTCGGCATAACGCTCCGGCCGAGGATCCTCGAAAAAGAAGGCGTCGCCCGGCCCGACCCCTTCCGACCAGCGGGTCAGCGCCCAGGAGACCGTCACCGGCCGGGTCAGCTCGCCGGCCTTGCCCGGATGCATCCGGCCGATCACCTCGCGGCAGATCCGGAAGCGCTCGGAGTCGCTGAGCGCGCTGAACTCGACCGGATGATTGGGCCCGAACCAGCCGGCGACATAAGCGGCGACGAGCACGCCCTTGTCGCCGTGCCAGCCGCCGGAGGGGTAAAGGACGTTTTCCGCAAGAGCGTCGGTCCAGCCGCCCCCGCCGTAAATGCCTTCGTCCTCCCAGAAGCGTCGCGACTCGAAGCCGACCTTGACGGCCGGAGCGTAAACCGAGTCCTTCATCGCCGCCTGCTTGGCCGGCGAGAAATCGTTGGGGATCCGCGCCAGCAGGTTCACGGGGAGCGCGCAGATGCAATAATCCGCCTCGGTCCTTTCCTGGCCATGCTCGATCCGGACCCGGTCACCGACCCGGCGGATCGCCGTCACCTCGGTGCGGAGGCGGACGGCGGGCCTGACCTGCTCGTAAAGCGCGTGGGCGATCCGGTCCATTCCGCCGACCGGCTGGAACATAGGCGCCTGCTGGTCGAACAATTCCTCGAACAGCAAGGGCAGGACCCAGCCGCGCTCGTTCAATATGTCCTCGAGCTTCATCGGCGGAACGGTCGTCCCGGTCTCGCCATAGGCGCCGGGAAGGACGGAATAGCCGGAGCGGCCGTCGCCCTTATAATCGCCGTCGGGACGGGAAAGGCCGCCATAGGCGCCGAGGAAGCCGCGCATCACGCTTTTGTCGACGCCGCTCAGCTCCTCGTCGAGCGCGCCCTTCTTGACGGCCTTGGACAGCATTTCCGAGATCCGCCCGCGCGTGTCGTTGATCGCCTGGCGATTGACGACGTTGCGACCGCCGAAATCCCATTTCGCCGCCCGGTTGGAATTGACCATCACCTCGATCGGCACACCCAGCTTTTTGGCATAGCCCAGGATGACGTGATGGGAGGTCGCGATCCGCGCCGCGCCGGCATTGAGGTACAGGCCCTTGGAGAACGTGCAGTGCTGGTCGGGCCGGCCCATCTGCTCGATCCGGTCGCCGCCGCGAACGGTCCAGACCCGGCCGCCGATCCGGTCGCGCGCTTCGATGACGGTGACCTCCCAGCCGGCGCGGCGAAGCTCGTAGGCCGCCACCAAACCGGCGATCCCGGCGCCGAGGACGACGACTGACTTCCTGCGTCCCGGCGCCGGCGGCAGCTCGAACGGCTCGGCCGCGGCCGGCGGCGAGTTGAGCAGCCCCATCGCCTCCATTCCGAGATAGACGGCGCTGACTCCGCCGGCGAGGCCGAGGCGCTCGAGCAAGGCCCTGCGGGTGAGGCTCACCGCCTTTTCCCGTTCGCCATTTTCGCCAGCCTTTGCCTGCGCATTTCGCCCCCGCCGCGTAAAACGCGCCAGCCTAACGCGCCGGCGAGGCCGCGTCACCCTGCCAAGCGACCGGAATCCCAACCTAAATCGCGAATAGCTCCCGGCCCGCGCGCCACGGCGACCCGGCGGCCGGACCGATCTCGGCGCTCAGGCCGCAGACGATCCGGGCCGAGCAGCGAACGGTGATTGCCAGCCTCGCCCCCGGCACGCCGCTCAACGTGTAAAGCAGGGCGTGGGTCGATCCGTCCCCGCAGCGTCCCGCGCATTCGGCCTCGCCGCGATGATCGGCGCCCATCGCGGCCGGGATGCCGTCGACGAACAGCGCATAGCCGGCCACCCCGTCGCCGAGCCGAACCTCCACCTCCAGTTTGGCCATCCACGCTCTCCGCCGGAACGAAGGACGGGCTAAAGCCCGGCACGGCCCGGGTCCGTGATCCCGCTCACGCGGCAATCGCTCGCGAATCGGATAGACCGGCGGTTGACCCGGGGGATGCAAAGGGCGCAGCCTGCGGACTTCGCGAGGGGGGGAAGCGCGATGACGGGCAAAAGCATCATCCTGTTTTCGGACGGCACCGGCAACAGCAGCGCCAAGCTGTTCAAGACCAATGTCTGGCGAATGTACGAGGCGGTCGACCTCGGCCCCAGCCCGGAGGGCAAACGCGACCAGATCTCCTTTTACGACGATGGCGTCGGAACGTCCGGTTTCAGGCCGCTGGCCGCCCTCGGCGGCGCGTTCGGCTGGGGCCTCAAGCGCAACGTGCTCGATCTCTACCAGTTCGCCTGCCGCAATTACCGTCCGGGGCCCGGTCAGGAGCCGGGCGCGAACCCGCAAGGTCTCGGCGACCATATTTACGGTTTCGGCTTCAGCCGCGGCGCCTTCACCATGCGCCTCGTCATCGCCCTCATCGCCTCGCAGGGGCTGGTTACGTCAGACGACGAAGCCGAGCTCGACCGTCGCAGCCGCTGCGCCTACCGCGCCTTCCGAACGGCCTTCCTGCCGCGCAAGCTGAAGCGTCCGACCCGATTCTTCCGCCGGGTGCGCGATTCCTGGGTGTCGGGGCGCGAGCGGCGGAAGACCCTGACCTCCTACGACAAGTCGCAAAATTACCAGCCGGTGATCCGCTTCGTCGGCGTGTGGGATACGGTCGCGGCCTATGGCGGGCCGATCGCCGAGATCACTCGCGCCATCGACAATTGGATCTATCCGCTGAGCATGCCCGATTACCAGCTCGCCGAATCCGTCGACTGCGCCCGCCACGCCCTCGCGCTCGACGACGAGCGCGATTCCTTTCAGCCGCTGCTGTGGGACGAGGTCGCCGAATATGAGGAGAGCCGGAAGGCGCTGAAGGCGCAGGCCTCGGCTTTGGAGCGCGCTCGCCAGGCCTATGACCGCCACGCGCCCGAGGAAGCCACCGCCCTCGTCCGCGAGGCGGCCGGCCATCGCGCCCGCAAATGGAAATTCCGAAGGCGGATCCAGCAGGTCTGGTTCACGGGCATGCACGCCGATGTCGGCGGCGGCTATCCGGACGAGAGCCTGAGCTACGTCTCGCTGCTGTGGATGATGGAGGAGGCGGAAAAGGCGGACCTGCGCACGCTCGACGTCATCAAGAACCGCTTCTTCGCTTTGGCGAACAGCTTCGGGCCGCTCCACGACAGCCGCTCGGGCATGGGCGCCTATTACCGTTACCAGCCCCGCAAGATCGCCGCCTGGATCCATCCGCCGGACCGGCGCTATCTGATGCTCCAGGATCCCGACATCGACGACCGCCGAGGCCAGCCCCAGGGCCTTTTGCGGCAGGTGCGGGTCCATGAAAGCGTTATCGCCCGCATCGACTCGGGCACCGATCGCTACGCCCCCATCGCCCTGCCCCGTAATTTCAACGTGATCCCGCCCCAGAAGGAGGGGGAGACCGTCAAGCAGGCGGACAGCGACGACGATCGCGATTCGATGAAGCCGGGCCCCTCGGAGCCGCTCGTCGACCTCGCGAAGCTGCGCCGGCTCAAGGCCGGCGAGGACGCGCGTTTCGCCTGCCAGGAGAATCTGTGGGATATCGTCTGGCGCCGCCGCTTCGCCTATTTCACGACCCTGGCGGCGACCTTGATGCTGGCCGCCCTGCCGCTGTTCAACCCGTTTTCCGCCATCGAGAAGACCTGTTCGGACGCGCGCTGCTTCCTGCCTAACGTCATCCGTTTCCTCAAGGTGCTCGTTCCCAGCTTCGCCGAGGGATGGATCGAGGCGATCGCCCTCAATCCGGTGACCGCGGTCCTCCTCGCCATCCTGGTCTGGCGGCTGCTGCGCTGGGGCAAGACGCTCGAGCTGAGGCTTCGCGATTCCTCACACCGGCTGTGGCGCAGCGCGCTCGACGGCCGGCCCCCGCCGGCCGACCGCTGTGCCCCGACGCCGCTTCGGCGCCGGCGGGAAAGCCCGGCCTACCAGCGGCTCTTCTTCACCTTCAAATGGTATCTGCTGCCGGGCGCTTTCGGGATCCTGATGCTGGCGGCGCTTCTTTATGCTCCGCTCGTCGTCGCCACCCAGTCGTCGCTCGCGGTGGAGGAATCGACTCACGCTTTCTGCTCGCAGGAGCGCGGGCCTTTGCCGGAGCTCGGCCGCGGAACCTTCACTTTCGATACCCAGGCGCCCTGCCTGTCGATCGGCAGGCACGTCCGGAAGGGACAGGTCTATGACGTCGTGCTCCAGCTGCCGATGAAGCCGGACAATGGCGAGCCCGCGCCTTGGTGGGACGATAACAGGAAGGGCGACCCCATGGGGCTCAGCGCCGCGGGCGCCGCGCAATTCTTCGGAGTGCCGATGCGGCGCGTGATCAACGCCCGCTACCTTCAGCCGCTGGTGGAGATCACCGTCGACAAGAGCAGGGATGCGAAGGGATTGGGCGGCTGGATCGCCACCCGCCTGCCCTTCGTCGACCGGGTCCACGTCCGGCCGCTGGAGCTCAAGCGGGACGAGGATTTCCCCGAGCTCTATCGCGCCCGCTTCAAGGCCGCCCACAACGGCAGCCTCCAGTTCTTCGCGAACGACGCGCAGCTGCCCTTCGGCGGCGGGAAATGGATCTACGCCAACAATTGCGGCACCGCGAAAGTGACCATCGCCCTCGTCCGCCGCCGGGAAAGGCGGCAGGAGCTCATTCCCCTTCCCGAAGCCGGAATTCCGCTCGCCGACTGCGCGAAGACCAAGCTCGAGGACGAACGCAACCGAGAGCAGGCGACCAGCGCCCCCGCCGCGCCGGCGATACCCGGGAAAAGCTGAAGCGGCCCTTCGCCCCGGGCCTGACATCCAAGGCTTGCCTTACGCACCCGCCGCACCCATCTCGCACCTGCCGCGTTGACCCGCCGCGCGTCCCCGCCTAACCACAGAACAGATCTGGAACACGACCGGCCATGCTGACTCACCTTAAGAAGCATCGGTATAACGAATGCTGACTCACCTTTCCGTCCGCGGCGCGCGCGAGCACAATCTCAAGAATGTCGACGTCGATATCCCGCGCGAGACGCTGACCGTCATCACCGGCCTGTCGGGGTCCGGCAAATCCTCGCTCGCCTTCGACACCATCTACGCCGAGGGGCAGCGCCGCTACGTTGAGTCGCTCTCGGCCTATGCGCGCCAGTTCCTCGAAATGATGCAGAAGCCCGACGTCGACCATATCGAGGGCCTGTCCCCCGCAATCTCGATCGAGCAGAAGACGACGTCGAGGAACCCGCGCTCGACCGTCGCCACGGTCACCGAGATCTACGATTACATGCGCCTGCTCTGGGCCCGCGTCGGCGTGCCCTACAGCCCCGCCACCGGCCTGCCCATCTCGGCCCAGACGGTGTCGCAGATGGTCGATCGCGTCCTCGCCCTCCCCGAAGGCACCCGCCTCTACCTGCTCGCCCCGGTCGTCCGCGGCCGCAAGGGCGAGTATCGCAAGGAGCTGGCCGAGTGGCAGAAAGCCGGCTTCGCCCGGGTCCGGATCGACGGCATTCTCTACCCGATCGAGGAGGCCCCCGCCCTCGACAAGAAGTACAAGCACGACATCGAGGTCGTCGTCGACCGCTTCGCCGTGAAGCCGGACATCGGCACCCGGCTGGCGGACTCGCTGGAGACCGCGCTGAAGCTGGCGGAAGGGCTGGTCTATCTGGATCCCGCCGATGCCAAGGACGTTGAGGGCGGCGCGCTGGCCGATCAGCCCGAGGCCAAGGTCGTCCTCGGCGACAACGCGCCCCCGGGCCGGATCGTCTTCTCCGAGAAGTTCGCCTGCCCCGTCTCCGGCTTCACCATCGCCGAGATCGAGCCGCGCCTCTTCTCGTTCAACGCCCCCCAGGGCGCCTGCCCCGCGTGCGACGGCCTCGGTGAGAAATTGCTGTTCGATCCCGAGCTCGTCGTCCCCAACGAGAATCTCTCGATCAAGCGCGGCGCCATCGTGCCCTGGGCCAAGTCGAACCCGCCCAGCCCTTATTACATGCAGGTCCTGGGCAGCCTCGCCCGCGAGTTCGGCTTCAGCCTCGAGACTCCGTGGAACGACCTCCCCGAGGAAATCCACCGCGTTATTCTGTTCGGCACCGAGGGCAAGCCGGTCACCCTGCGCTTCATCGACGGCAAGCGCAGCTACGACGTCCGCAAGCCGTTCGAAGGCGTGATCGGCAATCTCAACCGGCGGATGCTGCAGACCGAGAGCGCCTGGATGCGCGAGGAGCTCGCCAAATATCAGAGCTCCGCCCCCTGCGAGACCTGCCTCGGCGCCCGCCTCCGCCCCGAGCCGCTTGCGGTCAAGATCGCCGGCGAGGACATCTCGATGTCGACCCGCCGCTCCGTCCGCCACGCCCTCGACTGGTTCTCGACCCTCGAGGACAAGTTGAACGGCCAGCAGAAGGAAATCGCCCGAGCCATCCTGAAAGAGATCAACGAGCGGCTCGGCTTCCTCAACAATGTCGGCCTCGATTATCTCAACCTCGACCGCACCTCCGGCACCCTGTCGGGCGGCGAGAGCCAGCGCATCCGCCTCGCAAGCCAGATCGGCTCCGGCCTGTCGGGAGTCCTCTACGTCCTCGACGAGCCCTCGATCGGCCTCCACCAGCGCGACAACGACCGCCTCTTGGTCACCTTGAAGCGGCTTCGCGATCTCGGCAACACCGTCATCGTCGTCGAGCATGACGAGGACGCGATCCGCACCGCCGATTACGTCATCGACATGGGCCCCGGCGCCGGCGCCCATGGCGGCGAGGTCGTCGCGAAAGGGACCCTGGAAGAAGTGCTGGCCAACGACAAGTCGCTGACCGCCGATTACCTGACGGGACGGCGCTCGGTTGCCGTCCCCGCGACGCGCCGCAAGGGCAACGGCAAGAAGCTCACCGTGAAGGGCGCGAGGGCCAACAACCTCAAGGACGTCACCGCCTCGATCCCGCTCGGCACCTTCACCTGCATCACCGGGGTCTCGGGCTCGGGCAAGTCGAGCTTCACCATCGACACCCTCTACGCCGGCGCCGCCCGCGCCCTCAACGGCGCCCGGGTGATCTGCGGCCCCTGCGAGAAGATCAGCGGCCTCGAATATCTCGACAAGGTGATCGACATCGACCAGTCGCCGATCGGCCGCACCCCCCGCTCCAACCCCGCCACCTACACCGGCGCCTTCACCCAGATCCGCGACTGGT
>JAXDPE010000050.1:0-2901 GCA_034668565.1 Sphingomonadales bacterium | reverse complement strand
CCGCTTCGTCGGCCCCCTTGAGGAGCACCATGCGAACATCCGGCAGCCCGTCGGCATCCACGGTCGCAAGGGCCATGGCATTCGGGTCGTTCGGCTCGCTGGCTTCTGCCTCGGCGAGCCATGAGCGGAACAGCCGGAACGGCTCCTCGGCGTCTACGAAGTCACCAGATGTTAAGGGTTCCAAGCGTTCTCTAGTCCTTCGTGAGTAGGTCGAAGAGCCCCGGAAGGCCGGCGACACGATGGTGCGTTTTAGCGTGGTAACTACCTGGGGCGAAACCAGGATCTCGGGTCTCCGGGCGCTCGGGATGCTGGCGATGGCAATAAGCTGCGGGGCGCCGCTTGGCGGCTGCAGCTTCGCCATTCCCTCGCTCGTCGAGTCGGCAGAGACCACGGGCTCGATCGCGCCCTCGTTCAAGTCGCCCCTGTCGCCGGAGCTTGGGCCCGAGGATTGGCGGCGCGCGAAGGCAGCGCTTGGCGTGGCGCTCGATCCACAGGGCAACGGCTCGTCGGTAAGCTGGGACAATCCGGATACCGGGCTCAAAGGCACCTTCGTTCCGGTAGGTACCCCGTTCGTTCAGTCTGACGAGGTCTGCCGCGCGTTCGTGGCGACGATGACCCGGGCTGCCGAAACATCCACTTCTCTGCAGGGTACGGCCTGCCGTCACTCCCCGGAGGAATGGAACATCCACGGTTTAAAACCCTGGCGGAAGTCCGTCTGACGACCGTTGCATTCCGGCAACAGTGTCGCCATATGCGGCCCGAGCCTATCTAAAGGCGACGGCCTGATCGGCGGATGCCGGAGAGACTATGCGCGACCCCTACGAAATTCTTGGCCTGCCCCGCACGGCTGCGGAAGCCGACGTCAAGAAAGCCTTCCGCAAGCACGCCAAGCAATAACACCCCGACCGGACCGCCTCGGACCCGAAGGCTAAGGACAAGTTCGCCGAGATCAACACGGCCTACGAGATTCTGGGCGACGCGACGAAGCGCGCCCAATTCGATCGCGGCGAGATCGACGGCGAAGGCAAGCCGCGGTTCCAGGGCTTTGAGGGCTTTAACCAAGCTGGCGCAGCGGGCCGCGAAAGCGGGTTCGAGGGTTTCTCGTTCGGCTTCGGCGGAGGCAATCCGTTCTCGGCCCGCGGCGGCCGCGCCTCCGGCGGCGGGGAGGACATCTTCTCGCAGCTATTCGGGGAAACATTGCGCGGCGCCCGGTCGCGTCCGGCACGCGGCGAGGATGTCGCAGCCTCTCTCTCGGTCTCTATCGAGGACGTCGCGGGCGATGCCAAGAAGCGTGTCGTATTGCCGGGCGGGCGCGAGGTCGAGGTGACCATCCCACCGGGGGTGACCGACGGCCAGACGATCCGGCTGCGCGGCCTCGGCCAGCCCGGCAGCGGCGGGGCGGAGCCGGGCGATGCGCTGCTCACGATTCGGATCGTCCCGAACGACCGCTACACGGTCGAGGGCAGCGACCTGCGCATGCGGCTGCCCGTGGATCTGGAGGACGCGATTCTAGGCGGCAAGATCCGCATCCCGACACCCACCGGGACCGTCGAGATGGCGATTCCGGCCATGACAAGCTCGGGCCGCACGTTCCGGCTGCGTGGCAAGGGGCTGCCCAAGCGCGGCGGCCGGGGCGACCTGCTCGTCACGACGGAGGTCGCGCTGCCCGAGAAGGCCGACGAGCAGTTGACCGAATACGCGACGAAGCGTCGTGCCGCCCGGACGGTCTGATCGGGAGACTGGTGCATTGAACGCCCTTCCGTCCTCCGGATCGGTCGGCTAAAGAGGCCGGACTGCACGGGCGCTCGGACACGCGGACGGTCACAGATGGCGGATACGACGACGGCGGGCCTGCTGTCGGGCAAACGCGGCCTGATCATGGGCGTTGCCAACAACCGCTCGATCGCCTGGGGCATCGCGCGGGCCGCCCATGCTCATGGGGCGGAGATCGCATTCACCTATCAGGGCGTTGCGCTGAAGAAACGGGTCGCGCCGCTTGCGGCCGAGCTCGACGGCCATGTCGTCGGTCATTGCGACGTGACCGATCCAGCGTCCATCGACGCGGTGTTCGCGGAAGTCGAGCGGCTCTGGGGCCGGCTCGACTTCGTCGTCCATTGCATCGCCTTCTCGGACAAGGACGAGCTGACCGGCCGCTACCTCGAGACGAGCGAAGCCAACTTCACCAAGTCCCTCCTCATTTCCTGTTACTCGTTCACGGCCGTGGCACAGCGGGCCGAGAAGCTGATGAAGGACGGCGGCTCGCTCCTGACGCTGACCTATTACGGCGCCGAAAAGTGGATGCCGCATTACAACGTCATGGGAGTTGCCAAGGCCGCGCTCGAGGCCTCCGTGCGCTATCTGGCGGCCGATCTTGGGCCGCAGGCAATTCGCGTGAACGCGATTTCGGCCGGCCCGATCAAGACGCTCGCGGCCTCCGGCATCGGCGATTTCCGCTACATCCTGAAGTGGAACGAATACAATTCCCCCCTACGGCGGACGGTGACGATCGAGGAGGTCGGCGAAACCGCGGCGTATCTCCTGTCCGACATGTCGCGGGGCATGACGGGCGAGATCCTGCATGTCGACGCGGGCTACCATGTCGTCGGGATGAAGAACCCCGAAGCGCCGGACCTGTCCCTCGATAAGGACTGACGTGATCCGGGGCGGATTCCGCTTGCGCACGTCCGGGGGGCTTCTCGGGGTCGCAGTAGCTTGTTTCGCGCTCGGCTTGGCCGTCGCCTTCGTTCTGCAATGGGCCTTCGACAGTGAGGCGCGCCTGCTGATGGAGGCGAAGATCGCCAACGCGGCGCTCGAGCAGCGAATCCAGGACCTTGAGACCGAGCTGCGTCGCAACCCCATGCAGCGCTTTCAGGCAAGGCCGCAGAGCCAGTCCATCGGAGA
>JAXDPE010000049.1:0-82523 GCA_034668565.1 Sphingomonadales bacterium | reverse complement strand
GCCCCCCGAACCACGGGACAAACCGGGACAGCATACCTTTTTCGAGCGTTCGAAGCCCGACTGAAAACCGGGACAGCATAGTTTTCAGGCCTGAAGACGGGAGCCGGATCGGCGCCCGGCCCGGCTGGGGCGGGCGAAAGCCTCCACGAAAAGCCAGGCTGTCCCAGTTTCTAGTTCGATTTTCGGGTCGGGCGGATGGGGTTTTTGGATAGGGTGGCGGCCGGGTTAGGTTGGGGAGATGCCCCTTCCCTTTCTCGTCTCGATCGTCGGCACCCGCCCGGAAGCGATCAAGATGGCGCCCGTGGCCCGGGCGCTCGCCCGCTCGGGCGCAATCGAGCACGAGGTCGTCCTGACCGGGCAGCATGGCGGCCTCGAAACCTATTTCGACCTTCCGGCGCAAAGCCTGTGCCCGCTGCGCTTCGAGCCCCGCGACCGCGATGTCGAACGCCTTCGAGCGGCGCTCCGGGCGCTGCTGTGCGGACGATTCCGGCGCCGGCCGGCGGACCTCGTCCTCGTCCACGGCGACACGACCAGCGCCGCGGCGGGCGCCCTCGCGGCCGGCGACTGCGGAATCGCGCTCGCCCATGTCGAGGCCGGTCTGCGCTCGTTCGATCTCGACCGGCCCTGGCCGGAGGAAGGGCACCGGGTCGCCATCGACGCCCTCGCCGAATTGCTGTTCGCGCCGACCGAGGGCTCGGCGCAAAACCTTCGGCGGGAACCGCGGGTCGCAGGGCGCATCTTCGTGACCGGCAATACCGGCATCGACGCCCTGCTCCACACCCGGGCCCGGCTCGGGCCGAGGGGCCCGGACGCCGACCCGGGCCGGCGGCGGCTGGTCCTCGTCACCTGTCACCGCCGCGAGAATCATGGCGAGCCCGCGCTCGCCGTCTGCTCGGCGCTCCGGCGGATGACGGCTCAGCTCCCGGTCCGGGTGGCGGCCCCGCTCCATTTCAACCCGCGGGCGCGCGAAGCGATGGAGGCGGCGCTGGCCGGGGTCGACCATGTCGAGCTGCTCGAGCCGCAGGACTATGAGGCGATGGTTGCGCTGATGGACAGGAGCTGGCTGATTCTGACCGACAGCGGCGGCCTCCAGGAAGAGGCGCCCGCGCTCGGCCGGCCGGTGCTGGTGCTTCGCGACGTCACGGAGCGGCCCGAAGCGCTGGGCACGGGCAATGTCGAGCTGGTCGGCACCGATCCGGACCGGATCTTCGAAGCGGTCGCCGGGCTGATCGAGGACGAGGAGAAATATGCGCGGATGGCCCGGCCCGCCTTTCCGTTCGGAGACGGGCGTGCCGCGGAGCGGATCGCCGAGGCGATCGGGGGGTGGCTGGCGGGGCGGTGAGGCGGGGTAACCTTTTTATTCCTCCCCCGCATTTGCGGGGGAGGGGGACCGCGCGGAGCGCGGTGGAGGGGCTCTTCAGAGTCAGAAAGGCCCCTCCACCATGCTTCGCATGGTCCCCCTCCCCTGCAAATGCAGGGGAGGAATTAAAGCGCCTACCCCCCTGCCCGCTTCAAACGGTCGAGCAGTCGTTCTCTCGCCGACAATATCTCCGACTGCCTTTCGATGAGGACGTCGCGGGCGAGGAAGTGGCCGGTGATCCGCAGCCCGGCCAGGATGTCGGGCCAGCCGGCGGCCCCGGAGCCGAGCAGGAGCGGCGGCAGCGGGAAGAGGCGGTCGCGATAGTCGCCGGCAGCGGCGGCGCTGACCGCCCGGCCGCTTTTCGGGCTGACGAAGGCGAGATCGTCCCTCGCTCCGGTGGCGGCGCATTCCGTCAGGTCGAGGCCGAAGCCGAGCTCGGCCAGCACGAAGAGCTCGTAGCGAACCAGCGACGGCGCCCAGCTCCGGGCGCTCGGCGACGCCTCGATGGCGGAAAGAAGGCCGTCCAGGGCTTCGTACAGGCGCGGATAGGCCTGACCCTCGGGCAAGGCGGTGGCGGCGAGCGCGGTCGTCCATTCGATCGCCGCCGCGGGCAAAGGCTCGCCGAGCAGCGGCGCCCGGCTCGAAGCGAGCTCGACGGTCAATTGGGCGAGCTGGTCTTCCGTCCGGGCCCGATATTCGGCCTGGACGAGGTTGCCGGCCAGCAGAATCGGGCGAAGCCGCCGCGACCGCCCGCCCCGCACGAAACCCGCCTGGATGCCGTCGGCGGGAGTTAGGGCCCGGACGATCGCGCCATGCTCGCCATGCGGCCGGACCGCGCAGATGATCGCCGGGGTGAGGAGGTGCATGGGAGCAAGGGTATCGGCGTACGGCCCCAACGTCATGCTGAACTTTCCGCATCCAGTTCCGAACCGCCTCGCGTGGAGAGCTGGACCCTGAAACGAATTCAGGGTGACGGCACTGGGCTCAAAGGGACTGCGCGTGAAGCCCATTAGGCCAGACCGACTCGGCCATACGGCGTCCGCGGCGCCAGGGCGCAGGGAGGTGGGCCGCAGCTGAACCGGCGGCCGGGTCGAGATCGGCGAAACGGCCCGTCGAAAGCGACGGCCTTTGGTCGGCCAGGAAGGCGCAGAGACGGTCGAAGCCCGTCATCCCGCTTGTGTCCCCGGTCACGGTCACCAAAGATCGGCCGGCGCGCAGAGCATGGCCGAGCCCGGCCTCGATCTCGTTGCTTGCCGAGCCCGGATCGAGCCGCAGCGTTACCGGCACTTCGACGAGGCCGCCGAGATCCGCGGGCACGGCCAGGTCAGGCTCGAACGGAAGCCTGCTGCCGTCGGGACGGTGGCTGGAATCGAAGCGCAGACCGGCCTGTAGGACCGCGGCGAGGGTGCGGACGTCGGCAGCATAGCCGCCGGCGCGGAAGGCGATGGGCGTCGGCGCTCCGGCCTCGACCAGGAGGTCGCGGGCCGTCTCGATGAGGTCGAGCTGGTCCTCGCCGTCGTAGCCGCTGAGCTCGAAGCGGGCGCCCTCGGCCACGCCTTCGGCGACGCTCTGCCAAACGGGGTGGAGAAGGAGCTGAACTTCCTGCCCGGCGGCGAGGATATTCTCGACGAGGCGGCGAACGGGCTCGATGCCGTAGACCAGGGCCGGCATCGGATCGACGAAGAAGCAGGCCCTGAGATCGTGTTCGCGGAGCGATTCCAGGCGGCGGGGCAGGCCGAGGCCGGCGAGATTCTCCTGCCAGGACTGGCCGGCGGCATGGGAGGCCCAGCTCAGAGCCGTGTCGAGGGTGAGAAGTACCTTCGTCATGTAATTGTTATTGCACGACGATGGTGAACATCTGGTGAGTGCTCAGTTCAGAAATCCTCCCCGGCGTTTGCCGGGGAGGGGGACCGCGCGGAGCGCGGTGAAGGGGCTCTTCGGAGTCAGAAAAGAACCCCTCCACCAGGCTTCGCCTGGTCCCCCTCTTCCGGAAAACCGGGGGAGCAATTCTTTCCGATCACCCGCTCGGATGGAAATAATCGTAAATCGCTCGGGCCATCGTCCTCGAGACGCCGGGCGCTTTCTCCAGATCCTCGAGCGCCGCGCCGCGCACGGCCTTGGCCGTGCCGAAGTGCATGAGCAGTGCCCGCTTCCGGCTCGGGCCGATGCCCGGGACCTCGTCGAGCGGGCTCGCGGTCATGCTCTTGGCGCGCTTGGCGCGGTGGGCGCCGATGGCGAAGCGATGGGCTTCGTCGCGAAGACGCTGGATATAGAAGAGAACGGAGTTATTGGGCGGGAGCTGGAAATCGCGCCCGCTGGCCAGGTGAAGAGTCTCGCGCCCGGCGTTGCGGTCCGGTCCTTTCGACACTCCGACGACGGGCACGTCGTGGATCCCGGCGCATTCCAGGGTCTCCAGGACCGCGCTGAGCTGGCCCTTGCCGCCGTCGATGAGGAGCAGGTCCGGCCATTCGCCGCGGCTCCGGTCGGGATCCTCCTTCTCGAGCCGTGCGAAACGGCGGCCGAGCACTTCGCGCATCATCGCGAAATCGTCCCCCGGCGCGGTTTCGGGCCGCTTGATGTTGAACTTGCGATACTGGTTCTTGCGGAAGCCCTCCGGCCCCGCGACGATCATCGCCCCGACCGCGTTGGTGCCCATGACGTGGCTGTTGTCGTAGACCTCGATCCGCTCGGGCGGCTCGGCCAGCTCCAGGGTCTCGGTCAGCGCCCGCATCGTCTTCGCCTGGGTGCTGGTCTCGGCGAGGTGGCGGTCGAGTTCCTCCTCCGCGTTGCGGGAGGCCTGGCGGATCATCCGGACATGGTCGCCGCGCCTCGGCACCCGGATCGCGACCTTGCGGTCGGAGCGTTCCGAGAGCGCTTCGCAGAGCAGATCGGCCTCGGGCACGTCGCGGTCGAGCAGGATCTGCCTGGGCGGCGGCACCTCCTCGTAGAATTGCATCAGGAAGCTGGCCAGCACCTCCGCCTCAGGCACCTCGGCGGTGTGGGCCGGGAAGAAGCTCCTGTGGCCCCAATTGTTGCCGCCGCGGATGAAGAAGGCCTGGACGCACATCGTCCCGCCCTTGCAGGCCAGAGCGAAGATGTCGGCGTCGCCGAGCCCCTCGGCGGCGATCGCCTGCGAGCCCTGAATGTAGGTCAGGGAGCGGAGCCGGTCGCGGAAGACGGCGGCAAGCTCGTAATCCATCGCTTCGGCAGCCTCGTTCATAGCCGCGGCGAGCTTCTGCTGCACCTGGCTCGACTTGCCGGCGAGGAAGTCCTTCGAATCCTGGACCAGCTCGGCATAAGCTTCCGGAGTGACCCGGCCGACGCAGGGGGCCGAGCAGCGGCGGATCTGGAAGAGCAGGCACGGGCGCTTGCGGGTGGCGAGGAAGGTGTCGGTGCAGCTTCTCAGCAGGAACAGCTTCTGGAGCGCGTTCAAGGTCCGGGTGACCGAGCCCGCGCTCGCGAACGGCCCGTAATATTGACCCTTGTGGCGGCGGGCGCCGCGATGCTTGCGGATCTGCGGAAACGGATGGTCCTCGCGAAGGAGGATGAAGGGGAAGCTTTTGTCGTCCCTGAGGAGGACGTTGTAGGGCGGCCGGTAACGCTTGATCAGCTGCGCCTCGAGCAGCAGCGCCTCGGACTCGGTATTGGTGGTGACGATCTGCATCGAACGGGTCTGCGAGACCATCCGCTGCAACCGCTTGGTCAGCCGGGCGACCTGGGTATAATTGGTCACCCGATTCTTCAGGGCCCGCGCCTTGCCGACGTAGAGGACGTCGCCCTTGGCATCCAGCATCCGATAGACTCCGGGGCGGATCGGAAGCCCCTTCACCACCTTGCGAATCGCGGCGACGCCGGCCTCCAGGTCCGGCTGGTCGCTGCCGCGGACGGTGTAGGCGCTCTTCTCCTCATTGAAGCGGTCGGTGGGCGGGGTGTCGGTCACAGGGCCGATCTAGATGTGGAGCGCGGACATGTTAAGGTGAGCCGTGCCGACGCCCGCCGATTTCCGCCGAATCGCCCTCGCCTTTCCCGGCGCCGAGGAGGGCAGCCATATGGGCCATGCCGATTTCCGGGTCGGCGGCAAGATCTTCGCAACCCTCGGCTCGCCTGACGAAGGCTGGGGCATGGCCTCGCTGATGCCGGAGCAGCAGGAGGATTTCATGGCCTTGGCGCCGGACGCGTTCAAGCCGGCGGCGGGGGCATGGGGCCGCGGCGGAAGCACCTTGGTGCGGCTGGAGGCGGTGACCGACGAACTGCTCGAGACCGCGCTGAGGGCGGCGTGGCGCAAGCGGGCGCCGCGGCGTTACCAGGCGTAACTTCAATCGCCGTGCGAACTCATTCTTGAACGCAAAGACGCAAAGAGCGCGGAGCGCTCCACCACCACAACGGCTTGCGGCAGGTCCAGGCTGGTCGGGGCAAACTGCAATTTGTCCGCTTCGCGGAATCTTTGCGTCTTTGCGTCTTTTCGTTGAACAATCGACCGGCACCGAGATGACGCGTGAACTCGGACGGCGCCGGACCTTCAGTTGGCCTGGCTGAGCCCCTCGATCGTGCGGTCGACCAGCGCCTTGTCGGCGCCGGCGTCGAGCTGCTCGCGGATCAGGGTTTCGGCGGCGGCGGCGGCGGCCCGCGCGGCGTTGGCCCGGACTTGGTCGAGGGCCGAGCGTTGGGCGGCGGCGATCTTGTCCTCGGCCATCCGGCCGCGGCGCTCGATCAGGGTGGCGGTGTCCGTCCTCGCCTGGGCGACGATGCCTTCGGCCTCGGCCCTGGCGCGATCGAGCATGGTCCCGGCCTCGCCGTCGGCGGCGGCGACCTTGGCGGCATATTCGTTGCGCAGCGTTTCGGCTTCCGAACGCAGCTGCTCCGCTTCCTTCAAGGTCGCCCGGATGGCTCCGATCTTCTTGTCGAGGGCGCGGCCCATCGCCCCGGGCACCTTCCAGATGAGGATCGCGATCACGACCACCATCGCCGCCGAGACGAACCAGGCGGGCCCGAGCCCCAGGAATTCGGGCTCGTGGCCGCCGCCGGGCGCCTCGGTGCCCGAGACGGTCTTGCCGGACGCCGCTGGATGCGCGGTTACGGGATGCTCAGCCATGGATCGCCGTCCTTACCGCTTCGAAAGCCCGGTCCCGGGCGACCGTCATTCCGGTCAGCTTGGCCACCAGATCCTGAGTGAGCTCGGCGGCGAGCCCCTCGATCTCCTTCATGGCGGCCGCGCTGGCCTCCCGGATCCGCCCTTCGGCGGCGGCCGTCTTCGCCGCGATCTCGACGTCCGCGGCCTTGACCCGGCCCTCGGCGTCGAGAGCGGCCTTTTCCTTCGAGGCCTGGAGCACCCGCAACGCATCGGCCCGGCTGGATTCCATCCGGGCGCGATAGGCCGCTTCGATCTCGTCCGCCTCAACCCGGGCGCGATCCGCCGCCGCCAGATCCTCAGCGACCTTGGCTTCGCGCGCGTCGACCGTGGCCTCGACCTTCGGAAGCATCCCCCGGCCGACCACGAAGAAGATCAGGCCGAAGACGACCGCCAGCCAGAAGAGCTGGGACCAGAAGATATCGGGTAGCTGGGCAAGTTGAGGCATGTCTCATCCTGGCCGGCGGGCGGCGCGCCCGAAAAGGCGCGCCGGCCGCCGTGGTTTAGAGGACGAAGAGGAGAAGCAGAGCCACGGTGAAGGCCATCAGGCCGAGCAGCTCGGTCAGCGCGAAGCCGAGGAACAGCCGGCCCTGCTGGGCGTCGGCCGCGGCCGGATTGCGAAGCGCGCCTTCGAGGAACGAGCCGAACAGGGAGCCGACGCCGATCGCGGCGAGGCCCGTGCCGATCGCCGCGAGGCCCGCGCCGATCACTTTTGCAGATTCGTAATCCATGTTTGAGCTCCCTTGTAAATTTAAGTCAGTGAAGGTTGATGGCGTCGTTCAGGTAGAGCGAGGTGAGCAACGCGAAGACATAGGCCTGGAGGGCGCAGACGAGGATCTCGAGCGCGCCGACGGCGACGATGAAGACGAAGCTGACCGCGCTGACCCCGAAGCCCACGGCGCTGCCGGAGCCGAGGCCGTTGACGATGAAGCTCGCGAAGACCTCCATCAGGATGTGGCCGGAGATCATCGCGACGAACAACCGCAGCAGCAGGCTGAACGGGCGCACCATGAAGGAGATGATCTCGATCGGGATGATGACCGGGATCATGAAGGCCGGGGTGCCCTTGGGAAGGAACAAGGCGAAGAAATGGAGGCCGTGCCGCCAGAAGCCGACGACCAGGACGATGGCGAAGCTCATGATCGCGAGCAGCCCGGTGATGCTGAAATGGCTGGTGGTCGTGAAGGCGTGATAGCCCGGCACGATGGCCAGCGGCAGCATTCCGAGCAGGTTCGAGATCAGGATGAAGACGAACAGTGTGAAGAGGTAGGGCGTATATTTCCGGCCCTCGGGGCCGATATTGGAATCGACCATGTTGCGGACGAAACCGGTCAGGCCTTCCACCGCCAGCTGCCATCGACCAGGCACCAGCTCGCGCTTCATGCCGCCGAGCATGAACAGCCAGATCACGACCAGGGCCAGCACCATCCACAGCGCGCTGTTGGTGAAGCTGATATTGTACCCCGCCAGGTCCAGCTTCGGGCCGATCTGCTCGACCGTGAACTGGTGCATGGGGTTGATCTTACCTTCGGCAGCCACGCGCGAACTTTCCCTGTCTAGCTTGCGCCCGGGCCGTCGGCCGGGGGCGTCTTGGAAATCCGAATCACATTCCTGATGCCGACTCCGAAGCCGATCATCAGCAGCACCAGAAGCAGCCAGTGCCCCGTCCCGAACCAGCGGTCCAGCACGAGGCCGATGACCGCGCCACCGAACGGAGCCCCGAACAGCTCGCCCAGAACCCGCATGCCCTGCCGGTAATTGGCGTCAGGCTTGGTCGTCCCGGTCCGCTTCGCTTCCGTCAGCCTGGCGTCTCGCAACCGCTCGTCGAGCGAAGTGAGCCGCGCATCCTGGGGAAGCTCAGGGTCCTGTCGGGGCTCGTTTTCCGCCATGTCTTTCTTCCATGGACGACGCGCTCGAAAAAGCGGATCGAAGGGTGCGAGGACATGCCGGCGAACGAACCCCGCCAAGGCGCCGCCCCTTTAGGAAGGGGGGGTGGCCAAGTCAACTCTTGTGCAGTGCAGTAAGTCCTCCCCGGCATTTGCCGGGGAGGGGGACCAGGCGAAGCCTGGTGGAGGGGTTCTTCGGAGTCGGCAAGGCCCCTCCACCGCGCTTTGCGCGGTCCCCCTCCCCGCGAAATCGCGGGGAGGAATTTATGGCATCAGCCGCAATAGCTCGGCAGCGGGATCGGGGTGCCGCCGTCGCGCTGGCGCCAGACGCCGTCGGGGAGGCGGTAATATTGGCCCGCGCCGACCTTGGTGCGGAACAGCTCGCAGGCCGTGGTGGCGGCGACCTCCTCGATCTTGGCGCCGCGCTTGGCGGCGAGATCGGTGTAGTAAGCGCGGCGCTTGATGTTGACCGAATCGACCTGGGCGCGAACCGGGGCCGGGGCGGAGCCGACGAGGCCGAGATAGCCGTCGGCCTGCTCGCCGACCTGGCCGGAGGCGCGAAGCTCCGCCGACGCGTCCTGCATCATGGCGAAAGCGGTGGTCGTGCCGAGGATGGCGCCAAGCCCGATGCCCGCGGCGAGGATCAGTTTCATTCGGCGGCTCATGTCAAAACACTCCCGGATTTTCTTTGATGAGATCGCGCACGTCCTGCTGAAGACGGACGACGACCTCCTGCCTGATGTTGATGTTCAGGTTGATCTCGATCGGTTTCTCCGGAGCGCTCACCTGAACGCATCCGGCCGAGCCGAGAACCACCGGCGCGGCGAGGAGGATCTTCATCCGTCTCATCGGGCCCTGCGTCGCACCGCAACGCAATAACGTCAACATCGACCGCTTCATCGCACAATCTCGCTTTCCTGGGGCTGAACGGGAGGAGGCGCATCCGGCTTGCCACGGATCAAATCCGGAAGCGTCGACTGGATGAGCAAGGTGGGATCGTGGAGCGAGCGCATCGTCCCGATCAGGGCCCGGAAGGGGCCCTTGACCTTGATGTTGAACTTGAACGGGATCTTGGCGAGCTGGCCGAGCGCCCGGCTCGCGACCATGCCCTTGATCCCGCCGGCGGGAGTTACCGTCAGCGTCGGATCCCTGGCCACCCCGTCGAGCTGGACGCCGGCAACGAACTCCCCCTCCAGCGAGCCGTCGAGGTCGATCACCAGCCTCGAATAAAGCATCGATTTCAAAGCGTCGAAGGCGAGCTTGCCGTAGACCCCGAGCTCCTTGTCGGTGAGCTCGCCGATATAGGAGAGGGTCCCGCCTTGCGGCCGGGCGACGAGGTGCCCGCCGACGATCCGGCCGCCGCGCTCGTCGAAGACCATCGGGATCACGCCGTCGAACGTGCCGGTCGCGGTGATGTTGGCGAACTCCATCTTCTGGATGAACAAGGCGGCGTCGAGCCCTTCGACCCGGAAGGTCAGGCGTTTCTCGGATGGCTTCGAGAAATCGAGAACAGTCTCTTCGAGGATGAGCTCGCCCCCGGCGAAGGGCCAGCGGCCGCTTTCGACCTTCACCCGAAGGCCCGGGAGGAGCTGGTAGCGGATCCGGCCGTCGAGAACGTCGATTCCGGCTCGCACCAGCCCGACCTTCGCTTCCTGGCCGGGCGCGCTGGCCAAGCCGAGCAGGTCGGTGAAATGGAGGCTGGTCGACAGGCCCTCGACCGGCCCGAAGGCGGCGGCGAAATCCATGTCGTCCGTCGAGAAGGTGCCGCTCGAATGCGAGCCCGTCTGGTCCCACTCGATCTCGCCCTGCCCTTTCAGCGTTCCGTTGACGAGGGCGATGACCCCGGTGGTGAGCCGGGTGAGCTGCTCAGGCTGGTAATCCTTGCCGAAGGCTATTCCCGGGACATCGAGATCGGCTCGGCCGCGGCCGGTGGCGAGGCTGTGGCCGATGTCGGCCCGGACGATCCGGGTTCCCGTCTCGGGATCGTCGAGCCAGCCGCCGGCCTTTATCCGGTTGTCGGCGAGGGTGAGGCGGAAGTCGCGCGCGATCAGCGGGTAGAAACGGGGCGGATCGAGCTCGTCCGCGACCCGCATCTGCCCCTCGGCCGCGAGATCGCCGTTCCGGACCCGCCAGGTGCCGCCGCCCTGGCCGATCAGCAGGGGCACATTCGCCAGCTTGCCCGAAAATCCTGAGAAGCGGCCCGCGACTCCGCCTTTGCCGAAATCGCCGGCGATCGAGCCGAGCTGGAAGCGGTTGACCCCGAGCCCTACCGTCAGGCGGGAAGCGGCGAAGCTCGGACCGGCCAAAGCGAAGCTGAGGCGGCTTCCGGCGATATTGAGAGGCGAGGCGCCCAGGGTCCCGGCGAAGCGGGGCGCACGAATCTCGGCGCCTCCGGCGACCCGGCCACCGAGTCCCCTCCAGGCGAGAGCCCGTCCGGTCGGGCATAAAGGCAGCGCGGTCCGGCCGAGGCGGAGGCTTCCGAACTGCAACGCGTCGAAACGGGCGGCGGCGCAGCCTTCGCCGAAGACGAAGCCGCCGCGCCCGTCGATCCGGCCTTCGATCGGAAGCACCAGCCCGCGCACCCAGCCATTGTCGAGCGGCCCGTCGATCGTCGCCACGGTGGAAATCCGGGTCGCGCCGCCGGGCGCCGCGGTGAAGCCGATCTCGCCCAAAGCCAGGCGCGAATTGCCGGCCCGCATCGGCTGGATCCGACCGGTGCCCCGGATCGGCGAGCCGGGCCGGGGCTGGGACAGGCTCAGCCGCATCGCCGGCAGGCCGCCGCCCGCGAGGTTGAGATCTCCGTCAAGCCGGGTCAGGCCGCTCGGCCAGTAATAAGTGAGCCCCTGCCCGCCCCCGAGATCGATCCGGGCGCCGCTTCGGCTGGCCGCGCTCAGCCGCTCGAAACGAACCCCGCCGATGCCGCGGCCGTTGACGAGCCGGAGCGTGGCATCGGCGTCGAAGTCGCCGGCCGCTCGGCCCAAAGCGGCGGCGAGCGCCTTCGCCACCGGTCCGAGCGGAGTGCCCTCGGCCGGTCGCAAGGCCGCGAAAGCGCCGGCCAGGAGCGATCCAGCCGAGACCTCGCGTGCGTCGGCCTCGCCGAGCAGGGAGAAGCCGCCGTCGGCCAGCGACAAAGCATAACGGCCTTTGAAGCTGGATCGCCCCAAAGCGTAGACTTCGCCGACGCGGGTCGAGAAAGCGGCAAGGTCGAGGGCGCCGCTGGTCATCCGGGCATTGCCGTCGAGGCCAAGACGCCCGCTCAGATTGCTGGACCGAGCGGTGTCCGTCCAGAGCCGCCGGGCGCTGACCTCGGTGGTGCCCTTCCAGCTGTCCAGGCCGGGGGCGAGCCGAACGGTGAGATCGAGTCCAACGTCGGTCAGCTTCAGCTGATCCCCGCAAGTCAAATAGGAGGCCGAAGCGGGTCCGCTAAAGCTTGGCCTCAGGTCGTCGACGCCGACGTTCCAAAGCCCTTTCACCGAGCCGAGAAGGCAGTTTCCAGGCCGCAGCTTAGGCGCCGCCACCGCCATCCGGCCTCGAAATCCGTCGGCGAGATTGCCTTTGCCTTCGAGTGCGATCCCGACACGCCCGGCCGGAGTGTCGAAACGGATCGTCGAATCGGCCAGGTCGACATCTTGGTCGGGGAAGCGGAAGGGCAGGCCGCTCGGCGGCGGCAGCAGTCGGTCGACCTCCCCGAATCGGATCCTGCCGTCCTTCGCGAGCCGGGCGTTGAGTCGGACGCCGCGGGCGGTGATCAGGGTCACCCTGGGCCGGCGGAGGCCCCAGCTCAGCTTCACTTCCACCCAGCGGGCCGTGAGATCGGGGTTTGCAGGATCGCCGATCACCAGATTTTCCAGACGCTCGGTTCGAAAGCCGATCCGCTTCACCTCGTAGGTGGCCCTGACGTGGCGGCGGGCGAGCTCCCGGTCGATGAAATCGGAGGCGATCGGCCGGCGCTGGGTCCAGGCGACGAGCAAGGCGAGGAGGACGAGGACGAGCAAGGCGAGCGCCGTCAGCCGCTTCACCGGGCGCCGCCGCGCCTTCACTCCGGCCTCCTCATCCACCGTTCTCACCAACCTCCGTCAAGCCGCTTCCGTTCCGCCTCCGTTACCTTTGACGCAGGCGACGGCAAGGCGTTTGCCTAAGAGCCTCGCGAAGCTTAATCGTTGCTGATGGCCGACGAGTCTCTCGACGGCCGCGGCCACCGCGCCCGGCTGAGGAGACGCCTGTTCGAGGGCGGGCCGGAGGCTCTTCTAGAGCATGAGCTTATTGAATATCTGCTTGCGCTGGTCCTGCCCCGCCGGGACACCAAGCCCCTGGCGAAGAAGCTGATCCACGATTTCGGCGGCTTCGGGCGGCTGCTCTCCGCCGACGCCGAGGCGATCGTTCGGGTCGGGGACGTCAGCGAGGGCGCCGCGGCGGCCATCAAGATCGCCCAGGCGACAGCGCTGAGGCTTCTCGAATCCAGGGTGATGGACCAGCCGGTGCTGGGCAGCTGGCAGGCCCTGCTCGATTATCTTCGCGCCGACATGGGCGCGCTCGCCGTCGAGCGGGTGCGGATCCTCTACCTCAACGCCAGGAACATGCTGATCCGCAACGAGCCGGTGTCGGAGGGCTCGGTCGACGAGGCGGCGGTCTATGTCCGCGAAGTCATCCGCCGGGCGCTCGAATATCACGCCACCGCCCTGATCCTGGTCCACAACCATCCCAGCGGCGATCCCCAGCCGAGCCAGCAGGACATCCGGCTGACCCGCGAGATCGTCGAGGCCGCCCGGCCGCTCGGCATTTCCGTGCACGACCATGTCATCGTCGGCGCTCGGACCTGCGCGAGCATGAAGTCGCTGGGGCTGATCTGAGAAATTCCTCCCCGGCATCTGCCGGGGAGGGGGACCATGCAAAGCATGGTGGAGGGGTTCTTCCGGCGCCGCGGAACCCCTCCACCGCGCTTCGCGCGGTCCCCCTCCCCGCGAAATCGCGGGGAGGAATTTAGAGGATTTACCGCCCGCCGCGCTGGCGGCAGCTGTCGGTTCGGGTGCGGGTGCATGGGGGGTAGTTGCCGCCGGCGACGGCGGCGGTGGTCCGGCCCATGCCGGTATTGCCCATGCCGGTGCCCATCGATCCCATCGTGGAACCGCCCATATTCGTGGCGGTGCCGGTGCCCATGCCGGTATTGCCCATGCCCGAGCCCATCGATCCGCCCATATTCGTGGTGGTGCCGGTGCCGGTCTGGCCGGTGGTCGCGGTTCCGTTGGTCTGGTCGTCGGATTGCATCGAGCCGTCGTCGCTGGTCGTGGTTCCGGTTTGGCTGGCGCTGGTGTCGGCATTGCCACCGGTCGTGCCGGTGGTCTGGGCCAGAGCGGGGACGGCGAGCACCATCGCGGCGCTCATCAGGATGGATTTCAACATCGGAAACTTTCCTCTCAAATTGACGGATGGTTCGGTAACAGGGGCCCCGGCAGTTAAGGCTCTGAAGGCTCGAAGAAAAAACGAAGCACGGGCGCTCGTCGTTCCGTGGCTCGTCTCATTGAAGCCACGGGGCGACTTTGCTAGGCGGCCCCTTCTCAACGCAGGTTAGGAAACGCCGATGATCCCCCGCTATTCGCGGCCGCAGATGAGCAGCATCTGGGCGCCCGAAGCCCGCTTCCGGATCTGGTTCGAGATCGAGGCCCACGCCATGGACGCGATGGCCGAGCTCGGCATCGTTCCCCGCGAGGCGGCCGAGGCGGTGTGGGCGAAGGGCGGCTTCGACGTCGAGCGGATCGACACGATCGAGGCCGAGGTCAAGCACGACGTCATTGCTTTCCTGACCAGCGTCGCCGAGCATGTCGGGCCGGAAGCCCGCTTCCTCCACCAGGGCATGACCAGCTCCGACGTCCTCGACACCTGCCTCGCGGTGCAGCTGAAGCGCGCCTCGGACCTCCTCGTCGAGGATCTCGACGCCTTGCTCGAGGTGCTGAAGCGGCGGGCCTATGACTATAAGCTCACCCCAACGATCGGCCGAAGCCACGGAATCCATGCCGAGCCGGTCACCTTCGGCCTCAAGCTCGCTTTCGCTCATGCCGAATTCGCCCGGGCGCGGGCCCGGATGATCGCGGCGCGCGACGAGATCGCGACCTGCGCGATCTCCGGAGCGGTCGGAACCTTCGCCAATGTCGACCCTCGGGTCGAAGCGCATGTCGCGGCGAGAATGGGCCTGGCGATCGAGCCGATCTCCACCCAGATCATCCCGCGCGACCGCCATGCCATGTATTTCGCCACGTTGGGGGTGATCGCCTCGTCGGTCGAGCGGCTCGCAACCGAGGTCCGCCACCTGCAGCGGACCGAAGTGCTCGAGGCCGAGGAATATTTCTCGCCCGGCCAGAAAGGCAGCTCGGCGATGCCACACAAGCGCAATCCGGTACTGACCGAGAATCTGACGGGGCTGGCGCGGATGGTCCGGGGCTATGTCACCCCGGCGCTGGAGAACGTGGCCTTGTGGCACGAGCGCGACATCAGCCACAGCTCGGTCGAGCGCTATATCGGGCCCGATGCCACGGTGACCCTGGACTTCGCCCTCACCCGCCTGACCGGGGTGATCGACCGGCTGCTCGTCTACCCCGAGCGGATGCAGAAGAACCTCGACCGGATGGGCGGCCTCGTCCACTCGCAGCGTGTCCTGCTCGCGCTCACCCAGGCCGGCGCAAGCCGGGAGCAGGCTTATTCCCTGGTGCAGCGAAGCGCGATGAAGGTGTGGGAGAGCGACGGCGCCTTATCGCTGCTCGAGCTGCTGAAAGCGGATCCGGAAGTGTCGGGGCTGCTGCCGCCCGAGCGGCTCGAGGAGAGCTTCGACCTCGGCTATCATCTGAAGCACGTCGACACGATCTTCGAGCGGGTCTTCGGATAATCGTCATCCCGGACTTGATCCGCGATCCATGAACACCGAGGTGCGAAGCCGGGTTCGGCCGTGTTCATGGATGCCGGATCAAGTCCGGCATGACGAGGTAGCGATGACCGATCTTTCGCAATTCGCGATCACGCGCCGCTGGCCGGCCGAGCATTCCGACCGGCTGCAGCTCTATTCGCTCAACACGCCCAACGGGGTGAAGGTGTCGATCATGCTGGAGGAGACCGGCCTGCCTTATGAGCCGCATCTGGTCGACATCGCGAAGAACGAGACCTGGACCCCGGAATTCCTTTCCCTCAATCCCAACGGCAAGATCCCGGCGATCGTCGATCCCGACGGACCGGGAGGCAGGCCGTTCGGCCTGTTCGAATCCGGGGCAATCCTCCTCTACCTTGCCGACAAGACCGGGCAATTCATCCCGGCGGACCCGGCGCGGCGCTGGAAGACTATCCAGTGGATCATGTTCCAGATGGCCGCGATCGGCCCGATGTTCGGGCAGGTCGGCTATTTCAACCGCTTCGCCGGCAAGGCGATCGAGGACAAGCGCCCGCTGCAGCGCTATGTCGACGAGACCAAGCGGCTGCTCGGCGTGCTTGAGCGCCGGCTCGACGGACGCGAGTGGATCATGGGCCCCGATTATACGATCGCGGACATCGCCACGCTCGGCTGGGTGCGCAACCTGATCACCTTCTACGAGGCGCGCGACCTGGTGGAGTTCGATTCCTTTGGGCGCGTGGCGGCCTGGCTCGAACGCGGCTCCGCCCGGCCGGCCGTGCAGCGAGGGCTCGCCATCCCGAGCCGAAGCTAATTATACCCGGATAATATTGACGGGCCGCCCGCAAGCCGCTAGGGCGGTGCGATGATCAGCCGTGACGACAGGAAGGCCGCTCTGGCGGCATGGAAGGAGCGCAAGGCGCCGACGGGGATCTACGCCCTGCGCTGCCTGCCGACGGGCCAGGTCTGGGTCGGCCGGTCGACCGATCTCGACGCCGCCGAGCGCCGCCTCCGCTTCGCCCTAAAGATGGCGTCCACGCCGCACCGCTCCCTTCTGGCCGCGGCCCGCGCGCACGGCGAGGAGGACTTCGCCTTCGAGACGGTGGAGCGGTTCGAGGACGATGATTCTTCGCCTGAATTCATCAAGTCCAGGCTCAAATCCCGGGTCCGGCACTGGCAAGCTGAGCTGGGCGCGGAACCGCTCTAGCGGGGCGCGGGCCGCGGCCCCGTCGTCGGCCCCGCCACCGTCGGCCAGCCGTCCTTCCAGACGATCCGGTCGATCAGCATGATCCGGCGGGTGTTGACCTCGTCCGTGGGCTTGGCCCGGGGCCGGCTGCGGTCGACGGCGTGGTAGACGATCCAGTCGTCGCCGCGCTCGTCCGCGACGACGCTGTTGTGGCCCGGCGCCAGCCAATTGCCGCGCGCCGCCAGGATCGGGCCGGGGCGCACCTCGAACGGCCCCGTGGCGCTTCGGGACCGAGCCACCATGACGGCGTAATGCGCACCCTTGCCGCAGCAATTGTCGCCCGAATGAAAGAGGTAATAATAGCCGCCATGGCGGAGCATCCAGGCGCCTTCGACGAGCGCCCTGTAGTCGGCGCCCTTGTCGGGCCGGACGAGGTCGACCGCCTCGCTTCCCGGCGCGAAGGAAAGGCGGTCGGCGGCCAGCTCGCGCACCTTGATCGGCCCGAAGCCGGACCCCCAGTAGAGCAGGCGCCTGCCGGTCGCCGGATCGTCATAGGCCATCGGGTCGATGTTGACGAAGCCCGGCCCGCACAGGAGCGGGTGGCCCATGTCGGTGAAGGGGCCTTGGGGGCGGGCGGAGGTGGCGATGGCGAGGCACAGGCCCTTCTCGTCGTCGGTGAGCGCCTCGTCGGGCTTGGCCGAATAATAAAGGAAGTAGCGGCCGCCATGCTCGGCGACGTGCGGCGCCCAGAAATCCTGGGTCCGGCTCGCCCAGCCCGGCTTGGCCGGAAGCGCGTCGCCCAGCGGCTGCCAATGGACCAGATCGCTCGAGCGGGCGACCTGGAGGTTGATCATCGCACCGTCGCGCTCGGTCTGCGTGGCATAGACGTAATAGAAGCCGTCCTTCGCCTTGAGGATCGCGGGATCGGGGAAGTCGGAATCGATGACCGGGTTGGCGAAGGTCGCGGAAGGCGTCGGGGCGGTGGCGCAGGAAGCCGTGGTCAGGGTAACGAGGGCGAGGAGGAAGCGCATCAGGCCAGCATAGTGAAAGATGGCTCCATGACCCACCCCTCTCCCTGCAGGGAGAGGAAGGAGGGATCAGGCGTCGAACAGGCCCTTCAACTTGCCGAAAAAGCTTTTGCTCGCCGGGCATTCCTCGCCGGTCTCGGTGGCGCGCAGCTCCTCGAGCAGCTCGCGCTGCCTGGCACTGAGCTTGGTCGGAGTCTCGACGTCGACCTGAACGACCATGTCGCCGTGGCCGCGGCCGTTGATGACCGGCATTCCGGCCCCGCGCTGGCGAAGCTGCTTGCCGGACTGGATCCCGGCAGGGATCTGGATCGAATGCTTCTGCCGGTCGAGCCCAGGCACCTCGATGCAGCCGCCGAGCGCCGCCGTGGTGATGCTGACCGGGCAGCGCACGAACAGGGTCGTCCCCTCGCGCTGGAAGAAGGCGTGACGGGAAAGGTGGATGAAGATGTAGAGGTCGCCGTTGGGGCCGCCGCGAACTCCGGCCTCGCCTTCGCCCGCGAGACGGATCCTCGTGCCCTCGTCGACGCCGGCCGGAATCCGGACCTCGAGCGAGCGCTGCCGCTCGACCCGGCCCTCGCCGCGGCACTTGTCGCAGGGATCGGCGATCACCTGGCCGATTCCCCGGCAGGTGGGGCAGGTGCGCTCGACGACGAAGAAGCCCTGCTGGGCGCGGACCTGGCCGCGGCCGTGGCACATGGTGCAGGGCCGAGCGCTGGTTCCCGACTTGGCGCCCCTGCCCTCGCAGGGCTCGCACTTCGCGGTCGTGTCGATCCTGAGATCGACCTGCTTGCCGGCGAAGGCCTCCTCGAGGCTGATCTCCAGATCGTAGCGAAGGTCCGAGCCGCGCAGCGCGTTGGACCGGCGGTCGGCCTGCTGGCCGTTCATGGCGCCGAAGATATTTTCGAAGATGTCGGCGAAGGAGCCGAAATCCTGCCCCCCGGCGCCACCGCCGCCGAAGCCGCCGCCGTTCTGGAAGGCGGCGTGGCCGAAGCGGTCGTAGGCGGCCCGCTTCTGCGGGTCCTTCAGGCAGTCATAAGCCTCGTTGATCGCCTTGAACTTCGCCTCGGAATCCTTGCAGCCCGGATTGCGATCCGGATGGCATTCCATGGCGAGGCGCCGATAGGCGGTCTTCAAAGTCCGCTCGTCGGCGCCGCGCTCGACCTGGAGAAGCTCGTAATAATCGGTCTCAACCATGACGGCCCCCACAGGCCGTCACCCCGGCGCAAGCCGGGGTCCCAGGGGGAAGGGCCAAGCCTTTCCTCGCTGAGGTCCCGGCTTTCGCCGGGATGACGGCGCTGCTCATCGTCAGCCCTTGTTTTCGTCGTCGACCTCGGAGAATTCGGCGTCGACCACCTCTTCCTCGGCAGCGCCCGTCTCCGCGTTCGGGGCGGCGCCGGCTTCGTCGCCGGAAGCGCCGGCCGCTCCGGCCTGCTCCTTCTCGTAGATCGCCTGGCCGAGCTTCATCGCGACCTGGCTGAGCGCCGCGGTCTTCGACTTCATCGCCTCGATGTCGCCGCTCTCGACCGCCTGCTTGGTCTCGTCGATCGCCGACTGGATCTCGGTCCTGAGCGATTCGTCGACCTTGTCGCCATGCTCCGCAAGCTGCCGTTCGGTGCTGTGGGCGAGACCCTCGGCGCTGTTCTTCGCCTCGGCCGCCTCGCGACGCTTCTTGTCCTCCTCGGCGAACTGCTCGGCTTCGCGGACCATCTTCTCGATGTCGGAGTCGGCGAGGCCGCCCGACGCCTGGATCCGGATCTGCTGCTCCTTGCCCGTGCCCTTGTCCTTGGCGGAGACGTTGACGATGCCGTTGGCGTCGATGTCGAACGTCACCTCGACCTGGGGCACGCCGCGCGGCGCCGGCGGGATCCCGACCAGGTCGAACTGGCCGAGCATCTTGTTGTCGGCCGCCATCTCGCGCTCGCCCTGGAAGACGCGGATGGTCACCGCGTTCTGATTGTCCTCGGCCGTCGAATAGGTCTGCGACTTCTTGGTCGGGATGGTCGTGTTGCGATCGATCATCCGGGTGAAAACACCGCCCAGGGTCTCGATTCCGAGCGACAGCGGGGTGACGTCGAGCAGGAGAACGTCCTTGACGTCGCCCTGCAGGACTCCGGCCTGGATCGCCGCGCCCATGGCGACGACCTCGTCTGGGTTCACGCCGGTGTGCGGCTCGCGGCCGAAGAAATCCTGGACGATCTGGCGCACCCGCGGCATCCGGGTCATTCCGCCGACCAGAACGACTTCGCTGATGTCCTCCGACTTCACGCCGGCATCGGCGAGCGCCTTCTTGCAGGGCTCAAGCGTGCGCTTGATCAGATCCTCGACGAGCTTCTCCAGATCGGACCGGGTGATCGTCTTGACGAGATGCTTCGGGCCGTTCTGGTCGGCGGTGATGAAGGGCAGATTGACCTCGGTGGTCTGGGCCGAGCTGAGCTCGATCTTGGCCCGCTCGGCGCCTTCCTTGAGGCGCTGGAGGGCGAGCCGGTCGCCGCGCAGGTCGATACCCTCCTGCTTCTTGAACTCGTCGGCGAGATAATCGACGATCTTGGCGTCGAAATCCTCACCGCCGAGGAAGGTGTCGCCGTTGGTCGACTTCACCTCGAAGACTCCGTCGCCGATCTCGAGCACCGAGATGTCGAAGGTGCCGCCGCCGAGGTCGTAGACCGCGATCGTCTTGCCGTCCTGCTTGTCGAGGCCATAGGCGAGCGCCGCCGCGGTCGGCTCGTTGATGATGCGCAGAACCTCGAGACCGGCGATCTGGCCGGCGTCCTTGGTCGCCTGGCGCTGGGCGTCGTTGAAATAGGCCGGGACGGTGATCACCGCCTGGGTGACGTTCTCGCCGAGATAGGATTCGGCGGTTTCCTTCATCTTCTGGAGGATGAAGGCGGAGATCTGCGACGGGCTGTAATCCTTGTCGCCGGCATTGACCCAGGCATCGCCGTTGGGGCCGCGGCTGATCTTGTAGGGCACCAGCTCGGTGTCCTTCTTGGTGATCGGATCGTCGAAGCGGCGGCCGATCAGGCGCTTCACCGCGAAGACGGTATTTTCCGGATTGGTGACGGCCTGGCGCTTGGCCGGCTGGCCGACCAGCCGCTCGCCGTCCTTGGCGAAGGCGACGATCGATGGAGTGGTACGCGCGCCTTCCGCATTCTCGACCACCTTGGGCTTGCCGCCTTCCATGACGGCGACGCAGCTGTTGGTTGTGCCGAGATCGATTCCGATGACTCTTGCCATTCTTAAATCCTCTTGTGCCCCAAAAGTTTACCGCACCCCTTGCGGCCATTCGATGAGGCACGCGGAGTGTTTCGGGAGCGATATAGGGGTGGATTCCGACGCGACAAGAAGTGCGCCCGGCGCTAGGGAGCGCGGGGAATGACAAAGAAGCTCGAAAGACGCGTTTTTATGGCCCTGGCCGGGACGATGCTGCTGGCCGGCTGCCACCGGCCGCCCCCGGACGGAACGGTCAGGGTGAGCGACGTCTGGGTGAGGCTGCCGGCGACCCGGAAAGGGCCCGGCGGCGCCTATTTCCGGATGGAGGCGGGGAGCGAGGGCACGAGGCTGGTCGGCGTCTCGAGCCCGTCCGTGCGCCGGATCGAGCTCCACGAGACCCTGATGGCCGGCAGCAAGGCCAGGATGGAGGAGGACGAGGACGTCGAGTTTCCGAGCCGGGGCGAGCTCGTCTTCGAGCCGGGCGGCCGGCACGCCATGCTGTTTGGAATGGGCCCGAACGTGAAAGCGGGAGACCGCATCCCGATCACCTTCTCGTTCAACGTCGCTCCGCCGATCACGGTCGAGGCGGAAGTGCGCGCGGCGGGGGATGAGGCTCCGCACGGGAGGCATTGAGGCGAGATCGTCTCCAGCTCGTCATCCCGGGCTTGACCCGGGATCCATGAACACCGCGGAGCGGAAACTACCACCGACCGTGTTCATGGGTTCCGGCCTTCGCCGGAATGACGGCGGGTGACGGCCTTGGCGGATCGCGCTAACCTCGTTTCTGGAAACAAGGGGGGAGGCGGACATGTCGGGGTTCAGGGAATTCATCGCGAAGGGCAACGTGCTCGATTTGGCGGTCGCGGTGATCATCGGCGCGGCGTTCGCCACCATCGTTTCCTCGCTCACCGACGACATCATCATGCCGGTGATCGGCTGGCTGTTCGGAGGCTTGGATTTCTCGAGCTATTTCGTTCGCCTGGGCCCGGTTCCCGCCGGCTATGCCGGCGACCCCAACAATTATGCGGCGCTGAAGGCCGCCGGCGTTCCGATGATCGGCTACGGCCAGTTCGCCACCGCCGTGGTCGCGTTCCTCATCCTCGCCTACGTCATCTACCGGCTGGTCCGGGCAGCGGCGCGCTTCAAAGCCGAGCCCGAGACGGCCGCGCCGAGCGAGGAGCTGCTCGTCCTTCGCGAGATCCGCGACACGCTCAAGGCGCGGCCCTGAGCCATTGATAAGTTGCGCTTTTCCCCTTAGCCGGACGCGGATTTCAGCGAGGGGAAAGATGGTGTTTCGTTGGTTTGGCCCTGCGCTTGCGGCGGCGGCACTGGTCCTGTCCGGCCCGGCCCTGGCCATCGATCCCCTGCCCGCCGACGCAAAGGCCGTAGCGGACCCGGCGGTCAGGACCGGCACCCTTCCCAACGGCCTTCGCTACGCGATCATGCGCAACGGCTCACCCGCCCGGGCCGTCTCGATCCGGCTTGCCGTCCGGGCCGGAAGCTATGACGAGAGCGATGAAGAGGGCGGCTTCGCCCATTTCATAGAGCATATGGCCTTCCGTTCCACCCGCCAGTCGCCGGAAGGATCGTTCGACACCCGTTTCGCGAGCCTGGGCGTCGCTTTCGGCCGCGACGAGAATGCGGCGACGGGCATCGAATCGACCCTCTATCAGATGGACGTTCCGGTCGCCGATCCGGCCGCGGTCGCGAAGGTCCTGGAATGGCTTCGCGGGGCCGCCGACGGAATCCTGTTCGCGCCGGCCGCGGTCGAGCTCGAGAAGGGCGTCCTCGTCGCCGAGATGCGCAGCCGGACGAGCCCGGCGACGATCGCCGGCCGGGAGGCCGCGCTCTTCCAGGGACCGCAGCTTCGCTCCTTCGCTCGCGACGTCGGCGGCACGGAGGCCTCGGTCCGGGCGGCGACCCCGGCCGGGCTCCAGGCCTTTTACGACCGCTGGTACCGGCCGGACAACGCGATCCTGGTCATCGTCGGCGATGCCGATCCGGATACCCTCCTGAAGACCGCGGAAGCGACGTTCGGGACTTGGACCGGAAGGGGCGCGCCGGGCGTCCGGGCCAAGCCCGGCGCTCTGCCGCAGCGCGGCCTCGACAGCTTCTCGAAAAGCGGCCCGTCGCTGCCGCTCGCCGAGAGCGCCTGCCGGGTCGCCCCGCTCGACGGGCCGCGCGATTCCAGCCTGGAGCGGATGCGCCGCGAAATCCTTTCGCAAATCTGGGTGACGATCCTCACCGATCGCTCCACCCAGGCCACGACCAAGGCGGGATCGGCGCTGCTCGGAGCGGTTCCGATGGTCAATCGTAGCCTGCCCGATGCCCGCGTCGCCTGCCTGGTCGCCGTGCCCAACCAGGGCAAATGGCGCGAAGGGCTGGCCGAAGCGCAGGCGGAGCTGCGCCGTTTCGCCGAGACCGGACCGACGCCCACGGAGGTCGAGACCGCGGCCGAGCAGCTGCGATCGCGGCTGCGCGGGGCCGTCTATCAGAGCGGCACCCGAGCGACGCGCGACCTCGCCCAGGCGATCGTCGAGGCCGACCTTGGCGGGACCCCCTATCTCGACCCCAAGGAAGCGATGCGGGTCTACGACCTCCTGGTCGCCGGATTGACCCCGGCGGACGTCAAGCGCGCCTTCGAGGCGGACTGGAGCGGCAACGGGCCCCTTCTGGTCCTGACCGGGCCCGACGAGGTGAAGCCGGAGGCGCTGGCCGCGGCGTGGCGGACCAATGAGAAGGCGGCGCCGCTCGCCGCCTTCACCGATCGGGAAGCCGCGGTCTGGGCCTATGGCAAGTTCGGCAAGCGCGGGAAGGTCGAGTCGCGGGCCGCCGGTCCCGAATTCACCCGCATGGTCTTCAAGAACGGCGCCGTTCTCAACTTCAAGCAGACCGATTTCCAGTCCGGCGGAGTCGAGATCCGGGTCCGGTTCGGCCATGGCGAGAGCGGCCTCAGCGCCGCCGAAAGGGTGCCGGCGACGATGGCTGCTGGCCTGTTCGCCAGCGGCGGGCTCGGCAAGATGGACATCGAGCAGATCGGCAGCGCGCTCGCCAACTCGACCTGGGCCTTCAGCTTGGAGGCGCGGCCGACCGCGTTCGTCCTGACGAGCAGCACGCTCACCGACTATGTCGACCAGCAGTTGCACCTGCTCGCCGCCTACATGACCGATCCCGGCTTCCGGCCGCTGATCGACGAGAAGCTGCCGACCGCGCTCGATCTAAGCTACCTGACCTACGGCACCGACCCCTCGTTCGTGGCGGGTTTGGCGATGGAACGGGCGCTCTTCCCGGGCCGCGAGTCGCTGCCGCCCCGCGAGCGCCTGGCGGCCTATCGGGCGGCCGATTTCGAACGCTTGCTGAAGCCGGTGCTGACCGGTCCCCCGTCGAAGTGACGATTGTCGGAGACATTGCCGAGGATATGGCGAAGCGGGCGGTCGCGACCACCTTCGGCGCCCTGCCGCCCCGCCCCGCCCTTCCTCCGGTCCCGGCAGGCCCCGGCCCCTTCCGCTATTTCCCCGAGCGCCTGCCGCCGCCGGTGACCGAAACCCATCTCGGCCCCGCCGACAAGGCGGCCGCGGTGCTCGCCTGGCCACTCTACGTCGCCAGCCCCGAGCGGCGGCGGGAGGAATATGCGCTCAACCTGGTCCGCTCGATCTTCGAGACCCGGCTGATCCGGCAGGTTCGGGTGGTGATGGGCAAGGTCTATTCGCCGGGCGTCGGCCTCGTCACTCCCGACGCTGCCGATCAGGGCATGCTCCTGGTCACCCTCGAAGCCGCGCCGGACGAAATATCCCCGCTGGTTGAGGCGACGCGGAAAGTGGCCGCCGACCTCGCCAGGGGCGCGATCAGCCAGGAGGAGGTCGATGCCGCCCGGACCCCGATGCTCGCCTCGGCCGACCAGGCGCTGCGCGACAACGCCGCCTGGGCGTCGCTTATCGCCCTCGCGGGCCCGGACCGGACCGTGCTTCGGGAGCTGACCGGATTTCGGCCCGATATCGAGGCGCTCACGCTCGACGACGTCCGCCGGGCCGCCGCGACCTGGCTCGCTCCGGCGCCGATGCTGTCGCGCGCCCTCCCCGCCGGCCGCTGAGCGATCGCGACGAGGCGGCGCGCTTGACTATTAACCGCCCAGCCCAAATGCTGCCGCCCTTCCGGAGGGGTGGATGGCCAGGATGGCTCGGCGGTCGGGGATCAAGGCGGGAGCGGCGGCGGTCCCCGCGGTCGGGGCGCCCGCGCTCGCCGGGTCCGGCCGCGCCGATACGATCGTCGTCGGCGCCGGCGTGTTCGGAGCTTGCACGGCCCGGGCCCTGCAGCGGGCCGGCCGAAAAGTGCTCCTCGTCGACGCCTGGGGTCCGGCCCATGCGCGCGCTTCGTCCGGCGGGGAATCGCGGCTGATCCGGGGAAGCTACGGCGCCGACGAGGTCTATACCCGAATGGCCTGGGATTCGCTCGCCGAATGGCGCGCTTTGTCGGAGCGGTCGGCGCTGCCGCTGTTCCATCGCGCCGGAGTGCTCTTCTTCTTCGCGAGAGACGAGGATTATCTCCGGCGGACGGTGGAGGTGCATCGCCGCCTCGACCTTCCGACCAAGTTGATGGACCGCAAGGAGATGGGCCGGCGCTTCCCGATGATCGACTTCGACGGGATCGAGATCGGCCTGTGGGAGCCCGACTTCGGAGTGCTGATGGCGCGGCGGGCGGTGCAGACGATCGTCGCCGAGTTCGTCGCCGCCGGCGGTGAATATCGCCGGGCGGCGGTGGCGCCGCTCCAGAGGGGAAACGGGCCGCTCGAATGCATAAATATGCACGACGGTGAGACATTATGCGCGGCCAGCTTCGTCTTCGCCTGCGGCCCCTGGCTTGGGAAACTGTTTCCCGATCTGCTGGGAAGCCGGATCTTCCCGACGCGCCAGGAAGTGTTCTTCTTCCGCCCGCCTCCGGGCGACGGCCGCTTCGGGACCGGAGCCCTGCCCGGCTGGGCCGACTTCAACGGCGGCGACATGATCTACGGCTGCCCGGACCTCGAGGGGCGGGGATTCAAGATCGCGCACGATCGGCACGGCCCGCCGATCGATCCCGACCGGGGCGACCGAGCGCCCTCCCCCACCGCTCTGGCGGAGGCGCGCGCCTATATGGAACGCCGCTTCCCCGGGCTTCGGGGAGCGCCGCTGAACGAGACTCGGGTCTGCCAATATGAGAACAGCGCCAATGGCGACTTCCTGATCGACCGGCATCCGGAGCGTCCCAACCTCGTCCTGGTGGGGGCGGGCTCGGGCCACGGCTTCAAGCACGGGCCGGCGGTGGGCGCCTATGCGGCCAGGCTTGTCGGCGATACTCTGGCCGATCCGGAGCCGCGCTTCTCGCTGGCGTCGAAGGGCGAGCGCCAGGACCGCTTGGTCCACTGAAGGAGAGATTGATGGAACCGCCGATCGACTCGTTCCGCTCCTCGACCTGGGGATGGCTTCGAGGCACCCTCGCCGGCTGGGGGACGATGGCGCTCGTGCCCGCCGGGATCCTGCTGACGGCCGTCGCCCCGCCGGAAATCGGACGCTGGCCGATGGCCCTGGCGCTCGTCGCCCTGGGAATCGTCCTGTGGAAATGGTTCGAGAGCCTGGCCGCCCGTTACGACGTCTGCCGCGACCGGCTGATCGTCCGCCAGGGCGTCTTCATGAAGAGCCTCGACGAGATCGAGCTCTACCGGGTCAAGGACGTCCGCCTCGACTTCAGCCTGATCAACCAGATGGTCGGGATCGGCACCATCAGCGTCACCTCGAGCGACGAGACCACCCGCGGCGCCCCCCTCGTCCTGCGCCACGTCGAACGCGCCGCCCAGCGCCGCGAAGAGCTGCGCGGGCTGGTGGAGACGGCAAGGCAGAAGCGCCGGGTCCGCGAGGTCGACATGACCCACGAGGACTATTGAAGCTAATTCCTCCCCGCGATTTCGCGGGGAGGGGGACCAGGCGAAGCCTGGTGGAGGGGTTCTTCCGGGGGCGCCCTAGAACCCCTCCATCGCGCTTCGCGCGGTCCCCCTCCCCCGGAAAACCGGGGGAGGAATTTTACCGCCTAACCCTTCCTGGCCACCCCGACCAATGCGGGCCGAAGCAGCCGGTCCTTGATCATGTAGCCCGCCTGCATCTCCTGGACGATGGTTCCGGGCTCGGCGTCGCTCGGGACCTCGATCATCGCCTGGTGGCGGTGCGGATCGAGCGGCTGGCCGACCGCTTCGACCCTGGTGATGCCGTTACGCTGGAAGACGGTGTCGAGCTCGCGCCCGGTCGCCTCGATGCCGGCGATCAGCGCCTTCATCCGCTCGTCCTGGCGCAGATCCTCCGGAATCGTCGCCAAGGCGCGGTCGAGATTGTCCTTCACCGACAGGACGTCGCGGGCGAATCCGGTCGCCGCGTAAGTGGCGGCGGTCTGCTTCTCCTGCTCGAGCCGGCGGCGGACGTTCTGGGTTTCCGCCTGGGCGTAGAGGACATGCTGGCGGACCTGCTCCAGCTCCTTGGCCAGATCCGACAATTCCTGCTCGGGCGCCTGCTCGTCGGCGGCGCCCTCCCCGGTCTCGAGGGTCTCTTCGTTCAGTTCCTGGTCTTCGTTCATGCCATCAATCTCGATAGTGCCTGTGCCGTGAAATCCACCATGGGTACGACCCGGGCATAGTTCAACCGAGTCGGCCCGATCACTCCCACCACTCCGACCACCTTGCCGTCGCGCCCCCGATAGGGCGCGGCGATGACGGAAGAGCCGGAAAGCGCGAACAATTTATTCTCCGATCCGATGAAGATCTTCATCCCCTGCCCGGCCCGGGCACTGTCGAGTAGCCGGACGATCTCCTCCTTGCCGTCGAGCTCCTCGAGCAGCTGGCGGACCCGCTCGAGATCGGCGGCGGCGCCCGGCTCGAGCAGATTGGCCTGGCCGCGGACGATCAGCACCGGCCGCTGGGCGCCGTCCTGCGACCACAAAGCGAGGCCGCGATCGATCAGCTGCCGGGAGGCGTCGTCCAGCGCCGCCTTGCCCGCCTGGATTTCGGCGTCGAGGTGCCGCTGCGCCTCCGGCAAGGTGAGGCCGGAGAGCCGGGCGCTGACATAGTTGCCGACCTCGGCCAGCGCCGAGGCGGTGATCCCGGCGGGCAGGTCGACGACCCTGTTCTCGACGCTGCCCTCGGCTCCGACCATCACCGCCAGCGCCTGGGTCGGCGAGAGCTGGACGAAGCCGAGCTGGCGGAGCACGGGCTCGCGCTTCGGGACGAGAACGATGCCCGCGCAGGCCGACAGGCCGGACAAAGCGGCGGTCGCGGCGGAAAGCGCTTCCTCGATCGGACCGCCCCGCTCCAGCCGGGCCTCGATCGCGGCCCGCTCCTCGGCGCTCGGCTCGGCGGCCTGCATCATTCCGTCGACGAACATCCTGAGGCCGCTCTCGGTCGGGATCCGGCCCGCCGAAGTATGGGGATGGGCGAGCAGGCCGAGCTCCTCGAGATCCTGCATGACGTTGCGGATCGACGCCGGCGACAGGTTGAGGCCGGGCAGCTTCGAAATGGTCCGGGAGCCGACCGGGGCGCCCGACCCCAGATAATTCTCGACCACCATCCGGAACACTTCCCGGGCGCGTTCGGTGAGCTCGCTGACGGGAGTGGAGGCCATGGGGGGTTATGTAGGCGAACCGTCATCCCGGCGGAAGCCGGGACCTCAGGACGAGAAGTCTCGGCGCGTCTCCGCGAGGTCCCGGCTTTCGCCGGGATGACGGAGCGCGCCGGATGACGGGGCTTTCGCCGGGATAGCGGAGTGGGTAGAGCCGCGCGGTCTCAATCGAAAGGACCTCTATGCGCCCCTCCGGACGTGCGCCCGACCAGATGCGGGAGATCGCCATGGAGGCGGGCTTCACCCGCCATGCCGAGGGGAGCTGCCTGGTCTCGTTCGGCGACACCCGGGTGCTGTGCACCGCGTCGGTCGAGCAGAGCCTGCCGTCCTGGCTTCGCGGCAAGGGCAAGGGCTGGGTCACCGCGGAATATGGAATGCTTCCGCGCGCCACCCATACGAGAGGGCGGCGCGAGGCCGCGGCCGGCAAGCAGTCGGGCCGCACCCAGGAGATCCAGAGGCTGATCGGCCGCTCGCTTCGGGCCGTCGTCGATCTCCAGGCGCTCGGCGAGCGCCAGATCACGGTCGATTGCGACGTCATCCAGGCCGACGGCGGCACCCGCACGGCCGCCATTTCCGGCGGCTGGGTGGCCTTGAGGATCGCCGTCGACGGCCTGATCAGGCAGCAGCAGCTCAGCGTCGATCCGATCCGCCAGAAAGTCGCGGCGGTGAGCTGCGGGATCCACAACGGCGCGGCCGTGCTCGACCTCGACTATGAAGAGGATTCGAACGCCGGGGCGGACGGCAATTTCGTCCTGACCGGCGACGGCAATATCGTCGAGGCCCAGGTCACCGCCGAGGGCGAGACCTATGACGAGGAAGGGCTGCTCCGGCTGCTGCGGCTGGCCCGGATCGGCTGCGGCGACATCTTTGCCGCCCAGGACCGGGCGACCGGCCGGTGAGGAAGCTCGAGCCCGGCCGGCTGGTCATCGCCAGCCACAATGAAGGCAAGGTGCGCGAGATCCGCGACCTGCTCGGGCCCTATGGAGTCGAGCCGGTCTCCGCGGCCGAGCTCGATCTGCCTGAGCCGGACGAGATCGGGACGACCTTCGTCGACAATGCCGACCTCAAGGCGCGGGAGGCGGCCGATCTGTCGGGCCTGCCCGCGCTCGCCGACGACAGCGGCCTGTGCGTCGAGGCGCTCGAAGGCCGGCCCGGAATCTTCTCGGCGCGCTGGGCGCTCGCCGCCGATCCGCGCGTGGCGCCGGTCGCCGGACCCGGCGAGGTCGAGGGGCCGCGCGATTTCGGCCTCGCCATGCGCCGGGTGCACGAAGAGCTCGAGACCCTCGGTCCGGAAGCGAGCCGCAACGCCCACTTCGTCTGCGCGCTGGCGGTCTGCTGGCCGGACGGGCGCAGCGAGTGGTTCGAAGGCCGGGTCGAGGGGACCCTCGTCTGGCCGCCGCGGGGCGACAAGGGCTTCGGCTACGATCCCGTCTTCGTTCCGGCCGGCTACGACATCACCTTCGGCGAGATGGACCCGGCGGAGAAGCACCGGATCAGCCACCGGGCGGACGCCTTCCGCAAGCTTGTGGCGGCGCTTTTTTAGGTGGGAGCGGAGGCCACCGTCATCCCGGCGAAAGCCGGGACCCCAGGACGAGAAGTCTCGGCGGGTCTCCCCGAGGTCCCGGCTTTCGCCGGGATGACGGATCCTGTCCGTTCCGGCCTCGCCCTCTACATCCACTGGCCGTTCTGCGTTTCCAAATGTCCTTATTGCGACTTCAACAGCCATGTCCGCGAGTCGGTCGACCAGGCGGCGTGGCGGGACGCGCTGCTCCGGGACCTGGCCTGGGAGGCGGAGGCCTGGCCGGCCGGGCCGCTCACCTCCATCTTCTTCGGGGGCGGAACGCCCTCCCTGATGGCGCCGGCAACGGTCGCGGCGCTGATCGGAGCGGCCGACCGCTATTGGGGGCTGGCGAGCGACGTCGAGATCACCCTCGAGGCGAACCCTTCGTCGGTCGAGGCGGCGCGCTTCGCCGATCTCGCCTCGGCCGGGGTGAACCGGGTCTCGCTCGGCCTCCAGTCGCTCGACGATGAGGCGCTTCGCTTCCTCGGCCGAGCCCATGACCGCGCCGAGGGCCTGGCCGCGCTGGACGTCGCGCAGCGATGTTTCGAGCGGGTCAGCTTCGACCTCATCTACGCCTTGCCCGGTCAGACCGAGGCGGCCTGGACGGCTCAGCTCGGCCGCGCGCTCGGCTTCGGCACCGGCCACCTGTCGCTCTACCAGCTGACGATCGAGCCCGGCACCCGCTTCGCGGCGATGGCGGCGCGGGGGGAGCTGGCTTCGCGGGATCCGGACGAGGCGGCCGGTCTCTACGAGCTGACCCAGGCGATGACGGCGGAAGCCGGGCTGCCCG
The DNA here is from genome assembly GCA_034668565.1 of Sphingomonadales bacterium. GTDB lineage: Bacteria > Pseudomonadota > Alphaproteobacteria > Sphingomonadales > Sphingomonadaceae > Allosphingosinicella. The sequence goes on along the minus strand of JAXDPE010000049.1, from coordinate 51,869 downwards.
CTTACGAGATTTCAAATCATGCCCGGCCCGGCGAGGAGAGCCGACACAATCTCGCTTACTGGCGCTACCGGCCCTATCTCGGCGTCGGCCCGGGCGCCCACGGCCGGCGCGGCGGGCTTGCGACCCAGCGGCACCGCAAGCCGGAAAATTGGCTGAGCGCCCTTGGGCGCAACGGCCATGGCATCGTCGAGGAGATCGGGCTGAGCCCGGACGAGCAGGCGACCGAAGCGCTTCTGATGGGCCTTCGGCTGAGCGAGGGGGTGGCGCTGGAGGCGGTCGAGAGCAGGCTGGATCTCGGGGCGGTCGAGCGGTTGGAAGGGCATGGCTTGCTGGCGCGGCAAGGCACACGGCTGGTCGTACAGCCAGCCGGTCGGCTGCTGCTGGACGCGATTCTTGCCGAGATCGCCGTCTAGCCCGTCATTGCGAGGAGCGAAGCGACGCGGCAATCCAGCGGGCCTCCGAGGCTGCACTGGATTGCTTCGCTTCGCTCGCAATGACGGTTCAGTCGAAGCTTCTCGGCGCCGGCGACACCACGATCGTCCCCGTCGCGGTCACCTCGCGGACCTCGAGCGACCGGTCCGCTATTCCCGACGCGGTGAAGCGGAAGGGCCCGTCGACTCCGGCGAAGCCGGTCGCATCACGAAGCTCGCGCTCGGGGAAAGCCCGGCCCAGGCGCCAGTTCTTGGCGATCCGGACGGTGAGCAGGACGGCGTCGTAGCCGAGGCTGGCGAGCCGGTAGGGATTGGCGCCGTAGCGGGTCCGGTAGCGGGTGCGAAGCTGATTGAACATCGAGTCGCTGACCGTCGCATACCAGGCCCCGCGCAAGGCGGCGGTGCGGCCGAGGCCCGGCTCGGTCGCCCACAATTCCGTGCCGAGCAGCCGGACCCGGGCGTTCGCTCCGCTTTTGAGGAGCGGCGCCGCGGCGGCCGCGCCGCGGCCTCCGTCGGCGACGAGGACGGCGTCGTAATCGCCCTGCCCGTAGAGCCTGGCGACCGCGGTCCTGACCGCGGCGGGCCCGCCGTCGTAGGTCTGCATGGCGACGAGGCGCCCGCCTTCGCTCTCGACCGCGGCGACCATCGCATCGGCCCCCCGGCGGCCATAGACGCCGACCGGCGCGATCGCTCCGAAACGCTCGAGCCCCGCGCTTCGGGCATGGCCGACGACCCGGGCGATCGACTGGCCGGGCGTGAAGCCCATCAGATAGACTCCGTTGCCGGCCACGCTGCTGTCGTTGGAGAAGCTGATCACCGGGATGTCGGCCCGGCGGGCGATCGGAGCGACCGCCCGGACGTCGTCGGCGAGGAGCGGGCCCAGGAAGAGTCCGTTGCCGTCGGCCAGCGCCTGGTTGGCCGCCTCCGCCGCCCCGCCCCGTGCGGTGTCGTAGACCGTGATCCGGATGCGCTCGCCGCCGGCGTCGAGCAAGGCGAGGTTGGCGGCGTTGGCGATCGACTGACCGACTCCGGCATTGGAGCCCGACGTCGGCACCAGGACGGCGACCCGGTTACGCGTCTCTTCCGGCGGCAGCTGGGGACCGGGCGTCTCGAGGCGCGGCTGCTCGGCTTCCGGCGGCGCCTCCTCGGGCGGCAGATCGGTCCTCGGCTTCGGCACCAGCTGGCATCCGGCCAGCGCCATCCCCAGAAGCGCCGACGCGCCGAGCCCGAGGATCGTGCGCCGCGCTTGCGACCGGGGGGATTGCTCTGCCATGACCCTCATCCTCATGAACGCGCTGCCACCAGGCCTCTATATCGTCGCGACCCCGATCGGCAATCTTTCCGATCTGTCGCCTCGGGCGGCCGATGTGCTGGCGCGGGCCGATCTTATCGCGGTCGAGGACAGCCGGGTCACCGCCAAGCTGCTCCGCCATATCGGCGTCAAGCGGCCGATGCAGCCCTATCACGACCATAATGGCGAGCGGGTGAGGCCGCAGCTTCTGGAACGGATGCGCCAGGGCTCGGTCGCCTTGGTATCGGACGCCGGCACGCCGCTCATCTCGGACCCGGGCTACAAGCTGGTGCGCGACGCCCGGGCGGCGGGGATCGCGGTGGTCACCCTCCCTGGCCCCTGCGCCCTCGTCGCGGCCCTCACTCTGTCCGGACTGCCAACCGACCGTTTCCTGTTCCTCGGCTTCCTCCCCCCCAAAAGCGGCGCCAAAGCGGCCGCGATCGCGGAGGTGGCTTCGCTGCGGGCTACGCTCGTCCTCTACGAAAGCGGCCCGCGTCTCGCGGCGACCCTGGCGGCGTTGCAGAGCGGTCTCGGCGACCGAGAGGCGGCGGTGGCGCGGGAGATCAGCAAGAAGTTCGAGGAGACGGTGACCGGGACTCTGTCCGAGTTGGCGGAGCGCTATGGCGCCGCCGCCCCCAAGGGCGAGATCGTCATCGTCGTCGCGCCGCCCGGAGAGGCCGAACCCGTCGGCGAGGAAGCGCTGGACAGCGCGCTTCGCGAGGCGATGGGCCGCCTGTCCGCTTCCCGAGCGGCGGCGGAGGTGGCGGAGCGGCTCGGCGTGCCGAGGCGCCAGGCCTATGAGCGGGCGCTGAAGATCAAATGAATCGGCGGCGCGCCGAGCGCGGCGGCCGGCGGGCGGAGCGGCTCGCGGCCTGGTGGCTCCAGCTCAAGGGGTGGAAGATCCTCGGGCGACGGGTCCGGGTGCCGGTCGGCGAGGTCGACCTCGTCGCCCGGCGGGGACACACGGTCGCGTTCGTCGAGGTCAAGGCCCGGGCGACCCTCGGGGAGGCCGGCCTCGCGCTCGACGAATGGCGGCTGCGGCGGGTGGCGGCGGCGGCCGAGGCGCTCGCCCACCGCTATGCGCGCGAAGGGGACGACATCCGCCTCGACGCCATCTTCATCGTCCCGCGCCGCCTGCCGAGGCACATGACCAACATCTGGCACGCTTCTTCTTAATTCCTCCCCTGCATTCGCAGGGGAGGGGGACCATGCGAAGCATGGTGGAGGGGCCTTGCTGAGTCTCAAAGAACCCCTCCACCACCCTTCGGGTGGTCCTCCCCCGCGAAAGCGGGGGAGGAATTAAAATTGAGTACGGACCCCTGCCCCGCTAAGCGCTCGCCATGAGCCTTCGCGTCGCCGTCCAAATGGATCCCCTCGAAGGGATCAGCATCGAAGGGGATTCGACCTTCGCAATCATGCTCGGCGCGCAACGCCGCGGCCACGCCTTGTGGTATTACCGTCCCGAGGATCTGAGCTTCGAGGGCGGCCGCCTGTGGACGATGGCGCAGCCGGTGACGGTCCAGCCGATCCAGGGCGATCATTACAAGCTCGGCGAACCCGCCCTCATCGACCTCGGCCGCGACACCGACGTGGTGTGGATGCGCCAGGATCCACCCTTCGACCTCGGCTACATCACCGCGACTCACCTGCTGGAACGGATCCAAAGCGAGACCCTGGTCGTCAACGACCCCGCTTCGGTGCGCAACGCGCCCGAGAAGATCTGGGTGCTCGATTTCGGCCGCTTCATGCCGCCGACCCTGATCACCCGCTCGGTCGGGGCGGCCCGCAAATTCCTCGAGGCGCATGGCGAGATCGTCTTGAAGCCCCTCCACGGCAATGCCGGCAAGGCGGTCTTCAAGGTCGGCCGCGACGGCGCCAACCTCTCGGCGCTGATCGAGATGTTCAACACCGCCTATCGCGAGCCGCACGTCGTCCAGGCCTTCGTTCCGGAGATCGCGCAGGGCGACAAGAGGATCGTCCTCGTCGACGGCGAGGTCGCGGGAGCGATCAACCGGATCCCGGGCGCCGGCGAGATCCGGTCCAACCTCGCCGTCGGCGGCTCGGCTTCGAAGACCGAGCTGACCGGGACCGAGCGCGAGATCTGCGCGGCGCTCGCGCCCGAGCTCAAGGCGCGCGGGCTGCTGTTCGTCGGGATCGACGTGATCGGCGGCAAATGGCTGACCGAGATCAACGTCACCTCGCCGACCGGCATCGTCGCCATCGACAAATATAACGGCACCGACACTCCGGGCATGATCTGGGACGCGATCGAAGCGAAAATCCGCTGAGATGGGCGACTGGACGACCAGCCTCATCGAGCAGACGGGCTATGTCGGAATCTTCCTGCTCATGTTCCTGGAGACGATCTTCCCGCCGATCCCGTCGGAGGTGATCATGCCGCTCGCCGGGGTCCAGGCGGCCCAGGGCGAGCTGTCGCTGTGGGCGGTGATCGCCAGCGGGACGGCCGGCGCGATGCTGGGGAACCTGTTCTGGTACGCTCTGGCGCGGGTGATCGGGATGGTGCGCTTCAAGCCCTTCATCCTTCGCTACGGCCGCTGGCTGACGCTCGACTGGGACGATGTCGAGAAGTCGCAGCGATTGTTCGGACGCTTCGGCGGGATCATCGTCTCGGGCGGGCGCCTGCTTCCGACGATCCGCTCCGTCATCTCGATCCCCGCCGGGCTCCTCAACATGCGGCTGAAGAGCTTCCTGCTCTGGTCGACCCTGGGAACGGCCGCCTGGACCGCGATCCTCGCCACCGCCGGCTGGGGGCTCGGCAAGGCCTATAGCGACATCGACAAGGTGCTTGGGCCGCTGTCGACGGCGATCATCGCCCTCATCGCCGCCGCCTACATCTGGCGCCAGCTGACCTGGCGGAGACGGCACCGCTAGCGCCCGTCATTGCGAGCGAAGCGAAGCAATCCAGTCCTGAGTCCGTGAAGTGCGCCGCAGCTGGATTGCCGCGTCGCTCCGCTCCTCGCAATGACGGCTACGCCCGCGGATGGGCGTTGCGGTAGACGTCGAGGAGGTGGGCGGCGTCGACGGCGGTGTAGATCTGGGTCGAGGAGAGGCTGGCGTGGCCGAGAAGCTCCTGGAGCGAGCGCAGATCGGCGCCGCGGCCGAGCAGATGGGTCGCGAAGCTGTGGCGAAGCGCGTGGGGGGTCGTGCGCTCAGACAGGCCCAGCCGGACCCGCGCCTTGCGGACGGCGCGGCGGATCATCTCGCCGTTGAGGGGACCGCCGCGGGCGCCGCGGAACAGGGGCTCGTCGAGCCCCGGTTTGTAGGGGCAGAGCGAGAGATAAAGCTCGATCGCGGCCTGGACCGGCGCCAGCAGGGGCACGATCCGGGTCTTGGCGCGCTTCCCGGTGACGCTCAGCGCCTCGCCGAGCGGAAGCGCCGCGCCGGTCAGCCCGAGGGCCTCGGCGACTCGAAGGCCCGAGCCGTAGAGGAGGAGCAGAACCGCCTCGTCGCGGGCCGCGATCCACGCCTCGCTCGAATCCTCGCCGACCTCGCCGGCGAGCGCGAGGACGTCGTCGGGGGCGACCGGGCGGGGAATGCTGCGCGGGATCTTGGGGCCCCTCAGCCTCGGCAGGCCGGGCTCCCCGCCCCGCTCGGCGGCGGCGAAGGCGAGAAAGGCGCGGACCGCCGAAAGCTCGCGCGCGGCCGAGCTGTTGACCAGCCCCTCCCCCCGGCGGAACGCCAGGAAGGCGCGAAGGTCCCTGGCCTCGAGGCCGGCGAGCGCCAGTCCGTCGACGGCCCCGCCGAGATGGTCGGAGAGGAAGGCGATCAGCCGATGGGCCGTGGACAGATAGGCCCGGACGGTGTGCGGGGAGCGGCGGCGGTCGTTGGCGAGATGCTGCTGCCAGCGAAGCGCGGTCGCCGTCGCCGGGTGGCCGTTCAGGGGATCAGCCACCGGCCCATCGAGCGCGTGAGGACCCGGCCGAGGAACATCAGCAATTCGGAGCCGTGGCGGGTCTCGAAGCCCTGGGCCTCGCGCTGGCCGAGCGCGAGCAGGCCGCTCGGCAGCGGCGGCTCGCTGTCGAGCCGGACGAGGGCCTCGGCCCGGATCAGCTCGCAGGCCGGGCCGAACAAGGGATGGCCCCGGCCGACCCCGCGAAGAACCACTCCCTCGAGGCCCTCCAGCGACCGACGGACGACCCGGGGGTCGACGAACTGCAGGCCCGAGGCGTCGGCCCGGACGCCCTTGTCGCCGGCGCAGAGCGCGACCGCCACGGCGTCGAGGCCGAGGATCTGAGGCCATTCCTGGGTGACGATGTGGATGAGATGGTCGAAGCCCTCGGCCTCGATCGCGGCGAGCACCGCTTCGTGGATGGAGGCGACCGCGCCCGAATGGCCGCGGGCGAAGGCGATGAGGTCCTGATTGGCCTCCTCCGCCGCCGCGACCCGCGCCTGGAGCCTGGCCACCGCCCGATCTTCGAAGTTGATCACCTTTCCCATCGAGCGGAAGCTAACCCGGATGTGGTTAAGAAGCTACGTCATTTCCGACGAAGCCGGAACGCGGGACGGCGGTCCCATGCACGATTGCATCCGACCGATGTTTCTGATATGTTCCTAGCCTGCTTTTTGACAGGATGAATATTGTGGGCGGAACGCTCGGTTCCACCTCAATGCAAAGCCGGCATTGAAGAGTCTGCGGAAGGTCACAGTGAAATAATTTCGGGCAAATCGTGAACTTCGCCCGATGCCCTAAGGCCGGTCAGCCGATCTTCTGCCCCGTCTTCGCCCAGTCGGCGGCGAAGCCTTCGAGGCCCTTGTCGGTGAGCGGGTGCTTGAAGAGCTGGCGGATGACGGCGGGCGGCGCCGTCATGACGTCGGCGCCGATCATCGCGGACTGGAGGACGTGGATCGGGTGGCGGATCGAGGCGACGAGGATCTGGGTCTCGAAATCGTAATTGTCGTAGATCGTCCGGATCTCGGAGATGATCTGCATTCCGTCGAAGCCGGTATCGTCGTGGCGGCCGACGAAGGGCGAGATGAAGGTCGCTCCGGCCTTGGCGGCGAGAAGCGCCTGGTTGGCGGTGAAGCACAAAGTGACGTTGACCATCGTCCCCTCCCCGGTCAGCGCCTTGCAGGTCTTGAGGCCGTCGAGGGTGAGCGGGACCTTGACCGCGATATTGTCGGCGATCTTTCGAAGCACCTCGGCTTCGCGCATCATTTCCTTATGGTCGGTGGCGACGACCTCGGCGGAGACCGGGCCCGGGACGATCGAGCAGATCTCGCGCACCACCTCGAGGAAATCGCGGCCGGCTTTGTGGATCAGGGACGGGTTGGTGGTGACCCCGTCGAGCAGGCCGCTTTCGGCGAGGTCGCGGATCTCGGCGGTGTCGGCGGTGTCGACGAAGAATTTCATGGGGGTGCGTCCTCGGGTGGGGATTCGGCTCTGCATTAGCTCGGCCGGGCGTCTCCGTCATCCCGGGCTAGCGGAGCACTCCGAACAGACCCGCAAGCAGCGGATCGCCGGCCGAAGCCGGATCGGCGCGGATCGCGGCTTCCTCGCGGCCCATGGCGCGGTAGATGGCGGCCGCGGTCTTGCGGGTGACGTCGGCCTGGAGGCCCGGGAAGTTGATCCCGGTCGCGTATTGAAGGACCCGCTGGATGATCCCGTTCTCGGCCAGCCGAAGCGCCTCGCCGACGCCGGGGAAGATGGCGTCGAAGATGCGCTCGTTCATCGACCGGGCGAAATAGTCGGTCGCGGCGGTGGGGCCGCCGCGGGCGATCGAGGAAGCATCGGCGATCGTCATGTCGCGGATCGATTCGTAGACGACCGGCGCCGCCCGCCGGGCGCCTTCGTCGGCGGCCTGGTTGACGACCCGGAGCAGCCGGTCCTGGACCGCCCGGGTGCCGAGCGCCACGGCCAGCGCCGCCGTCACCGTGCTCCCGCCGAGCTGGGGCGGCGGCTGGATCCGGGCGAGATCGTCGCGGAAGAAGCCCTCTTCGGTGAGCAGTTTGGCGAAGGCGCGCTGGGCGGAGAGGGTGAGAAGGCGGCGGATGGCCGGCTGAAGATCGACGAGGTCGCCGAGGCGGGTGGCGCAGCCGGGGAGCGTGAGCAGGGGCAAAGCGAAGCCGGCGGCGATGAGGGTGCGGCGGGAAAAATGTGGGTGCATGATTTTCCGTAACTACGCGGAGGCGCGGTTCGTTGCATATCGTCATCCCGGCGAAAGCCGGGACCCCAGGACGAGAAGTCTCGGCGGGTCTCCCCGAGGTCCCGGCTTTCGCCGGGATGACGTTGCGGTCCTTGCTCTGGCGGGATCATCTCAATTCCGCATTCCGCCACCCCGCCGGTTGTGTTTTCCCCGCCGCGACTCGATCTAGGCCAGGATGAGCCGCTGCCGAGTCCTCCTTCTGAACGCCGCTTTGGGACCGCTCGACTATCGGGTGCCCCACGGCATGACGGTGGGTCCGGGATCGATCGTGCTTGCGCCGCTCGGTCCCCGGCAGATGACCGGGGTGGTGTGGGAGGAGGATCGGCTCGAGGCCGAGTCGGTCGGCGACAACCGGCTTCGGCCGCTGCTCCAGGCCTACGACCAGCCGCCTTTGGCCGATTCGCTCCGGCGGCTGATCGAGTGGACCGCCGATTATTATCTGGCGCCGCTCGCTTCCGTCCTTCGGATGGCGCTGGCTTCGGCGAGCGCGCTCGAGGGCGGCCGGACGGTGACCGAATATCGGGCGACCGGCCTCGTGCCCGAGCGGTCCACGCCCCAGCGGACGCAGGCGCTGGAGCGGATCGGGGAGCGGCAGGGCCTGGTGCGCGAGCTGGCCTATATCGCCGGGGTCTCGGACGGGGTGATCCGCGGGCTGTGCAAGTCGGGCGCGATCGAAGCGGTCGAGGTTTCGGTCGACGATCCCTTCCCGGTCCCCGACCCCGAATTTGCCCCGCCGGAACTGGAGCTTGCCCAGGGCGCGGCGGCCCATGGCTTCGTCGAAGCGGTGCGGGCGGCCGAGTTCGCCCCCTTCCTGCTCGACGGAGTCACCGGATCGGGCAAGACCGAAGTCTATTTCGAGGCGGTTGCGGAGGCGCTCCGGCTCGGCCGGCAGACGCTCGTCCTGCTGCCCGAGATCGCGCTCACCGAGCCTTTCCTCAAGCGCTTCGCCGCCCGCTTCGGCCACGAGCCCGTCGCCTGGCATTCGGGCCTCAGGCAGTCGCAGCGGCGGCGGGCCTGGCGAGCGATCGCGAGCGGCGACGCGAAGGTGGTCGTGGGAGCCCGCTCGTCGCTGTTCCTGCCCTATCCGAAGCTCGGCCTGATCGTCGTCGACGAGGCCCACGAGACCAGCTTCAAGCAGGAGGAGGGAGTCCCGTATCACGCCCGCGACGTCGCCGTGATGCGGGCGAAGCTGGAGAAGATCCCGATCGTCCTCGCCTCCGCCACCCCGGCGATCGAATCCCGGCAGATGGCGGAAATCGGGGTCTATACCGAGGTCAGGCTTCCCGAGCGCTACGGCGTGGCCGAGCTTCCCGAGATCGAGGCGATCGATCTAACCCAGGATCCGCCGCCGCGCGGACGCTGGCTGGCGCCGCGGCTGGTCAGGGAGCTGGAGGCGACCCTGGGCCGGGGCGAGCAGGCTTTGCTCTTCCTCAACCGCCGCGGCTATGCGCCGCTGACCTTGTGCCGCCATTGCGGCCATCGCTTCCAATGCCCCAATTGCACCGCCTGGATGGTCGAGCACCGGCTCGTCCACCGCCTCGCCTGCCACCATTGCGGGCACATGATGCCGCCGCCGCAGGCCTGCCCCGAATGCGGCGAGGAAGGGAGCCTGGTCCCGGTCGGGCCCGGAGTGGAGCGGATCGCCGACGAGGTCGCGGCGCTGTTCCCGGACGCCCGAACCGCCGTCGTCACGTCCGACACGATCTGGTCGCCGGCCAAGGCCGCCGAGTTCGTCGGGCGAATGGAGGCCGGCGAGATCGACATCGTCGTCGGGACGCAATTGGTCACCAAGGGCTATCATTTCCCCAACCTCACCCTGGTCGGGGTGGTCGACGCCGACCTCGGCCTGCAGGGCGGCGATCTGCGCGCCGCCGAGCGGACCTTCCAGCAGATCGCCCAGGTCGCCGGCCGCGCCGGCCGCGGCGAGAAGCCGGGCCGTGTGCTGGTCCAGACCCACGAGCCCGGCGCCGCCGTGATCGAGGCCCTGGTCAGCGGCGATTCCGAAAGCTTCTACGCGGCCGAAACCCAGTCCCGGCGCGAGGCGGCGATGCCGCCCTTCGGCCGGCTTGCCGGAATCGTCATCTCGTCGGAGGATTCGAACGAAGCGACCGAGGCGGCCAAGGCGATCGGCCGATCCGCGCCGCGGGTGGAGAATATGGCCGTGTTCGGCCCCGCCCCCGCCCCGCTGGCGATGCTTCGCGGCCGCCACCGCCAGCGCCTGCTCGTCCACGCCGCGCGCTCGGTCGACATGCAGGAGGCGATCCGGGAGTGGCTCGGCAAATTGACCTGGCCGCGCGGAGTGCGGGTGAGCGTGGACGTCGACCCCTACTCATTCCTTTGACCGGGGTGGGCATGCGCTGGAACGGTGATTGCCCTAGATCGCCGTCATTGCGAGCAATCCAGTGCAGCGTCCGACGCAGAACTGGATTGCTTCGTCGCTTCGCTCCTCGCAATGACGGGGCAATTGTTTCTACCGCCGCCAGCCCTCGCGCTCGAGCAAGCTGGCCTTGCGCTCCAGGCCGTAAGCGTAGCCGCCCGGCGAGCCGTCGCCGCGGCGGGCGCGGTGGCAGGGGATGAGCACGGCGATCTGGTTGGAGCCGCAGGCCGTGCCCGCCGCCCGAACCGCCTGCGGCCGCCCGGCCCGAGCCGCCAGCGCGGCGTAGGACAGGCTTTCGCCGGGCGGGATCCGGGCGAGCTCGCGCCACACCGCTTCCTGGAAGGCGGTGCCCCGAACGTCGAGCGGCAGATCGTGGGGCCGCTCGGGCGCCTCGACCGCGGCCACGGCGCGCTCGACGAGGTCGGCCATGGCCGGACCGCCCGGCGCGATCGCGGCGTTGGGGAAGCGCCGCCGGAGTTCCGCTTCGCCCTCGTCGAACGAGAGCCGGCAGATGCCCCGTTCGGTCGCGGCGACCAGCATCGTGCCGAGCGACGTCCGGGCCGTGGCCCAGCCGATCGTCTCGCCGCGGCCGCCGTCGCGCCAGCGCGTCGGGGTCATTCCGAGCCGGTCCTTGGCTTCGGCGTAGAAGCGGCCCGGTCCGGAATAGCCGGAATCATAGATGGCGTCGGTGACTCGGTCGTTCGCGGCCAGGGTCTGGGTCATGGCTCGGGCTCTCTTTCCTCGGGCATAAGCGGCGGGCGTGACTCCGGTCGCGCGCTTGAACAGGCGGTGGAAGTGAAAGGGCGAATAGCCGGCCCGGGCGGCCAGCCGGTCGAGCGAGGGCGGCTCCCCGGCGCTCTCGATCAGGGCCAGCGCGGCCTCGATGGCGGCGCAGTCGCGGGCAACCTCCTCGGGCCTGCAGCGCAGGCAGGCGCGAAGGCCGGCCGCGGCCGCTTCCGCGCCGGTGGTGAAAAAGCGCACGTTCTCGCGCCTGGGATGGCGGGCGGCGCAGGAAGGGCGGCAATAGATGCCGGTGGTGAGAACGCCGGTGACGAAGCGGCCGTCGAGGGCGCGGTCGCGGCGGAGCACGGCGGCCCAGGCGGCGTCGGGGTCGAGGGCGGGTGTCTGTTCCATGAAAAGCGGTTTAAGCCTGATTCGCCCGCTCCGCATCCCGGGCCTTGCTTTCAAAGTCCTCCGCTTGTCTTGCATCGCAGCAAAGCCCCTGCTAGGGCGCCCGCGACCTGACCCGAGGCGCCGAGCGCGCTTCTTATCATGGGTCAAATTCCGATCTGGGAGTAGAGGCGCGCGTGGAGAATTCCGGCGGCATTCAGGCAAGTCTGGCGGGCCGTTACGCGATGGCCCTGTTCGAGCTGGCGCGCGACGAGCGGCAGCTGGAGGCGGTCGGCGCGAGCCTCGCCTCGCTCAAGCAGGCCCTCGCCGATTCGGACGATCTGCGGGTCCTGACCACGAGCCCGCTGACCCGGCGCGACGATGCCCTGAAAGGCGTCGCCGGGCTCGCGGAAGCGATGAAGCTCGACCCGCTCACGACCAATTTCCTCGGCGTTCTCGCCCAGAATCGGCGGCTCGGCCAGCTTGGAGGGATCGTCCGCAACTTCAACCTGCTTGCCGGCCTCCACCGCGGCGAGGTGACCGCGGAAGTGACCTCCGCCCATCCCCTCGACGATTCCCAGGTCGCCGCGCTGAAGGGCAATCTCAAGACACGGCTCGGCCGCGACGTTGCCGTCGACCTGAGCATCGATCCCGCCATCCTGGGCGGACTGGTCGTCAAGATCGGTTCCCAGATGATCGACGGCTCGATCCGAACCAAATTGAACACTCTCGCGACTGCGATGAAAGGCTGAAAATGGACATCCGCGCCGCTGAAATCTCCAAGGTCATCCGCGATCAGATCGCGAGCTTCGGCACCGACGCCGAAGTCTCCGAAGTGGGCACCGTGCTCTCCGTCGGCGACGGCATCGCCCGCATCTACGGGCTCGACAACGTCCAGGCCGGCGAGATGGTCGAGTTCGCCGCGAGCGCGGACGGCGCCGCGATCAAGGGCATGGCGCTGAACCTCGAGGCCGACAATGTCGGCGTCGTCATCTTCGGCAACGACAGCGCGATCCGCGAGGGCGACACCTGCCGCCGCACCGGCACCATCGTCGACGTCCCCGTCGGCAAGGGCCTGCTCGGCCGGGTCGTCGACGGCCTCGGCAATCCGATCGACGGCAAGGGCCCGATCGAGGCCGAGAAGCGCATGCGCGTGGAGGTCAAGGCGCCGGGCATCATCCCGAGGAAGTCGGTCCACGAGCCCGTCCAGACCGGCCTGAAGGCGCTCGACGCGCTCGTGCCGGTCGGCCGCGGCCAGCGCGAGCTGATCATCGGCGACCGCCAGACCGGCAAGTCTGCCGTCGCGCTCGACACCTTCATCAACCAGCGCGAGATCAACAAGGCGGGCGCCGAGAGCGAGAAGCTTTATTGCATCTACGTCGCCATCGGCCAGAAGCGCTCCACGGTCGCCCAGATCGTCCGGGCGCTCGAAGAGAATGGCGCGATGGAGTACAGCATCGTCGTCGCCGCCACCGCCTCCGAGCCGGCCCCGCTCCAGTTCCTGGCGCCCTATACCGGCTGCACCATGGGCGAATATTTCCGCGACAACGGCATGCACGCCGTCATCGTCTACGACGATCTCTCCAAGCAGGCCGTCGCCTACCGTCAGATGTCGCTGCTCCTGCGCCGTCCGCCGGGCCGCGAGGCCTATCCGGGCGACGTCTTCTACCTCCACTCGAGGCTGCTCGAGCGCGCGGCCAAGATGAACGAGGCGAACGGCGGCGGCTCGCTGACGGCGCTTCCGATCATCGAGACCCAGGCGGGCGACGTCTCGGCCTACATCCCGACGAACGTCATCTCGATCACCGACGGCCAGATCTTCCTGGAGACCGAGCTTTTCTACCAGGGCATCCGTCCGGCCATCAACGTCGGCCTCTCGGTCAGCCGCGTCGGCTCGGCCGCGCAGACCAAGGCGATGAAGAAGGTCGCCGGCTCGATCAAGCTCGAGCTCGCCCAGTATCGCGAGATGGCGGCCTTCGCGCAGTTCGGCTCCGATCTCGACGCCTCGACGCAGCGCCTCCTCAACCGCGGCGCCCGGCTCACCGAGCTCCTGAAGCAGCCGCAGTTCAGCCCGATGCCGATCGAAGAGCAGGTCGTCTCCATCTATGCGGGCGTCAACGGCTTTATCGACAACGTGCCCGTCAATGCGGTCACCCGCTTCGAGAGCGCCTTGCTGAGCCATTTCCGCAGCGATCATGCCGACGTGCTCGGCAAGATCCGCGACACCAAGGCGCTCGACGACGACACGGCGGGCCAGCTCAAGACCATCATCGGCGATTTCGCGAAGTCGTTTGCTTAGGCAGTAACCGTCACCCCGGCGAAAGCCGGGGCCCCAGCGAGTGAAGGGCACGGTGCCTTTCACCCCACGAGGTCCCGGCTTGCGCCGGGATGACGCAAGGAAGAAAGAAGAATGGCCAGCCTCAAGGCGCTCAAAGGGCGGATCGCGTCGGTCAAGTCGACGCAGAAGATCACCAAGGCGATGAAGATGGTCGCCGCCGCGAAACTGCGCCGGGCGCAGCAGGCGGCGGAGGCCGGCCGTCCTTACGCGACTCGGATGGAAAGCGTGATGGCGAGCCTCGCCGCCCGGGTCACGGTGAGTCCGCAGAGCCCGAAGCTGCTCGCCGGGACCGGCCGCGACCAGACCCATCTGCTCGTCGTCGCCACCTCGGACCGAGGCCTTGCCGGCGCCTTCAACTCGAACATCGTCCGCGCGGCGCGCAAGAAAGCCGACGACCTTACCCGCGAGGGCAAGACGGTTCTTTTCTACCTGGTCGGCCGCAAGGGCCGGGCGGTGATCCAGCGCCTCTATCCCAAGCAGATCATCCACCAGCACGACACCAGCGCGATGAAGTTCGCAAGCTTCGCCGACGCTTTGGCGATCGCGAACGATCTCGTCGACCGCTACCAGACCGACGGGATCGACGTCGTCCACCTCTTCTACGCCCGCTTCCAGTCGGCCCTGGTCCAGGAAGCGGTCGGCCAGCAGATCATCCCCATCTCCCTGCCGGACAGCGGAAGCGCCACGGCCGGAGCGAGCGCCGCGATCGAATATGAGCCGGACGAAGAGGAGATCCTCGCCGCGCTTTTACCGCGCAACGTCGCCGTCCAGATCTTCCGCGCCTTGCTCGAGAACGCCGCGTCGGAGCAGGGCAGCCGGATGACCGCGATGGACAACGCCACCCGCAACGCCGGCGACATGATCCAGCGCTTGTCCATCGCTTATAACCGCCAGCGCCAGGCGGCGATCACGACCGAGCTGGTGGAGATTATTTCGGGCGCCGAGGCGCTCTAATGCTTGCTCGCGGGATCGCTCTCGGCGCAGCGATCCTCGGGGTTTCCGGATGCGCCGCGGACAGAAACAGGAGTGTAGAGTTCCCGAGCAACGAATGGATCGCCGACATGGACGCGTTTGCGACCGATGCGCCCGACGCCATGCAGGTCGGTGAGAAGCGCTACGCAATCGAATTCGGTTCCAGGGCGGAGGTCCGCAACGTCGAGTGTCGCTGGCTTCGTCCGGGTAAATCCGCGAAGTGCCGCTACGAACGGCGGGTGCAACCGGCCTTCGGCGAGTTCGGACCTTGGGAAGCTACGACGAACGAATTTGAGCGGGCACGCGGCGGGAAGTGGCAAGCCACCATTCCTTTTCCGCAAACCGCAGACGAAAGAGAGAGAAGGTAAACAAGATGGCCACCGCCGCAACCGCAACCCCGACCAACAATATCGGCCGAATCAGCCAGGTCATCGGCGCCGTCGTCGACGTGACGTTCGACGGCGAGCTGCCCGAGATCCTGTCGGCGCTGACGACCGACAATAATGGCAACAAGCTGGTCCTCGAGGTCGCCCAGCATCTCGGCGAATCGACCGTGCGGACGATCGCGATGGATTCGACCGACGGCCTCACCCGCGGCCAGCCCGTCACCGACACCGGCTCCCAGATCCGGGTCCCGGTCGGCCCGATGACCCTCGGCCGCATCATGAACGTCGTCGGCGACCCGATCGACGAGCGCGGCCCGATCGGCCACACCGACACCTCCCCGATCCACCGCGACGCGCCCCTGTTCGTCGACCAGTCGACCGAAAGCTCGATCCTCGTCACCGGCATCAAGGTCATCGACCTGCTCGCGCCTTATGCGAAGGGCGGCAAGATCGGCCTGTTCGGCGGCGCCGGAGTCGGCAAGACCGTGCTCATCCAGGAGCTGATCAACAACATCGCCAAGGGCCATGGCGGCACCTCGGTCTTCGCCGGCGTCGGCGAGCGCACCCGCGAGGGCAACGATCTCTACCACGAGTTCCTCGAGGCCGGGGTCATCGCCAAGGACGCCGACGGCAACCCGACCCCGGAAGGCTCCAAGGTCGCCCTCGTCTTCGGCCAGATGAACGAGCCGCCGGGCGCCCGCGCCCGGGTCGCCCTCTCCGGCCTCACCCAGGCGGAATATTTCCGCGACGTCGAGGGCCAGGACGTGCTCTTCTTCGTCGACAACATCTTCCGCTTCACCCAGGCGGGCTCGGAAGTGTCGGCCCTGCTCGGCCGAATCCCCTCGGCCGTGGGCTACCAGCCGACCCTGTCGACCGACATGGGCGCTCTTCAGGAGCGGATCACCTCGACCAACAAGGGCTCGATCACCTCGGTCCAGGCGATCTACGTCCCCGCCGACGATCTCACCGATCCGGCGCCGGCGACGTCCTTCGCCCACCTTGACGCCACTACGGTGCTTTCGCGCGCCATCTCGGAGCTCGGCATCTACCCGGCGGTCGACCCGCTCGACTCGACCTCGCGGGTGCTCACCGCCCGGATCGTCGGCCAGGAGCATTATGAGACCGCCCGGGCCGTCCAGGAGACCCTGCAGCGCTACAAGTCGCTGCAGGACATCATCGCCATCCTCGGCATGGACGAGCTTTCGGAGGAGGATAAGCTGACCGTCAGCCGCGCCCGCAAGCTCCAGCGCTTCCTGTCGCAGCCGTTCCACGTCGCCGAGGTCTTCACCGGAATCCCCGGCAAGTTCGTCCAGGTCGACGACACCGTGCGCTCGTTCAAGGCGGTGGTCGACGGCGAGTACGATCATCTTCCCGAATCGGCCTTCTACATGGTCGGCGGGATCGAGGAAGCGGTCGAGAAGGCGCAGCGTCTCGCCGCCGAAGCGGCGTAGGCGCAATGCTCCGGATCCTCGCCGCCGCTCTGCTGCTGCCGCTCCCGGCGGCGGCGGCGGCGCAGGTCCGCGAGCAGCCGATCGACGAAATCGCGGCCGATCTCGCCTACGGCTTCTGTCCGCTCTTCCTGGCCGGGAAATTCTCGCTGACCGGCCCCGAGCTCGAAGCGCGCGGATTCGGCAAGACGATCGTCAGGCAGCCCCATCCGCGGGTCGGCGAGATCAGCCTGGTCGAGGCGAAGCTGCCCGACGGCCAGATCCAGTTCGGCGGGGCCGCCGGCAAGGCCTGCACCGTGATCGTCAGCGCTCCGAAATCGACCCGCGCCGCAGTGCTTGCAACGCTTCGCTCCAACATGACCTTCATGGGCCTCGACTTCGAACCGGCCGAGAGCCCCGGCCCGAGCGTCCCCGCCCTCGCGGCGGCGACGGTCGAGACCTTCCGCGCTCCGGTGGAGACCCAGTTCCTCTACCTTCAGCATATCCAGATGGACGAACCCGCCGGGCTCGTCGTCGCCCAGCTTTTCGCAACGGACAAATAAGATGGCAGACCTTCGCTTCGAGCTCGTCACCCCCGAGCGCCAGGTGCGCTCCGAGGACGTCTTCATGGTCGTGGTACCCGGCACGGAAGGCGATTTCGGAGTCCTCGCCGGCCACGCGCCGTTCATGTCGACCCTCAGGAACGGCGACCTCGCAATCTACCGCACCGGCTTCGGCGACACGCCGGAGAAGATCGCCGTCGAGGGCGGCTTCGCCGAGGTTTCCGAGCTCGGCCTGACGGTTCTGGCCGAACGGGCCGACGTTCCGGCCTGAAGCCCTGGGAGGGCCGTCGCTTGCCGTTTCCACTTTTCCGCAATTGCCTCTCGGTCTCGGCGCTGATCGGCCTCGCGGTTGCGGCGGCTGCGGCGCCTCGGGTGCCTGACCCGCGGGATCCGCTTGTCGACCTGGCCACCGGCCTTTGCCCTTTCGCACTGGTCCATCGCGATCTGCTTGGCGACGCCGGCAAGCTACGCGATTTTGGATACGAGCCCGCATCGCAAACCGAGCGATCGGGCCTGGCGACGCCCGGCAACGGCCTGCCTGGAGCCGCAACCTTGCAGGGACGCAGCGATACGATCGTTTTCATCTATCCGAATTCGAACATCTGCAATGTCACCCTTAGGGGAGACGATGCCCGCGCCAGGCTGGATGGCTTCGAGGCCGTCATCCTCCGGTCTCCCGGCTTCCGTCGCGCGGCTCGGTCCTCCTGGGTCACGGGGCCGGTCAGGTTCGAGGCTTTCGAGGGCAAGGCCGCCAAGAATCTGAAAATTCGAATCGTCCTGAGCCGGGACTCCGATCCCGCCGCCACGAGCTTCAATTTGATCCAGGTCGACTTCCGCTAGCCGCACGTCGGCGCCCATGCCCCTCCACTTCGGCCTGGGGCCTCGCCCCGCGCCCTCGTCCGGCCGGGCCGACCTGCCCGCGCCAGCCAGACGTCGGCGGCGGTTAGGCAATTGTCAAAGTTTCCGCCCTATTCACCACCGCGAGTGGAAATGCTTCACCGGTGAGGATCTGAGCGCAATGAGTGCTTTTGGACGGCGGCCAGGAAATGGCGGCACGAGCGGCGGACGGCCCAGCTTCGGTGTCGCGAGGCCGATGAAAGGCGTTGCCGGCGGCGGGGCGACCGTGGCTTCGCCCGAAGGCGGAGACCAGTTCCCGCCCCTCGACACGATCGATTTCGCCGCCGACGGCTCCGACAGCTTCAATCCGCCGCCCGCCTCCGGGATCGCGGACCGGAACGCCGACGCCATGTCGAGGCTCGCCGATCGCCAGGCCGCGTCCTCCGAAGCGCCGTCGAGCAAGAATGAGGGCTTCGAAGCCTCGATCCATCGGATCAAGGAGCAGGTCCTTCCGCGCCTGCTCGAGCGGGTCGATCCGGAAGCCGCGGCGACCCTTTCCAAGGACGAGCTCGCCGAGGAGTTCCGGCCGATCATCGGCGAGGTGCTCGCCGAGCTCAAGATCAACCTCAACCGCCGCGAGCAGTTCGCGCTCGAGAAGGTGCTGGTCGACGAGCTTCTCGGCCTCGGGCCCTTGGAGGAGTTGCTCGCCGACCCCGACATTTCCGACATCATGGTCAACGGCCCCAACCAGACCTTCATCGAAAAACGGGGCAAGCTGGAGATCGCCCAGATCCAGTTCCGCGACGAGGAGCATCTGTTCCAGATCGCCCAGCGCATCGTCAACAAGGTCGGCCGCCGGGTCGACCAGACCACCCCGCTCGCCGACGCCCGCCTTCAGGACGGCTCGCGCGTCAACGTCATCGTCCCGCCGCTCTCGCTTCGCGGAACGGCCATCTCGATCCGTAAATTCTCCGAGAAGCCGATCACCGTCGACATGATGAAGAATTTCGGATCGATGTCGGACAAGATGGCGACGGTTCTCAAGATCGCCGGCGCCAGCCGATTCAACATCGTCATCTCGGGCGGCACCGGCTCGGGCAAGACCACGATGCTCAACGCCATCTCCAAGCTGATCGATCCGGGCGAGCGCGTGATCACCATCGAAGACGCGGCCGAGCTCCGCCTCCAGCAGCCGCATTGGCTTCCGCTCGAGACCCGGCCGCCCAACCTCGAGGGCCAGGGCGAGATCTCGATCCGCGACCTCGTCAAGAACGCGCTCCGAATGCGCCCCGACCGGATCATCCTCGGCGAGATCCGCGGAAGCGAATGCTTCGACCTTCTCGCCGCAATGAACACCGGCCACGACGGCTCGATGGCCACGCTCCACTCCAACAGCCCGCGTGAATGCCTGGCGCGAATGGAGAACATGGTGATGATGTCGGACATCAAGGTCCCCAAGGAGGCGATCTCGCGCCAGATCGCCGACTCGGTCGACCTCATCGTCCAGGTCAAGCGCCTGAGGGACGGAAGCCGGCGGACGACCAACATCACCGAGGTGATTGGGATGGAAGGCGACGTCATCGTCACCCAGGAGCTCTTCAAGTTCGAATATCTCGACGAGACCGCGGACGGCAAGATCATCGGCGAGTATCGAAGCATGGGGCTGAGGCCCTACACGCTCGAAAAGGCCAAGCAGTTCGGCTTCGACCAGCCCTATCTGGAAGCCTGCCTGTAGGGCATCGTCTTGAAGTGTTACTTCGAGCCGGGCGAAGGGGCCCGGCAGCGCCCTCCTGCCGCCCAGCGAGCACACCGCGAGACCCCGCTCAAGGCGGTTCGGGGCTGGCCATGGCGGTGCACTAACCGTCTGAAAGGCCTGCCTTTTTCCGGCAAAGTTCACGAAGTTCATCGAGTCGGATGCCTTTTTCGTGAACTTCGCGGCGAGAATCATTGCGGGCCAGGGACTTGACCGGGAGACGAACCGAAAACCCGCCGGCGCGGCCGCGGGTGGATTCGGTGAGGTGCGGTGGGGCGCGATAGAGGCGGTCGAGGGGCGGCTCATGCGATCAGGGGATCACAAAGGGACACAGCGGTAAAGTTCTTTTTTTGTTCCCGGTGGACGCCGCACGATCGAAGAGCGGTCGTCGCGGACAGCGCCGGATTGCGGGCGTGACCGCGGTCACGCGCGCCGCCTCCCGGGCGCGCTAGACATGACGTCTCAAGGTTCGGCGGGCCCACCGCCGGTGCCGCATCGGGAGACATATCATGGCTGAGGAGCACAACCTCTCTGAAGGTCCCTACGATTTCCAGACTCTGTTCGGCGGCGATTCGTCGAAGGCTTCGGCGCACGTCGCGGCCGGGGCGGCGGCGGGCCAGGACGACGGAGACCCGACCCACGGCCAGCACGGCTCGGACGCGGAAATCATCGAGCGCTGCCGACGGCTCGCCCAGGAGGCGATGGCCGGGGTTCCCGTCTATGCCAACAACATCCTCCAGCCCTGCAAGGGCGAGCTCGAGATCCCGCCCTGCCATGACGTCGAGCTCCCCGAGCTTCGGCCGAGGATCTATGTCTTCTGGGGCTCCAGCCGCTGCGACTGCATCGAGGGCGACGACACCGAGATCATGACGATCCTCGTCTACAATCCCTATCACAACGTCGCCCTCGGCAATGTCGAGATCAACCGGATCGTCGTCGTCGACAACAGCGGGAATACGGTGCCGGTGCTGCCCGACGGCACCGACTCCATCCAGCTGGTCCCGCGCGGCACCTATTGCTTCGGCGACATCAGGCCCTGCGGGTTCAGCTACCGCCAGTTCGTGCTGCGGCTGCGCGGCGCGCCGCCGGGACGCTACCGCATCCTCATCCAGGGGCTGTGCTTCGAGGTCTGCTTCCACCGGCTGATCGACGACTGCGTCATGTTCGACGTCTGTCGCGACTGATCGGCGCCGCGAGCAGGGGCGGGCGGCGGCGCGGCGTTCCGCCGCCCTGCCCCCACCCCGGCGCCGCCAGAGCCGCGGCGAATCACCCGGCCAGGCCCGGATGCCCGAATGCAGAAGGCGCGGCGCCCCGCGTCGAATTCCTCCTTCCTCCAACAGCTGAACCGGACGGATTGCGGCTACCCCGCCAGCTCGGCCACCCGGTTTAAAATCGCTTCGTCGTGGTGGTATATCTGGACCGGTTCCAGCACGGCATGGCGCGTCTCCTCCTTGCCTACGAACGTGCCGAAATACCGCGCGGTGGGGCTGTTAAAATGCATTCGAGCGATGGTTTTTCGGTTGTTGTCATCGAGCAGGATGGCGCAATAGGATTTGGCATCGCGCATCACTATGCGCTTCGGATCGACGGCCTTGGCGGCGATGGCGCGGACGATGTTGAAGCCGGCGATTTCATCTTCGGTAGTGACGATTTCCTCCGCGGATCCGGGCATCTCATCCTCCTCCTCAAGGGGGTTGGAGGCGGAAAGGGCGGACGTCAGGCGCTCGTTCACGCGATCCCGGATCATGGCCGAGATCGAGTTCACGATGAGCGCACGGAATTCTTCCCTGACCTGAATAGTAAGCCTGCCTTCGTTGACGCGAGCTGCGATAATTCGGATAAAATCCTCAGACGGCTCGTCGAACTCGCGCTGGAGCTCGCGCGCGACCAGCGATTGCTTCTTGAGGCTCGCAGCCTCCTGAACGATCGAGTCGATGTCGAACGACTGCTTGGTGAAGCGGGAAAGCGTACGGATGTCCTGCTTGCGCAGCCCCTCTAGAGTGCAGATGAAAAAGGGCTTTTCATCCATCCTATTCGGGGCATCCAGATCCGAGAAAAACTTGTAGACGACGCCGTTAGTCAGGACCGCTAGGCGCGCATCCGTCACGCTGAAATAGCGGAAAAGCTGAGCCGCATTTTTAAGGTTCAATTCGGTGTTTGCCGGCTTGCATTCCACGAGCATGCTGATCTTGCCTTCGCGGCAGATCGCATAATCGACCTTCTCGCCCTTCTTCGTCCCGACGTCGCAAGTGAATTCCGGAATCACCTCTCCGGGGTTGAATACGTCATACCCCAAAGCCCTCAGGAAAGGCATTACCAGAGCGTTTTTGGCGGCCTCCTCGGTCAACAGCACTTCACGGTGATCGGTGATCACCTTTGCTAATTCAGCGAGCCTTGCTTCCAATTCCATGTCTTCGCCCCCCAGAAACCGTCGAATAGACTAGCCTAAGCAATAGAAGGCGCAACACAATCTTACGGGCGCTTCCGAGCCCTAAGCCAAAATCCCAAGCGCCGCGCACACCACCGCCGCCATCGTCGCAAGCACCGTGACGAGGTCCCACGGCACCCAGCCGGGCCGGTCGAGGTTGCGGCGTTTGCGCCTTCGGTGGTCGGACCAGCCGGCGAGGAAGGCCAAGGCGGCCATGGCGGCGGCGAGGGTCCAGAGGAGGGTTCGGGTGTCGTCCATCGGCTCCGAAGTGGAGCTTGAGGCGCGATTGGGAAAGAGGGTTTCGGCTTCGGCATCCTGCGCGCAGGCCGTTTGGATCGCGGATCAAGTCCGGATGACGGAGTGCGAAGCAGGATCCTTTTCGTCTGATCCGTCATTGCTAGGAGCGAGGCGAGGAAGCAATCCAGCGGGTCTCGGTGGCCGCTCTGGATTGCTTCGCTTCGCTCGCAATGACGGAGACGATCAGGCCCTACCTCGTCAGCTTCTCGACCTTGGCCTGGAGGTCGGCGAGCTCGGCTCGAAGGCGCTCCAGCTCCTCCTCGCGGCCGGCGCCGGCGGAAGGCGCGGCGGCGGGCGGGGCGGAAGGGGACGGGGCGGACGGCGCGGCGCGGCCGCCGGCGGCGGCCTGGAACAGCTCCATGTTGCGGCGGGCAAGCTCGGCGAAGGGGTTGGCGGCGAAGGCGCCGGCGAGGGTCTCGCGCATCTGGCTCTGGCCCTGCTGGAACGCCTCCAGGCTGGCCTCGAGATATTGGGGAAGCATCGAGGGCACCTGGCCGCCGCCGTAGAGGCCGATCAGCTGGCGAAGGAAGCTGACCGGAAGGACGGTCTCGCCGCGGCTTTCCTCGTCCATGATGATCTGGGTGAGGACATTGTGGGTGATGTCCTCGCCCGAGCGGGCGTCGACCACTTTGAACTCGCGCTTCTGGCGGACCATCTCGGCCAGGCGCTCGAGCGTGATATAGGACGAGCTTTCGGTGTCATAGAGGCGCCGGTTCGCGTATTTCTTGATGATGACGACACCGTCGCCTGAACCCGAGGCCGCCATGGACGCTCCCTCCAAACTGCGCTCCGCTCTAGCACCGAAGCTTGACGCGCCGCAACACGGACCGCGTCCGCTCCCTCTGTTCCTCGCCATGCTGCGCCGCGAGACGGAAGGGTCGCCGGGACGGCTGGCCAGGGCGCTGGCCGGGCTTCGCCGCTACCAGGAGGCGGAGCGGGCGCCGCCGGCCGAGCCGCCCGCGGCGGTGGCGGAGCGGCTCGGCGCCCGGGTGCGCAATTACGGCGGGTCGGGGCCGAGCGTGCTGTTCGTGCCCTCGCTGATCAACCCGCCCTCGATCCTCGATCTGCCGGAGCGGTCGCTGCTCCGCTGGCTCGCCGAGGGCGGCGCGGTGCGGCCGCTGCTTCTCGACTGGGGCTGGGACCTGGAATCGCGCTCGGCTCTCAGCGTCGGCGACCATGTCGAGGCGATATTGCTGCCGCTGATCTCGGATCTTGGCGAGCGGCCCGCTTTGGTCGGCTATTGCCTGGGCGGGACGATGGCGCTTGCGGCGGCGGCGCCGAGCGGCGCTCCCGCGGTAGCGGCGATCGCGGCGCCGTGGCGGTTCTCGGCCTTTCCCGGCGAGGCACGGCAAGACCTGGCGCGCTTGTGGGCGAGCTCGGCGGCAACCTCGAAGGCGCTCGGCTGCCTGCCGATGGAAGTCCTGCAGAGCGCCTTCTGGAGCCTCGATCCGGCGCGGACCGTGGCCAAGTTCGAGGCCTTTGCCGAGGTGGTGCAAGGGAGCGCCGAGGCCCGGGCCTTCGTCACGCTCGAGGACTGGGCCAATGACGGACCGCCTTTGCCCCACGCGGCGGCCGCCGAATTGTTCGAGGACATGTTCGGACGCGACGTCACCGGCCGCGGCGAATGGCGGCTCGCCGATCCGACGGCCCTTCCCTGCCCCTTCCTCGACATCGTCTCGACCCGCGACCGGATCGTCCCCGCGGCGAGCGCGACCGGCGCCGGCGAGCGGATCGAGCTTGCCTTGGGCCATGTCGGAATGGTCGTCGGCGGACGCTCGAAGGCGGCGCTGTGGAAGCCGCTCGCCGCCTGGCTTTCCCGCCATGCGAGGGGGTGCTAGGGGCTCGCTCGAACCGTCCTTCGATACGCCGCGAAGGCCCGTATCGACGGACCCATGCAGGAGCCTTGAATGTCCGCCACCGACGTCGTCATCACCGCCGCCAAGCGCACTCCGGTCGGATCGTTCCTCGGCGCCTTCGCCTCGACTCCGGCGCACGAGCTCGGGCGGATTGCGATCGTCGCGGCGCTGGAGCAGGCGGGAGTCGCTCCCGACGCGGTCAGCGAGGTCATCCTCGGCCAGGTGCTGACCGCCGCCCAGGGCCAGAACCCGGCCCGGCAGGCGTCGATGGCCGCCGGTGTGCCGAGGGAAGTGCCGGCCTGGGGCGTGAACCAGGTCTGCGGCTCCGGCCTGAGGGCCGTGGCCCTGGCGAGCCAGGCGATCCAGACCGGCGACGCCCGAATCGTCGTCGCCGGAGGCCAGGAGAGCATGAGCCTTTCCGCCCACGCCCAGAACCTTCGCGGAGGCACCAAGATGGGCGGGCTCGAGCTCGTCGACACGATGATCAGGGACGGCCTGACCGACGTCTTCAACAATTATCACATGGGCATCACGGCGGAGAATTTGGCCGAGCAATATCAGGTCACCCGCGACGACCAGGACGCCTTCGCCGCCGCGTCCCAGAACAAGGCCTCGAAGGCGCGGTCCGAAGGCCGTTTCCGGGACGAGATCGCCGCCGTGGCGGTGAAGGGCCGCAAGGGCGAGACGATCGTCGACGCCGACGAATATATCCGCGACGGGGTCGAGGCCTCGGCCCTGGCCGGCCTTCGCCCCGCCTTCCGCAAGGACGGGACGGTGACCGCCGGCAACGCCTCGGGCCTGAACGACGGCGCCGCCGCTTTGGTGGTGATGAGCCGGGCGGAAGCCGAGCGCCGCGGCGCGCCGATCCTCGGCCGGGTGGCGAGCTGGGCCTCGGCCGGGGTCGACCCCTCGATCATGGGCATCGGCCCGGTGCCGGCGTCGCGCCGCGCGCTCGAGAAAGCGGGCTGGACGATCGCCGATCTCGACCTCATCGAAGCCAATGAGGCCTTCGCCGCCCAGGCGCTGGCGGTCGGCAAGGAACTGGGCTGGGACCCGGACAGGGTCAACGTCAACGGCGGCGCCATCGCCATCGGTCACCCGATCGGAGCCAGCGGCGCGCGCGTGCTCACCACCCTTCTTCACGAGATGGGCCGGCGCGACGCGAAGAAAGGCCTGGCCACCCTGTGCATCGGCGGCGGCATGGGCATCGCGCTCTGCGTGGAGCGCTAGGGGGCCGGCCAAGCCTCTCTTCCCAAAGCTTTTTTCAGACCGGCGCGGCGGCGGCCTGTTGCAATCCGGTTACACTCGCTGAACTTTCGATTAACGGGGAGGCCCCCAGCCTTGCGCAGGGGGCCTGAATCGTCTCTGCGTTCATGCAGAAGCCGCGCGCAGCAAGCGCGGCTGATCAAGAGGGATGATTCGGGATGAGAAAATTTGGCCTGCTGGGCACCAGCGCGCTCGGCTCTTTTACTTTTATTGGTCTTTCGATCGCGCTCGCCGCGCCTGCCTTCGCGCAGGAAGCCGCTGAGGACGACGCCACCGCTCAGGGGACCGTCGGCAACAGCGAGCAGGAGATCGAATCGGGCACGACCGCCACGTCGGACGGCCCCAGCAACGAGATCACGGTCACGGGCTCGCGCATCCGCCGTCCCAACCTCGAATCCGCGGTTCCGATCACCTCGATCGGCGGCGAAGAGTTCTTCCAGACCGCCCAGACCTCGGTCGGCGACGTCCTCAACGAGCTGCCGCAGCTGCGCAGCACCTACAGCCAGGCAAACTCGACCCGCTTCCTCGGCACCCGCGGCCTCAACCTCCTCGATCTTCGCGGTCTCGGAACGAGCCGCACCCTGGTGCTGGTCAACGGCCGCCGCCACGTCGCGGGCGACGTCCTCAACAACGCCGTCTCGCCTGACGTGAACACCTTCCCGACCGACCTCATCGAGCGGGTCGACATCATCACCGGCGGCGGTTCGTCCATCTACGGTTCGGACGCGATCGCGGGCACCGTCAACTTCATCCTCAAGGATAATTACGACGGCTACCAGGTTCGCGGCCAGAGCGGCATCTCGCAATATGGCGACGCCGGGAACCAGTACGCCTCCGTTCTCGCCGGCCGCAACTTCGCGGGCGATCGCGGCAACATCGCGGTCAACCTCGAATATGCCCGGCAGGACGATTTCTATGCCTCGGGCGGCCGCGGTCTGCAGCAGGCCAATGGCTTCGTCGTCGTCGACACCGATCCGGCGGGAACTCCGAACGGCGCCGACGGCAATCCCGATCGCATTTTCGTCCGCGACATCCGCTCGGGGACGATCTCCATCGGCGGCCTGACCGCCGTCCGCTATGGCAACACGGCCCCGCCCTGCGGCTCGGACGTGACCCCCGCCCCGGCGGCCTTCACCTGCACGAGCCTGTTCGACTCGGCGGGCAACCTAGTCCCGCAGACCGGCGCCCGCATCGGCCTCGCCCCGAACGGCACCTTCGTTGGCGGCAACGGCTATAGCGGCCGCGAGGGTCGCCTCCTGGCGCTCTCGCCGCAGCTCGAGCGCTACGCTGTGAACGTGATCGGCCACTTCGAGATTTCGCCGGCGATCGTTCCCTTCTTCGAAGCCAAATATGTCCGGGCGGACGCCTTCGGCTCGCAGAGCGGTCCCTTCTTCTCGCAGGGGCAGACCCTGGCGGATCAGATCACCGTCCCCGGCTTTACCGACCGCTCCTATTTCTCGCCCGGCGCGAGGGGAACGACCCCCGGCCGCGTGAACCGTGAAGGCATCCGGCTGGACAACCCGTTCCTTTCGCCTTCAGCCCGCGCAACCCTTACCCAGCAGCTCCTCGCGTCGACCGTCAATGCGAACACGGGCGCTGCCTTTGTTCAGGGTACCAACGCGACGACCGGACTTCCCCAGGGCCCGACCCCGGCGGAGCAGCTGGCCACTCAGCGTGCACAAATCCTGGCCGGCACCTTCCGCTTCAATCTGCGCAAGAATTACGTCGAGCTGGGCATTCGCGACGAGCTGTTCCGCCGCGAGACCTATCGTGCCGTCGTCGGCGTCAAGGGCGACTTCAACGACGACTGGAATTATGAAATCTCGGCCAATTACGGCGAGCATCATGAGACCAACACCATCAAGGGCAACGTCAACACGCAGCGCTTCCTGCTTGCCAACGATGCGGTGCGCAATCCGGCCACCGGGCAGATCGTCTGCCGTTCGCAGATCGATCCGAACTATGCCGGAAGCGACGTCGGCGGCGATCCCGCCGTCCTGGCTGCCGACATCGCGGCCTGCGTCCCGCTCAATCCGTTCGGCGACGGCGCTTCGTCCCAGGCGGTTCGCGATTATCTGACGGTCAATTCTTCAGCGACCGGCAAGATCACGCAGTTCGTGGGCAGCGCTTTCGTGGCCGGCGATCTCAGCCAGCTCTTCGAGCTGCCGGGCGGCCCGATCGCCTTCTCGATCGGTGGTGAATATCGCCGCGAGACGGTTCGTTACGACCTCGACGACCTCACCCAGGCCGGATACGCCTTCTACAACGCCATCCCGTCATTCTCGGCGCCGGCGTTCGAAGTGAAGGAAGCCTATGGCGAGGTCTCCATCCCGATCCTCAAGGACA
Organism: Sphingomonadales bacterium; assembly: GCA_034668565.1. GTDB lineage: Bacteria > Pseudomonadota > Alphaproteobacteria > Sphingomonadales > Sphingomonadaceae > Allosphingosinicella. The sequence continues at coordinate 24,027 of JAXDPE010000049.1, read as the reverse complement.
TGCCGCTCTTCCAGGAGCTGACGGTTTCCGGCTCGGCCCGTATCTCCGATTACAAGGGCGCGACCGGGACGGTCTACACCTACGGCGGCGAAGTCACGTGGCGGCCGATCGAGGATATCCGCTTCCGCGGCTCCTACAACCGCGCGATCCGCGCTCCGAACCTGAGCGAGCTCTATTCGGCGCAGGGGCAGAACTTCGCCCCGGGTTTCGTGGATCCCTGCTCTGCGAGGAACATCGGCACGGGCTCCTCGACCCGTGCGGCCAATTGCACCGCGGCCGGCGCTCCGGCTGGCTATGACTTCGTCTACGGCCAGTCCCTCGAAATCGTCTCGGGCGGCAACCCGGGCCTGAAAGAAGAAAGCTCGGACAACTACACCGCCGGTTTCGTGCTGACGCCGCGGTTCATCCCCGGCCTCTCGATCTCGTCCGACTATTACGACATCACCGTGAACGGCGTCATCACGTCGGTGTCTGCCCAGACGATCGCGAACCAGTGCTACGACTCGCCCACGCTGCAGAATCCCTTCTGCGACGCGTTCCAGCGTGCCGGCGCCGGCGGTGGCCCGAACGGCGAGCAGCCGTTCCGGATCATCGAAGGTTCGCTGCTGTCGTCGTCCCTGAACTTCGCGAAGCTGAAGGTTCGCGGTGTCGACACCGAGGTCGCTTATCGCAAGAAGTTCAGCTGGGGCACGGGAAGCCTTCGCGCTACCTGGACCCACGTTCTGACGAACGACGCGTACCTCAATCCGACCGATCCCAACTTCGTCAACCGGGTCTTGAAGGAGCTGGGCGATCCGCAGGACGAGGTGAACTTGAACGCCAGCATCAAGGCGGGCAAGTACACGCTCGGTTATCAGATGCGCTACATCGGCAAGCAGTACCTCAACACCTATGAGGACTATAACTCGCTGAACGGACAGCCGCCGCAGAATGCCGATTATGCGGACACCATCTTCTACCCGTCCGTCTTCTATCATGATGCGCGTCTCAGCTTCGACGCCACGGAGAAGTTCAATTTCTATCTCGGAATTGACAACATCTTCAATCGCATGCCTCCGCTCGGCTTGACCGGCGTCGGCGGCGGCTCGGGCATCTACACGAACCGCGGCCGCAACTTCTACGCGGGCGTCATCGCCAAGTTCTGATAAATCACAATTATCAAAAGCTGGGCCGGGGCGTCATGCCCCGGCCCTTTTTTGTGCCTCAAGGCATTGGGGGTGCCAGCGCAGCTTGGCTCAGGCGAAGCTGAAGTCGACTTTCGCCGGATCGAGCCGGCCGTCGAAGGCGTGCTCCCGATAGGGCCCGTCACGATCCACCCAGTGCAGGAAGAGGTGAACCGACCAGCGGTTCGGATTGGGCCTGGTCCGTCCGTGGCGGTGGTGGACGCCCTGGTAGAGCAAGGCGTCGCCGACGTTCAGCGCCACCGAAGCGAAAGGCCGGTCGCCGAAATCGGGATCGACCTGTGCCGAAGGCTCGCTCCGCCCCTTCTCGACCTCGAGATCCCAGATCCTGTCGTCGCTATAGCCGAGCGTCAGGGACAGGCTGTGCTCGCACGAAAAGCGGTCTGAATGGACCCGGCAGACATCGCCCGAGCGATAGATGCGCAGGTAATCGTAGGTGGGAAGCAGCTCCCGACCGACGATCTGGCTCATGATGGGCGTTAGGCCCCACAGGAAATGGAGCATCGGCGGATAGTGATGACCGTAAACCTCGAAGGCGGGACGGGCCAGCAGGTTGGAATGGCCCGGGACGCGATCGACCGGGATCGGGGCCGGGCCGATGGCCGCTTTCAAATGCTGCAGAAAGGCCTGGGCGACCTCGACCGGGACCAGATCCTGGAGATGGGCATAGCCGTCGTCGTGGTAGTTGCCGAACATCTTCATGCCCGGCAGCGCTAATCCCGGGGTAGACGAACCGCAAGCGGGCGGAGGCGCGCGACGCCATACGCTTTTTTTATTCGCCGAGCGCGCTTAGGGACAATCATGGCTCCCGGCGGCACGATCGGTCAGGTTGACGCTTTGCTCGCGGCGCGGCGCTTCCCTGAAGCCGCTGGGCTGCTCGTGGCGGCGGCCGGCGCCGGCGAGACCGAGGCCCTGGCCGAGCTCGCGCATTGGCGCATCGCCGGCAATATCATCCGCCGCGACCTCGCCGAAGCGAGGCGCCTGCTCGGCCTGGCCGCGGCGGCGGGCGACGACGAATCGGCCTCCCTCCACGCCGGGTTCCTCGCTTCCGGAACCGGCGGCCCCGACGACTGGGCCGGCGCGCTCGCGGTTCTGCGCAAGCTGGCGGCGAGACGGCCCCGGGCGGCGGAGCAGCTCGGTCTGATCGAAGCCGTCAAAATGGGCGCCGGCGGCTTCCCCGAACAGCCGTTCCCGACCGAGACCCTCAGCCAGGCGCCCTTCGTCGCCGCGGCCCGGGGCTTCATGACCGAAGCCGAATGCCGCTATCTGAGGACTGCGGGCGAGCCGGCCCTGCAACCGTCGGTCGTGGCCGATCCCGCCACCGGGCGGATGATGCCCCACCCGGTGCGCTCGTCGGACGCGACCATGTTCGGAGTTTATGCCGAGGACCTGGTGATCAACGCGCTGAACCGGCGGATCGCGGCGCTGAGCGGAACCCGGCTCGATCAGGGCGAGCCGCTGCAGCTGCTCCGCTACCGGCCGGGCGGCGAGTATAAGCCGCACATGGACGCGCTGCCGGCCGAGCCCAACCAGCGCATCCTGACCGTGCTCGTCTATCTGTCGGACGACTATCGAGGCGGCGAGACCCGCTTTCCGCACAGCGGCCTCTCCTTCCGCGGCCGCACCGGCGACGCCTTGCTGTTCCGCAACGCCGACGTCCACGGCCGCCCCGACCCGCTCAGCCTCCACGCCGGGCTGCCCGTCACGAAGGGAACCAAATATCTCGCGTCGCGGTGGATCCGGGCGGATCGGTTCACCTACCCTGCGCCCCGGCCGATCCTGGACCTGTGAATCGAGCCGTCAGGCCGCGAGGCCGCCGGGACGGCTCGCCAACTGCGCCGCCGCCTCGTCGTCCTTCGGGCCGTCGTGCGGAATCGTCTGCGAGGTCCAAGTGTCGCCGTCATAGCCGTAGCGGACGTGGCTTCCGCGGCGGAAACGAGCGCCGTCCCAGGCGATCACCTGAAGCTCGATATCGTTGTCGCGATGGGCGTGGATCCAGTTGAAGCTCTGCAGCTCGTTGTTGCGAAGCCGCTTCGAGGTCGCCGTCCCGGCCTGGATGACAAGGGCGCCGCCGGCCTTCTCGACCATCTTGCGGGCGGCCGCGGCGTAGGTGCGATGAAAATGGCCGGCGAGCGCGATATTGACACCGGCGCGGCAGACCGCCGTCACCGCGTCGTCGTGCCGCCCGACCGCCTCGCTGAGCTCGGTCCCCTCCCCTATCGGCATCGAGAAGAGCGGATGGTGGGTCACCAGGATCCGGGTCTTGCCGGGCGCCACCGAGGCGAACCTTTCCTCCATGATCTTCATCTGGTCGCGGTTGATCCGGCCGTCCTTGAAGGTGAGCGAGCGGGCGGTGTTGATGCCGAGCACCGCGACGTCGGCATTCTCGAACCAGGGGCAAAGATCGTTGGAGATGTATTTCTTGTAGCGGTGGAGCGGGGCCGCGAAGCGGGTGGCGACGTCGTAGAGCGGGATGTCGTGATTGCCGGGGACGGCCAGCACCGGCCACCCGGCCGAGCGAAGCTTGTTGAGCCAGTTCGAGGCCTGCCTGAACTGCTCGACCCGGGCACGCTGGGTGAAATCCCCGCTGATGATGATCAGATCGGGCTGCTGCTCCTGCAGCCAGGCATTGGCGCCGTCGACGACCTTCTCGTCGTGGCAGCCGAAATGGACGTCGGAAAGATGGGCTATTCTGGCCATGGGGAGGTGAACCCGTCTGCTTTTCCAAAGTTTCCGTCATTAATCGGTGTCAGACACCGATTTATAAGCCGTTGATATTCAACACCACGCTCGGGCGTGCCGCCGTCCCAACGTCGTCAGAAGCTCATATTGCGACAGGCCCGACTGGGCCGACGCGGCCGGCAGCGCATAATCGAGCTCGACCCAGTCGCCTTCCTTCAGGTCCGGCGCCTCGTCGACGAGGAGCGTCGTGAGATCCATCGAGACCCGGCCGACGACCGGCGCATAGCCCGAAGCCAAGCGGGCCCGGCCGGTGCCCGAAAAGCCGCGCAGATAGCCGTCGGCATAGCCGATGTTGAGGATGGCGATCTCCGCCGGAGCGCGGGCCCGCCAAGTCGAATTATAGCCGACCGCTTCGCCCACCTCGACCCGGCGGCGCTGGACGATCCGGGCCTCGACCCGGACGACCTGGCGGATGTGCCCGGCCGCCTCGCGCCTCGGCACTCCGCCGTACAGAGCGAGGCCGGGGCGGGTGAGGTCGAAGGCGTAATCGGCGCCGAGGCAGATTCCGGCGCTGTTGGCCAGGCTCCGCCGCTTCGCGGGCACAAAAGCGGCGATGTCGGCGAAGGCGGAGCGCTGGCGCGCGTTCATCGCCTCGTCCTCGTCGGCACAGGCGAGATGGCTCATCAGAGTGTCGATCTCAAGTCCGTCGAGAACGCCTTGCGCCACCTCGGCCGGGCTCAGCCCGAGCCGGTTGATGCCGGTGTCGATCATGACGTCGCAGGGCCGGCCTCCGCCGGCCTGCTTCCAGAGCGCCGCCTGGCGCGGGGTGTTGATTACCGGCCGGGCCGGCGAGGCGGCAGCGTCGGCGACATCCTCTGCGGCAAGGCCGTGGAGGACCGAGACCGAGGCGGCTCCGAGCCACGGCATCAGCGCCGCCGCTTCCGACCAGGTGGCGACGAAGAAGTCGCGGCAGCCTTCGTCGGCGAGCCTCAGGACGATGTCGCGGGCGCCGAGTCCGTAGCCGTCGGCCTTGACCGCCGCTCCGCAATCGGCGCCGGCGCTTCGCTGCCGAAGCCACCGCCAGTTGGCGGCCAGGGCCTCGCCGTCGAGCAGCAGGCGAAGCGGCGAATGGGGCTCTGGCATCAGTGGCGGATAGGAGGAGCAGACTGCTGGAGCAACCGTCATCCCGGCGAAAGCCGGGACCTCAGCGAGTGAACGGCACGGCGCCAGAACCTCCACGAGGTCCCGGCTTTCGCCGGGATGACGGGTTTACTCCAATTCCTTGCCCGCCGTCTCCGGAAGCCAGAAGACGGTCACCACCAACGCCATCGCGACCACCGCGATCGTGTACCACAGGCCGGCGAACGGATCGCCGGTCTTGGCGACGATATACTGGCTGATGAAGGGCAGGAAGCCGCCGAAATAGCCGGTTCCGATATGGTAGGGGATCGACATGGAGGTGTAGCGGATCCGGGCCGGGAACAGCTCCACCAGCAGGGCCGCGACCGGCCCGAACGTCATTCCCGAGCACAGGCCGATGAGAACGATGGCGAGGATCACCTGAAGCGCCTGGCCGAAGCCGGGCGAGCTCTTCTCGAGCTTGTAGCCGGCGATCTTGAGCCCGAATTCAAGCGAGGCGGGATCGGAGGCGTCGACCGAGACCCCTCCGATCGTCACTCCGGCCGGGGTGCCGGCCGGCGCGGCGGCGGTCGAGTAAGCGATGCCCTTCTTCGACAGAGCGTCGAGCAGCTTGCCGCACTCGGTCGGCTGGACCTTGGCGAACGGGGCGAAGGTGCAGTCGCTGCCCGTCACGACCACCGGATTCTTCCGCATGGCCGCCGACAGCTCGGGATTGGCGGCGGCGGCCATCCAGTGGAAGAGCGGGAACATGAGGATGATGGTGAGCGCGTAGCCGACCACGATCGGCCCCTTCCTTCCGACCCGGTCCGAAAGCCAGCCGAACAGGACGAACCACAGCATCGAGAAAGCGGCGGCGACGCCGATCATCGCCCGGGCGGCCGTGTCCTCGATCCTCAGCGAGTTCTGCAGGAAGTACATCGCCTGGAACTGGGCGGTGTACCAGATGACGGTCAGCCCGGCGGCGATCCCGAACAAGGCCACGAGCACGAGCTTGACGTTGGAGCGGCTGGCGAAGGTCTCCTTGAGGGGATTCTTCGCGACCTCGCCGGCTTCCTTCATCGCCTGGAAGACCGGGCTCTCCTTGAGCTTGAGGCGCACCCACAGGGACACGGCGAGGAGCACCACCGAGAAGAGGAACGGTATCCGCCAGCCCCAATCTTCCCACTCGACCTTGTCGACGAACAGCTCCGAGAGGAGGACGACGGCGACCGAGAGCAGGAAGCCGCCGATCACGCCGGCCTGGATGAAGCTGGTGTAGAAGCCGCGCTTGTTCCTCGGCGCATGCTCGGCGACGTAGATGGCCGCGCCGCCATATTCGCCCCCCAAAGCCAGGCCCTGCAGCACCCGAAGCAGGACGAGGAGAACGGGGGCCGCCATCCCGATCGCCCCATAGCCGGGAACGAGCCCGACGGCGGCGGTGGCGATTCCCATCAGGGTAATGGTGACGAGGAAGGTATATTTTCGCCCGAGCCGGTCGCCGAGATAGCCGAACAGCACCGCCCCGATCGGCCTCACTCCGAAGCCGACCCCGAAGCTGGCGAGGGCGAGCAGGAACTGCGCCGTCTCGCTCTGGGCCGGGAAGAATTGCTTGCCGATGATCGCGGCGAGCGTCCCGTAGATGAAGAAATCATACCATTCGAAGACGGTGCCGAGCGTCGAGGCGAAGATGACGAGCCGGTCGCGCTTCGCGTCGATCACATATTCGCCGGTAACCGCCGTCGCCATGAAACGCCCCCTGCCCTTTGCAGCCTGTGTAAGCGGGCTTCGAGGGGGCGGGCAACGCTCTTTATCCCTCCCTTCCAGGGAGGGGCGTTAGAGCGCGTGCCGCGCTTGCTCCCAGTTGCGGCCGTCGAAGCTTCGCGCCGTCACTTGCAGCCCGGAAATGTCGTCGAGCGCGTTGAGATTGAGGCTCCACGCGTCCGGATGCGAGCGCGGCTGGTAGAAGCTCTTCACCCCGCAATGGCCGCAGAAGAGATGCTCGGCGGCGCCGGTGCCGAACCGGTAGGAGACGAGCGCCGCCTCGCCCTCGATCAGCCGGAAGTCCGAATGCGGGACGATGAGGTGGCGAAAGCCGGTCATCGCGCAGATCGAGCAATTGCAGTCCAGCACCTCGACCGCCGGCGGCACCCGCGCCTCGAAGCGGACGGCGCGGCAGTGGCAGCCGCCGGAAATCGTCACTCGGTCCATTGCAGGCCTTCCTGAGGGTCGATGGGGTCGAGCCAGCCCTGATAATGGACCAGCGGCCCGAGCCAAGGCAAAGCGATCGCCACGTCGAAATGGAAGCGGCCGCCTTCCTCCCATTCGCGCGCCTCGGTTCGCGGAGCGAGGAACAGCGGCAGCGGCAGCGGCCCCAGCCACCAGCGGCGAATGACCATCCGCAGCCCGGCGCCGTCCGACGGCAGGTCGAAGGCGAAACGGATCGGGCCGAATTCCTCGGTGAGGCGCACGTCCCGCTCAGCCAGGACGCTCGCGAAGCGCCGGCCGGAAAAGTCCCGCGTCCATCGCTCGCACCTTTCGCCCTCGGCGAAGGAGACGTGGAGCCGGTGGCGGCCCTCGGGCGGGAAGCCGACGAAAGCGGCCAGCGCCCGGGCCAGCGGGTTTCGGCCCCCGGTCACTTTGGCCTCGCCGGAAGCGCCGCCGTCGCGAAGGGATTCGTGGATCGCCCGAACCGAGGGCGGCAAGGCGGCGAAGCGCTCGCCCATGATCCGCGCATAAAGCGGCGGCGGCAGCGCGCGCTCGGTGACGGCCTGGGATGCCGCGAGAGCGGCGAGACCGGGTTCGAAATCCTCGAGGTCGAGGAGGCCACCCGAATCGCGGGCGCCCGGCTGAAGCGCGCCGGCCGCCAGCCTGGCGAGAAGCAACGGAACGGCCAGGCTCGGTATCTCGGGGCCGTCGCCGCGATCGGCGATCAGGGTCCAGCGCCGCTCGAGCCGCCGACCCCCGGCCATGCCGAACAGGCGCATCTCGAAGGCTGAGCGGAGCGAGCCCGGACCTCGAGTCAGGCGCTGCACGGCGGACAGAAGGCTGGCGAAGCGCTCCGGCCGCCTAAGCCAGCCCCAGCGCACCGGCCAGCTCAGCAGCCAAAGACCCAGATTGTGCCACGGGGCGTCGGTGCCCGCGAAGAAGCTGACCGCCGGCCGGCCCGGCAGGCGATCCGGAAGCAGAGCCAGATCGGGCACGTCGGCGAGGGCGGCGAGACGGCGGCGAAGCGGCTTTTGGCCGTCGATCTCGAAGTCGAAGCGGCGGAGGCCCTGCCAGCCCCGGGCCTCGGTCCAGCGCCCTCCCCGGCGGAGCCGGACGGGCCGGCCGATATAAGAGAGGATGGCAGCGGTAACCGAGCGGCCGGCCGTGCCGCGGCTGGAGGCGCTGAGCACGATCTCGACGGCGGCGACCCGCTCCAGGCCTCGGCTCAGGCGGGCGGCGACCGCGCCGGACAAGGCCGGGACGCTGGAAGCGCCCGAGATCGCGCAAAGCCCGGCCGCCTTGGCCTCCCGGTCGAGGATGGCGATCCCGGCGACGAAGCCGGAGCCGTCGGCGATGTCGAGATAGTGGCACCCGGCAGCGATGGCGGCCCGGGCGACCCGGTAATCCGCGCCCTGGAAGGGACCGGCGGCGTCGACCACGGCAAAGGGCCGGTGGCGGGCGAGACTCTCGGCGAGGCCGCCGTCGAGCGCGATCGGGACCAGTCCTTCGCGGCCGGCGCAGAAGGCTTGCGCCCGCGCCCGGCTTCGTCCGGCGACGAGCATCTCAAAGCCGGCCGCCGCTCCGCGCAGCGCGATGCGGCCGCCGAACGTGCCGTAGCCGCCCAGGACGAGGATGCGCTTCATCCGATGCTGAGGTCCGTCATCCCGGGCTTGACCCGGGATCCATGAACACCGCCCCGTCCGGACCGGCGACGGCGGCGTTCATGGATTCCGGCCTTCGCCGGAATGACGAAGGTCACGACCTCAGCGCGGGGTCGGCTTGCGCGGCGGACGACCGCCGCCGCCTTTGCCGGGCGGCCGGGCCGGGCCGGCGCCGTCGCGATTGGATGGCGGACGGCGGAAGGGGCGATGCTGGCCCGCGGGCGCCGTGGTGCCGGGGCGGGCCGGGCGGGGCGTCGCGGGCTCCCCGCCGGAGACCGAATAGCCTTCCTTCTGAAGCCTCGAGAAAGCCGCCCGGACGCTCGCCGAGACCGCGTTCTGAACCTCGACGGGCAGATCGGCGAAGGTGGTATTGGCGTGTATCGCGTTGAGGTCGCGGAGCAGATTGTTGGGCAGGCCCTTCGAAGCCGCCTTCAGGGCCGCGATCGAATCGAGCACTGCGGCGGCGACGATGTCCTGCATGACCTCAGTGGCGGATTTCCTCATGGCCCCGCTTTAGCGCAGCCGAGTGACAGTCACTAGTGACTGCCACTTTTTCCAGTGCATAAGGCCTGTCCCTGCCGAAGGAGCCTCGCCATGCCGATCAAACCGTTCGCCCTCAGCTTCGCCGCCGGATTTGCCTTGCTCGCCTGCGCGACCGGGGTGGCGGCGCCGAAGATCGATTTTGCCGCGATCCTGTCGGATCCGATCCGGCCCGACGCCGATCGCGCTCGCGACGTCGATCGCAAGCCGGCCGAGCTGGTCGCCTTCGCCGGCGTGCGGCGCGGCGCCAAGATCGCCGAGCTCGCCCCCGGCGGCGGCTATTTCACCCGGGTCCTGAGCGGGGCCGTCGGTTCCGAGGGACGGATCTACGCCATGGCCGGACGCGCCTCCCCGGCGCTTCAGGCGCTTGCGGAGGCGCGGCCCAACGTCGTCGTCACCGTCGCCGAGCCCGGCACCATCCCCGCCCCGGAGCCGGTCGACATGGTCTGGACGACCCTCAACTATCACGATTTCAAGAACGTCAAGGTCGGCGACCGCGACGGCGCCGCCGCGATCAACGCCGCCGCTTTCCGCGCCCTGAAGCCCGGCGGCGTCTACCTGATCGTCGACCACGACACCGTGCCGGGCGCCGGCGCCTCGCAGACCTCGACCCTGCACCGGATCGAAGGCGCGCTGGTGCGGCGCGAGGCCGAGAGCGCGGGCTTCCGCCTCGACGGCCAGAGCCGGCTCCTCCGGCACCCCGCCGACGACCATAAGACGAAGGTCCAGGAAAGCGGGATCAGGGGCCGGACCGACCAGTTCGTGCTGAGGTTCAGGAAGCCGAAACGCTAGGATCCGTCACACCCGCCTTGGTTAACCCGCTCTTTACCTTGTCCGTTTACCATGGCGGGCAAGTAAAGAGGGATGGCACGATGATTGGACTAATGATGCTGGCCGCCGCGGCGAACGCTCCGGTGATCCTTGCCCGGGCCGACGAAGCCCAGTGGCGCATGTTCGTTCGCGCCAGCGTCGAGCGCTCGGCGTCGCCGCGGGATTCCAGGCTCAGGCAGCTGGAGGGCGCCGTGCGCCGACTGGGCACCGATCAGGAGGCGCAACGCTTGGCCGGACCGGCGGGCCTTTAAACGAGGACGTCACCCTGAACGCGTTTCAGGGTCCAGGTCTCCACCCGCCCTACCGTCTCCGGACTGGATGCTGAAACAGGTTCAGCATGATTAGGTTGAGCCTAGCCGCGGTTCCTGACGTAGCTTCCGGGCGCCGGCTCGATCGCCTTAAGCTTGCCTTTGCCGGGCACCCGCGCCTTGACCTTCGCCGCCTTGCCGCCTTCGGCGAGCCGCGCCTGCCACCAGGGCCACCAGCTGCCTTCCTTCCGCTCGGCGCCCTCGAGCCAGGCTTCGGCCGTCTCCGGCATCGCCGAATTCACCCAGAAACCGTGCTTGTTGGCGCTGGGCGGGTTGATCACGCCGGCATTGTGGCCGCTTCCGCCGAGCAGGAAGGCGACGTCGCCGCCGACGAGGCGGGCGCTGTCGTACGTGGCCTGCCAGGCGGAGACATGGTCGTCCTTGAGGCTGATCGCGAGCAAAGGCGTCTTCACCGCGCCGAGGTCGATCGCCGCGCCGTCGAGCTCCAGCCCGCCTGTGGCGAGCTTGTTGTCCCTGAGCACGTCGCGCGCCCATTCGAGCAGGAAAGCGCGCGGGATATGGGCGCCGTCGGCGAACCAGTGGAGGATGTCGCTGGGCGGAGCCTCGCGGTCGAGGAGGTAATGATTGACCACCGACGACCAGATCAGGTCGTTGGCCCGGACCGCGCTGAACAGCGCCTGCAGGTCCTGCGCGGCCATGAACCCCTTGTGGAGGAGGTGGCGCTCCATGGCGCGAAGCTGCTCGGGCTCGGAGAAGGTCGCCCACTGGCCGAGATGGGAGAAATCGAACATCGTCCCGATCGTCGTCGCCGAGGCGACCCGATCCCCCTGCCCCTTCGCCGCCAGCATGGCGAGCGCGATGGCGACGAGGGTCCCGCCCATGCAGAAGCCGAACAGGTCGACCTCGCGCTCGCCGGTGGCCTTTTCGATGGCGCCCAACGCCTCGATCGGCCCCTGGCGGATATAGTCGGCGAGGCCCTTGTCGGCGAGCTCGGGCCCGGGATTGACCCAGGAGACGACGAAGACCGTATGGCCCTGCTCGACCAGCCAGCGGATCAGCGAGGATTTGGGCTGGAGGTCCAGCAGGTAATATTTGTTCACCAGCGGCGGGACGTAGAGGATGGGCCGCTTCCAGACCTCGTCCGTCGCCGGCGCATATTGGATGAGCTCCATCATCTCGTTGCGGTAGACGACGCTGCCCGGGGTCGCGGCGATGTCGACTCCGAGCTCGAACTCGGCCGAGGCCCGGCGCTGGACGATTCCGGGGCTTTCGGCGGCGTCGGCGAGCAGGTTGGCGAGGCCGGACAGGAGGCTGATCGAGCCGGTGTCGATCGCCTTGCGGATCGCTTCGGGATTGGTGAACGCGAAATTGGCCGGCGAGATGGCGTTCAGATATTGCTGGGTGAAGAATTCGACCCGGGTCCGGGCGCCTTCGTCCAGCCCCTCCGCCTGCTCGACCATCTCCAGCGCGCGCTCCGCGGTGAGCAGATAGGCCTGCTTGAGATAGTCGAAGACCGGCTCCTCGCTCCAAGCCGGATCGTTGAAGCGGCGGTCGCCGCGCTCGGGGGCGGCGACGGGCTCGGCCGGCTTGCCGGCGGCGCGCGAGGCGGCCGACTGCCACAGCTTGAGCCAGTCGGAAGCGGCCCTTTGCTGAGCCTTGATCAGCTCGCCCGGATGAGTCCACAAATGCGCCGCGAATTCGCCGAACGCACGCGCCGGCGCGGCGGCGTCGAACGGCTTTGGAACGTGGGGGTTGAGCGGCAGGGTCGCGGCGCCGGCGGCGAGGTGGACGGCGTTGGCGATCACTTTCGACCAGGCCTCGGCGAGGTCGGTCGGGCTCGGCAGGGTTTCGGGGAGCTTGAAAACGGTGGAGGGGGGGTGATTCGTTGTCATAGCGGCTCCCTTAGCACGTCATCCCAGCGAAGGCTGGGATCCCGGCGGGTGAAAGGCGCCGCCGCTCTTCACCCCCTGGGGCCCCAGCCTTCGCTGGGGCGACGGAATCAAAGCGCCATCAATTCCTCGAGCGCGCCGCAATCGCGCGGGGCTACGAACAGGAACAGCATCGCCTGGTCCGGATTGCGGGCGGCCCAGCCGGCCTGCGGATCGGCGGGCGTGCGGAAATCCGCAGCCAAAGCTTCGACAGGGGCCTGGTGATTGGCGAGCACAGCGGCGGTCCGGGTCGCGAACATGAAGTTTTCTGCCTCTCGAAGGGGATGAGCGTCTCTCTCACAAAGCGGCTTATCGTTCCATCGGCATTGTACCGAAACCGTTGTGCATATATTCACATACCCATGGCCGATTTCGACTGGAACGACGTCCGCGCCTTTCTCGCCGTCGCGCGCAGCGGCCGGCTGACCGCGGCGGCGGCCCGGCTCGGGGTCGACCATTCGACATTGTCCCGGCGGATCGCCGCGCTCGAGCATGCGCTGAGGACCAGGCTCTTCGACCGCAGCCCGTCCGGCTACACGCTGACCGACCAGGGCCGGCGGCTGGTTCCGATCGGCGAGGAGATGGAGCGGCTCGCCATCGGCGCCGGCGAAGCGGTCGGCGGAAGCTCGACGTCGGTCGAGGGGACCGTCCGGATCGGCTCGCCGGAGGGCTTCGGAAGCTATTTCCTCGCGCCGCGCATCGCGAGGCTGAAGGCCGAGTACCCGCGGCTCACCATCCAGCTGGTCGCCGCGCCCGCCGTGTTCAGCCTCGCCCGCCGCGACGCCGACATCGTCGTCTCGGTCAGCCGGCCGCCGGCCGGACGGCTCAACGTCGCCAAACTGATCGATTACGATCTCGGCCTCTACGCGGCGCCCGCTTACCTTCGCGAAGCGCCGGACATTGCCTCGTCGGAGGATCTCTTTCGACACCGTTTCGTCAGCTATATCGGCGAATTGCTCCATTTCCCCGAGCTCGACTTCCTCCAGCACGTCGCGCCCGGCGGGACGACCTCGGTGGAGAGCAGCAATCTGGTGGCGCAATTGCGCGCGACCCTGGCGGGCGCCGGCCTGTGCGTGCTCCCGGCCTTCTTGGCCTCGGCGGAAGACGGGCTGGTCCGGGTTTTGCCAAGCGAGATCAGCCTGACCCGGTCGCTGTGGCTCACCGTCCACCAGGACCTCGCCGAGCTGGCGCGGGTGCGGGCGGCGGTGCGCTTCATCAAGGACGAGGTCGAAGCCGCGCGGGGCCTGTTCAAGCTATAATGTCATTCCGGCGAAGGCCGGAACCCATGAACACGAAAGTGCGAGGCTTCACACCTCGGTGTTCATGGATCCCGGCCTTCGCCGGGATGACGGCCTAACCTGCCTCAAGCCGCCGCTCGGCGGGGGCCTTTCATCGAATCGCTTGTCAACTGCACTGGTTGAGTCAGAAGCTGTCGCTACGGGCGAATCGATTGCCTCGGGGGAAAGGTGAAGATGCGCATTGCGGCGATTTGCCTGGCCCCCTCAGCGGCGCTCGAGGTCGGGCGCCGATGACGACCGGCTCGCTCGTGCTCGCCGCGAGCCCCCCGCCTCAGCCCAAGCGCCGCTGGTTCGGCGAGCGCACCGCTCTGCCCGGTTTCGGGATCACCTTCGGCTTCACTCTCGCCTGGCTGTGCCTGATCGTCCTCATCCCCTTGAGCGCGGTCTTCATCCGGACTGCCGGCATGGGCTGGAGCGACTTCGTCGGGGTGGCTTTGTCGGAGCGGGCGCTGTCCGCCTACAAGGTCAGCTTCGGCACCGCCTTTGCCGCGGCCGCGGTCAACGGGGTCTTCGGATTGCTCATCGCCTGGGTGCTGGTGCGCCACGATTTTCCCGGCAAGCGCGTGGTCAGCGCCCTCGTCGACCTGCCCTTCGCGCTCCCGACCGCGGTCGCCGGCATCGCGCTGACCGCGCTCTACGCGGAAAATGGCTGGCTCGGCCAATATCTGGTTCCGCTCGGGATCCACGTCGCCTTCACCCCGCTCGGCATCGTCGTCGCACTGGTCTTCATAGGCCTGCCTTTCGTCGTCCGCTCGGTCGAGCCGGTGCTGGCCGATATCGGGCCGGAGGTCGAGGAAGCGGCCGCCTCGCTCGGCGCAGGCCGGCTGCAGACGGTGTGGCGAGTCGTCCTTCCCGCGATCCTGCCGGCCTGGCTGACCGGATTCGCCATGGCGCTCGCCCGCGGGGTCGGCGAATATGGCTCGGTGATCTTCATCGCCGGCAACATGCCGTTCCGGTCCGAGATCGCGCCCTTGCTGATCGTCACCCAGCTCGAGCAATATGATTATGCCGGAGCGACCGCGATCGCTGCGGTGATGCTCGTCATCTCCTTCGCCATGCTGCTGCTCATCAACCTGCTCCAGGCCTGGGCGCGAAGCCGGAGCATCGACTGATGGCGGCCCGCCCCGCCTCCGACGGCCGCCTCGGCCGGATTGCGCTGCTCGCCCTCGCCATGGCCTTCCTGGCGCTGTTCCTGCTGCTCCCGCTCGTCTCGGTCTTCGTCGAGGCGCTGAAAAGCGGAGTTGGAGTCTATCTGGACAGCGTAAGCCAGCCCGACGCCCTGGCGGCGATCAAGCTGACCCTGCTGGTCGCGGCCATCGCGGTGCCGGTGAACGTCGCCTTCGGCCTCGCCGCCGCCTGGACGGTCGCCAAGTTCGACTTCCCCGGCAAGAGCCTCCTAATCACCTTGATCGACCTGCCCTTCTCGGTCTCCCCCGTCGTCTCGGGGCTGATCTTCGTCCTGCTGTTCGGAGCCCAGGGCTGGTTCGGCGCGTGGCTGGCGGAGCGCGACATCCAGATCATCTTCGCCGTGCCCGGGATCGTCCTGGCGACGATCTTCGTCACCTTCCCCTTCGTCGCCCGCGAGCTCATCCCGCTGATGACCGAGCAGGGCCGCGGCGACGAGGAGGCGGCGGTGTCATTGGGCGCCAGCGGCTGGCAGGCCTTCTGGCACGTCACCTTGCCCAACATCCGCTGGGGCCTGCTCTACGGAGTCCTGCTCTGCAACGCCCGGGCGATGGGCGAGTTCGGGGCGGTGTCCGTCGTCTCCGGCCACATCAGGGGCCGGACCAACACCATGCCCCTCCATGTCGAGATCTTGTACAACGAATATAATTTCGCGGCGTCCTTCGCGGTCGCCTCGCTGCTCGCTTTGCTCGCCTTGCTCACCCTGGTGCTGAAGAGCGCGCTCGAATGGCGCTACGGATATCATGGAAAAGGCGGAGGCCATTGAGCATCGCAGTCGACAATGTGGTGAAACGCTTCGGCAATTTCGCCGCTCTCAACGGAGTCAGCCTCGAGGCGAAGCCGGGCGAGTTCCTCGCTCTGCTCGGCCCGTCGGGATCGGGCAAGACGACCCTGCTGAGGATCATGGCAGGCCTCGAATTCCCCGATTCGGGCAGGGTCCTGTTCGAAGGTGGCGACGTCACCGGGCTGGGCGTCAGGGACCGCCGGATCGGCTTCGTCTTCCAGCATTATGCGCTGTTCCCGCACATGAACGTCGCCGACAACGTCGCTTTCGGCCTGACCGTGAAGCGGCGGCGCGAGCGGCCAAAGCGCGCGGAGATCGTCCGCCGCTCGCAGGAGCTTCTCGACCTCGTCCAGCTCGGCCATCTCGGCAAGCGCTACCCCGCCCAGCTCTCGGGCGGCCAGCGCCAGCGGGTCGCCCTGGCGCGGGCGCTCGCCGTCGATCCCAAGCTTCTCCTTCTCGACGAGCCGTTCGGAGCGCTCGACGCCAAGGTGCGCAAGGAGCTTCGGCGCTGGCTGAGGGACCTTCACGACCGGATGGGCCTGACCTCCGTCTTCGTCACCCACGACCAGGAGGAGGCGCTGGAGCTCGCCGACCGGGTGGTGGTGATGGACCAGGGGCTGATCGTCCAGGTCGCCAAGCCGCAAATTGTCTATGACGAGCCGGCGACCGCCTTCGTCTACGACTTCGTCGGCGATTCGAACCGGATCCCGGTGACCGTGCAGGAAGGCCGGGTAATGTTCGGCGGCGAGCCGCTCGACGTGCCGGTCGAGCCGGCCCCCAACGGCCCGGCCCTGCTCTACTTCCGGCCGCACGACGCGACTTTGGTCGACGAAGGCGCGGCCGGGGCCCTGCCGATGGAGATCTGCCAGGCCCTCCACCTCGGCGGCGCCACCCGGATCGAAGGCCGGATCGCGGGCGTCGATCCCCTGATCGACATCCGCACCGGCGGCCGCGAAGTCCCCGCGGGGGGCCGCGCCGTCGGCCTCAGGCTCCGGCGCGCCAGACTGTTTCCGACGCCGGCTTGAGACGCCTGATGGGCGTCATTGCGAGGAGCGAAGCGACGAAGCAATCCAGCGGGCCTCGGAGGCCGCACTGGATGGCTTCGCTTCGCTCGCAATGACGGGCGAAACACGACGCTCTGGCAATTTGCCTCAACCTCTCTTATTTTGCCGATCAGGAGCTGTGGGGACCTTTATGCTGTCGGGGCTTGTTGCGTATCTCGATTCCGTCAAGGCGCGCGATCCGGCGCCCCGGAGCCGCTGGGAAGTGCTTCTCTATCCGGGAATCTGGGCGCTTGCCTTCCACCGGCTCGCCCATTGGCTGTACAAGGGCGAGCTCTTTTTCCTCGCCCGCTTCGTCAACCACATGGCCCGCTTCCTGACCGCGATCGACATCCATCCGGGCGCCTCGGTGGGCCGCAATTTCTTCATCGACCACGGCTTCGTCGTGATCGGGGAGACGGCGGTAATCGGCGACGACGTCACCATCTACCAGCAGGTCACGCTGGGCGGGACCAACCCGACCGGCGGGATGGGCGGCAAGCGCCATCCGACGATCAGCGACCAGGTCATCATCGGCTCGGGCGCCCAGGTGCTCGGTCCGATCACCGTCGGCGCCAGGGCCCGGATCGGCGCCAATGCGGTCGTCACCAAGGACGTGCCGGAAGGCGCGACGATGATCGGAATTCCCGCCCGATCCACCTTGCTCAGCGCCGAGCAGAGCAGCTCCGGCAACTTCCTGCCCTACGGCACGCCCTGCTCCGAGCAGTTCGACCCGGCGACGCAGAAGCTGGAGCTTCTCCAGTGCGAAGTGGAGAGCCTGAGGAAGCGCCTCGCCGAGCTGATCGAGGAACGCGACGGCCGGGCCAGCAAGGGGCGCGGCCGCGCCTGATGGGTAACGTTCTCCCTTTTCCGGGAGCCTCTTCGCCGCAGATCGGCTTCACCCGGGCCGAGCTCCAGCGGATCATCGACCTTTACGGGCGGATGGTGGCGGCGGGGCTGTGGCGCGACTACGCGGTCGAGTTCGGCCGCGACGGCGCCGCTTTCTGGGCCTTCCGCCGGACCGCCGAGCGGCCGGAATACAGGATCGAGAAGAAACCGGCCCTGCGCAACCGGCAGGGCATGTGGGCCCTGGTCAATGAGGCGGGCGTCGTGGTTCGGCGCGGCGACGAGCTCGGCCCGGTCCTGGCGCCGCTGGAGCGAAGGCTTCTGAAGGTCGTCAACGGCTGATCCGTCATTGCGAGGAGCGAAGCGACGAAGCAATCCAGCGGGCCTCCGAGCCCCCTCTGGATTGCTTCGCTTCGCTCGCAATGACGGGGTAACTAAGCTGCCACCAACCTGTCCGTGACCGGAAGCCTCGCCTGAAGGGCCGGCGGCAGCGGGCGGACGATCGAGCGGCGCACCGGGTGCCAGAAGGCGGACAGCAGAAGCAGTCCAGAGCCGATCACGAAGGCGGCCAAGGCGATGTTGAGCTCGACCGCCCCGAACTCGCGGAACAGGCTGATCAGCGCGAACAGCACATAGGCGAGCGCCGACACGAGCAGCGCTCGCCGGTCGATGGCCAGCGCGGTCAGGCCGAGCACGACATAGACGGCGAGGACGACCAGGGCCTCGCCGATCGTCGCGTCGCCGTCGGTCAGGCCGAGAAGCGCGAAGATCGGATGGACGATCAGCGGCGCCGACAGCAGATGGAGCCAGAAGGCGACGTCGGAGCGCCGGGTCTCGCGGGCCCGGTCGGACGAATCCCACCACATGGCGAAGAGGAAGACGCCGAGGCCGAGGATGAGGGCGCTGGCCAGCATCACCCGGTCGAGCCTGGCCGACTCGCCGACGGCGGAGGCGATCAGCGCCATGGCCACTCCGACCACGGTCAGGGCGCCCACGGCGACGGTGATCGGGACCCGGAACCGCCGCCAGTGGAGCCAGGTCGCGCCCGCCGCGACCGCCCCGGAAGCCGCGACGACCAGGGCGATGGCCTGCCCGCTATTCTCCAGCCTTTCCTCGCCGAGGGCGAGGACCAGGGTGGTGAGAGCGGTGAGCATGACTCCGCCGGTGAAGGCGAGGAGCAGGAGGATGCTGGGAAGCGCCATCCGCCGCTTGCGAGTGAAGAATTCGGCGAGGCCCCAGGCGGTCGCGGCGACGAACAGGCCGGCAAACGGCGTCGGGCCGTCGGCGTCGATGTGCGGGCCGACCGCGTTGCCGATCCAGGCGACCGCGAAGAGAAGGATCGCCGCGGCGATCCCGACGAAGATGTCGTTGAAGCCGGTGATCAGCCGGAAATGCTCCTCGTCGACCGCGGCGCCCCCGCTTCGACCCGCCACGTAGCTGCGGAGCGCGGAAGCGGCCTCGGGGCTCAACGCCCCCGCCGCGACCGCCGATTCCAGATCGCCGTCGCTATACATGTTTTTTCCTCCCTGAACCGGAGGAGGCCTAGCATAAGTGTGTTAGTGTCGCAATACGGCGCAACGCCATTACTCCCCCGGATTTCCAGGGGAGCGGGGACCATGCGAAGCATGATGGAGGGGTTCTTGAGCGGGAAGAACCCCTCCACCGCACTTCGTGCGGTCCCCCTCCCCGGCAAATGCCGGGGAGGAATTTTAATTTGCCTGCAGGACCTTCATGATCAGCATCGCCTGCTCGGCGCCCGATTGGGGGACGATCTCCTGGCTCCGGTCGGCGATCCTCTCCCAGTTGGCGGCGACCTCCTCGACGGTCCGTCGGCCCTCGGGAAGCGCGTAACCGGGCGTCAGGGTGATATAAGCGGCCTGGACGACTCCGCCGCCGGCGCCGACGATGGCATTGGTCGGCGCGTCCTGCGAGACGAGATAGAGGGCCGCGGGAACGACATTGTCGGGGTTGAACAGGCCGAGCAGCTCGGGCGGGAAGATGTCCTCGGTCATCCGAGTGGCCGCTGTCGGGGCCAGGGTATTTACCCGGATATTATATTTCGCGCCTTCGAGATGGAGCGTCTTGGCAAAGCCGGCGAGGCCCAATTTGGCGGCGCCGTAATTGGCCTGGCCGAAATTGCCGTAGAGGCCGGTCGAGCTCGACGTCATCAGGATCCGGCCATAGGCCTGCTCGCGCATCGTCTCCCACACGGCCTTGGTGCAGATCGCGGAGCCGATCAGGTGAACGTCGACGACAGCCCGGAAATCCTCGACGCTCATCTTGGCGAAGCTCTTGTCGCGAAGGATCCCGGCATTGTTGATCAGGATATGGACCGAGCCCCAGCGCGACTTCGCCTCGGCGACCATCGCCTCGACCTGCTCCAGCTCGGTGACGCTTGCGCCATTGGCCATCGCCTCGCCGCCCGCGGCCTCGATCTCGTCGACGACCCTGAGCGCGGCGTCGGAGCTTCCGGAGCCGTCGCGGGCGCCGCCGAGGTCGTTGACCACCACCCTGGCGCCGCGCCGGGCGAGCTCGAGCGCATAGGCGCGGCCCAGGCCGCCGCCGGCGCCGGTCACGATGGCGACCCGGCCTTCGAAGCTGATGGTCATAGTGTCTCCCCGCAATATCGCTAATTCCTCCCCTGCATTTGCAGGGGAGGGGGACCGTGCGAAGCACGGTGGAGGGGCCTTCTAGGCTCGAAGAACCCCTCCACCGCACTTCGTGCGGTCCCCCTCCCCGCGAAATCGCGGGAAGGAATTTTATTCAGCGTCGCCCATCGCCGAAGGACCGGGCGAGAACAATCCCTACTTCGCGCGGTTGCGCTCATAGGTCTGGGTGCAGCGGTCGGTGACGGTGCGGGTGCAGGGCGGAAGCGGGCCGGCCGCGGTCGGCGTCGGGGCCGCCACCGTCGGCATTGCGGAGCCGGGGGCGAGCGTCTGGGCGGGCTGATTGTAGCCGGCCGGAGCCTCCGCGGGGGCGGAGATGACCCGAATTCCGCGCGCGTCGGCCTTGGGCGATCCGTTCCCGGGAGCGACGGTCTGGCCCATCCTCATCGTCGACATGTTGCCGCCCGCCGGAGCGGGGGTCATCGATGTGTCGGTGGTGGTGGTTTGAGTGGTCGTGTTCTCGGTCGTGTCGGGGGTCGCGCCGCCGGTCGTCTCTTCAGTCGTCGTCTGCGCGACGGCGGCGCCGCCGAGCATCAGCGCGGCAGCCATCATGATAAGCTTCATATCGATTCTCCTCCGGGGTCGCGGCCGCTGAAGTGGCGGCGGCGCGTCCTCTAAACGAGGCCGAAACGATTTTTCTCCGTGACGGGGTCGATGCGAAGGGATTGGGGCGCCCGTCTGCCGGGCGCCCCCGAAAGCCTAGCGCCGGACGCCGCGCTCATAGGCTTGGACGCAATGGTCCGTGACCGTCTTGGAGCAGCGCGGCGGAGTCGCCGTGCTTGCCGCCGAGCCGGAGCCGGCCTCGCAGGACGGATAGCCATTGGTGTTGGCATTGTAGCCGGCCGGGGTGCAGGCCATGCCGTCGGGATCCGTGCCCTGCTGGCTGACTCCGCGCGGCCCCATGCTCTGCGAGGGATCGCTGACCGTGTTGCCGGATTGGGCCATCGCGGCGCCGCCGAGGGTCAATGCAGCGGCGAAAAGGATGATTTTCATGTAAGGTCCTCCTTGGACAAGCGGCCGCGCCTACTCCGGCGGCCGAGCTGTAAACGAGGGCGAAACGATTTTTCTCCCATCGATCGTCTCCAAGCGGGACAGCGAGGCTCGGCCCGTCTCGCCAATGGGCCGCTTTA
Organism: Sphingomonadales bacterium; assembly: GCA_034668565.1. Taxonomy (GTDB): domain Bacteria; phylum Pseudomonadota; class Alphaproteobacteria; order Sphingomonadales; family Sphingomonadaceae; genus Allosphingosinicella. The sequence continues at coordinate 2,662 of JAXDPE010000049.1, read as the reverse complement.
CCCTTATGAAAGACCGGGCGGCGTAGATGCAGGTGCCATGAGCGATCGAGAAGACACTCCGGGAGAGGATATTATCGGGCGGCCGAGCCGCCGGGTGGTGCTGGCGCTCGGCGCCGCCGCGGCGTCGACGGTCGTCACGATCCGCCCGGCTTTGGCGCAGACCGCCGGCTCGGTCCTCAATTGCGAGATTCCGGTGCCGGCCCCGCAGGCCGGAGCGGGCAATTTCATCGCCGCCGACGGCACGCTCGTCCCGCCCGGCACCGCCGGCGCCTATCCGCCGCTGTCCCGACCGCTGAAGGGCGAGGAGGTCAAGGCGATGCTCAACGGCGGCCGCGCCCCGGCGGGAATCGACAGCGAGGCCGCCCAGGCTTACGCCAACTACATTCGCCGTCTGCAGGCGGGGATGAGCGGATTCACCTGCTACGCCTCGCTGCAGATGCCGCGCTGATCCCCGGAGCGGCCTGAAATGGCCGCGGCCCGCTACGCCGCCGATCCGCCCGGGGCGATGCGAAGGGTAGAGGTCGAAGGCCTCACTTTGCTCTACCACCGCACGTCCGGCCTCACTCACTTCCTCGCTCCGCCCGCCCCCCAGATCCTCGACGCTCTGGCGGAGGGGCCGGCCGGCGCGGCGGAGATCGCGGCCCGGATCGGAGCCGAGTTCGAAATCGACTCCGAAGACCCCGCCGCGGCGATTGCGGCCCGGCTGGCGGAGCTGGAGGCGGCCGGCCTGGTCTGGCGGACATGAGGCACGTCTTCCGACTGAAGGTCGGGCCGGTAGCGTTCCGGATCGGATCGCAATGGCGGCAACCGGTGGCTCAGCTTCGCCGCCTCTACGCGGGCTATCCCGAACCGGACGGCGCCTGCGACTTCACCGTCCGGCTCGAGGCCGAGCGGGTGTGGCGGCGCTGGCTTCGCCCGTCGGTGGCGATCCGAGGCGACTATGTCCTTCCCGACGCGGCGCCGCTGCCGCTGACGCAGGGACTGCTCGCCGCCGAGATGGGAATGAACCTGCAGATGGCGCTCGGCCAGAAGCGCTTCCTCCTGCTCCATGCGGCCAGCGTCGAGCGGGACGGCCGGGCGCTCCTGCTGACCGGCCATTCGGGCGCCGGCAAATCTACTTTGGGCGCCCTCCTCGGCGAACGCGGCTGGCGCTTCATGGGCGATGAATTCGCGCTTCTCGACCTCGAGGACGGGCGGCTCCACCCCTTCCCCCGGGCGGTCAGCCTGAAGAACGAGTCGCTGGGCCTTTTCGACGGAGTCGATCCCGCCCGGCTCGGCCCGCTGCTGACCGGAACGCCCAAGGGCCGGATCCGCCATCTCCGCCCGAATCCGGAGGCGGTGGCGCGGATGGACGAGCCGGCAAGGCCGGTGGCGATCCTCTTCCCCCGCTTCGGGCGCGACCTCGAGCCGACGGTGCGCGAGGTCGGTGGTGCCGAGGCCTTCATGCGCCTGACCCAGGCTTCGACCAATTATGTCGCATTGGGCGAGCGCGGCTTCGAGGCCCTCACCCGCTTCGTCGGCGCCCTGCCCTCCCGGGCGATCGACTATGCGGACATGGCGCAGGCGGAGGCCCTGATCGAAGCGCTGTGGCGCGACGCATGAGGCACTCGGGGATCCTCGTCCGGCTGCTCGCCGATCCGACCGCGGCGCGGGAGGTTGAAGACTGGACCTCGCTGATCGCGGTCGCGCGCGCCGAATCCCTGGGCGGAAGCCTCGCCTGGCGGCTGAAGGGGCTGGAGCTGCCGAAACCGGTCGAGGCCCTGTTCGAGACCGCCAGGCGGGACGGCGAGGCGACTCGGGTGCAGGCCCTGTGGCAGGCGGAGATGGCCCGGCGGGCGCTGGCGCCCCTCGGCGTCCCCGTCATCCTCCTCAAGGGCACGGCTTATGCCGCCGCCGGGCTCGAGGCCGCCCGCGGCCGGTCGATCGGCGACCTCGACATCCTCGTGCCGAGCGCGGCGCTCCCGGATGTCGAGCGCGCTTTGCTCGCCGCCGGCTGGGAGTGGGTGAAGGAGGATGCGTACGACGACCAATATTATCGCCGCTGGATGCACGAGCTGCCGCCGCTGATCCACCGCGAGCGCGACCGGATGATCGACGTCCACCACGCCATATTGCCCCTGACCGCGCGGCCCAGGCCGGACATGGAGGCGATGATCGCCGACCGGGTCCCGCTCGCCGACGGCCTGTTCACTTTGTCTGCGCCCGACATGATCGTCCACGCCGCCGCGCATCTGTTCGCCGACGGCGACCTCGCCGGAGGGCTCAGGAACCTGTGGGACATCGACCGGCTGCTGCGCGAGTTCGGCGAACGAGACGAGGCCTTCTGGCCTTCGCTGCGCGAGCGGGCCGCGCGCCATCAATTGCTTCCCGCCGTCGAGCGCGCCGTCCGTCTCGCTCATGCGTTCTACGCCACCCCGGTAAATCGGTGTCAGACACCAATTACCAAGTTGTTGGATTCAAATGACTCCGTGTCGGCAAAAATCGGTGTCAGACACCGAATTAGCGCCATCGACGCGCTTTACCGGCGGCGGCTGCTCGCTCGCGACGGCTGGGGGCGGGCCCGGCGGCCGCTGAGCCGGCTCGGCTTCTACGTCCGCTCGCACCTGCTGAGAATGCCGCCGGCGATGCTGGCCCGGCATCTGTGGGTGAAGGCGCGCAGGAA
>JAXDPE010000048.1:0-21512 GCA_034668565.1 Sphingomonadales bacterium | reverse complement strand
AGGCCGAGGGCGGCGGCGGCAAGAAGGGCTCTGCAGGCCATGTCAGCTCCAAGCTTGTGCCGCCGGTGGGGCGGCCGGGGAAATCGCAACGCGGCACGATCCGCGGCTGCTCGCCCCGGCGGGCGGCAACGGATCGGGACACCGGGGCCGGAGCGCTAGCAAGTGCGGTCTTGCTCGAAGCTGAATTAGAGTTCAACTTCCGCTCCGGGGAGAGGGCATGTCGTTCCTGACGAATAATGCGACCAGTTCGGACAAGGAGCCGCGGACGGAACGCGGCCGCAAGACGTTGCGCAAGCTGCTCGAGGCGGCCGCGGCCGAGTTCGGCGAGCGCGGCTTCCACGAGGCGGCGATCACCGGAATCACCCGCCGCGCCGGAGTCGCTCTCGGCACTTTCTACACCTATTTCGAGAGCAAGGAGGAAGTGTTCCGGGCCCTCGTCCTCGACATGAGCCGGGCGACCCGCGCTCATGTCGCGGAGGCGGTCAAGGGCGCCCCGGACCGACTCGCGGCCGAACGGATCGGGCTCGAGGCCTTCATCGCCTTCACCCGCAAGCATCCCGAGCTCTACCGGATCATCGAGGAGGCGCAGTTCGTCGCTCACGACGTCTATCGCGAACATTATCGAAGCTTCGCCGACGCCTATCGCCGCAACCTCGCCGGAGCCCGCGAGCGCGGCGAGATCGCCGACGGCGCCCACGGCTCCCGCGAGGACGAAGCGAGGGCCTGGGCGCTGATCGGGATGAGCGTCTTCCTGGGAATGCGCTACGGCCTGTGGGACGAGGATCTGAGCCCGTCCGAAGTCGCCGGAATCGCCATCGAGCTGGTTTCGGAAGGGCTGAGGAAGAGGTGATGCCCGCCGACCTTCCCGACCTGATCGCCCGTCGCTCCGAGCTGACCCCCGATTGCGTGGCGCTCGAGGAGCTGGCGACCGGCCGAAGCCTCACCTACGCCCAGCTCGACGAGCGCGCCGGCCGGGCCGCGGCGATGCTCCAGGCGCTCGGCATCGGCGAGGGCGATCGGGTCGCGATCCTCTGCCGCAACCGGCTTGCCTTCTTCGAAACCCTGTTCGGCTGCGCCCGCCTCGGCGCGATCCTGGTGCCGCTCAACTGGCGGATGCCGCCGGTCGAGCTCGATCCGCTGCTCGCGCATTCCGGGGCCCGGCTGCTTCTTCATGGCGGCGAGGACGAGGCGACGGTCCGCCGGCTCGCCGAGCCGCCGCCGGCCCTCGATCTCGACCGCGACTACGAGGCGCTGGTCCAGGCCTCCAGGCCCGTCGCGGGGCGAGCCCACTGGCCCTCGGACGGCATCTGGTACCTTCTCTACACGTCGGGGACGACGGGGCGGCCCAAGGGCGTGATCTACACCTTCAAGATGGCGCTCGCGAACCTGGTCAATATCGGCACCGCCATCGGGCTCGGCGCGTCCGACACGACCTTGAGCTTCCTTCCCCATTTCCACACCGCCGGGATCAACCTCCACGCCCTCCCGACGCTTCTTCAGGGCGGCCGGGTACTCCTTCTTCCGGGCTTCGAGGCCGATAATGTGGTGGATCTGCTCGAGGCCCGGCGAGTCGACACCTTCTTCGCCGTTCCGACCGTCTACCAGGCGCTGGTCGACCATCCCCGCTTCGCCGCAGCGCCGCTCGGCCATGTCCGTCACTGGGGCTGCGGCGGAGCGCCTCTGCCCGATTCCCTGGCCCGGCGCTGCCGCGGCCTCGGCCTTCGCGTGTGCAACGGCATGGGCATGACCGAAACCGGCCCCACCGCCTTCCTCGCGGCGCCGGCGGACGCCTGGGAGCGGATCGGCTCGGTGGGCAAGCCCCAGCTCCTGGTGCGGGTGCGGATCGTCGGCGACGATGGCCGCGACTTGCCCGACGGCGAGGTCGGCGACCTGCTGTTCGCCGGGCCGGGCGTGACTCCGGGCTATTGGAACGATCCCGAAGCGACCCGGGCCGCCTTCGGCGCCGACGGCTGGCTCCGGTCGGGCGACCTCGCCCGGCGCGACGAGAACGGCTTCTACTGGGTGGCGGGGCGGCGGAAGGAAATGTTCATCTCGGGCGGGGAGAACGTCTATCCGGCCGAGGTCGAGAATGTCCTCGCCGGCCATCCGGCCGTGTTAGAGGCGGCGGTCGTCGCCATGCCCGACGCCCGGTGGGGCGAGCGAGGGTGCGCCTTCCTGAGGCTCGCCAAGGGCGGGACTGCGCCCACCGCGCCGGAGCTGCAGGCTTATTGCCGAGCCCGCCTTGCCCCCTACAAGGTGCCGGCGAGCTTCGAATATGTGGAGGAATTCCCGCGCACCGCCGCGGGCAAGGTGCAGAAGCATCTACTGGCCTGCATCGGGGCAGTCGCCGAGCCGGCCCCGGAACCGGCGGTCGCGTAAGATTCCTCCTCGCGATTTCGCGGGGAGGGGGACCGCACGAAGTGCGGTGGAGGGGTTCTTCGCGATCCGGAAAAGAACCGCTCCACCGGCTTGCAGCCGGTTCCCCTCCCCGGCAAATGCCGGGGAGGAATTCAACCTAGGGCAGGAAGTCGCCCTGGGTCAGGGAGCCGCCGGTGACGGTGAGCTGGATGACCAGGTCGGCAACGCCGTCGCCATTGGTGTCGCCCTCGACGAACCAGGAGCCACCCGTCTCATAGGCCCGAAGCTGGCCGGCCGAGGCGTCGCCGGAGCCCGCGAACGCCTCGGAGCCGATCCAGGTGAAGGCCTGGTTGCCGGCAATGAGGGTGTTGGCGTCGACTTTGGTGAGATCGATCTTGTCCGTTCCTGCCGCGAAGTCGAGGATGTGATCGACCGATCCGGTCGTCGATTCCGCGCTCTCGTGGTAGAGGAAGGTGTCGGCGCCGCCGCCGCCGGTCAGGCTGTCGGCGCCGAGATTGCCGTGAAGGAAGTCGGCGCCGGCGCCGCCCTTCAGCACATCGGCGGCCCGGCCGCCGAACAGGCGGAGCAGGCCGTCCGCTTCCTGGCTGCCGTCGAGGATCATCGTCTCCGTCGCCATCAGGAGGCCGCCATTGACCGTCAGCACCTGCCCGGCGCCGACGAGCGCGTTGGACAAGGTGATGTTGTAGTCGAACTCGGTGCCGCCGCCGCGCGCATAGCGCTCGTCGGTGGCCGAGGTCAGGGTCAGGTTCTCGATGCTGGTGAACAACCCCGTATAGCCCGGCGCGTTGAAGTCGATCGTGTAGTTCCCGCGAAGGAACATGCCGTCATAGCCCGAGCCGCCGTTGACCGTGTCCCCGGACGCGAACCTGTCTTCGGCGAAGAAGAAGATGTCGTTGCCGAGGCCGCCGGTCAGGGTGTCGACGCCGCGGCCGCCGTACACGACGAACTTGGCGTCGGTCTCCGCCGAGCCGTTGAAGGTGAAGTCCTCGCCGGCGAGCAGGGCGGCGCCGTTGATCCTCACCTGCAGGCCCGCCGCGAAATTGGCGTCGTCGGTGGTGATGACGTAATCGTAGAGGTTGGTGCCGGGATCGCCGACATTGGTGTTGCCGCCGCCGAGCATCGAGATTCCTTCGATCTCGGTGACGTTGCCCGTCAGCGCGAGGGTGCCGTAAGCCCCCTGGATGACCAGGGTGTCGGTGCCCTCGCCGCCGCGGACGATGTCGGCCGAATTCAGCGTGCCGCCGAAGAAGATATTGTCGTTGCCGGCGCCGCCGAGCGCGGTGTCGTTGCCGCCCCCGAACCAGAGATAGAGATTGTCGTTGCCGTCATTGCCTTCGAGGACGTTGTCGGCGGCGTTGCCGGTCAGCTTATCGTTGCCGCTTCCGCCCGACGCATTCTCGATGGTGACTCCGTTGGCGACGGTGAAGCCGCCGAAGATGCCGTAAGCGTAGGAGACGAAGCCGCCGCCGCCGACCTCATATTTGAGGGTCGCCTGGCGAAGGTCGATCGTGGCGTCCTTGGCGCCCTGGTAGACGATCGAATCGGTGCCGCCCCCGTCCCAGATCGAGCTGAAGTAAGTGCCGGCGGCATTGACGTCCTTGAGGACATAGACGTCGTTGCCGGTCGCCGTGTCCTCGTTGACCCCATATTTGTCCTGGATGGCGGCGATGTCGAAGGCCATCAGGCCGCCGAGATAGCCGTAGCCGGCCGTGGTCGAGGCATTGCCGTAGGGCGAGGACTGCCAGCCGTCCTCGTAGGACATCATCGTATAGACGCTCTGGTTGAGCGCGTAGTCGCCGGTCGTGTAGTCGGCGACGCCGGCGCCTTCGGGCTCCACTCCGTTCATGATCCCGGAATGCCCGCCATTGTCGTGCGGGTGGGCGAGGCCGTGGCCGTGGCCGAACTCGTGGATCAGGGTGACGAACGAGAAGCCGCCCTGGGCGAGGTCCCTCGCATTCCAGCGCTCGTCGTTCGAGTTGAACTGGGCCAGGCCCTCGTCGCTCTCGCCCGGAGGGCTCATCGAGCCGAGCAGCGAGACTCCGGGCCCGGGCGTGCCGGTGTAGCTGGTATAGATGAAGTCGGCCTGGCTGCGGTCCTGGACCTCGAGATAGACGACGTCGGCAACCTTCGAGAACTCGCCGAGCGCGGTCCACACGGCCGTATATTCATAATCCTTGAGCGCGACCGCGGTGATCGTCGCGGGCGGGAGGCCCGGATTGGTCGGATCGTTGGAGACGAAGACGTCGCCGACCTTGGCGAAATAGATGGTGACGACGTTCTTGCCGGTGATGTCCACATGCTGCGCCGCCGCCAAAGCGGGAATGTCGACGAGGTTGGTGTAGGTCGGCGTGCCCTGCGGGTTGTCGGTCGGATCGGCGCCGTTGGCCGAAGTGGAGCGGGTGCCCTCGTTGCCGTCCGGATTGCGGACGGTGTGGTTGATCTTGTTGACCTGGGTGCCCCAGTCGATCGCGTAGAGCGGGCTGCTGGCGTCGTAATAAGGATGGTAGACGTTGGGATCGTTGGGGTCGATCTCGTGGACGTAGAGCTCGTAATTGCCGAGGCCCTCGCCGGTCGATCCGCCGACCGTCGGGTCGTTGTCGAAGGCCCGGGCGTTGATATAATAAGTGCCGCTGACGGTGACGTCGAAGTTGAGGACGGCGTCGAAACCCGAATTGACCTGGTTGGGAAGGGTGCTCGCGCCGCCGTCGGCGGACCCGACCAGCGCTCCGCCGGCGCTGTAGAGCTCGAGATAGGAATCCTGGAGCGGCGGGTTCGAGCCGCCGGCATAGCCGAACAGGCCGATCTCGTAGCTCTTCCCGGCGACGAGGGTGACGGCATAGAAATCCTGGTCGCCGATGGTGCCGATGGTGCCGATCGTGTGCGCCGCGGCGTCGACGGTGACCGTCGGGTTGCCCGGGGCCACGCCGATGCCGTCGCCGGCCTCGTCCGGGCTGGCGATGATCAGGCCGCTGACGACGGGCGCGACGAGGCCGTCCGCGACGAACGCGGTTCCCGATTTGAAGGACGTGACTCCGAACGAGACCGCGTCGAGCGTCATCTGGCGGGCCGCGAAATTCGGCGCGGCGGCGATCCGCGTGAAGGAATCATAGCCCAGCGCCATCGAATCGTTGTCCGCGAACGCGCGCGACGAAAAGTTATTCTGCCCGAATTTCGGCATCCCGTATCTCCCTGGAATCAATTTTGGCGTGAACGCGGCTGTGAGGACGCCGCCACCGGGACCACGCGGATCGGGGGCGTCATCAAGCCTGAGACTCGTAATTTATGGAACGGATCGGGCGGACAAGGGGACGGCCAATGGCGCGAGCGGAACGCCTGCCGGAGCAGAGAAGCAACACTGGTTGCAACGCGCGATCGAACCCCAATTCTCGCCTTTCGAACAGCCAAAGAAGGTGAAGAAGCTGTTAACGCTTCTCCAAACCCGTCCAAAACGGTTCGGTTCCGATTTCCAGGGAACCTGTTGTAACTACGTAGCTAAAGTCCGCCCGAGCGGATCTCCGCCTGAGAACGGGCCACGCTCCGGCTTGATCGCGGGGGAGATTCGCGCCAGCCTCGCCGTTCGCGAAAATCGGCCTTGTCCGTCGCTCCGGAGCCGCCCGATGAAGCCTGCCGCCGCCGCTCTGCTGACGCCCGTCCTGATCCTGGCCGCCTGCGCTCGCGGGGAGGAGCGAAGCGCGGCCTTCGCGCCGCCGCCGGAGGCGGCCTGCTCCCCGCCCGGCTGGCATTTCGCGTTCGTCGCCACCGCAACCACCGTCTACCGCCAGGGCGCGACGATTCCGGTTGCCGCCAAGGTCGACATGTCGCCCGCCGGAACCGCGGATCTGCCTTTGCGGTGCACGAGCGGCTGGTCGGTGACCGGGCCGGCGACCCTCAGCCGCGACCGGACCTCGATCGCCATCTCCCCGGACGCGCCGGTCGGGGCGACGGTGGCGGTCGGCTTCCGCCACCTCGGCAAGGCGATCGAAGCGCGCTTCAAGGTGGTCGCCAAGGACGAGATCGTCCTCACCGGGCTCTGGTCGCAGCGAAGCCTCGAAGGATGCTCGGCGGAGTCCATCGGCGAGCTCGAGTTCCGCCCGGACAACCGTTTCGCGGTCACCTTCCACCCGTTCGAGACCTACCAGGATTATTGGGGCCGCTACGCCTGGGATGCCGACACCGGCCGGATCCGGCTGACCGTCGAGGGCGGCAATTTCGTTCCGCCCGGCCTCGATCTCGACGGGGCGGCGGACCTTGCGGAGGGCCGGTTGCGACTGACCGGCCTGTTCCTGGGCAGCCGCGGCGGGGGCGGGCCGCAAGCGGGGTGCACCTACATCTTCTGACCGTCGCAGGGCGGCCATGGGCGCAGCGGGCCGGCCCGGGTGGACACCCGCCCGCTCCAGACCGTAAGGCGCCCTGCCGGTTTTTCCGGCCGTCGAGCTGCCGCGGGGGTCGGCTTGGCCGGCGCCCAGGTAACCGGTGGGAAATTTTCGGAGGCTATGTGTTGAACCCCCTACGAGGACTGAGGTCCGCTTTCGGTGCCGCCATCCGCCGCGCCGCCGGAACCGCCGAGCTGCAGACCGAAATCTCCCTGCTGAAATCGAGGGTCGATTGCGATCCGGCCCTGTTCCACCAGCTCGAGGCCGAACGCCTGACTCCGGCCTATGCCGCGCGCTATACGATGCCGGAGCCGCTGGTGAGCATCTGCATCGCCACCTACAACCGCGCCGAGCTGCTCTGCGAGCGGACCTTGAGATCGCTGGTCGGGCAGACCTATGGCAATATCGAGATGATCGTCGTCGGCGACGCCTGCAGCGACGATACCGAACGGCGGGTGGCGGCGATCGGCGACGATCGGATCCGCTTCGTCAACCTGCCCGAACGCGGAGCCTATCCGGAAGAGCCGAGCCGCCGCTGGCGCGTGGCCGGCACCAAGCCCTTCAACGTCGCGCTCACGCTCGCCGATGGCGAGTTCATCACCCATCTCGACGACGACGACGAGCATAGCCCGGACCGGATCGAAAAACTGGTGCGGTTCAGCCAGGAAAAGAGGCTGGAATTCGTCTTCCACCCGTTCGCCGTCGAAAATGGCGACGGCTCGTGGACGACCAACGAGGCGGCGACCTTCGGCGTGGAGCGGGTGACCAGCTCCTCCATCTTCTACGATCGTTTCTTCAAGCGGGTGCCGCTCGACATCGATGCGCATCTTCTCGGCGAGCCCGGCGACTGGAACCGGCTTCGCAAATTCCCCTATCTGGGCGCCCGGATCGGGCGTCATCCGGACGTGCTGCTGCGCCACTTTCGGGAACGCAACCAGCGCTCCGCCTGAGCCGCAAAGATTGAGGTCAAATGACTCGAGTCGCAATCATGCAGCCGTATTTCTTGCCCTATGCCGGCTACATGCGCCTGTTCCTGGACGTGGATGTTTTCGTCGCCCTGGACAATGTTCAGTACCAGAAGGGCGGCTGGATCAACCGCAACAAACTCAGAACCCCTAGCGGCGAATATGATTGGCTGGCGGTGCCCTTCAGGAAGGGGCCGCTGCACATGCAGATCTCCGATCTTGCATTTCGGGACGATGCCGGAAGCGAGATGGCTAAGCGCATGGCGCGTTTTCCCGCCTGCGTGGAGCCTAACGCTCAGGCGGCCCCGATCGTGGAAGCGGCCCGCAACACTATCGGGAGCGGTTGCGACTATTTGATCGAACTGTTGTCGCTGACGAATGAGGCTTTGGGCATCGCCACCCCGATCATCAAGGCGCAATCCATTCCGCTGGACGCGTCTCTCAGAGGCGCGGACCGAGTCCTGGCGATTCTCGAGGCTTTGAACGCAAAGGTCTATTACAACGCATCGGGCGGGGTCGAGCTGTACGATTCCGACGATTTCGCGGCGCGAGGTATCGAGCTTCGCTTTCATCCGCCCTATCGCGGAAACACGGCCAGCATCCTGCAGCGCCTCCAGGACGACGATGCCGGGTCCGTCCTCGGCGAGATGCGGGAAAATTTGGTCTGAGATTGCCCGCCGCCGCCGGGCCGGCCGGGAATTCGGCCTTTCGGGACTTGGCTGACGGTGTCGGCCATGCGAATGGCCGGGTCACCCGACCTGCCCACCCCATTGCTGGAGACGGAAGATCTCAAACAAAGCGATCGGCGGCTTTTTCGAGCTGGAGCTGCCGCCCGAGCGGCCCTGGCTTCGCTCCGATGCGGTGCTTCTGAACAGCGGCCGGGCGTGCCTGGAGTATCTCATTCGCGTTCATGACATTCGGCACATTTTCCTGCCCCGCTTCACGTGCGATGCGGTACTGGAGCCGGTCGATAAGCTTGGTATATCCCACGACTTCTACCGGATCGCCCAAGATTTGTCGATTGATCAGCTCCCCGAGCTGCGCGAAGGACAGTATATTCTTTATACCAATTACTTCGGTTGCATGGATCGCTACTGCGAGGCGCTGGCCGAACGCTATGGCCGCAAGCTCATTCTCGATTGCAGCCAGGCCCTGTTCTTCAAGCCCGACAATGCCGCCCGTCTCTTTTATAGCCCCCGCAAATTCGTCGGGGTCCCCGATGGGGGCTGCCTGTATACGGATGCCTCGCTCGGCTCGCTCCAGCCCGACGTTTCAACGTCCCGATATGCGCATCTGGTCGGCCGCCTCGATGAGGGACCGGAGTCGGCCTATCGGCAATTCAAGAGCAACGATTCGAGCCTGAGCGGAGCGCCGTTGCGGGCCATGTCTCCCTCCACCCGGCGCCTGCTGGCATCGATCGATTATGACCGGGTGAAGGCCCGCCGGCGTTCGAATTTCGAACGGCTGCACGCCCGCCTCGGCGCCCGCAACGGCTTCGCGATTCCAGAAGTGCCGGATGGGCCGATGGTCTATCCGTTCCTGCCCGACGGAACGGGGCTTCGGGACAGGCTGATCTCGGAGCAGGTCTATGTCGCGACCTACTGGCCGGACGTGCCGAGCCGGTGCGGCGAGGGCGAAGTGGAAACCCTGCTGACGGAACGCCTCATCCCCATCCCCATCGATCAGCGATATGGCGCGGCCGACATGGATCGCATTTTGACGGTGCTTGAAGCGAGCTGAGTTCAGGGTTCGAGAATTAGTGCCATCTCTATAAACTCGCCATCGTTACCGATTTCGGTAAATCCCAGGCTTTCGTACAACGATACCGCTCTTGAATGCCCGCATCGCACCTTCAGCTTGATGCGCCGGAGTTGCAGGACGTGCCTCGCATATTCGATGATCTGCAAGGAAGCCTCACGGGCCACGCCTTTCCCCCAATATTGGCGTTCGCCGATGAAGATATGATATTCTGCCGTTCCATCGAGGATCTCGGTGAGGTAGATGTTGCCGACATATTCATCGTCGGCGACGATCGCGAACCGGCGGGACGAGACATCCTGAGTAACGCGTTCGATCCACGCCAGCTCGTCTTCAAGCGTGATTTCACGGCCTGGCGTATTTCCCGTCAAGGCCCAGATTTCGGGGATGTTTCGCCATTTCACCGACGTACGGGCGTCGTCCGTTTGCAAGGGGCGCAGCCGCACATTCATCCCTCGAACATAGCCGCCTCCGCCCATCGGCGCCAGCGCAGGGCGACTCGCAAGCAGCCGATCCAGCACTGCCACGCATTGTCCAGGTGGTGCCGCTTGGGTGACTCGAACACCCGACCCCATCATTACGAATGATGTGCTCTACCGGCTGAGCTAAAGCGGCGCTCCGGAGGGAGGGCGCGCGTCTAACAGCGGCGGCAGGGGATGACAAGCGCCGGTCCGTCGTCCCGGCGAAAGCCGGGACCCCCGGACGAGAAATCTCGGCGGGCCTCCCCGAGACCCCGGCCTTCTCCGGATGACGCGGTTCACAAACCTTAACGGTTTTTCAACCACGTCCGGTGCAAAGCCGAATGGTTCGGGGAGCACAAGGACCGCCTGATGGACAGCCTGCGGGCATTTGACGACCAGTCGGATTACGGCGTGGCTGAGGATGACGGCGGCATCGAGGTGCCGCCCGAAATCGGTCTCGACGAGCGGCGAATGCACGTTCGGGCCTATAATTACTGGGTCTCGCTGCTCGACGGCCGCGCTTATCCCTCGATCGAGGCGCTCGATCCCGAGGCTTTGGGCGACTTCGGGCCGAACAGCGTCCTCCTCGATTTTTCCCAGGGCGGCGACGATCCCAGGATCGCCTGGCTCGGCGACGCGCTCCGCGAGGAATGCGATCTGATCGGCGACGTCCGCCGGATCAGCGAAGTGCCCAAGCGCTCGCTGCTGTCGCGCCTCACCGACCATTATATGCAGATCATCGCCAACAAGGCGCCGATCGGCTTCGAAGCCGAGTTCCTCGGCCAGCGCGGCAAGAACATGATGTACCGGGGCATATTGATGCCCTTCTCGTCGAGCGGCGAGACGATCGACTTCATCTACGGGGTGATCAACTGGAAGGAGATCGCCGACAGCGCGACCGCCTCCGCCATCGCCCACCAGGCCTCGACCGCGCTCGCCGCCGCTTCCCAGCCCGGCGCGAGCCCGGTCTGGGCGGACGGACCCAATGCCGAGCCGCTCGAGCTCGACGCCCCGGAAACGGGGTGGTCCGAACCGGACTGGAACGAACCCGAGCTCGATCTCGACGCCGGCCTCGCCGACCGCCTGGGAATCGCCCGCGACAGCGCCGACGCCGCCCGCGGCGCCGACCAGCGCAGCCGCGCCGCCCTCTACCGGGCACTCGGCCTCGCTTACGATTTCGCACTCGCCGCGGATTCGGATCCCGAAGCCTATGCCGAGCTGCTCGAGGATGCCGGGCTCAAAGCCCAGGCGCGGGCGCCGATGACCCCGGTCGTCAAGCTCGTCTTCGGAAGCGATTACGACAAGGGCCGGCTCACCGAATTCGCCGCGGCCCTGAGCTGGGCGCGCCGCCAGGCGCTTCCCGCCGGAGCCCTTCGCGAACGGCTGGAAGGTGAGGGCCTCAAATCCCTCGTTTCGGCCGAGCGCCGGGCCCGCCGGCCCGAGCCCAGGCCCGACACCGGCGACAGCGCCCGCGAGGCCCTGCGCTTGGCCCGCCCGCTCGGCCATGTCGATCTTCCCGGCAAGGCCGAGTTCGTCCTCCTCATCGCCCGCCGCGACGAAGTGGGCGGACTTGCCGTCCTTGGCCCGGTCGAAGACGAAGCGATGCTGGAGCGAGCGATAAGGAAGGCCGCGGCCTGAACTGTTCGCCGGGGAACATCAAGGCTTTACCGGCCCCGCCGGGAAGGGATGGCCGACCTGATATTGCGGCCCCGCTTTCCTGTCCTTCCAGAAGACGACCAGGAAGGGCTCGCTCTTGCCGCAAGCCTGTACCTCCCAGCGCTCGTAGCGCGCGCCCTTCGGGCCGATCCGGAAATTGAGATCCGCCGGCACCCAGCGCCTGGGCATCAACGACGCCTGCGCCCCGCCGATCTCGCCGCAGTTCATCGGCGGGCGGGCGGCGAATCCCCGGGCCTCGTTCAGCGCCGCCTGCGCCGTGCTCGAATCCGGAGCGGCGGTCCGTCCGGTAATCCCGATCCTGGCGAGGGCGGCCGCGTCGGGCGCCGAACCGAGCAACAGGGCGAGCAGCAGCGTCATTTTCCCCTCCGGCACTTCATCAGCGGTTGGATCCGGGTTCCGAAATCCTCGGTGCCCTGGATGAAGTTGTCGAACGTCAGCAGCACTCCGCCAGTGTTCGGCACCGTCGAGGCTTCGTCAAGCATCCGGGCGACGCTCTCGTAGGAGCCCACCAGGGTGCCCATGTTGAGATTGACGGCGCTCTCCCGGTCGGCGAGCTGGCGGACGTTGGTCGTGGCGCTGGTCTTGTCGGCCGCGCCTTGGAAGCCGAGCCAGGCGACGGCCTCTTCGTCGACGCCTTCGCGGTAGGAGATCCATTTCTCCATCGCTTCCTCGTCGGTCTCGGCGGCGATGACCATGAAGAGGGCGTAGATGCGGACGTCGCGCCCGGTTTTCGCGGTCGCCGCCATCAGCCGCTCGTTGTTGGGCGCGAAGGCGGCGGGCGTGTTGACCCCCTTGCCGAGGCAGAAAGCGTAATCCGCATATTGGGCCGAGAAAGCGAGGCCCTCGTCCGACGATCCGGCGCAGATGATCTTCATCTCGCCCTCGGGGACCGGGCGCACCCGGCAATCCTCCATCTGGTAATATTCGCCCTTGAAGTCGGAGACCCCCTTTCCCCAAAGCTCTCTCAGGATATGGGCATATTCGCCGAGCATCTCGTAGCGGTTGCGGAAATGCTCGTCGCCCGGCCAAAGCCCCATCTGGCTGTATTCCGGACGCTGCCAGCCGGTGATGAGGTTCAATCCGAAGCGGCCGTGGCTGATCGAATCGATCGTGTTGCACATTCGCGCGGCGAAAGCGGGCGGGATGACCAGGGTCGGGCAAGTCGCGTAGATCCTGATCTTCTCGGTGACGGCGGCGAGCCCGGCCATCAGGGTGAAGCTCTCCAGCCCATATTCCCAGAATTGGGTCTTGCCGCCGAAGCCCCTCAGCTTGATCATCGAGAGCAGGAAATCGACCCCGTATTTTTCGGCGCGAAGGGCGATGTCCTTATTGAGGTCGAAGCTCGGCATATATTGCGGCGAATTCTCGCTGATCAGCCAGCCATTGTTGTTGATCGGTACGAAGATGCCGATTTCCATGGCGGTTCAGCTCCTTAGGAATTCGAGGACGAGGCGGTTGAAGGCGTCGGGCTCGGTGACGTTGCAGGCGTGGCCGCCGCGTTCCATTTGAGCGACGGTCGCGTTGGCGAGCTCGCCGGCCAGCAGCTGCGAACAAAGGGCCGGGACCAGGACATCATCGGCGGCGGCGATCAGCAAGGTCGGGCAGGCCGGCCCCGGCCGGAGCTCGAAGGCCCGGGCGGCCGCGATCCGCCGCTCGACGGTCAGGGCCGGCGGGAAGCGCTCGAGCTGATGCTCCGCCTCGACGTCGAGCATTCCCGAATTCATCGAGCTCCACCCGGCGGGGTAGAGGAAGATCGGCTGGGCCCGGACATAGGCTTCCGGCCCGCTCGCCCGGAGCAGCTCCAGGCGCGTGTCGAAGCACCGCTGCGTATGCGGGTCGAGCCTCGGCCAGCCGTTCACGACGACCCTCTTGGCAAGAGCGCCTCCAAGCTCGAGCGCGATCAGTCCGCCGATCGCGTGGCCGAGGAAATAAGGGCGGCTTATGCCGAGCTCTTCCATCAGGCCGACGACGTCCGCGGCCATCGACGCGATCGACACCGTTTCGTCGCCGAGCGCGCCGCTTCGGCCGGTTCCGCGATGGTCGTAGAGGAGGACCCGATGGGCCTTCGACAGCGCCGCCAGATTGGGCGCCCAATAGGAGCCCGAGCCGCCGAGGCCCGGCGAAAGGATCAGCACCGGGCCGTCCTCGGGACCGTGAAATTCGTACCAGAGGCCGCCGGCGTGGGGCATCAGCCTGGATGCGCCACGCTGGCGATCTCGACCAGCAGGCCCGGCTTCACCAGCCCGCACTGGATGCAGTAGCGCGCAGGCTTGGCGCCCGGAAAATATTCGGCATAGACCGAGTTTATCGCCGGATAATCGGCCCAGTCGACCAGGAAGATATGGTTGAAGGCGACGTCGGCTAGGGTCGATCCGGCGGCTTCGAGCGTGATCCGGATGGTTTCCAGAACGTGCCGGGTCTGGGCCTCGGCGTCGCCGGGATAGAGCACGGTTCCGCCCGGGCCGAGCGCCAGCGTGCCCGAGACATAAACGGTGTCTCCGGCCTTCGTCCCCGCCGAATAAGGCGCGATCGGGGTCGGGAATTGCGGCGGGTTGATGGGTTCGAACGGCATTTACCCTCCTCCGTCATTGCGAGCGAAGCGAAGCAATCCAGCTGCTCCGCCGCCCGGCTGGATTGCCGCGTCGCTGCGCTCCTCGCAATGACGGATCACTCCGCCACCTGCCCGAAGGCGCCGCAGAAATCGGCCGCCGTCGAGACCCAGCCGAAGAACGTCTCGACATTGTAGACGCTCGCTTTCTGCAGATATTCCGGGCCCGCCTGGTGGGTCGCATCCTCGAGCATGACGCCGAAATATTCGAGGAAGAAACCGTCGCGAAGGGTCGATTCGACGCAGACGTTGGTGGCGATCCCGACCAGCACGATGTTGCGGATCCCGCGCGAGCGAAGAACCGAATCGAGCTGCGAGTTGAAGAAGCCGGAATAGCGGGTCTTGGGCAGGACGATGTCGCCGGGCCTGGGCGCCAGCGCTTCGACCAGCGCATAATCCCAGCCGCCCCGGGCGAGCAGCTTCCCCTGCAGCTCCGGTCGGGCCCGCATCGTTTTCAGGGCGTTGGACTTGTGCCAGTTGGGCGATCCCGGCCCGCCCGCCTCGACATAGGCCTCGTCCCAGCCGTTCTGGAAATAGACGATCGTCATTCCGGCGCCGCGGGCGGTCTCGACCACCTTGGCGCATTGCCCGATCACCGTCCCCGCGCCGCCGATGTCGAAGCCGGCGAGATCGAGATAGCCCCCGGGCGAGGCGTAAGCGTTCTGCATGTCGACGACGATCATGGCGGTCTCGTCGACCGCGACCCGGATCGGCTCCGGCCGGGCGGGGAGGGTGACGAGGCGTCGCGCTTTGCCTTCGGATGTCGCGTCCACGGTCATGGAAAGACTTTTGACCAGAAGGTGCGTGGGCACAAGCGTTCCTAAATTCCTCCCCGGCCTTTGCCGGGGAGGGGGACCGCGTGAAGCGCGGTGGAGGGGTTCTTTCGGAGTCAGCCAAGAACCCCTCCACCAGGCTTCGCCTGGTCCCCCTCCCCAGGAAATCCTCGGGAGGAATTTATTCCCCCGGCCATCCACCTTCGAAAACGAACTCCGCCACCGCCTTCCTCCCGCTCGGAACCTCCCGGGCCCGCAATTTCTCCGGCAAGGTCGCCGGATCCCCGATCCGCCCAACCACCGCCGCCGCCTCGATTCGATAGCGCTCCGGCACGCCCAGCTCTTCCCGGGCGCGATCGAAATCGACGCCCGACATTCCGTGCGCCTGATAGCCCATCCGAGTCGCCTGCAGCGCCAGGCACGCCCAGGCCGCCCCGGCGTCGTAGCTATGGGTGTGCGACGTCGCCGGCTCGCCCGCTTTGTCGGTGAAGGGCAAAGTGTCCGACAGGATGTAGATCAAGACGGACGCGCTCTGCGCCCAGCTTTGGTTGAACGGGATGAGCAGCCCCAGGAACCGCTCCCAGGCCGGCTCTCCCCGCCGCGCGCAGAGGAAACGCCACGGCTGCGAGTTGAAAGCCGACGGCGCCCAGCGCGCCGCTTCGAACAGAGTGAGCAGGTCGGCTTCGGGCATCTCGCCGCCGTCGAACGCGCGGGGCGACCAGCGTTCGAGGAAGATCGGGTCGACGGGGCAATCGGACTTGCGGGGCATGAGCGCTCCTTTGCCTCCCCATCGTCAGATTGGGAGGGGGGGACCGCCGTAGGCGGTAGAGGGGTAAAGGGCGAGTGCCTCAGCGGTTCCCGCGCGATCCTCGGCCCGCTGCGCCTTCCAGCCTCCCCATGCTGCGCATGGGGAGGACAAGGGGTTGCCCCCTCTTCCCGACGGTTGCATAGGGCGCCCGACTGTTCCGACGGCGCCGTGCGCCGCCCCTTCGGGAGCCAAAACATGAATTCCGACAGCCTCGTCGCGGAGCCTTCCGCCGCCGACGTGCAGATCGTCGACGCCCTTGCTTTTGCCCTCGTCGACGGCGCCCTTCCCGGAGAGCTCGCCGAATTTACCGATGCGGACCGGATTGCCGCCGCCCGGTTCATCGCCGCCTGCGCCCAGCGGCGCCCGGCCGGCACCGCCCTCGTTCGGGTCGAGCCCCAGGGCGGGGCGCTCGGCAATCGCCGGATGCGGATCGGGATCGTCAACGACGACATGCCGTTCCTCGTCGACAGCGTCGCCAACACGTTGGCGGCGCGCAACCTCACCGTCCACCGGCTTCTCCATCCCGTCGTCTGCGTCACCCGCGACGAGAACGGGACCCTCGTCGCGGCCGAGCCGCATTGCGATGTGCCCGAGCGCCGCGAGTCGATGATGTATCTGGAGGTCGACCGGGCCGACGCCCGCGGCCGCCGCGAGATCGTCGTCGATCTCCACCGGGTCCTCGCCGACGTCCGGGCCGCCGTCACCGACTGGCGCGCGATGCAGGCGCGGATGCGCGCCGATGCCGACGCGGCCGGCAACGAGGAAGGCGCGGCCTTGCTGCGCTGGTTCGCCGACGGGGCGATGACTCTCCTGGGCTACGAGGTCGAGAGCCTCGACGGCCAGCCCACCGAAACGCTCGGCCTGTTCCGGACCCCGGGGGAGCCGACCGACCCCGGCGGAGCGCTCGGGGCGATGCGCTATTTCGAGGAAGGCGGCGACGTGCCCCTTCTCGCCAAGGCCGAGCGCCGGGCGTCCGTCCACCGCCGGGTGCCGCTCGACCTCGTCGTGGTTCCGGTGCGCGAAGGCGGCAAGGTCACCGGCATCGGGGTCCATGCCGGGCTCTGGACGAGCGAGGCGCTGAGCGCTCAGGTCGAGGAGGTGCCGCTGCTTCGCAAGCGGCTCCAGCAGCTCGAGCGCGAGTTCGGCTTCGCTCCGTCGGGCCATAGCGGCAAGGCCCTTCGCCACGCCGTCACCGCGCTTCCGCACGACCTCCTCGTCAGCCTCAGCGTCGAGGCGGTGCGCGAGCTCGTCACCACCGCCATGTCGCTCGCCGACCGGCCGAGGCCGACGCTCGCCCTCGTCCGCTCGATCCTCAAGGGCAATATGTTCGCCTTCGTCTGGCTGCCGCGCGACGAGCTCACCACCCGCCGCCGCCTCGCCATCGGCAAGATGATCGAGAAGGCGTCGCAGGGCCGGATCTCCAACTGGTCGGTCGAGCTGGGCGACGGTGACCTCGCCCTCATCCGCTACACGCTCTACGTCGGGCCCGAGACCCCGACCCCGGACGTCGCCGAGCTCGACCGGCGCCTGGACGAGATGGTCCGCGGCTGGGAGCCCTCGGTCGAGGAGGCGCTCGGCGAGCTCGTCGGCGCCCAGCGCGCCACCCGCCTCGCTCTGTCCTATCTCGACGACTTTCCCGAAGCCTATCGGATCGCGGTCCCGCCGGCCGAGGCGGCCCACGACATCCTTCGCATCTGCGCCCTGGACGGCGCCGGCCAGCGCGACGCCAGGCTCTATCGCCAGGAGGAGGACGAGCCGCGTCGGCTGAGGCTCAACACCTACCGGCTCGCCGAAATCATCCCGCTCTCCGACGCGGTTCCCGTCTTCGAGAATTTCGGCTTCCGGGTCCTCGAGGAGCATCCGACCGCGCTCGACGAAGGCCGGCTCGGCTACGTCCACGAATTCCTGCTCGAGGTCCGCGCCGGCGATGCCGCATCGGTGCTCGATCGCTCCGAGCTGGTCGAGCGCGCCATCGCCGAAGTGCTCGAGGGCCGGGCCGAGAACGATCCGTTCAACCAGCTGCTCGTCGCCGCCGCGCTCGCGCCGCGCGACGTCGTCCTCTTCCGCGCCTGGTTCCGCTACCTTCGCCAGGTCGGCCTCTCTTATTCGATGGTGACCGTGGTCGAGGCGCTTCGCCGCGCTCCGGGAGTCGCCCACGGCCTCATCGCCTTGTTCGACGCGCTCCACGATCCCGGTCAGGAAGGCCCGCGCGGGGCGGCTGTCGACGCGGCCGAGCGGGCGATCCGCGAAGGCCTCTCCCAGGTCGCGGCGATCGACGAGGACAGGATCCTCAGGCTCCTCCACGGAGTGGTTTCGGCGACCTTGCGCACCAACGCCTTCACCCCCGCCGGGCGCGAGGCGCTCGCCTTCAAGCTCGACAGCTCGAAGGTGCCCGGGCTTCCCCAGCCGCTGCCCTGGCGGGAGATCTGGGTCTATTCCCCCCGGGTCGAGGGCATCCACCTGCGCGGCGGCCCGATCGCCCGCGGCGGGCTTCGCTGGTCCGACCGGCGCGACGATTTCAGGACCGAGATATTGGGGCTGATGAAGGCGCAGCTGGTCAAGAACGCCGTCATCGTCCCAACGGGCGCCAAGGGCGGTTTCTATCCCAAGCAGCTACCGCCGACCTCGGACCGCGACGCCTGGCTCGCCGAAGGGACGGAAAGCTACCGGATCTTCATGCGCTCCCTGCTGTCGGTCACCGATAACATCGTCGGCAACAAGATCGTCCATCCCGACGGGGTCGTCGTCCTCGACGGCGACGATCCCTATTTCGTCGTCGCCGCCGACAAGGGCACCGCGACCTTCTCCGACATCGCCAACGCGATCGCGACGGAACGCGGCTTCTGGCTCGGCGACGCCTTCGCGTCCGGGGGGAGCTACGGCTACGACCACAAGGCGATGGGGATCACCGCCAAGGGCGCCTGGATCTCGGTCCAGCGCCACTTCCGCGAGATCGGCGTGGACGTTCAGTCGCAGCCGATCCGGGTCGCCGGCGTCGGCGACATGTCGGGCGACGTCTTCGGCAATGGAATGCTCCTGTCGAAGACGATAAAGCTCGTCGCCGCTTTCGATCACCGCCACATCTTCCTCGATCCCGATCCCGATCCGGCCTCGAGCTGGGAGGAGCGCAATCGCCTCTTCGCGCTGCCGCGATCGAGCTGGGACGATTACGACCGCAAGCTGATCTCCAAGGGCGGCGGCATCTTCCCGCGCGCGCAAAAATCGATCCCGCTCTCGCCCGAGATCCGCGCTCTGCTCGGCCTCGAGGCGGAGGAGACGGACCCCGCCACCCTGCTCACCGCCATTCTTTCGGCGCCGGTCGATCTGCTCTGGTTCGGCGGCATCGGCACCTACATCAAGGCGCGAACCGAGAGCAATGCGGAGGTCGGCGATCCCGGCAACGACGCGATCAGGGTCAATGGCGGCGAGCTTCGCGCCAAGGCGCTGGGCGAAGGCGCCAACCTCGCCATCACCCAGGCCGGCCGGATCGAATTCTCGGCGCTGGGCGGCCGGATCAACACCGATTTCATCGACAATTCGGCCGGGGTCGATTGCTCGGACAACGAGGTCAACATCAAGATCCCGCTGAACCGCGAGATGGCCGAAGGCCGCCTCGCGCTCGAGGATCGCAACGCCTTGCTTGCCGAGATGACCGACGAGGTCGCCGAGATCGTCCTGGAGGACAACCGCCTCCAGACGCTCGCCCTGTCGATCGCCGAGCGCGGCGGCGCCGCCGGCCTTCCGCCTTTGCTCCGCGCCATGGAGATGCTCGAGGACAGCGGCCGCCTCAACCGCGCCGTCGAGGGCCTCGAATCCAACGAGGAGCTGATGCGCCGGGCCCAGGAGAATCGCGGCCTCACCCGTCCCGAGCTCGCAATCCTCCTCTCGACCTCGAAAATGGCGCTCCAGGCGGCGCTCGAATCGGGGCGGATCACCGAGGATCCGACCCTCACGCCGGAATTGTGCGCGGCTTTCCCCGAGACGATGCGCGCCCGCCACGGCGACGCCATCCTCCAGCATCGCCTTCGCCGCGAGATCATCGCCACCAAGATCGCCAACCGCCTCGTCAACCGGCTCGGCATCACCGCCGCCTTCGGCCTGGCCGAGGAGGAAGGCGCCTCGCTGGGCCAGGTCGCCGCCGCCTTCGTCGCGGCGGAGCGCCTGTTCGACATGCAGGTCTTCTGGGCCCAGCTCGACACCGCCGATCTGCCCGAGCAGCTTCGCCTCGAACTGTTCGACCAGGCCAGCGTGGCCCTGCAGCTCCACATGGCCGACATTCTTCGCAACACCTCGGCGACGACCAAGCTCGCCGAGATGGTCGACAACCTCGCGCCCGGGCTGGGAGCGCTGGACGAGGCGGTCGAAGGGCTTCTCCGCCGCGAGGTGGCGAGCGAAGCGGGCGAGCGCCGGCGGCGGCTGATCGATCTCGGCGCGCCGGACCCGATCGCCCGCAAGATCGTCCGGCTGTTCGAGCTCAACGGAGCGGTCGGGATCGCGGCTTTGGGCAAGCGCCTCGGGGTCGACGTGATCGGCCTCACCAACGCCTACACCCGTCTCGGCGAGGCCCTCGGCCTCGACTGGGCGCAAGGCGCCGCCAACCAGTTCCGGGCCAGCGACCAGTGGGAGCGACTGCTCACCGCCGGCCTTGCCCGCGACTTCGAGCAGCTCCGCCTGGACTTCCTCAACCGCAAGCGCACCTCCGACCCCGGCGAGGCCGTCGACCAGTGGGTCGCCGCTCAGGGTCCGCGCATCGAGCAGTTCCGCCGGGTCGTCGAGCGAGTCCGCAACGCGCCCGTCACCACCGCCCCCATGCTCGCCCAGATCGCCACCCAGGCAAGGGTGCTCTTGGCGCGCTGATTATCCTCCCCATCGAAGATGGGGAGGGGGACCATGCCAAGCATGGTGGAGGGATGATTGGCGGAAGCTTCTGCCAGCTACCCCTCCACCACCCTTCGGGTGGTCCCCTCTCGCCGAGCTACGCTCGCGGGGAGGATAAGCGCTCGAACAGCCATGTACGGATGGCGCTCCCCAGATTGGCGGGGTTCGGCGCCTCGACCCGCTCGGCGTCGATTCGCGCCACCAGCGCGCTGACCGGTACCCCCTCGGCCGCCGCCGCTTCCTTCAGCGCCTCCCAGAAAACCGGCTCCAGGCTGATCGACGTCGAATGCCCGGCGATCATGATCGAGCGTTTTACGGGACCGGAGCCCGTCATTGCGAGGAGCGCAGCGACGCGGCAATCCAGTGCGGCGTCGGAGGCTGAACTGGATTGCTTCGCTTCGCTCGCAATGACGGCATCGGGTCGCTCAATACATGTGCTGCCCGCCGTTGATGCTCAGCGTGCTGCCCGTCACGAAGCCCGCTTCCTCGCCGCACAGGAAGACGACTCCGCGGGCGATCTCCTCGGCCTTGCCGAGCCGGCCGCCCGGGATCCGGGCGACGATCTTGGCGAGCACGTCCTCGGGCACCGCGGCCACCATCTCGGTGTCGATATAGCCCGGGGCGATCGCGTTCACGGTGACTCCGGCGCGAGCGCCTTCCTGGGCCAGCGCCTTGGTGAAGCCATGGATCCCAGATTTGGCGGCAGCGTAATTGACCTGGCCATATTGGCCGGCCTGGCCGTTGATCGAGCCGATGTTGACGATCCGGCCGAACTTGCGGGACTGCATCCCCTCGAACACCGCTTTCGCCATGTTGAAGCAGCCGCCGAGAT
>JAXDPE010000047.1:0-51906 GCA_034668565.1 Sphingomonadales bacterium | reverse complement strand
AACGGGTTCAGCCGCCCGCTTTGCGTTGGTCGCCGCCCTAGACCGACGCGCCCGCCGCGACCGGCGGGCTCGAACCCGCGCCGTCCTCGGCCAAGGCCGGAGGCCGCGAGGCGGCGAGGAGATGCTTTCTGATCTTGCCGGCGGCGGTGCGGGGGAAATCCTCGACATATTCGAAACGGATCGGCACCTTATAGGCGGCGAGGCGGGCGCGGCAGAAGGCGCCGAGCTCGTCCGCCCCGGGCGGCGCTTCGTCCCCGGCGAGGCGCAGGAAGGCGTGACCCGCCTCCCCCCAGCGCGCGTCGGTCGCCGCCACCACCGCCGCTTCGGCGACGGCGGGATGGGCGAGGAGCACATTCTCCACTTCGGCCGGATAGACGTTCTCGCCGCCCGAGATGAACATCTCCTTCCGGCGTCCGGCGATCCAGTAGAAGCCGTCCGGGTCGCGGCGGGCGAGGTCGCCGGACCTCAGCCAGCCGTCGGCGGTGAAGGCCGCCCGGGTCGCCGCCTCGTCTTTCCAGTAACCCGGAGTCACTGCCGGCCCGGCGAACAACAGGTCGCCGACCTCGCCCTCGCGCACTTCGCGCCCGTCCTCGCCGACGATCCGCACCCGGACCAGCAGTTGGGGCTTGCCGACCGATCCGATCCGTTCCCAGGCATCCTGCGGCGAGGCGAGAAACGCGGTGGGGCCGGTCTCGGTCATGCCCATGCCGCCGCAGACCCTGAGGCCGAAATCGCGGCAGCGCCGGGCCAGCGCGTCGGGCAAAGGCGCTCCGCCGCAGCTCCAGTGGCGGACCCGGTCGAGCGGCGCCTCGCCGAAGCGGGGGTGGTCGAGCAACGCCTGATAGACCGCCGGCACCGCGAAGAAGGTGTCGAGCCGCCGCGCCTCCAGGAGCCGCACCACCGCCTCCGGGTCGAAGGCGGGCAGGAGCAGCACTCGCCCGCCCTGGAGCAGGGTCGGCAAAGCGTGGAGGTTGATGCCCGCGGTGTGGAAGTTGGGAAGGAAGCTCAGCGTCGTGTCGCCGGTGCCGAGGCCGAGCGCGGTGCCGATGTTGACGAGGTTCGCGAGCGCCATTCCGAACGTGTAGATCACGGCCTTGGGCCGGCCCGTCGTCCCCGACGTGTAGAGCAGGTACCAGATGCCGTCGGACGGCCACGGCGCCCGGCGGCGCCTCGGGACGGCGGCTTCGAGCAGCGCCTCGTATTCGCCGTCGAGGTCGAGCGCCGGCGGCGGCGCGGCGAGGCCGCTCACTATTCCCTTCTCCTCGCCGCCGTGGAGAAGAAGGCGAGGCCCGGCATGGGCGACGAGCGGGTCGAGCTCGGCCGGAGGCATTCGCCAGTTGAGCGGCACGAGGATGGCGCCGAGCCGGGCGCAGGCGAAGAGGGCCTCGAAGAAAGCGGTCCGGTTGCGGCACAGGATGGCGACCCGGTCGCCCGGGCCCACGCCCCGCGCCTCGAGCAGGGCCGCGGCGCAGTCGGCGCGGCGGTCGAGCTCGGCATAGCCGAGGGTTCGGCCGGTCTGGACTTCCTCGAGCGCGATCGAGTCGGGAATCAGCTCGGCGCGCCGGGCGATGAGGTCCGGGAGGCCGGTCACCTCTTCCTCAGCCCTTCCGAGACCAGCTCGATGGCGATCTCGGCGACCTCGCCGGGCGACAGGTCCTCGTCCCACAGGCCGTAGCGCATGCCGAGGAAGACGCTCATCCCGATCAGCGCCCAGGCCCGAGCCTCGTCCTCGCGCTCGCCGCGACGGCCGCTCGCAATCTCGCCGCGCTCGCGGGCGCCGGCGAGGTTGCGCCGATACGCATCGGCGAAGCTGAGATAATGCTCGCGATAGACGTCGTGGGCGACGAACTGCGCCTCCTCGACGATCCGGTACAGCTCGGGATGCCTGCGGGTGAAGGCGATGAACGCCTCCAGCCCGATCCGCTCGGCGGCGAGCCGGTCCGGCGCCGCCTTGACCGCCTCGGCGACATGGGCGCGGGTCGCCCGGCTCATGTCGAGAACGAGGGCCCGGAACACCTCCTCCTTGCTCTCGAAATAGGTGTAGAAGGTTCCGAGCGCGACCCCGGCGCGGCGGGTGATGCCGGTGATCGCGGCCTCGTGGAAGCCGCGCTCGCCGAACTCGGCGGCGGCGGCCTCGATCAGCCGCCGAAGCGTCTTGCGGCCGCGCTCGGTGCGCGGCTCCTTGTCGCCGTTGGTGGCGGTCGTTGCCATAGTCACTCCCCAGCAGCGAAGTTGAACCGCTTTTCAGCTTCGCGCAAGCAACCGGTTCACCGGCCGGAGACTTCCCTCCCGTCCAGGCCCCGCGAATAAATCGTTGTCAGACACCGATTTTCACAAGCCGGGTAAATTCAACCACTTATGAAAATCGGTGTCTGACACCGAATTATTCGCGGCTGTCGCCGGGGAACGCCAAGCGGCGCCTAGCCCCCTGTCGAGCGATCGCGGCCCGCCAGCGGAAGCAGATCGTGGCGGATGCTGACGAAGCGGGCCGCGAGGCGGATTTCGGCGAGGAAGAGGGTGAGGCCGACGATGAGCAGGGTCATCGCGACGATGAACAGGACGGCGATCGGCCGGGCGAAAGCGATCTGGGCGAGGTCGGCGACGAACAGGATCGCGACCACCAGGCAGATGAACAGGGCGCTGGCCGTACAGGCGGTGATGGCGAGGTTCACGATGCGCATCCGCCGGACGATGATCAGAAGCTCCTCGCTGGCCCGCATCCTCGTCGCTTCGTCGAACGACGCGAAATCCCGCTCGAGGCTTCGGCCGCGGTCGACGACCCGGTTGAGGCGCTGGGCGAGGACGTTCAGGATCCCGGCAATTCCGGCGAGAAGAAAGACGGGCGCGATCGCCAGCTGGATGAGGTGGGCGATGGCGGTGACGTGGAGATTCTGGTCCATGGCCCGCTCACAGGCCCGCCGCCGGAAAGTGTCAAGGGCGCCGGATCGAGGGTCGGATTGAAAATAAGTCCGGCGCCGGCCGCAACGGCTCAGGGGTTGCGGCTCGCCCGATGGGCCAGGCCGCTCCTGGTGCGTACCTCCAGGGGCCCGCGCGGATCGGCGGGAAAGACGGCCGCGATCCTATGGAAGAGGCGCTCGGCGTCGGCCGCGCTTCGCGGCGTAACGCAGAGCGCGACCTCGCCCTCGCGGCCCCATGGTTGGCGGTCCACGGACAGGACGGCGGGGTCCGACGCCAGCAGATCGCTCACAGCCCTGTAGGCGGTCCGGTCTACACCTGCGCCATAACTGGCGAAGTCCACCACCAGCGGGCAATCCTCTGGGACGTCGGGTCTCGGCTTGGGGGCGTAGGACGGTGCGTCGGCCGGCGGGAGCGCGAGTGGCTGCCCCATCTGGACGACGGTCGATTCGTTCGGCGTTTTCAGCGAGCTGCCTGTCGTTCCCGCGCCGCAACCGGCCAGGATCATGACAAGGATCGAAAGGGAGAGGAGCCTCATGGGCCCCTGTTTGACCGGACAGAGCTTAACAGCCGCTTTCGCGCGCTGCGGACGCCGCCGACCGTCCTGCGGCGCCGAAAGCGCTTCCCTCCCCCTCCCCGCCGCCGCTATGGCCCGCCGACCATGCCTCCGCCTGCCACCCGTTCGCGTTCCCGTTCCGCCGCCCGGCTCGCCGCCGTCCAGGCGCTCTACCAGCGCGAGATGGAGCAGACGCCGGTCCCGAGGCTGCTCCACGAATTCCACCATCATCGCCTGGGCGCCACGATCGAGGGCGTCGAATATGCCGACGCCGAAGTCGATTTCTTCGACGATCTGGTCAGCGGGGTGGCCGCCCGCGAGGCCGAGCTGGACTCGGCGATCGCCGCCCGGCTGACTCCGGACTGGCCGCTCGCCCGCCTCGACCGGCCGATGCGCCAGATCCTTCGCGCCGGCGCCTATGAGCTCGCGGCCCGGATCGACGTCCCGACGGGAAGCGTGATTTCCGAATATGTCGACGTCGCCAAGGCCTTTTACGGCCAGAAGGAAGCCGGCTTCGTCAACGGCATCCTCGACGCGGTCGCGAAGGACGTTCGGAAATAGATATTGTAAAGCGGGCCGGCTTGACTCGGTCAGGCCTGCATGTCGCGGCGCAGCACACCGGAGAAGGTGAGCAAGGTTAGCGACACGACGAGCCAGCCCAACGCCGCGTAGAGCGTCTTGAGCAGCCGCAGGAGCCAGGCGCGCTCATTGATGGTGAAAGCACATTCCTGGCGGAATTCGACGAGCGGAACGAAGACATCGACTGCGTAGATGGCCCGGTCGATCACGGAATCCGTCACGACATTGCATCCTTCCACTGCGGACTGGGTGCGCGTTGCGCCGATTTCGGCGCTTGGCGCGCTCCGCGACACAGGCCTGATGCTGTCGGTGGCGTTGATGACGATGATACCTACGCAAAGGCAGAGTCCGGCAGTGACCAGAGCGCGCCTTGGCTTCAGCCCGAAGCCGTAGGCGAAATCGAAGAGGCGGCCGACCCAGATTAAAATCCGCGGCCAGCCCAGGGCCACGCCGACGAAGAAAGTCCACAGGCCGACCGCGGTCGCGGCGCCGGTAGCAAAAGACGCAACCGGCCCGGCGCCGCGCCAAGCCATCGCCGCGGCGGCTGCAAGGCCCAACACGACGGCGTGAATCGCGGCACGGCTCACGATCCGGCGCCAACGGCGGCCGATGCTTTCCTGGATGTCGACGGCCGAGCGGGTCCATTGCAGACGACGCTGAACCTTGACGATCTCAACGGCGAGGAAATGGTTGCCGCTCTGGGTATAGGCGCGTGCGAAGGTCTGGAAAGGCTGGGGTGAATAGCTCGGATTGGCCGCGGCGACCGCGATTCCGCGCCAGCCGCGGATGGGATCGGCGTCGACGAAAGCCAACAGCATCTTGATGCGGCGGCGGCGGGCCTCGCGCGGCGGCTCCGGCTCCACCACCACGGGCTTGGGGAGGGTCCGGCTGGACAGGCGCGCGGGTTCGCGCCTCGACCGACTCTTCGGGTCTATCTCCTCAAACTGGACGAAGCTGATGCCGTCGAGCAGCAACCGCCAGCGCCGTTGCGGGCCGAGCCAGTTCCAGGCCAGGCCCTGCATATCGTTGAACGAGCGGCAGTCGGCGCCACGCAGGTCGATGACCAGCGGTCGCTCGCGGCGGCTAGCGAAATAGGCCCTTGCCGCGACGTCGAAATCGGCCAGCCAGGCGGGGTCGAACGAATCCTGCGCGACCGGACAGCGGCTTGCTCCGGCGTCGGTGAACGGTCCGATCCGCTCCGGATCGGTGGGGTCGGGATCGGCACAGCGTCCGGTGGGACGGTCGCTGTCGAACCAGACCTCGCCCTTGCCGTCGATGCAGACGTCGGCCGCATACCAGTGATCGCCATAGATGAATTGGCACCCTCGCACGATCCAATTGCTTCCCTGCATTTTGGGCGTACCGATCCCGGCCGTCCGGCAAAACCCGAGGTCCCCGGCCGCGGTACGGAAATAAAGGTCCAGGAAGCCCCCCACATCTTCCGGGGTCTTGAGCGGTAGGGTGTAGGGCGAGAGTTCGAGAAACTGATCGTGCCTGCCTTCGAATAGCTCAGGTCCGCGCCTGCCGCGGAAGACGGTGGCGCTGGTCCCGTCGGAGAGAATGAATTCGGCGAGCCGGT
Source organism: Sphingomonadales bacterium (assembly GCA_034668565.1). Taxonomy (GTDB): domain Bacteria; phylum Pseudomonadota; class Alphaproteobacteria; order Sphingomonadales; family Sphingomonadaceae; genus Allosphingosinicella. Next base: position 46,276 of record JAXDPE010000047.1, on the reverse strand, counting down.
CGGGATCCGCCGGATGGGGGAGGATGGCTCGGACCGTCGCGCCCGGGACGTTCGCGCGAAGCCGCTCCGTCGACGTTTGGCGGGGCGTGGAATGAAGGCTTATATTGCCGATATGGAGGGCCCCCGAGATGCGAGCGGCGCTCAGATCGAGCAGGGTCGCTAATCCTCGCTTCAAATCCTGGGCCGGATCGCCGGAGATCAATGGCGGGCAGTCGAACGTCAAATCCTGAAGCTCGACCGACCCGTCGACCTTCGCGCCGTGCATTCGGACACAGCCGGTGAACACACCCCAGATCCGAGCCAGGCCGCGGATATGGGCGCCTGAAAGGTCGAGTGCCTCGGGTATGCTTGGCAAGGAAACCTTCGGGATCGGGATGGCGATGTCGCCTCGAAAGATCAGCTCATGGCCTATGTCGGCTCCGTTCAGGAGCACCGGGCCAGCGAAACTGGCGTCGCATTCGATCCTCACGCCCTTGCTGAACTGCGCCTTCCACCCGTCTAGGGATGGACCGAAGATGCCGCTCAGCCCTTCTTCCTTGCGACGTGGCGGCGGTGCGTTGCCTTGGGCGACTTGGCAGCCCGCGCAGATGGAAAGCTGACCGGCGACGCGCGCGAACCGCAGGTCGATACCGCCGCAAATATGGTCGACGAGCTCGCCTTCGAGCAGCGATTCGGCGCCGGAACCCGCCCAGCGGCAATGTTCGAAGGTGCAATCGCCGCCGATCTCGGCATGCCTCAGAACGACTTCTCCGGCCACGTGCCAGTCGCCTGGTCCGACCTTCCCCACGGGTGCGGGATTGGCCCACAGGAAGGCCCCGGCAAGCCGCAATTCCTGGGCGTCCAGAGCAGGCGTGCCGACATGTCGGCTCTCCAGCTTCGCCGTCCGGACGGAAATCGAATTGCGGATCGTCGCCTGGTAGAGGCTGACCCCACCTAGAGCCTCGAATCCTTCGTCGAGCAGCAGCCGGCCGGCGATTTCAGCCGAGCCAAGCGAGAGAGCGTAGCGATCGGCGTGACCTCGCGCTTTCGCCTTCGGCTCGGGCGCCGGCGCCCGCAGGTGCGAGTTGCGCATGTCCGCTGTCCCGTCGATTCGCGCGGCCACCATCCGGATTTGAGCGATGGCTCCCGGCGCGGACGCTTCGATCGGGCGCAGGTTGATCATTCGGCAATGATTATCGATCTGGCAATGATCGGCGTCGATACGGCTGAATTTGCAGCCGTCGAGCGACAGGAAGGCGAAGTGGCTTCCGGTCAGCCGCAGCTTGCCCTCCAGGCGGCATCCTTCCAGTATGAGCGGCGGCAACGGCCCGCCGTCGCGTCCCGCGAGATAGGACAGATCGATCGAGGCGTCAGGGAGCGAATTGCCCCTGATGATCACTCGGCCATGGCCGCGGATTACGATCCCCGCCGACGTGACTTTCGTACCCAGCAGGAGGCGCCGAAGCTGCGAGCCCTTGATGACGAGCTCACCGGCAGGTGGCGCCTCGATCGCTTTTCCCGCCGCGACCTTTTCCGTTAGATCTCTTATCCTGTCGACCACGCTCGCCTTCCCCACAGCGGCGAATGGCCTATCCGACATTCCCCAAGGTAGCGAGCATGCGCCATTGCCTGCCTCAAAATGGAACGGTTCAACCGCCGTCCGAGGCCGGTCGAACCCGCGGCGAGACCGGCTGCAAGAGTTGGTCCCCTTCCCGACGGCTTCGCGGTAGGAGGCGGAGTGCACGAATCCGCCTTCATCGAATCGCTCAGGGCGCTGGCGACCCATCCGGCGGCCCGCGGCCTCGCCGACGATGCCGCCGTGCTCGAGATCGGCGGCCGCTCCCTGGTCCTCACCCACGACATGCTGGTCGAAGGGGTCCACTACCTTCCGAGCGACCCGCCCGGGGATGTCGCCTGGAAGCTCGTCGCCGTTAACCTCTCCGACCTTGCCGCCAAGGGCGCACGCCCGGTGGGGGTCCTGCTCGGCTACAGCCTCGGCGAGGGGGAATGGGACAACGCTTTCGTCGCCGGCCTCGGCGCTGCCCTGAGCGCGTTCGACCTCCCCCTGCTGGGCGGGGACACGGTTCGCGGGAAAGGGCCGCGCACGCTGGCGCTCACCGCTCTGGGCGAGGCGCCGGGTCCGGTGCCGTCACGGGCGGGAGGGAAAGCCGGCGACCTTCTCTGGGTGAGCGGAACGATCGGCGATGCGGGGGCGGGCCTTCGGATCCTCAAGGGCGAGGTCGCGCCCGATCCCTTCCTTGTCGAACGCTACCGCAAGCCGCGGCCTAGGCTCGAATCGGGGCAAAGGCTGGCGCCCCTGGCGGCCGCGATGATGGACGTGTCGGACGGGCTCCTCATCGACTCCTCGCGTCTCGCGGCGGCGAGCGCGGTGGGGATCACGGTAGAGCTCGGCGCGCTGCCGCTGTCGGAAGCGTTTCTCGCCGCTTTCGGCGACGGGCCGGAAGCGCGCCTCGCCGCCGCGACGGCGGGCGACGATTACGAATTGCTGTTCGCCGCCGATCCCGGCCGCTCGGCGCAGATCCTGGCGCTGCAGGAAGAGCTGGGCCTGCCGCTGAGCCGGATCGGCGTCCTTGGCGAAGGCTCGGGCCTGATCCTGGCCCTCGGCGGCTCGCCGGTGCCGCTCCCGGCCAGGCTCGGTTGGGAACATTGCTGAACGACGGTTGAATCCTTTCCCCAAGCCCCCTAAAGGGCGCGGCACATCCGGGCGCGTCCGCGCCGGGGCCATCGCCCTGCCCGGCTTTCGAATTTCAAAGGGGAAGGACCTTTCATGACCGTCGTGCTCATTGCCATAGCCTGCGGAATAGCCGCGGTGCTCTACGGCATCCTCACCAGCCTGCAGGTGCTGAAGACCTCGCCCGGCAATGAGCGCATGGTCGCGGTCGCCTCGGCGATCCAGGAAGGCGCCAACGCCTACCTTCGTCGTCAATATACCACGATCGCCGTCGTCGGAATCGTGGTGGCGGCCCTGGTCTTCTTCTTTCTCGGGGGCACCGAGGCGATCGGTTTCGTCATCGGCTCCCTCCTCTCCGGAGCGGCCGGCTTCATCGGGATGAACATCTCGGTCCGGGCCAACGTCCGCACCGCCGAGGCCGCCCGAAGCAGCCTCCAGCGCGGCCTCACCGTCGCCTTCCGCGCCGGCGCGATCACCGGCATGCTCGTCGCCGGCCTCGCTTTGCTCGCCATCTCCTGCTTCTTCTACTTCCTGGTCAAGGTTCAGGGCTACGCCCCCAACGACCGCCAGGTGGTCGACGCCCTCGTCGCTCTGGCCTTCGGCGCGTCCCTGATCTCGATCTTCGCCCGTCTCGGCGGCGGCATCTTCACCAAGGCGGCCGACGTCGGCGCCGACCTCGTCGGCAAGGTCGAGGCCGGAATCCCCGAGGACGACCCCCGCAACCCGGCCGTCATCGCCGACAATGTCGGCGACAATGTCGGCGACTGCGCCGGAATGGCCGCCGACCTTTTCGAGACCTATGTCGTCACCGTCGGCGCCACGATGGTGCTGATCGCCCTCCTCGTGAACGCCGGCGCCGAGCAGATGCTGGCCCTGATGAGCCTTCCGCTGATCATCGGCGGCGTGTGCATCATCACCTCGATCATCGGCACCTACATGGTCCGGCTCGGCGCCAAGCAGTCGATCATGGGCGCCCTCTACAAAGGATTCTGGACGACCGCCGCGCTCTCCATCCCCGCCATCTTCTACGTCATGTGGCAGACCCTGGGCGGTAACATGGACAGCGTCATCGGCGGTGCCGCCGAAGCGGCCGGAAGCGATGTGGCCGGCTCGGTCGCCCGCGGCGCCATCGGCAGCGGCTTCACCGGAATGGACCTGTTCTACTGCTCGATGGTCGGCCTCGCGGTGACCGGCCTGCTCGTCTGGATCACCGAATATTATACCGGCACCAACTACCGGCCGGTGCGCTCGATCGCCAAGGCCTCGCAGACCGGCCACGGCACCAACGTCATCCAGGGCCTGGCCATCAGCCTCGAATCGACGGCGCTTCCGACCCTCGTCATCTGCGCCGGGATCATCGTCTCCTACCAGTTCGCCGGCCTCATCGGGATCGCCTTCGCCGCGACCGCGATGCTGGCGCTGGCCGGAATGGTCGTCGCGCTCGACGCCTACGGCCCGGTCACCGACAATGCCGGCGGAATCGCCGAGATGGCCGGGATGGAGGACGAGGTGCGCACCCGCACCGACGCCCTCGACGCGGTCGGCAACACCACCAAGGCGGTGACCAAGGGCTATGCGATCGGTTCGGCCGCGCTCGGCGCCCTGGTCCTGTTCGGGGCCTATACGACCGATCTGAAGCATTATGCGGGCGAGCTCGGCATCGGCTCGGGCGGAATCGATTTCTCGCTGTCCAACCCCTATGTCGTCGTCGGCCTGCTGCTCGGCGCCCTGCTCCCCTATCTGTTCGGGGCGATGGGGATGACCGCGGTCGGCCGCGCGGCGGGCAACGTCGTCCTCGACGTCCGCGAGCAGTTCCGCTCCAACCCGGGGATCATGGACGGCACTTCGCGGCCCAATTACGCCCGCACCGTCGATCTCGTCACCAAGGCCGCGATCAAGGAGATGATCGTCCCGTCGCTGCTTCCGGTGCTGACCCCGATCGTCGTCTATTTCGTCATCGCCGCGATCGCCGGCAAGGAACAGGGCTTCGCGGCCCTGGGCGCCCTTCTCCTGGGCGTGATCGTCTCCGGCCTGTTCGTCGCCATCTCGATGACGTCGGGCGGCGGCGCCTGGGACAATGCCAAGAAATATATCGAGGACGGCAATTACGGCGGCAAGGGCTCCGAGGCCCACAAGGCCGCGGTGACCGGCGACACGGTCGGCGATCCCTACAAGGATACCGCCGGCCCGGCGGTCAACCCGATGATCAAGATCACCAACATCGTCGCTCTGCTGCTGCTCGCGGCGCTGGCGAGCGGCGGCATCTGATCGGCCTTCGCCCTTCCTAAGCGGAGAAGCCCCGTCCGGAACCCTCCGGGCGGGGCTTTTCTTTAGGGCGGCCAAGGGCTTGCCAGCCGCCGCCATGGTCTTAGCGTCTGCCCCTGGTCGTCATCCGGGGGGATGGCTCCCCGGCCGCGAAGATCCGCGCAAGCGATGTCCCATCCTTGCCGCGGGACGGATGGGTCGTTAGCCTTTCCCAAGGGGGGAGCATCCATGGGCTGGAAGCGAAAGGTCGGGATCGGGATCGGCGGATTGATCGCGATCCTGGCGCTCGGCATCGGCGCGGCGCTCTATTTCGGGTGGCTCATTCCGGCGGTCCAGGTGGCGGAGCCGGGGCCGACCCGCCGGCGAATCGCGGCAAACGGGCTTCTCGCCAATTACTTTCCGGGGCCGGGCCCGGGCCGGCAGCCGGCCATCCTGCTTCTCGGCGGGTCGGAGGGCGGGCTTTCGAGGTCCGGCCGGAGCCTGGCGGTCGCGCTTCAGGCGGACGGATTTGCCGTGCTTCAGCTCTCTTATTACCGCGCCCCCGGCCAGCCGCCGAACCTGGAGCTCATTCCCCTCGAATATTTCTCGACCGCCTTGTCGTGGCTGCAAGGCCGGGCGGAGGTCGATCCGGCGCGGATCGCCGTGGTCGGAGTCTCCAAAGGCGCCGAAGCGGCCCTGTTGGTCGGCAGTCGGGATCCAAGGGTCAAGGCCGTGGTTGCGGGAGCGCCGTCCAGCGTCGCCTGGCAGGGATCGAGCTTCGACAGCACCAGGGCGTTCGATTCGTCATGGTCGCAAGGCGGGCGGCCGGTCGATCATCTCTCCTTCGGCCGCTGGCGATGGTGGACCGACATGCGTCCGGCCCTGATCGAGGCGCTGGCGACTCTGCCCCGGCATCCGGGCGCCGCGATCCCGGTCGAGCGGATCTCGGGGCCGGTCCTGCTCGTCTGCGGAGAGTCGGACCGGCTCTGGCCATCCTGCCCGATGTCGCGTCAGATCGCCGTCAGGGCGAAGCAACGGGGCGGGCCCGCAGTGACGTTGCTGGCCTATCCCGGCGCCGGGCACGGGGCGTTCGGCCTTGCATTTCGAAAGGCCGATCCCGGTTACGAGCGGCTCAAGGGGGAGAGCCTCGCCAACAACAAGGCCCGGGCGCAGGGCTGGCCGCTCGTGCTTGCTTTCCTCAGGCAGGCCCTGGCGGCTTCGCCCGAAGCCAAAAGCACCCTCGCCAAAAGTCGGTGAGAATTCCCAACATTTGAAATCGTCAATTGTGCGGATTGCGCCGCTTGCGTGTAGAAATGGCAGTTTTCCGCCGTTTGTTGCATTTGGCACGGTCCCTGCACACCTTGCTGGCATGGCCGACGGATCGTCCGGCGGCCGTTTCAGGGAGACACAAAATGACCTTCAATTTCGCCAGCCTGCAGCACATCGCGATTTCCGCCGTCGGCGCCGTCTTCGCCGCCACCCTCTTCATCACCGCCGCCGTCGGCCCGGCCGGTCAGATTTTCTGACCGTCCGGAACGCCGATAATCGCCAGTAATCTCCAGTAATCGCGAGTAATCGCCACTCATCGAAGAGAAGACGACACCGTGAACGGACCTTTCATCCTCGACAAAGCCAATGGCAAAATGATGGGCGTCTGCGCCGGCCTCGCCGACGCGACGGGAGCCGACGCGACGCTCATCCGCCTGGCCGCGGTGATCAGCCTGCTGGTCCTCGGTCCGGTCGCGATCCTGCTCTACCTCGTCGTCGGCTGGGTCGCCCCCGACCGGCGCTGACCCGCCCGGGGCGGCGGCGCCGCGCCCCCATCCCCCTCAAACCTCGTTGAGCAGCAGCCGCACGTTGATCGTCGGGTTGCCGACGCTCGACGGCGCCAGAACGGCCTCCTGGCCTTCGGGGGGCGCCAGAAGCTCGATCGCGACCGACAGCTCGCGGCCCTGGACCATCTCCTGCGGAAGATGGAAGTCGAGGCTGATCAGCTCCTTCTTGCGGCAGGTGTCGCAGGTCCGGGGCGAGCCCGGCTGGAAGAAGGTTCTCCGGGCGATCGGCTCGCCGTCGGCGAGCAGCCGGACGATGAAGGTCCCGGAAATGTTCATCCGGTCGATATCCTTCACCCGGATAGAAACCGGCGAGGCCGGCTCGATCCTGAAGGTGCTGGCGGCGTCGACATGGCCGGCCTTGTTCGGGCGCATGATGGGCTTTCCCGGATCGAGCTCCTGGTAGGTGACTTCCCCGTAAGCGATTACCTGCTCGGTCGTGTCTGCATAGGGATCCAGCGCCATTGCGAGCCATTCGCCCTCGTCGGCCAGCTTGGTCTTGAACCCCTCAACGGTCGTCGCTTCGGCGTTGACCTGCCAGCTCCGGAACAACCGTTCCCAATTGCAGTGGAAGAACCAGAAGATGGGATCGAAAGCGGCGACGTCCTGCTGGCCCATCGTCTGTCCGCAGGAGCCGTGGCCGTCGTCATGGGCGGCCATGATCGGATCCTGGTAGCCGCCGTGGTTGAAGCCGCCATAGCTGTTGGCGCCCGGCATCGCCTCGTCGATCGAGGACGCCACGCTGGGCGCCTGGTTGAGCTCGGTCCAGATCGTGGCGGCGTCGTTGCGCTGGGTGACATAGCCTTGCGGGAATCCCGGCCCGACCGCTCGGGGCAGCCTGTAGGCGGCGAAAGGCTCCTCGTACATGAGAGCCGGAACCGGAGCCTTGATGTCCCAGTAGGGAAGGGTGAGCTTCTCGCAGCCCTCGATCGCGCGGAGCGAATCCTCGAAGCGGGTGACATAGACCCGGTGCCAGGGATTGTAGGTGTCGACATGGTGCATGCAGTAAGCGAGCGGAAGCCCGTGGATCGCGGCCTGGCCGAAATAGCTGTTGAGGTTGATCGGGCCGTTGGGATCGGCCGGATCGAGCGCCATGATCCCCCTGAAGGCCTTTTTCAGAATCTCGATCTCGTCCGGCAAGAGGCAGTCGACGTTCTTGCGCAGCCGGGCGTCCGGCGTCGGCGAAGGGTCCGGCGCGGGACCGGGCGCCGGAGCGCCGCCGCCGACCGGGAACCGGTCCTGGATCCAGTTGAAGAAGGTCCGGACCCGGTTGGCCGTCCATTTCGTGCCTTTATAGGGCATGTTGCCGGTCTTGGTCTGCAGGTAGATGTCGGTCGCGTGGCTTCGGACCCCGTCATAGCTCGACAGGTCGATGCCCTGCCGGCCCATGCAGCCGATCTCGCCCGAGCTGAAGAATTTCGAAATGTCGTCGGTCCAGTTCGGATGCTCGACCACGGGCTCGGCCACGGGCGGCGGCGGCGGCGGCGGGGGCTCCCCCGATCCCAAAGGGAAGCCGTCGCTCATCCAGTTGGCGAAGGTCTCGACCCGGTTGGCGCTCCACGGCGGACCGCCGGCCGGCATGTTGCCCGACTTGACCTCGTCGTAGATCGGCTTGGCGCTGTCCCTGACGCTCTCGTAGCTCGAAAGGTCGAGGCCCTGGGCGCTCATGCAGGCGATGTCGCCGGAATCGAAGAAGCCCTTGATGGTGCCGTTCCAGGTCGGAGCGGCAACCAGCGGATCGTCGCCGGCGGCCAAATCGGTCATCTCGTTCCCCCCTCGAGCCTCGTGCCGGCCCCTTCCGTCACGCCCTATGGCGGGGTTACGGTCTCGACCGTATCTCCGCAAGTCGGCGGGCATGGGCCTCATCGAGTGCGGCGAGCCTCGCCAGGACCGCCTCCATCTCCTCCGGCCCGGCAAAGTCGCCCCGCGGAAGGTCCGGAACGAGCGGGGCGCCGCATTTCATGCAGCCGTCGTCGCCCGCGAAGGAATAATGGCCGCAGCCGCGGCACAGGAGGATCTCGCCGCCGGGATGGTTCGGCTGCTTCGAGACCGGATAGGCGCTCTCCGGAAGCTCGACCCCCTCCAGAGTCTCGAGCGCGAGCCTCCACAATCCCTGGGCGAAGGGCTCGTCGGGCGCCGCCTCGACCTGCTCGAAGCGCTCGCGAAGCCCGGCCTCGCGCAGGGTGCGGGCGCGGTGATCGCACATCGGATTGTTGCCGGGCACGCCGAGGAGCGAGCCGGCCGTCCACGTGCAGCCCGATTTGCACACCGACTTGTAATAGCAGGTTCCGCAGAAGCCCCAGGCCGGGCGCTCGACATTGGGCCGGACCGACGCCTGCATCGCAAGCCAGATTTCGGTCAGCGAGCCGTGGTCGCGGACGTTGCCGCCGCCATATTCGCCCTTGTGGAGCGAGGGACAGCCCTTGACGATCCCGTCGGCCTCGATCGCCATCCCGCTCTCGGCGGCGCCGCAGCCGTCCCAATAAGCCGGCTCGTCGGTCATGGTCCGCCACAAATGCTCGTAGGGCCCGAAATAGCCGATATTATTGCCCGAGAAGAGGCGAAGGCCCGACTTTCGGCCGCGCTCGAACAAGCGGGCCAGGGTGTCGTAGGTTTCCGGGATCTGCCAGGGCTGGAGGATGAGATCGACCTGCTCGGCGGCGTTGCCGGCCGGCACGGTCAGCTGGATCTGCCACATCCGGGCGCCGGCGGCGTGGATGTGCTCGTACGTCTCCTCGAGCACCGGGGCCGACAGCCGGTTGACCTGGGTGTTGCTGCTCGGCGTGATCCCGGCGCGAGCGAATTCCTCGATCGCGGTCAACGCCTGGCGGAAGCTTCCCGGAACTCCGCGAAGCCGGTCGTGAACCGCCTCGTTGCCGTCGACCGACACGCCGGCGGAGGACAGGCCCGCGTCGACGGCCGCCTCGATCTTGGCCCGGCTAAGGGCCCGGCCGCCGGTCTGGAGCCCACATTTGATTCCGGAGTCGGCGACGGCGCGGATGATGTCGAGCCAGTCGCGGCGGAGATAGGCTTCGCCGCCGATCAGGCTGATCTCCCGGGTGCCGAGCTCGGCGAGCTCCGCCACGATCGAGCGGATCTCGTCGATCGTGAGCTCGTCCGAGCGGGGACGCCCGGCGCGCGATCCGCAATGGGCGCAGCGCAGATTGCAGGCGAGAGTCAGCTCCCAGACGACGTGGACGGGATGGCGGAGCCGGCGGTCGGCCTCGGAGCGGATCCTTACCGGCTCCGAGCGGGTGCCGCCGGCATCCGCCATGACGTCAATAGCCGCCGCCGCGACGCTGGATCTCGGAATCGAGACGGTCCAGCGCGGCCTTCAGATCGCCCTGCGCGGCCAGGACCTCGCGACCATGGTCGCGGTGGGCGACCAGCTCCTCGAGGCTCGTATTCGGGTCGCTCAGCGCGTCGGCGATGGCCACTCCATAAGGAGGGACCGGGCTACGGCTTGCTTGGGCCATGTCATTCTCCCTGCTTGTGGTTCAGCCGCGGCGCGCGATCTCGCCCTCGAGCCGCTCGAGCGCCCCGGCGAGGTCGCCGGTCTCCTCGAGCTGGCGGCGGCCCTCGTCGCGAAGCGCATTGAGCCGCTCGAGGGTGGTCTGCGGATCCGAGATCGCGTCGTGGATGGCGACTCCGTAAAGCGGGACGATCCCGCCGGCCGGCTTGGCATAGCCGCCGCTGCGCGACTGGATTTCGGCTTCGAGCTTCTCGAGTGCGCCGGGCAGGTCGCCCTGCTCCTCGAGCTCTCGGCGACCCTGGTCGCGCAGTGCCGTCAGATCTTCGAGAGTGGAATTCGGATCGCTGAGCGCGTCGCTGATCGCCACGCCATAGGGCCTTACCTGCCCGCCAGTCGGAGTCGCCATGGAAGTCCTCCCTTTGTTGATGGCGCATGATAGGCCGGGACGAAAAAGGAGGTAGATTATATTGGAACCGAAACGGTTCTATTTTTTTTAAACGCCTTTCCACTTCTCGCGAAACGGTGGGAGAGGGATGACGGCGGCGGCAAACAGGTTTAGTGACCGGCGCTGGAGGAAGTGTGATGGAAGGTCTGGAGCTGGAAACCGTGGTGCTGGTATCGGCGCTGGTGCTGGGAGCGCTGGCGCTTCCATTTACCGCCGTAGCCATCCACCAGCGCAGGCGCCGCTCCTTTGAGCGCCGGGCCAGCGTGAGGCGCAAGGAAAAGATCGAGCTCTGACCCTGTCGGGGCGGCCGGATCGTCTTCAAAAAGGTTAACGGTGGCCCCTCAAAAAATTCTTGAGCTTCATTTCGCCGACGCTTCCGAACGGCTCGTCTCCGCAGATTTCCGCCCTTTTCGAACGGCCGGCCCGGTTCCCGAGGGTCTTGCCGGAACCCCGTTCATCTTAACGCCATGAAACTCTTCGGACTTGTCGGTCGTTGGGGTGGGCAAGTGAGTGAAAAGGGAGCCAAAGTATGGCGACGAGTATCCTTGAGGCGCGTGGCGGCTGCATCATTCCCCAGGCGGATCAGCGCGGCTATCATATCGTCTATCGCGAGCATGAGACCAATTACTGTCCCGGTTGCGGCCGGACGCATTGGTATATCGGCCGGTCGATGGCGGAGTGCGCCTTCTGCACTACCGCGCTCCCGCTCGAAAATGCGCCGATGATCGCCGGCGGCGCCATCGTCCGCACCATCCGCCGCCCGGAATTCCGGGGCGAGCAAGCCTACGCGGCCTGAACTCGCTGGCGGCGCCTTCGGGCGGCCGCCGTCGCGCCGGTCCCTTATCATCCCTAAGCGAGGGTCCGGCGCGTAATTTCGAAAAAGGGGACGGCCGTAGCGGCCGTCCCCTTTTTTCGTCATTCGGGTTTCACGTCATCCCGCGACCTTGCGAACCGGAACCTGGGCGTTGCAGATGTCGACTCCGCCGGCGGGGCGCTGGAAAAAATCGCCGCCGCGATTGGCCCGGCCCGTGACGAACTGGCTGAAGGCGGGGCTGTCCGAGCGCATGACTTCATAAGCGGGGCGCTCGGCCGCCGGCATGTCGGCGGCGAGCCGGGCGCCGGCGATGCCGATATGCTGGGCCGGATCCTTGATGAAGCCGAGCGCCTCGGTGCCGCGCGGGCGGGCCGAGAGCAGGTTCATGCCCTCGACCACGCGCCCGATGACGGCGATATTGAGGTCGAGATGGCGCGGCGAATGGCCGATGACGGCGTAGAGCTCGCCGCCGGTGCCCGTGTCGGGCGCCAGGTCGCGGCCGACTCCGACATAGCCGTAGCAATGGGTCAGCCAGGCGCGGCCCGCCTCCGGATCGTAGCCGACCGGCCAGCCGTCGGCGTGGCCGACCATCGGCGCGTAGCTGTCGGGATAGCCGAGCGGCCGCACGTGCAGGCCGGCGAGGGCGCGGTGATATTCGGCCGGTGGCTGGCGGACGACCCCGGCGGGGAGCTCCGTCTTCGCATCGCCATTGCCCCATTGGGAGACGTAATTGTCCTGGACCCGGTAGATGGCGGCGCCGTCCCACCAATGCGCCCTGGCGAAGGCGCGGACGTTGGCGATGTGGACGGGGGCGAAATCGGGCGCCAGCTCGATGACGATCCGGCCGCCCTCCTTGAGCTCGACGACGAGAAGGTTCGAAGGATCGACCGGCCGCCAGGCCTCGGCCGGGGCGCTCTCGACCACCTTGTTCGGATCGGGCGCGTCGAGGACCGGCGCCGGACGCCAGAAGGAATAACGGGCGTTGGCGGCGGGCTGGGGCGGCGGCTTGCCGGCGCCGGCCGCGCAGGCCGACACGGACGCGGCGGCGAGCAGGACGGCGAGGTGGGCGGCGGACGGCGGCTGGCGCATCTTCAATCTCCCGGCTGAGCGCCTCACTGACCCAAGCCCGGGTTCGGGGCAAGCCCTGGTCAAGGCAGTCGAAGAGGCCCTGGGGGCTATGTAACCGCCTCCCCATGCACGGCATGGGGAGGCCAGTCAGGCCAGGCCCGGCGGCACGGAGTCGGTCGCGGCGGCCGCTCGGCAGAGGGCTCGCATCCGGTCGAGATGCTGCTCGGCGAGCTGGAGGTGGCAGCGGGCGGCATGGAGATCGGCGCAGCGGCGCGCGGAGTCGAGCTCGGCGAGGGCGTGGCTCGAATGATAGCTGATATCGTCGTCCATGCTTCACCTTGACCGAGGTAAGGCGGGTCGTCTCCGACCTGGATCAAATCGGCGCTAAATTGTTGATTGAATTGGGTTAATTCCCGCCCGTCATTGCGAGCAGAGCGAAGCAATCCAGTGGCTTCGAGGCCCGCTGGATTGCTTCGCTTCGCTCGCAATGACGGAGGAAAATCGCGGTCGCCGGTTCCTATTCGACGAGGCGCAGAATCGGCGGCTCCGCCGGCTCGCTGAGCGATTTCATCCGGCCGAGATGAAGCTCCGACAAAGCGAGATGGGCGATGGCCGCTTCCGGCGAGGCGGCGCTTCGGGCGCGGTCGAGCTCCTCGAACGCCCGGTCGACGTGGTGATTGATGCGGTCCTGGCGAGACATTCGACCGTCCCCTCTTATGGGGGTGGTACTCTACAGCGACTCGGAATGTCGGTGATTGCGCGCGAAGCCGCAACCACATGGATCAAACCGGCTCTTCGTGCCCGTCCATCGCGTCGTGATGGAGATAGCGGGCGTTGAAGTCGCCGGCCGCCCGCATCCGGTCCCAGTCCGCGATCGCGATCGCCCGGCGGTCGCGGCGGATGAGGCCTTCCTCGCCGAGCTGCTTGAGCACCCGGTTGACGTGGACGGAGGTCAGGCCGACCGCGTCGGCGAGCTGCTCCTGCGTCATCGGCAGCTCATATTGATGGTTGCTGGCGAGGCCGGCCGCTTCGAGCCGGAGCGAGAATTCGCACAGCAGATGGGCGACCCGGGCGCGGCTGTCGCGGCGGCCGACGTTGACCACCCATTCGCGGAAGATGGCGGCGTCGATCAGGGTGTCGATCCACAAGGCGCGGGCGATGGCCGGCCGAGTCAGCGCCAGCTCTTCGAGGACCCCGGGCGGGATCAGGGCGATCTCGCCCTCGGTCAGCATCTGGACGCTGTGATCGGCGACCACGAGGAAGCTGTTCTGGAGATCGAGGAACTCGCCGGCGCAGTGGAGCGAGATGATCTGGCGCCCGCCTTCGCCGGTCAGCTTGTAGCGATAGGCGAAGCCGGAGAGAAGCAGGGCGCAGTGTTCGGGCGCGTCGCCGTCGCGGACGATGTGGGCGCCCGCGGGCAGCTTCTTCACATGGTGCGGAAGGCCGAGCAATATCTCGCGGTCCGCCGGGCTCAGCGGGGAGCGGCGCTCGAGGCGGCGCACCATCTTCTCGAATGTCGGATGCAGGTCCGGCACGATCATTTCTCGCCCCAACGAGCCTCTCCACCGCGGGTTTCGCGGGGCGCCCCCTCGTCGCGTCCTGCATAAGCTCGTGGTGAATCGCAAATCTTTGATACAGGTTAAGTTGGGCGCTTTATGCCGATTTTTCCGGTGGTTGCGGGGGGCACGATACGGCCGAAAGGCTAGGGTTGGGGGGAGGCGGTGACCCTAATTCCCCTCCCTGCAGGGGGAGGGGTTTTTAGCGGGCCGACTCGAGGTTCGTGGGGCCGCCCACTTCAAAGTGCAGATAGCGGGTATTGAAGTCGCCGACATGCTGGAGCCGGTTCCAGTCGAGGATCCGGACCGAGCGCTTGTCCCGGTCGATCAGGCCCTGGCGGCCGAGCTCCTTCAGGACCCGGTTGACATGGACCGGGGTCAGGCCGGTGCAGTCGGCGATCTGCTCCTGGGTCATCGGCAGCTCGTAGCGGTGATCCTCGGCCAGGCCCGCGGCCTCGAGGCGCAAGGCGATCTCGCAGAGCAGATGCGAGATCCGGCTGATCGAATCGCGACGGCCGACATTGACGATCCATTCGCGGAAGATGGCGGCGTCGACCAAAGTGTCGATCCACATCGCCCGTCCGACCATCGGCCGGGCCTCGGTGAGGGCCTGAAGCGCAGAGACCGGCACCGAGGCGATCTCGCACCGGGTCAGGGTCTGGACGTTGTGATCGGCGATGCCGAGCAGGCAGTTCTGGAGATCGAGGAACTCGCCGGGCATGTGGATGGACATGATCTGGCGCTCGCCGTCGCCCGTCACCTTGTGGCGATAGGCGAACCCCTTGAGGAGGATGACGCAGACATCGGCGGCCTCGCCTTCGCGGACGATGTAGGCCGCGGGTTCGAGGGTCCGGAAGGTCAGAGGCAGAGCGAGCACGGCGGCGCGGTCCTCGGCGTCGAGCGCGACGCGCGACTCAAGGCGGCGCAAAACGCGCTCCAAGCCGGCCGGGTGGGTCATGGAATGCTCTCCGCTTGGAAAGGGCGGGAGCTTGTCGAGTCTCTCAGCCGTCGGTGCCCCTGTTAGAACCGGCGATGATTCTTTCATAAACCAGGATGGTCGGACTGTATTTCACAGAGGATAGCCATGGCGTGACTAACATGGATTAGATATTACGTGTCGATGCGCGTGGATGTTGGCGGCGGATCGGCCTAACATAGATTGCATGTCCGCATCCGCCCCTCATGCCGAAGGGCCCTTGTGCGGCGGCGGAAGTCCGCTCGTCACCAAGCTCGAAAATGTCGCCCGGCTCAGCGACGGCGACCGTCTCGCCCTCGCCGCCTTAGGCGATGACCCGCGCGAAATGGGCGCCCGCCGCAACATCATCCGCGAAGGCGAGCGGCCCGACCATGTCCATCTGATGGTCGAGGGCTGGGCGGCGCGCTATAAATTGCTTGCCGACGGATCGCGCCAGATCACCGCCTTCCTGATCCCCGGCGATTTCTGCGATTTCCACACCACCATCCTGCGCGAGATGGACCATTCGATCACCACCCTGACCCGGGCCAAGGTCGCTTATATTTCCCGCTCGAAGCTGGACCTGCTCACCGAGCGGCCGAGCATCGCCCGCGCTTTCTGGTGGGCCACCCTGGTCGACGAGGCGGTGCTCCGCGCCTGGATCGTCAACATCGGCCGGCGCGACGCCTTCGAAGCGGTCGGCCATCTGATGTGCGAGCTTTACGTCCGGATGCGCAATATCGGCCTCACCCACGATCATTGCTTCGAGCTTCCGCTCACCCAGGAGGAACTGGGCGACGCGCTCGGCCTCACCCCGGTCCACGTCAACCGGGTGCTCCAGCGGATGCGCGCCGACGAGCTGATCAGCCTCAAAAGCGGGATGCTCACCATCCACGATTACCGGCGCCTGGAGACGGCGGCGGGCTTCAACCCGAACTACCTGCACCTCGCCGATCCGCGCCCGAAAGCCGATAGCCTTCCGTCGCCGGTGGCGGGATGAGCAAGAACGCCGCTGAATTGCGGGCGCTGGCCTGCGAGTGCCGCAAACTCGCCGTCGGCGCGAGCCTGGACGAGGTTGCCGCCTCGCTCAATCATATCGCCAAGGATTACGATCGCCAGGCGGAGCGGGCCGACAAGGCCGAGGCGAGGACCCGCGACCTGCTCGCCGGACGCGGGGCGGGCTGAGCGGCCGGCCTCGGTTAAGCCGCCGATCATCGCTTTGCGCCTAGGCCGGCCCTCTATCCCGGCTTAGGATCCGCTCATGCGTCTGCTCCTCGTCCCGCTCGCCGCCCTGCTACTGTCGGGCTGCCTCGCCAAGACCGCGCTCGACGTCGCCACGCTGCCGGTCAAGGTCGCCTCGGCGGGAGTAGACGCCGTCATCACCACCCAGGCCGAATCCGACCGCAAGCGCGGCGCGAGGATCCGCCGCCAGGAAGAATGTATGGGCCGGCAGGAGCGCCTGGCCCGCAAGCGGAATCGCGAGCCCGATTACGAGCGCTGCGATCCGAAGCGGGACTGACGCCGATCTTGCATCGGCTGCCGCCCGGTGAAAGGATCGGCGGATGCCCCGAATGTTCCTCTTCGTCCTCTCCGCCCTCGCCCTCGCGGCCCTGGCCGCGCCGGCGCGGTCCGACCAGACCGGCCCCCCGCCGCAGACGAAGGATCGGCTCCCGCTGGAGAAGATGGGAAAGCTGGTCGCCGGCCCTTTGGCAGCGGTCGAGAAGAGCGGCCTGCCCGAGGCCGAGCTGGCTTTCGACCGGCTCCTCCAGGAAGCGCGGCGACGGCCGGCAAGCGCCAGCGTGCTCGAAGCCGATTTGCTGATGTCGTTCGGGGTGACCCTGTTCGAGCGCGGCAGCGAGCTCGACCGCGAAGACATGCGGCAGATCTCGGCCGTTTACCTGGGGCGGGCGGTCGCGGCGACGAAGCGGGCGTTCGGGCCCATCCACCCGGAGACCGCGCTGGCGCTCCACACCTACGCCGACGTGCTCGTCGATCTCGAGCGTGGCGATCCCCCGGAAGAGGCCGAAGCCGCGCTGACCGAAGCCCTTTCGATCCGGCAGGCCACGCTCGGGCCGGACAATAGCGAGACACTGGCCGCGATCCGGGCCCTGGCCCGGGTCAAGGCGGCGCGGTTCAGGATCGCCGGCAAGCTGGATGAGGCCGCCGCCTTGTTCAGGCAGGCCCTCGCGATTTCAGCCCGCTCCCATCCGTCGGAACCCTATCTGCAGCCCGACAGCCTGAGGGGCCAGCTGATCGGGGCCTATGTCGGTGCGGGCCGCCGGGAGGAGGCGCTTCGGGAAGCTCGAATCGCGGCGCGGGAAGTAGCGGTCGAGGGCGACCCCTGCGGTTTCGATGAGGCCGAGATCAAGGTCATCCTGGCCGATCTCGAAGCGGGACGCCCCCTGGAAACGAAGCCTCCGCCCCATCCCTCGCCGACCTCATCGGCCTGTCAGGACTGGTTGAAAAAAGGAGGGCGGGCGCCCCGGTGACGGGTGCGCCGGTCAGGCGAGCATCGATCGCGCCGCTTCCACGGTCTTGTCCGGATCGGCGCGCGGCGGGATCGTCATCCCCTTCTGGACGGCCGGCCGCTCGCCGATCGCCGCCATCCAGCGCTGGAGATGGCCGAGGCCGTCGACCGGCACGCCCGGCCATTCGTGGGTCCGCGCCCAGGCGAAATTGGCGATGTCGGCGATCGAATAATCGCCCGCCAGCCATTCGCGATCGGCGAGATGGCGATCGAGAACCTCGAACAATCGCCGGCTCTCGCGCCGGTAGCGGTCGATGACCGCGGGGAGCTGCTCCGGAAAATAGCGGGTGAAGACGTTGGCCTGGCCCATCATCGGGCCGAGGCCGCCCATCTGGAACATCAGCCATTGCATGACCAGGCTCCGGCCCTTCGCGTCCGACGGCATCAGCCGGCCCGTCTTCTCGGCGAGATAGACCATGATCGCGCCCGATTCGAAGACGGCGAAATCGCCCTCCTCGCGGTCGACGATCGCCGGAATGCGGCCGTTGGGGTTGATCGCGGTGAACCAGGGCTCCTTCTGGGCGCCGGAGCGGAGGTCGAGAACGTGAACCTGGTAGGGCAGGCCGAGCTCCTCGAGCAGGATGGAGACCTTCCAGCCGTTGGGCGTGGCGGCGGTGTAGAGGTCGATCATCTGTATCTCCTTGGCGTCATCCCGGCGAAAGCCGGGACCTCGGGTCGAAAAGTCTCCGCGGGTCTCCCCGAGGCCCCGGCTTTCGCCGGGGTGACGGTTAGAGCATGCGCAGCGCCCGTGCCGGTCTCGCCGCCAGCGCCGGCAAGGAACCGAGCAGGCCCAGGACCAGCGTGACCAGCGCCCCAAGCCCCAAAGTCGCCGCCACGGCGCCCCAGTCGGGCGCCCAATCGAGCTCGAAGATCTTCACCACCACCCACCAGCCCGCCGCCGTCCCGAGGCCGAGGGCGACGAGGGCGACGATGAAGGCGAGAGCCGTGAACTCGGCGGCCTGGGCGGCGAGGATCCGGCCCCGCGTCGCACCCAGCATCTTGAGGATGACGCTGTCATAGGTCCGGGCCCGGCGGCTGGCGGCGAGCGCTCCGACCAGGACCGCGATTCCGGCGAGGATGGCGACCGAGGCGGCGGCGCGCACCGCCACCGCGAGCTGCGAGAGCATCCCGGCGACCGTCTCGACCACCTCCTTGACCCGGATCGCCGAAACGCCGGGGAAGGCGCTCGACACCGCCCGGGCGAACGGCCGCTCCTCCGCTTCGGGCATTGAAATCGTCGCCATGAAGCTATGGGGAGCGCTTTCCAGGGTGCCGGGCGCGAAGACGATGACGAAGTTGAAGCCCATCGTGTCCCAGTCGATCTCGCGCAGGCTCGCGATCCTCGCCTCGATCTCGCGGCCGAGGATGGAGAGGGTGATGCTGTCGCCGACTTTGAGGCCCACCGCGCGCGCCGCCTCGACGTCGAGCGAGACCAGAGGCGGTCCGGAATAATCGGCGGGCCACCAGCGGCCGGCGACGAGCCGGCTGCCTTCCGGCAAGGCCGCGGAATAAGTGAGGCCGCGGTCGCCGCGCAGGAACCAGGCCTCAGGAGGAAGCTCGGCCATGTCGGCGACCCGGCGGCCGCCGACGGCGACGACCGAGCCGCGCAGCGACGGGATGGTAACGAGCTCGCTGCGGGGCGCAACTCGCCCGGCCAGCGCCCGGAAGGCGCCGACCTCCTCGACCGGTATGTCGAGCATGAAGAAGCTCGGCGCTTTGGCCGGGATGGCGGTCCGGATCTGGCCCGATAGGTTGCTCTCGATCACCGCCAGGGTCGTGAACAAGGTCAGGCCGAGGCCGAGGGCCACGACCAGCCGGCCGGTCTGGGCGCCGGGACGATGGAGGTTGGCGAGCGCGATCCGGAAGACGGGATGCCTCGGGCGCGGCAGTCGCGAGGCGGTCCAGCGGATCAGAGCGCCGAGCAAGGTGAGGAGCAGGACGAGGCCGAGCGCCGACGCGATGAAGCCGGCGGCGAAGGCGGGCTCGCGGGCGCTGCCGATGGCGAGCCCGGCGATCGCGGCGGCGGCGGCGAGCACGATCAGGGCCACCGCCCAGCCGGGCCGGCGCGAGGGCTCGAGGTCGCCTCGGAAGAGCGTGGCGGCCGGCAGCCTTCGCGCCCGGGCGATCGGCACCAGCGCGAAGACGGACGCGATGAGCAGACCGTAGGCGGCGCTGGCCAGCAAGGGCTGCCAGTACAGCGCCAGGCGCGGCGGCACCGGCAGCGCATCGCCGGCGACGGCGACGACCGCGGCAGGCACCAGCGCTCCGGCGGCGAGGCCGGCCAGGGTCGCGGCGACGGCGACCAGTCCGACCTGGAAGAGATAGGAGAGGAACAGCGTCCGGCTGGTCGCCCCGAGCAGCTTCAGGGTGGCGATGCCGGAGCGCTTGGAATCGAGATAGGAGGAGACTCCGTTGCCGACGCCGATTCCGGCGACGATCAAGGCGGTGAGCCCGACCAGGGTCAGGAACTGGCCGAGCCGCTCGATGAAGCGGCGGGTGCCCGGCGCTCCGTCGGTCCGGTCCATGACCTGCCAGCCGGCGCCGCCGAAGCTTTTCTTCAGCCGCTCGGCGACCGCCTTGGGATCGGCGCCGGCGGGAAGCTTGAGCCGGTAGGCGCTGGTGTAGAGGCTTCCGGGCTGGACGAGGCCGGTAGCGGCGAGGCTTTCGCGGCCGACGAGCGCGGTCGAGCCCAGGGTGAAGCCCTGGCCGACCCGGTCGGGCTCCCGGGCGATCAGGCCGCTGATCCTGAGCTCGGCACCGCCGATCCGCACGGGGTCGCCGATCCGGAGTCGGAGCCGTTCGGCCAGTTCGGGCCCGACCGCCACCTCCCCGTTCCTGGGCCGAGTCCCTGGGGAAGCCCGGAAGGCGCCTGACAGGGGCCAGGCTTGGTCGACGCCCTTGAGCTCGACCAGGACGCTCTCCTCGCCGTCGAGCCGGGCCGCCATGGCCCGCATCCGGGTGATGTGGCTGAGCCTGCCCTCGCGCCCGAAGGCGGCCAGCTCTTGCGGGGTCGCGTCGCGCTGTGAGACGGCGAGCTGGACGTCCCCGCCCAATATCTCCTGCCCGCGCTCGGCCAGCGAGGCGACGATGGCGGCGGAAAGCGAGCCGATCCCGGCGAGGGCGAGCACGCCGAGGAACAGGCAGATGGCGAGCAGCCGAAGGCCGGCGAGGCCGCCGCGAAGATCGCGCAGGGCGAGGCGAAGAGGGATCACGGAAATTCCTCCCCCGGTTTTCCGGGGGAGGGGGACCGCGGCAAGCGCGGTGGAGGGGTTCTTTCAGCGTTCGAAGAACCCCTCCGCCAGGCTGCGCCTGGACCCCCTCCCCGAGAAATCTCGGGGAGGAATTTAGTGACCCCCCTCACGCCCCCGAATCCCGGACGATCCGCCCGTCCTGCATCTCCAGCACCCGATCGCAGCGCGCCGCCAAGGCCGGATCGTGGGTGATGACCAGCAAGGTCGCTCCCGTCCCCCGCTGCCGCTCGAACAGCAGATCGAGGATCGCGGTCCCGGTGGCGGCGTCGAGATTTCCCGTCGGCTCGTCTGCGAAAAGCAGGGCCGGGCGCGGGGCGGTGGCCCGGGCGATCGCGACCCGCTGCTGCTCGCCGCCCGACAATTGGGCGGGATAATGGGTGAGCCGGTGGCCAAGGCCGACCGCTTCCAGCTCCGCCCGGGCGAGGTCGAACGCGCCCGCCCGGCCGGCCAGCTCGAGCGGGACGGCGACGTTTTCGAGCGCGGTCATCGTCGGAAGCAGATGGAAGGCCTGGAGGACGATCCCGATCCGCCCCTGCCGGGCCCGGGCGAGATCGTCCTCGCCGAGGGCGCTGAAATCCGCGCCGGCGATCCGGATCGAGCCGCCGCTCGCCCGCTCCAGGCCCGACAGGACCGCCATCAGCGACGATTTTCCGCTGCCCGAGGGGCCGAGCAAGGCAACGCTTTCGCCGCTCGCGACTTGTAGGGCGACACCGCGCAAGATTTGGGTCCGGCCCGCGCCGGAGCCGAGCGCGAGCGTGACATTCGAAGCGTCGATAACGTAGGAGCCGGTCATGAAGGGGAATGAAATCCGATGGCGTTATTTGGCCCATATGGGGCGCTTCGCCGGCTTGTCCACGCGCTGCTCCTGATCATGGCGGCCTCGGCGGCGCCGGCCGCGGCGAAGGACGTCCATATCCTCGCCTTCGGTGACAGCCTCACGGCCGGCTACGGGCTTCCGGCCGGCCAGGGATTCGCGCCCCAGCTCGAGGACATGCTCCGTCGCAACGGAGTCCGGGCCTTCGTCACCAACGCCGGCGTTTCGGGCAATACGGCGGCGCAGGGCCGGGCCCGGCTCAAATGGACCCTGGACGGCCTCAAGCAAAAGCCGGACCTCGCCATCGTCGCTTTGGGCGCGAACGACATGCTCCGGGGCCTGCCGCCCGAGCAGACCCGGGCCGATCTCGACGCCATCGTCACCGAGCTGGACCGGCGCGGAATCAAGGTGCTGATCGCCGGAATGCTGGCCGCGCCCAATCTGGGGAGCCGCTACATGGCGCAATATAATCCGATCTTCCCGGATCTCGCCCGCAAGCACAAAGCCGCCCTCTACCCCTTCTTCCTCGCCGGCGTGGCCGGCAACCCCTCGCTGGCGCTGGCCGATCGGGTCCATCCCAACTTCCAGGGGATCAAGAAGATGGTAAGCGGAATCACGCCGACGGTGCTGAGGGCCTTGGGGCGATGAGCCCACCGTCATCCCGGCGAAAGCCGGGACCGCGGCGAGACCCCCCGAGACTTTTGCGACCCGAGATCCCGGCTTTCGCCGGGATGACGGCTTCCTAGCTCAACACCATCTCATGGCCGAAATTGAGGCCGATGCGGCCCTCGCGGGCCCAGCGGACGAAGGCGTGGATTCGGCTGCATTCGGGGAATTCGACGAGCACCGTCTCGCCGAGCCGGGGTGTGAGCGCGCATTCGATCATCGTTCCGCGGGTCGAGATGTTGAGCACTGGGACGCAGTGACGCTCGCCGCGGAAATGGATGATCGCACTGTCGATCAAATCCTCGTGGCGAGGTTCGCACCGGCGGTCGTCGAAGCTTTGCTCCCGGTGCTGGACACGCATCGCACTCTCCCGCGGACAAGAGGAGAATGGCGCAAAAGAGTTACCGAAATCCTAAGCAGTCCTGAATCGGACTAACCTGCTTTAGAAGCGGCCTGAATCTGCCTAACCTGCTTTAGATGCGGGCCCGGGGCAGGGAACCTTGGCTCGAAGAGGAGGGTTCGTTACTCGACCGCCACAATCGGAAACCCACAGGGCATGATCGAAGACCAGCGCGAGGCGCTTCCCGAGTTATGGGGAGGCGCCGAATGCACCATTGTCCGGCTTGACAACGCGTATCGAGATCAGTCCGAGGAAACCGGTCACCGGGACCGGCCGGGCGATATCGACCTGATGGCCGGGCTGGGCCTGACGACCGTGCGCTTCCCGATCCTGTGGGAAGCGGTCGCCCCGGAGCGCCCCGACCGGCTTGACTTCGCCTGGACCGACGATCGCCTCGCCATGCTTCGCGAGCGCGGGATCAAGGTGATCGGCGGGCTTCTCCACCACGGCTCCGGCCCGAAATATACCGATCTCACCGATCCCGATTTCCCGAAGAAGCTGGCCGATTACGCCGCCCGGGTGGCGGAGCGCTATCCGTGGATCGAGATGTGGACCCCGGTCAACGAGCCGCTCACCACGGCCCGCTTTTCCGGACTCTACGGCCATTGGTATCCGCACGGCCGCGACTATCCGAAGTTTCTTCGGACCCTCGCCAACGAGTGCAAGGGCACGCTGGAGGCGATGCGGGCGATCCGCCGGGCGATCCCGGGCGCCAAGCTCGTCCAGACCGAGGATCTCGGCAAGACCTTCTCGACCGCGCCGCTCCGCTACCAGGCCGCGCACGAGAATGAGCGCCGCTGGCTAAGCCTCGATCTGCTCACCGGGCGGGTCGATTCCCGCCACCCCTTTCACAAGATCCTGTTCGGCGCCGGAGTCGGCTGGGGCGAGATGGAGCAGTTCGAGGGCGGCGAGGCGACGCCGGATATCCTGGGCATCAACCATTATCTGACCAGCGAGCGGTTCCTCGACCATCGCACCTATCTCTACCCCTGGCTGGAGCCGGGCGGGAACCGCCGCGACACCTATGTCGACGCCGAGGCGGTTCGGGTGAAAAGGCTCGAGGACGATACCGGCTTCGCCCCGCGGCTGAGGGAAGCCTGGGCGCGCTACGGGATCCCGATCGCCATCACCGAGGTCCATCACGGCTGCCACCGCGACGAGCAATTGCGCTGGTTCGCCGAAGTCTGGGAGACGGCGATCCAGCTTCGCGGCGAGGGCGTCGACCTTCGCGCGGTGACGATCTGGTCGATGTTCGGCAATGTCGACTGGCGCTTCCTGCTGACCCAGCGCAACGGCCATTACGACACCGGCGCTTTCGACGTTCGAAGCGGCGTTCCGCGGCCGACGGTGATCGCGCGGGCCGCCAAAGCCTATGCCAAAGGCGAGACGTTCGACCACCCGGCGCTCGATTCGCCGGGCTGGTGGCGCCGGCCGCCGCGACTCTATCGCTGGAGCGGACGCTGCCGGAAGCCGGCCGCCGAGGGCCGCAAGCTTCTCATCACCGGCGCCACCGGGACGCTCGGCAACGCCTTTGCCCGGATCTGCGAGGAGCGGGCGCTGCCCTTCGACCTGACCGGCCGGTCGGAGATGGACCTCGGCGATCCCGGCTCGATCGAGCGCGCCTTGGAGCGCCATCAGCCCTGGGCGGTGATCAACACGGCCGGCTTCGTCCGGGTCGCCGACGCCGAGCAAGAGGTGGAGGCGTGCATGGCGGCCAATGCCGACGGCGCCGCCGCCCTCGCTTCGGCCTGCGCGGATCGCGGCGTGCCCCTCGTCACCTTTTCCTCGGACCTCGTCTTCGACGGCCGCCTCGGGCGCCGCTACGACGAGTCGGACGAGGTTGCTCCGACCGGCGTCTACGGCCGAAGCAAGGCTGAGGCTGAAGCTCGGGTGCTCGCCGCCGGCGGCAAGCCCCTGGTCGTCCGCACCAGCGCCTTCTTCGGGCCGTGGGACCGCTACAATTTCGCCTGGCACGTGCTGAGCTGCCTCGCCCGCGGCGAGACGGTGAGCGCCTGCTCGCGAAGCCGGGTCTCGCCTACCTATGTGCCCGACCTGTGCCACGCCGCGCTCGACCTGCTCATCGACGGCGAAACCGGCCTCTGGCACCTCGCCAACGACGGCGAGCTCAGCTGGTACGAATTCGCCCGGCGGGTGGCCGAGGGCGCGGGCTTCGATGCCGAGCTGGTCGTGGCGGAGGACGGGCCGGAAGAGCTGAACCGGGCCCTGACCAGCCGGCGCGGGATGATGCTGAGGAGCTTCGATTCGGCGCTGGAGGAGTTCCTGCGGTCGGTCGAGATCGAGGAAGAGACCGCGGTCGCGGCGGAATAAATCCTCCCCCGGCTTTCCAGGGGAGGGGGACCAGGCGAAGCCTGGTGGAGGGGTTCTTCAAAGTCTGTAAGGCCCCTCCACCATGCTTCGCATGGTCCCCCTCCCCTGCAAGTGCAGGGGAGGAATTCGGCCTGTCACTCCGCCGCTTCGGTCCAGACCGAGCCCGCGCCCGCGTCGGCCCTGCGCGCCGCGTCGAGCCTTCTAAAGGCGGTGAGGGCCTGGCCGACGACCTGGTCCATATTGTAGTAGCGATAGGTCGCCAGCCGCCCGACGAAGGTGACCCCGGGGGTCGAATCGGCGAGCGCCTCGTACTTCTTGAACAGCGCCTGGTTCTCCGCCCGCGGGATCGGATAATAAGGATCCCCTTCCGCCGACGGATATTCATAGGTGATGCTGGTCTTGGCGTGGCTCTGGCCGGTCAGGTGCTTATATTCGGTGATCCGGGTGTAGGGCACCTTCGGGTCGGGATAGTTGACCGTCGCGACGGGCTGATAATTGCCCTGATCGAGGATCTTGTGCTCGAAGCGAAGGCTCCGGTAGGGGAGCTTGCCGTAGCGGAAGCCGAAATATTCGTCGATCGGCCCGGTGAAGACCAGGTGGCCGGCGTCGATCTCGTCCACCACGTCCTGATAGTCGGTGGACAGCAGCACGTCGATGTTCGGATGATCGAGCATCTTGTTGAACATGGCGGTGTAGCCATGCTTCGGCATGATCTGGTGCTTGTCGCCGAAATAGCGGTCGTCGGTGTTGGTCCGGGTCGGAATCCGGGCGGTCACCGATTTGTCGAGGCCCGACGGGTCGATGCCCCACTGCTTGCGGGTATAGCCCTGGAAGAAGAGCTCGTAGAGCTCGCGCCCGACGGCGTTGATGACCACGTCCTCCGAGGTCCTGATCTCCTCGACCGTCTCGGCGCGCGAGGCGAGATAGGCGGCCGCCTCCTCGTCGGTCTTGAGATCGAGCGAGAACAGCTTGTTCAAGGTCGTCCGGTTGATCGGGATCGGCACCAGCTGGCCGCGGACCTCGGCGAGCACCCTGTGCTCATAGGGACGCCACTCGGTGAACTTCGACAGATAGTCGACGATCTCGTCCGAATTGGTGTGGAAGATGTGCGGGCCGTACTGGTGGATGAGCACGCCCGCTTCGTCGAGATGATCGTAGGCGTTGCCGCCGACATGGGGACGGCGGTCGACGACAAGCACCCGGGCGTCGTGCTGGCTGGCGAGCCGCTCGGCGATTACCGAGCCGGCGAAGCCGGCGCCGACGACGAGATAGTCGTAGGACTTCTTCGCGGCCGACTTGACGATGTTCGGGGCCGCATCGGGTGCCGAGATCGCGTCGTAGACCAGGCCGGCCATCCGGGCATAGGTGATGTCCCAGCTCAGATTGGCGAGCTTGAGATCGACTTCGTTCAGCCATTCGTCGCCGCCGCGGACCAGCGCCAGCGCATCCTCGCAGCCCTTGATGAAGGCTTCCGGACCGTCGGCGATGAACACCGACTCGAGATCGCCGTAATGGCGGATGACGTCGGTGATTGTAGTCGAGACGACCGGGCGGCCGCCAGCGAGATATTCCGGAGTCTTGGTCGGCGAGATGAACTTGGTCGAATCGTTGATGGCGAAGGGCATCAGGGCGACGTCCCAGCCGCCGAGATAGGCCGGAAGCTCCTCATAGGTCTTGCCGCCGAGATAGTGGATATTGTGGCGGTGCGGCAGATCGGCGACGTCGATCTTGACCACCGGGCCGACCATGACGATCGACCATTCGGAATGGGCGTCGGCGACGGCGGCGATCATCTCCAGGTCCATCCGCTCGTCGATGACTCCGTAGAAGCCGAGACGCGGCCGGGGCAGCGAGCCCTGGTCGTCGGGCACCGCGTCGATCGCCCGCGCCTGGCCGAAATGGGCCCGGTCGACGCTCGACGGGAAGGGGTGGATGTTGGGGTGAAGGCCCTTTTTGGCCTCGTACAGGCTGTAGCCGCCGGTGAAGACGACGTCCGACGCCTCGAGAAGCTCGCGCTCCAGGCCGAGCAGCTCGGGCGGGGCGAAGCGGAAATTGGCAAGCTCGTCCATGCAGTCGTAGACGGTGCAGGCGGCTTCGATGTGCCTCGAGAAAGGAAGCATCATCGGCGTATAATACCAGCGTACGAAAGGCCCCTGCTCGCCGGCGAGATAGGAATCGAGCAAGGCCTTGAGCGTCGCTTCGCGCTCATCGCCCGAAAGCGTCTCAGGCAGCGAGGGCGTCACCACGATCACGCCCGTTTCGGCGCAGGTGCGGACGCCGAGCGCCGGCTCCATCTCCGGCAAGGCGGCCTCGGGCTCCTCCCAGAAGATCACTCGACCGGCCTCGGCGAAACGGCTCATCAAATGCTGCGGGCGCTGGAAGACGAAGTTCCATCGCAGATGCGAAAAGCAGACGAGCGTGTGGCCGGTGGCCGGCTGGGGCGCGAAGTGGCTTTGCCCCAGCGTCGAGGCGGTCGATAACGTGATCAACGCGATTATACCTTATGGATAGAGGAACTTGCGGATAACGCGGATTGGACGGACGAAGTTCCCGCAGTGCAGCATGATTCTCCCTAATCTAAGTCAGGACTAAGCTGGGTTGTTTCGCTTCCGGGACGTTCCGTTGGCGATTCGAATTGTATGATTATTAAAACCTTTTAATTCCTCCCCCGGATTTCCGGGGGAGGGGGGACCAGGCGAAGCCTGGTGGAGGGGTACTTCGGACCTCCGTAATGCCCCTCCACCATGCTTCGCATGGTCCCCCTCCCCGGCAAATGCCGGGGAGGAATTAAGAGTCGAACGCCGCCTTCAACTCGTCCAGCCACGGCTTGGCATTGCCGTCGGACGGCGCCCGCCAGTCGCCCCTGGGGCTCAGCGCTCCGCCGGCCGAGACCTTGGGCGAATTCGGGATGGCGGTGCGCTTGAACTGGCTGATCTGGAAGAAGCGGTAGAGGAAGAGCTCGAGCCATTTGCGGATCGTCGGCAAATCGTAGGCGCGCTTCATCGCCTCGGGATAATCGAGCGGCCAATGGCCTTCGCCGTCGTCGCGCCAGGCCTGCCAGGCGAGGAAGGCGACCTTGGACGGCGGCTGGCCGGAGCGCAGGATGTGGAAGAGGAAGAAATCGTGAAGCTCGTAGGGGCCGATCGTGCCCTCCGTCGACTGCATCTCGCCCTTGTCGTCGGCCGGGATCAGCTCGGGCGAGATCTTGGTCGAGAGGATCGCTTCGAGGATTCGGTTGGTCTCGACGTCGAACTGCCCGGTCTTGACCGCCCAGCGGATCAGATACTGAATGAGGGTCTTGGGGACCCCGGCATTGACCGCATAATGGCTCATCTGGTCGCCGACCCCGTAGGTCGACCAGCCGAGCGCCACTTCGGACAGATTGCCGGTGCCGATGACGAAGCCCCGGCGCTGGTTGGCGAGCCGGAAGAGATAGTCGGTCCGAAGCCCGGCCTGAACGTTCTCGAAGGCGATGTCGTAGACCGGCTTCCCCTCCGCATAAGGGTGCTTCATGTCCTTCAGCATCTGCATCGCCGCCGGGCGGATATCGATCTCCTCGCCGACGATGCCGAGCGCTTTCATCAGCGCCCAGGCATTGCCCTTGGTGGCCTCGCCGGTCGCGAAGCCGGGCATGGTGAAGCCGAGGATCGTCGATCGGGGAAGCTTCAGGAAATCGCACATCTTGGCCGCGACGATCAAAGCATGGGTCGAATCGAGGCCGCCCGACACGCCGATGACAAGATGGCTTCCGCTGGTCGCCTGGAAGCGGCGGGCGAGACCCTGGACCTGGATGTTGAACGCCTCGTAGCAGTCGGAATCGAGCTGCTCTGGGCGGTTGGGGACATAGGGAAAGCGGCGGAATCGGCGCTTGAAGCCGATGTCGGCGAGGGTCGGCTTGTGCTGGAAATGGATTCGGCGAGCGCTCTTCTCCGGATGTCCGGCGGCGACGGCATTGTCGTTGAAGGTCGGCATCCGCATCCGCTCCAGCCGCAGCCGCTGGGCGTCGATATCGGCGACGCACAGCTCCGGCTCCGGGTCGAAGCGGCTCGAATCGCAGAGCAGTTCGCCCAGTTCGTAGATCGAGCCCTGCCCGTCCCAGGCGAGGTCCGTCGTGCTCTCGCCCGGTCCGGAAGCGGCGTAGATGTAGGCCGCGCAGCAACGGCTCGACTGCGAGGCGCAGAGCAATTTGCGCTCGTCCGCCTTGCCGATGGTGATGTTCGAGGCGCTGAGGTTGCACAGGATGAGGGCCCCGGCGAGCGCACCGAGGGTCGAGGGCGGCTGCGGCGCCCAATAATCCTCGCAAATCTCGACATGGAAGATGAAGTCGTCGAGGTCCTGCGCGGCGAAGATGAGGTCGGTTCCGAACGGGACCGTCTCGCCCGCCACGGCGATGTCGATGCCGTTGAGGCCGATTCCCGAGACGAACCAGCGCTTCTCGTAATATTCCCGGTAATTGGGAAGGAAGCTTTTCGGCACCACGCCGAGGATGCGCCCTTTCGAGACCGCCAAAGCGCAATTGTAGAGCCGGCCGTTGCGCCTCAGCGGCGCCCCGATCACGAACACCGGCCCGAGCTTCGCGGTGGAGTCGCGGAATCGGGCGATGCCGTCTTCGACCGCGTCGAGGAAGGCTTCCTGGAGGAACAGATCGTCGACCGCGTAGGAGGAAATGTTGAGCTCGGGATAAACGACGAGGTCGCAGCCCTTGCTGTCCGCCTCCTGCGCCAAAGCGACGGCCTGGTCGACGTTGAAGCCGACGTCGCCCGACGAGCCGGTCGGGCTCGCGGCGGAAACCCGGACGAAGCCGTGGCGGTGGATCGCTTCGAACGGCGCGCGCCCGCGCTTCCCTCTGCCCATCACAGCATCTCCGTCATCATCTCAACGGCGACCTTCATGCATTTGACCCGGGTAGCACCTCTGCCGCCCGGACCGAAATGCTCCTCGCGATGGGCGGTGGCGCGGCCGGCCCGGGCGCAGCCGAAATGGACGAGGCCGGGCTCGTCGCCGGAATCGGCGAAGCCGGTGACGGCGACGGCTATGTTGGCGCGCGAGCGCTCGACGGCGCCTTCGGCCATCGCGATCGCGACTTCGCGGGAAACCGCGCCCTTCGCCTCGATGAGCTCCATCGGAACGCCCAGCATCTCGTTCTTGGCTTCGTTCGTGTAGGTGACGAAGCCGCGCTCGAAGGCGTGGGCGACGCCCTGGACGTCGGTCAGGAGCGAGGCGAGCATTCCGCCGGTGCAGCTTTCGGCGGTGGCCAGGCGCAAATCCCGCTCCGAGGCTTTCTGCAGCAGGCGCCTTGTCGCCTCCTCGGTCTCGTCGGGAAGCAAGGGCGAAAGAGTCTCGGTATCGTTCAAGGCTTCTTCCTTCGGCGTTTCGAGCCAAGGAACCGGTCCCTAGCGCCAGATGTTCCAGAGCCCAAACGAGGAGAGCGAGACAATGGTTACCGAGCGCAACATGGACGCCACCCACCTTCTGGCCGAGGATCACCGCAAGGTCGAGGACCTGTTCGAGCAGTTCGAGAAAGCGAGCGGCGACGGCAGGAAGGAGAAGATCGCCCGCCAGATCTGCACCGAGCTCAAGGTCCACACCATGATCGAGGAGGAGATTTTCTACCCGGCGCTTCGCGGCAAGATCGAGGAGGACGATCTCGACGAGGCCTATGTCGAGCATGACGGCGCCAAGATGCTGATCAACGAGATCGAGGCCGGCGGGCCCGACGACGATTTCTACGACGCGAAGGTGAAGGTGCTCCAGGAACAGGTCGAGCACCATGTCGAGGAGGAGGAGAAGAGCCGCGGCAACCTCTTCCAGCAGGCTCGGGCCACCGACGTCGACCTCGTCGCCCTCGGCCGCCAGATGGCGGCGCGCAAGGAAGAGCTGATGAAGTTCGCCGACGCCGAAGGCCTGCCGCCGGCCCAGCCCGCGACCATGGGCACGGAGGCCTGAAGATGCGGAAGGGGGCCATAGTCACCGGCATTGCCGCCGCCTGCGCCGCGGGCGTCGGATATGCCGTCTCCTCGCTCTGGCGCCGCCGCTCGTCGGGCGGCGGCGGCCCGGGCGCCCGGCCCGCGATCAGCGGCTCGGGCGGGCACGGCGCCGTCGGCGAATCCGGCGCGGCCCGCTCGGCCGGCCCGGACGCGATGCGCGACCCGCCGAAGGACTGGGACCGGGCCGACCAGGCCTCGGACGAAAGCTTTCCGGCCAGCGACCCCCCGGCGATCAATCCCCACGTGGATTAGGTCGGTAAGGACCGTCGTCCCGGCGAAAGCCGGGATAACGGTTCCCTATCGCGGCGCGTCCTTGTCCCGCCCGTCGCGGAAGATCGTCTCCCGGGCCGCCCTGAGCTCGCGCATCGACGCCGCCGTCGCCGCGCCCCAGACGAGATGCACGCCGATCATCAGCAGGTTGCGCCGCGCCGGGTGCCGGGTCGCCGGCTCCAGCGTCCCCACCGCGGGGATCCAGCCCATATAGCTCGCCAGCCACACGGCGACCCCGGCGGCGGCCCCGGTGCGCTTCTTCGGGTCGGGATTCATCGCCGCGATCATCGCGCCCATGGCGGCGCCGTAGGCGAAATGGGCGACGGTGGTGACGTCCTTGGCGGCTTCCCCGGCCAGCGGCAGGCCGATCTGCCTGGACCCCGAATCGACGATCTCCCGAGGCGTGAGCGGATAGCGTTCCTCCGCCGGCAGCCGTCTGTGGAGCCGCCGCATCGCCGCCGTCATCGCCATCGTCCCGACGAAGCCGGCAATGCCGCCGATAACGAGGCGGCTGCGCAGCTTCAACCTGTCGTCTTCGTCCACCGGCATCCCCCGATCTAATTCCTCCCCCGGATTTCCGGGGGAGGGGGACCATGCGAAGCATGGTGGAGGGGTTCTTCAGCCTCAGCAAGCCCCCTCCACCACCCTTCGGGTGGTCCCCCTCCCCTGCAAATACAGGGGAGGAATCAGGATCACTCGTACCTCAGCGCCCGGATCGGATTGGCCCCCGCCACTCTGATGGCGTGGCTGGCGATCGTTCCCAACGCGATGGCGAGGGCGAGGGCGCCGGCGAGGATGAACGGCACCGGCCCGAGCGCGATCCGGCTGTCGAAGCCGTTCAGCCAGTCGCGCATCACCCACCAGGCGGCCGGCCAGGCGATGAGGTTGGCGACGATCACCGGCTTTGAGAATTGCCAGGCGAGCAAGCGGACGATGTCGCGCGAGCGGGCGCCGAGCACCTTCCTGATCCCGATCTCCTTGGTCCGGCGCTCGGCGGTGAAGGCGGCGAGGCCGAACAGGCCGAGGCAGCCGATCACCACCGCCAGCAGGGCGAAGGCGCCGAACAGCTGGCCCCGGGCCTCGTCGCGCTCATAGAGCTTGGCGACCCGGTCGTCCGCGAACTCGGCGCGGTAGGGCAGATCGGGAAGAAGCCTTTTCCAGACCCGCTCGACGTCGGCCATCACCGCCTTGGGATCACGGCCGTCGTAGCGGATGACCATCGTGTTGAAGCTGTTGCGGGCCATCTGGAACATGATCGGCTGAAGCGGGTCGCGGACGGAGCGGAAGCGGGCGTCCTTGAAGACCCCGACGATGGTCGCGTTGACCAGGCCGAATTCGTCCAGGGTCAGCCCGGCGCTGACCGTCTTGCCGACCGCCTGCTGGGGGTCGCCGAAGCCGAGCCGCTGGGCCGCGGCCTCGCTGACCAGGATGTTGGTCCCGCGCCGGGCGAAGGCCTGTTCGGCGGCCTTGTCGGTCGGGAAAGGCGTCGTCGAATCGTCCATCGCGATCCCATCGGAGAAGTTGCGGCCGGCGAGCATCTTCATTCCCATGGTGGGGATGAAATTGGGGTCGATCACATAGGTGCCGAGATCGATGCTCTTGGGATTGCCGGGCAAATAGACCGAGCCCACCGAATTGTTGCCCGGATTGACTCCGATGCTGGTCAGCGCCGCGCCCTTGACGCCGTCGAGCTTGGCGATCTCCCGCCTCAGCGTCTCCCCGACCGGCTGCGCCTGGCGGGCCTGGAGCCCCTGGAGCTGGAGGAGGCCGTGGCGGTTGTAGCCGGCGTCCGCGGTCCGCGCGTAGACCGTCTGCGCGTAGATGATTGCCGTGCAGATGATCAGCCCGATCGAGACCGCGAACTGGGCGACGACGAGGACGTTGCGAAGGCTCCCGGAGCCCTGCGCCTCGGCCGACGACTTGTTGGCCTTGAGCACCCGGGCCGGCTGGAAGCGCGAGAGATAGAAAGCCGGATAGAGGCCGCCGGCCGCGCCGACCGCGAGCAGCAGGACCAGGACCGGCAGCAAGACGCCGCCGCCGCCCCAGTAGACGAGGCCGATATCGGCATCGAGGAAGCGGTTGAAGAGCGGCAGCAGCAGCTCGACCATGGCCAAAGCGAGCATCATCGCAAACGCGGTCACCAGCATCGATTCGCCCAGGAACTGAACGATGAGCTGCTTGCGGCTCGCCCCGAGCACCTTCCGAAGCGCCACCTCTCGCGCGCGCTGCGAGGCCCTGGCGGTGGCGAGGTTGGTGAAGTTCACGACCGCCATGCCCAGGATCAGGAGCGCGACGATCGCGAACGTGACGATGGTCCGGCGGTCGTTGTTTGGAGTCATCGACGCCTGATCGGCCTCGCCGAGATGGACGTCGCGGACATTGGTCAGGCGCCAGTCCTGGCTGTCGCCGGGATTGGTCTTCTCGCGGCCGCCTTTATCGTCCGGGATGTTGCGCTTCTCCCAGGCCGGCAGCTGCCGGTTGATGTCGTCGGCCTTGGCGCCTTCGCGAAGCCTGACGTACCACCAGCCGCCCTGATTGCCCCAGCTGGTGAGCATCGAGGGCGAATCGGCCCAGAAGGTCTCCGGCTGGAATCGGGCGACGACCCCGAGCTCGAGATGGCTGTTCTTGGGCAGATCCTTCATCACGCCGGTGACGACATAATCGCTGCTCTTGCCCTGGACGATCAGGCTCAAGGTCTTGCCGAGCGCGTCCTGGCCCGGAAAGCGCTTGCTCGCCTCGGTCTCCGTCAGGACCAGCGAGTTCGGGTTCGAGAGCGCCGTGGCCCGGTCGCCGCGGACCAACGGCACCTGCAGCACGTCGAAGAGGTTGCCGTCGGCGAAATTGAAATGATCGGCGAGGCTGGGCTGGCCGTTCTGCATGATCACCGCGCCGGCGGAAGCGATGTAGACGGCTTTCTCGATCTGCGGAAAATCCTTCACCAGCGCCTTGCCCGAGACGTAGCTGGTCATCTGCAGCGGCATCTCCTCCCCGCCATTGTCGGTCGCCTTGTAGAAATCCTGGAACTGATAGGCGCGCTCGGCGCCGGGCATCCAGGCGTCGTAGCTCGCCTCGTAGCGGACGTAGAGCAGGATCATCAGGCAGGCCGCCATTCCGATGGCGAGGCCGAAGATGTTGATGAAGGCGTAGGTCTTGTTCTTGGCGAGGGCGCGGAGGCCCACGATCAGATAGTTGCGCAGCATCGGCCGGTCCTATTCGTAGCGAAGGGCGTGGATGGGATTGAGTCTGGCGACCCGAAGCGCGTGGCCGCCCACCGTCGCCACGGCGATGGCGAGGGCGATCAGGCCGGCGAGCAGGAAGGGCCCGGGAGTGAGCGCGATCCGGGCGTCGAACGTGTTCAGCCAGTCGCGCATCGCCCACCAGGCGATCGGCCAGGCGATCAGGTTCGCGACGATGACGGGCTTGGAGAATTGCCAGGCCAGCAGCCGGACGATGTCGCGGACCCTGGCGCCGAGGACCTTGCGGATCCCGATCTCCTTGGTCCGCCGCTCGGTCGCGAACGAGGCGAGGCTGTAGAGGCCGAGGCAGGCAATCAGCACGGCGAGGCCGGAGAAAGCCGCGAACAGCGCCCCGCGCGCCCGCTCGGCGGCGTAGAGTTCGGCGATCACGTCCTCGGCGAATCGGCCCTGGAAGGGAATCTCCGGCTCGAACTTGCGCCAGACCCTGGTCAGCCCTTCCATCACGTCGCGCGGGCGCGCGGCGGCATAGCGGACGACGACCTGGCTCGTCCGCCCCGGATCGTAGCGATAGAGGAGCGGCTCGATCGCGTCGCGGGCGGTCCGGATCCTGGTGTCGCCGACCACTCCCGCGATAGTGGCGGGAACGAGATCGTTGCCGTCGAAGCCGGCCATGATCGTCTTGCCGACCGCCGCTTGCGGCGCCGCGAAGCCGAGCAGCTTCGCCGCCTCCTGGTTGACGACGATGTTGAGCCCGCGCCCCGCCACCGGCGCGTCGTCCTTCGTCCGCACGACCTTGTCCTCGGCGAACCGGTCGCCGAGGAATCGCCCGGCGAGCAGGCGCATGTCCATGGTTTTGAAGAAATCCGCGTCGACCGCGTAGAAACCGATCGAAAGACCCTCGGCGGCGCCGGGCGCGGTCACCGACTGGATGCTCTTGTTGGTGGCGGCAATGCCGATATTGGTCCGCCCCGCCGCGACGACTCCGGGAATGGCGAGCAGCTCGCGCCGGGCCGTTTCATATTCGGCCTCGTTGCCGGCGAAGCGCCAGGCGGAATCGATCTGGATCAGCCCGTCGCGCCGGTAGCCCGGATCCACCTCCTGGACGTAGCGGGTCTGCCAATAGATGATCGACGTGCAGACGATGAGGCCGATCGCGATCGCGAACTGGAGCACGACCAGGGCCGCCCTCAGCCGTCCGCTGCCCGGCGCCTCGGCCGAGGCCTTGTTGGCTCGAAGCACTTCGGCGGGCTGGAAGCGGCTGAGGTAGAAAGCGGGGTAGAGGCCGCCGAGCAGGCCGGTCAGCAGGAACAGGCCGAGCGCGGGCAGGAGCAGCCCGGTTTTGCCGAGATAATCGACCCGCAGCTCCGCGCCGATCCACGCCCCGCTCCAGCCGCTGGCGATCTCCACCAGGGCGAGCGCGAGCAGCATCGCGATCCCCGCCGTCAGCAGCGATTCGGTGAGCAGCTGGGTGACGAGCTGGGTTCGCCGGGCGCCCAGCACCTTGCGAAGCGCCACTTCCCGGGCGCGCTGGGTGGCCCGGGCCGTCGACAGGTTGATGAAGTTCATCACCGCCATACCGAGGATCAGAAGCGCCACGATTCCGAAGGTGGCGAGCGTTCGCGGGTCTCCCATCTCGGTCATCGCGCCCGACACCGCGTCGCCGAGATGGACGTCGGCGATCGGGACCAGAGCAAGATCGAGTATGTCGGCCTGGCTCAACGACTTGCCGCCGATCGACTGGGGCTCGATCACCCTTTTTTCCCAGGCGGGCAGCGCCCGGTTGATCGCCGCGGCGTCGGCGCCGGGCCTCAGCTTCACATAATGCTGCTGGTTCATGTTGCCCCAGCCTTTGTCGCTGGCCGGCCATGAATCGTAATCGGCGGGATTGTAGCGGTAGAGGACTCCCAGCTTCAGGCTTGAATTGCGCGGCAGGTCGCGGATCACGCCCGTCACCGCATAATCCATCCGCCCGGCGCCGGCGCCGAAGGTGATCGTCCGCCCAACCGCTTTGGTCGTGCCGAGCTGCCGGATCGCCTCGCTCTGCGTCAGCACCACCGAGCGGACGTTGGGCAGGGCCCGAGCCGCCGATCCGTCGACGAAGTCGAGCTTGAAGATGTCGAAGAAGCTCGGATCGACCGAGGCCGCGTCGAGGAAGATCGGCTGGCCGTCCTTCATCATCACCGTCTTCCCCGAAGCGACGACGGTCAGCGCCTCGACCTGCGGGAAGCCGGCGGCGAATTGCTCGCGGACCGGGAAGGGACTGTGCTGCGAGCGGGTGATCGGCTGGCCGGGCTCATGCCAGGTCGCCTGGACCTGGAAGATTCGATCGTGATCGGGAAGCCAGCTGTCGTAGCTGCGCTCGTGGCGGATGTAGAGCAGGATCAGAAGGCAGGCGGCGAGTCCCAGCGCCAGCCCCGCTATGTTGATCAGTGCGAAGGCGCGGTTCCGGGTCAGGGTCCGCAGGGCGACGGCCAGGTAATTGCGCCACATGGTTTTCATTCCCTCCCTTGAATTCCTCCCCGAGGTTTCTCGGGGAGGGGGACCATGCGAAGCATGGTGGAGGGGCTCTTGCGGGCTCGAAGAAGAACCCCTCCACCGTCCTTCGGAGTCCCCCTCCCCCGGAAATCCGGGAGAGGAATCAATTCCCCTACGCCGCCCGGCGCCGCTCGATCAGGATCCGGCCGTCGAGCATGTTGACGACCCGCCCGGCATAATCGGCATGGGCCGGCGAGTGGGTGACCATGACGATCGTCGAGCCCTCGCGGTTCAGGGCCTGGAGCATCTTCATCACCTCCTCGCCATGCTGGGTGTCGAGGTTGCCGGTCGGCTCGTCGGCGAGGATCAGCTTCGGGTTGCCGACGAGGGCGCGGGCGACGGCGACGCGCTGCTGCTGGCCGCCCGACAATTGGCTCGGCCGGTGCTTGGCGCGGTGGGCGACCCCGACCTTGTCCATCACCGCTTCCACGCGCGACCGGCGCTCGGAGGCGGGGACGTCGTGATAGAGCAAGGCAAGCTCGATATTCTCGCGCACGGAGAGCTCGTCGACCAGATTGAAGCTCTGGAAGATGAAGCCGATATTCTGCTTGCGGACGTTGGCGAGCTTGCCCTCGGGAAGCCCGGCCACCTCCAGCCCGTCGAAGACGTAGGATCCGCTGCTCGGCGAATCGAGCATCCCGATCACGTTGAGCAGGGTCGATTTGCCGCAGCCCGACGGGCCCATGATCGCGACGAACTCGCCGTCGGCGATGTCGAGGTCGATCCGGTCGAGAGCCGTCGTCTCGACGGTATCGGCGCGGTAGACCCGCGACAGTTCACGCATCGTCAGCATGGCTTGAAGCTCCTTCGTCACGAGTCGAGGTCCAGCCGAGCCTTGTCGGCGAAACCGGTATAGGGCGAGGTGATGACCCGCTCGCCGGGCTCGAGCCCCTCGAGCACTTCGATATAATCGGCGTTGCGGCGGCCGAGGCGGACGTTGCGCTTGACCGCTCCGCCGCCGCCGGGCTCGACCACGAACACCCAGGCGCCGCCGGTCTCGTTGTAGAAGGCGCCGTTGGGGATCAGCAGGGCCGGAGCGGGATCGCCGAGCGTCAGCTTGGTCTGGAGGGTCTGGCCGCGGTTGAGCCCCGGCGGCTCGGCGCCGACGAAGGTGAGGTCCGCCTCGAACACGCCGTTCTTGACCTGCGGATAGATCTTGGCGACCTTCGCCCGGTAGATCTTGCCTCCGGATTCAACGGTAGCGGTCTGTCCGGGCCGGACCCGGCCGAGATAATATTCGTCGACGCTCGCGACCAGCTTGTTGCGGCCCGCGCTGTCGACCTGGCCGAGCCGCTCGCCCCGGTTCAGCGACTGGCCGACCTGGATCGAGAAAGCGGTGAGCTGCCCGGTCACCGGGGCGCGGAGGTTGAGCGCGTCGAGGGTCGAGCGGGCGATGTCGAGGCTTCCGCTCAGCGAGGCGTTGGACGCCCGCAGCTGGGCCAGCTGGCTGGTCTGAAGCCTCTGGTTGATTGCCCGCGCCCGCCTGAGGACTTCGGCGCGCCGCTGGCTGGAGAGATAATCGTCGCGGCTGTCATTATACACTTTGGCGGGCACATAGCCCTTCTCCATCAGCGGCTTCTGCATTTCATACTGGCGCCTGGCCTTGTCGGCCGCGAGCTGGGCATCGATGACGGCGCGCTCATCGCCGATGCTGGTCTGGGCGAGCGCGAGCTCCTGGCTGCGCATCGAATTGACCTCCCGCGAAACGTCCGACTGGCGCGCGAGCAGGTTCAAGGCGAGGTCCGAATTGGACAGCACGGCGAGCAGCTGGCCCTGCTGGACGATGGCGCCGTCCTCGACCAGGATCTTCTCGACCCGGCCGCCCTCGACGGCGTCCAGATAGACGGTGACCAAGGGCTCGACCCGGGCCCGCAGGGGAAGGAAGTCGTCGAACGTCCCCTTGCTCACCGCCGATATGGTCAGCCGGTCGGCGGCCACGGTCTGGCTGCCCGCGCTCGGCGCGAACCACCAGAACAGCAAGGCCAGGATCAGCAAGGCGCCGGCGCCGGCAGCGATCTTGGTGCGCGTCGACAGGCCCGTGGACGCCACCACCTTGTCCATGCCGGTGCCGCTTTCCGCCCGCGACCCGCTTTCTTCCGATTTGATCCCGATCACGCTCATCCCAACCTCATGCCGTCCGATTCCGGACACCGCTTTGTACACGCACGGACAGGATCACAGCGCGATGCTCGCGCAGCCCATGGCGAGGTGGACGCTGCCGTCGTCGCACGCGCGGGCCGCGCCCGCCGGCTCCAGCGCCGCCGCCAGCGCCACGAGCAAGGCCATCGCGACCCACGAAGCCCCGATCAGCCAGGTTTCGAACTTGCGCATGGCGAAAACTCCCCGTTCCCTGTCGCCCTCTTCCCAGCATGAGCCGTGCCAATTGCGGGAAACCACGATTTCTAGCGGTTATCGGCAATTATCGGGCCGTTTCCGCGTCCGCTTCCGGACGCCGCCGAGTCCGCCCCCGGACGCCGCGGCACCATTGGCACGATTATTGTTTGTCCGTAACCGGACGGGCCTGTAGGAGGTAAGACGTGGCTGGGGAGGGCAAGCCGTTCTGGCGCTGTATCGTCATCGACGACGATCAGGACATCCTGCTGTCCGCCCGGCTCCTCCTTCGCGACCTCTTCGAGAATGTCGCCACCTTCCAGGCGCCCGAGGAGGCGATGGCGGCAATCGGCGGAGAGGGCGCGGACGTCGTCTTGCTCGACGCCAATTTCGGCCGCGGCGCCACCAACGCCGCCGAGGGTTTCCACTGGCTCGGCGAGATATTGGCGAAGGATCCGCAGGCGGTAGTGGTGATGATCACCGCTCATGGCGGGGTCAATATCGCGGTCGAGGCGATGAAGCGCGGCGCCACCGACTTCGTCTCCAAGCCCTGGTCGAACGAGCGGCTGCTCGCCACCGTCCGAACCGCCGCCTCGCTTCGCGCCTCGCGCCAGGCGGCGGCCACCGAGCGCAAGCGCGCCGTCGCCATCTCCGCGCCCGCGGCGGGCGGCGAGACCCCCTTGCTCGGCGGGTCCGCGCCGATGCGGCGGGTCCATTCGCTGATCGAACGGGCCGCCCCGACCGAAGCGAACGTCCTCATCCTCGGCGAGAACGGCACCGGCAAGGAGCTGGTCGCTCGCGACCTCCACGGCAAGTCGAAGCGCTCGGGCAACGTCTTCGTCTCGGTGGATCTTGGCGCCGTCGCCGAGAATCTCTTCGAATCCGAGCTGTTCGGGCACGTCAGGGGTGCCTTCACCGACGCTCGCGGCGACCGCATCGGCCGGCTCCAGGCGGCCGACGGCGGCACCCTCTTCCTCGACGAGGTCGGCAATCTGCCACTCCACCTCCAGCCCAAGCTCCTCACCGCGCTCGAGCAGCGCCAGGTGACTCCGGTGGGCGCCAACAAGCCGGTGGCGATCGACGTGAGGATCGTCGCCGCGACAAATCTCCCGCCCGAGCGCCTCGGCGACGAAACCCTGTTCCGTCCGGACCTGCTATTCCGGCTCAACACCGTCGAGATCGAGCTTGCGCCGCTGCGCGAGCGGCGCGAGGACATTCCGGTCCTGGTCGACCATTATGTCGCCCTCTA
Organism: Sphingomonadales bacterium; assembly: GCA_034668565.1. Classification (GTDB taxonomy): domain Bacteria; phylum Pseudomonadota; class Alphaproteobacteria; order Sphingomonadales; family Sphingomonadaceae; genus Allosphingosinicella. Next base: position 5,664 of record JAXDPE010000047.1, on the reverse strand, counting down.
CGCGAAGAAATATGCCAAGCCCGCCCGCCGGCTTCCGCCTGAAGTGATGGCGGCCCTCGTCGCCTACGACTGGCCCGGCAACGTCCGGGCGCTCCGCCACGCGGCCGAGCGCGCTGTCATCCTCGCCGGCGACGGCGACTTCAGCTTCGAGGATTTCTCGCTCTCCCGCTCGACCGCCCCGCGCCCGGCGGGGACCAGCATTCCGCCCGCTTTGGGCGCCGACCTCAACCTCGAGCGGGCCGAGAGGCAGATGGTCGAGCAGGCGCTGAAGCGTCACGCCTATAATATCTCCCTCGCGGCCCAGGAGCTGGGGCTGACCCGAGCCTCCCTCTACCGGCGAATGGACAAGCATGGGCTTTAGGAGCCGTTTCGTCGCCGGCCTCGGCTGGCGGGCGGCGGTGCTGCTTGGAACGATCTACCTGTTCGTCGCGGCCCTCCACATGGACGGGCTCGGCGTGGCCCGGCTGCTCGCCGGCTGCCTTTGCCTGTGGGCGCTCTTCGAGCTTTGGCGCTACATCCAGCGCACCAACCGCGAGCTCGCCCGCTTCCTCGAGGCGGTTCGGCTGGGAGATCTATCGCAAAGCTTCGCGCACCGGGCCGACGGCAGCGGCTTCACCGACATCGGCCAGGCGCTCGACCAGGGCATTCGCAACCTTCGCGACGAGCGGCTTCGGCTGACCGAGGCGAACCGGTTCTGCGAGGCCGTGCTCGACGACGCCCCGGCGCCGCTACTGACGGTCGACAGCGAAGGCCGGGTGGAGCTCGCCAACAAGGCGGCCCGGCGCCTGTTCGTCCGCCACCAGGGCGTGAGGATCGAGGATTACCGGATCTACGGCGAAACCTTCGCCGCGGCGCTTGGCGACGACGCCATCGGCAAGCCGCGGCTGGTTCCACTGATGCTCGACGAGCTGCCCCAGACGGCGATGGTCAGCGCCGCCGCGGTCCACCGTCTTGGCGGCATGGTTCGGGTCGTCGCGGTGCAGCCGATCCAGGGCGAGTTGAACGCGATCGAGATCGCCGCCCAGAGCGACCTGATCCGGGTCCTCACCCACGAGATCATGAATTCGATGACCCCGGTGACCTCCCTCGCCCAGAGCGCGGCCGGACTGATGGCGGAGGTCGACCGGGGCGACGACCCGCTCGTCGCCGACGCCCGGGCCGCGGTCGAGACCCTCGCCCGGCGAGCCGACGGGGTCATGCATTTCGTCGAGAGCTATAGGCAGATCAGCCGTACCCCCGTCGTCCGCCGCCGCCATTTCGAGGTGCTGCCCTGGGCCAGGGAGCTCGAATCCCTGTTCCGGGCCGGCGACGGGGCCCAAGGCGTGGCCTTCTCGCTCGACGTCGCTCCGGACCGGTTGACGCTCGACGCCGACCCCGATCTGATGTGCCAGGTACTGATCAACCTGCTGCGCAACGCCGCCGAAGCCGCCCGCGACCGCGATCCTGCGCCGGCCGTTTCCTTGTCCTTCGCCGCGGTCGCCGGCGCCCGGGTCCAGATCGAAGTCGCGGACAACGGCGCCGGAGTGCCCGAGGCTCTGCGCCAGGACGTTTTCCTGCCTTTCTTCACGACCAAAGCGAAGGGCACCGGAGTCGGCCTCAGCCTTGCCCGCCAGGTCGTCCTCGCCCACCGCGGCTCGATCGGCCTCGGGACCAGCGACAGGGGCGGCGCCCTGTTCAGGATATTGCTTTAGCGGACGGCAGAGGCGTGGAGCCCTCCGTCATCCCGGCGGAAGCCGGGACCTCAGGACGGAAGGTCTCGGCGCACGTCCGCGAGGTCCCGGCTTTCGCCGGGATGACGTGTGTCTTCCCAAAGCTGCTCTTCCGGGATCGAATCGGCGAGGCTCAGCCCGTCGAGGATCCGCGCGGTTTCGTCGCGGACCATCAGCATCACTCGGTGAAGCCGGCACTGATCCTCGGTGATGCAATTCTTGCAGGTTTCGTGGCGGTAGCGGCTCGCGCACGGGAGCAGGCCGAGCGAGCCCCGGGTCAGCCGAACGATCGATCCGTAGCTGATCTCGGCGGGCGGCCTGGCCAGCCAATAGCCGCCGTCGCGGCCGCGCCGGCTGGCGACGAGGCCCTCCCGGATCATCTGCGAGAGCATCACGGTCAGGAATTTCGGCGGGATGTTCTGGCGGGCGGCGATCTCGCTCAGCTGGACCGGCCCTTCGCCATAGCGATCGGAGAGGTGAAGGAGCGCGCGAATTGTATAGCGCGTTCGTTGAGAAAGCATGGCCGACCCATGAACCGTCCCACGGCTCTTGGCAACCGCGGGACCCTTGATCCTACCGGTTCGAGCCCGCGGCCTTGCGGATGAAATGGCCGGCCGAAACGCCTCGAAGCAGGCCGAGGCGGTATTTTTCCGTAGTTCCGGGCTTGTGCCACCCGCTTGTCGGCATGGCCTCGGCCAGCCCCCGCATCAGGGCGTGATTCACCGTGGCCGCGGCTTCCTCGCAGGCCGCGATCCGGCCCAGCTCGCCGCCGATCTCGTCTCTCGCCTCGGTCAGGCCTTCGTGCCAGTCGGCGGCCTGATAGCCCTTCAGCGTCTCGTTGACGATCCTGGCGGGAAGCCGGTCGGCGAAGGCGGACCGGGCCAAGGCGCGGCGGACGCCGTGGCGGAGATATTGGTCCGGCGGAACCGCAAGGCAAAATTCGACGAGCCGGCGGTCCGCCGTCGGATCGCGCACGTCCACCCCCCAACCGGCGAGATGCCCCTTGTTGTAATTGCCGGTGTCGACCCGCCGAAGCGACCATAACCGGGTTTCCAGCGGATCGCGCCGGGGCCGATAGCTGAAATCGAGGCCGCGCTCGGCGGCGCGCTCGGCAAGCCGCAGGTCCTGGACGGCCCGGGGATCGATCGACGTATAATCGGTCAGCTTGCGGCCCTTGCCGCGCATTCGGCTGATCGCCTGCCACAGCGGCACCGGGACGAACGGCCCAAGCGCCTGCGCGGCGACGGTGCCGACCCGGGTTCCGTTGCGAACCAGGGCCCAGGATTCCCGGGCGAGCCGGCCGAGCCGGCCGCTCGACAGCAATTGGGTCAGAAGCGGCATGCCGTCGTAGCTGAAGCTCATATTGCCGCGATTGCCGCTGAGCAGGACCCGATTCCCCCGCTCCCGGGCGACATCCAGGATCCGGTGCATCCACACCGAGTTGCACAGGTTGAGGACGGGTCGTTCGTAGACGAAGAAATAGCGGTCAAGGTCGGCGACCGGCGAGCCCCCGTTGCGGACGATCACATGATCCATATTGGGGTACATTGCGGCGACCTCGGCCGCATAGGGGCTCTCGTCGCAAAAAGCGTTCGCAACCTCGCTCGAATCATAGCCTTCGCGCGGGACTCCGGTGAAAGCGGTGACCCGGCCGCCGGTCGGCGCCATCAGCCGGGCGGCCGTGGCGGCGACCGTGCTGCTGTCGAGGCCTCCGCTGAGATGGGCGGCGACCCCCGATTCCGCTCCGCGAAGACGAACCGCGACCGCCCGGTCGAAATGCTCCCGAAGCGCCTCGGCATAGTCGTCCGGGCCCTTCAGCCGAAGCGGCTCCAGGGACGGGCGCCACCACAAGGAAGCGCTCAGGCCGTCGCGGGCGACGGTCACGATCTCCCCCGCCCTGACCTTCTCGATGCCCTGGAAGAAGGTCTCGGATCCGTCCTCGGGGAGGAGCGCGAGGAAGCTTGCCACCGCTTCCCGATCCGGAGCGGAGGGGATCTGGGGAAGCGCATGAAGCCCCTTGGGCATGGAGGCGAAGGCGAAGAAGCCGTCGCGCCGCGCATAATGGAGCGGCCGCTGCCCCATGAAGTCGCGCGCGAGCAGCAGGCGCTGGCGGCGGCCGTCCCAGAAAGCGAAAGCGAAATCGCCCTGCAGGCGCTCGACCGCCGACTCCTCCCACCGCTCGAGCGCGCGTAGAATAAGCGCCGGGTCGGCCAGGCTCCTGCCCTCGGCCGCGCCGACGGCCAGCGCTTCGCAAAGCTCCTCGCGATTATCGAGGCGCGCGTCCGCGACGAGCAGCGTCGCGCCGCCGGCCCCCGACGCTATTTTCTGCTTGCGGCGGTCCTCGGCGGTGATCCCGAACAGGCGCTGGCCGAGCGCGATCGCGCCGTCGCTGGCCATGGCCGGAGCCTGGGGTCCGTAAATCTGCTGGGATCTGAGCATCCGCTCGCACTGCGCGGCGGCGTCGGGACTCTGGTCGAGGCTCCAATAGCCCGCGATCGCGGTCATGCAGGCCGGATTTCGACCAGACCGTCCGCGGCAAGCTCGTCAAGCAGCTCTTTGAGCTGGGCCTCGCACGTCGCGGTGTCGACGTCATAATCGAGCACCAGCTCCGCCGTCAGCTCGGACATCAGCTTGGGCTGCTCGATCATCGCCCATATGCGCGTGGCGGTGCTGTTGAAGCCGTAGCAGGTGCCGTTGTCGATATGGAGCGCGACCAATTCGCCGTCGACCTCGGTCTCGATCATCTCGCCGCGCCGCTCCACCCGCATATCCTGCGCCACAATCGTCTCCTTGCCTCTGGCCGCTCCTTAAGGGGCAAGGGGTCGGGGGCGCAACCTTGGTCGGCCGGAAACGTTTCGCGTTTGAAGGGTTTGACACTGCTCGGGCGAGTGACTAACCATTCGGTCTTCGGATAAGTGACAGGGTGAGACAATGACCGTAGCGCGTGAATATCAGGAACTGACCACCGACGCGGGCGGCCGGCGCGAATGGATCCGTCCTTCGGTTCAGCAGCTTGCGGCCGGCAGCGCGGAAGATTCCTCGGGTCCGGCCACGGACGCCATCACCAACCCGTCATAGATCGATTCGCGATTCAGGAATGCCGCCGCCTGACCCGCGGCGGTATTTCTGTGTCCGGGACGGGCGACGATCGATGTCCGGATTGGAATATGAAAAGGGCGTGGCCGCCGGCCGCGCCCTTTTTTGACGGCCGGGCGTAAGACCGATCCGGTGACACGGGTTGCCGGAACAGGGTCCCGCGGATTCAGGCTTCCACCAGCAGCGCTCGAGGGCGCAAAAAATTCCTCCCCCGGAATCCGGGGGAGGGGGACCATGCGAAGCATGGTGGAGGGGTCCTTCTGAGTCTGGATGGACCTCCCCGCGAAAACGCGAGGAGGAATTTTTACAGGATGAAGTCGTTGCTCGTGATCGGATCGGGCGGATTGATCACCAGCACGACCTCGAAGTCGGAGACGCCGTTGCCGTCGGTGTCGCCCTGGACCATCCAGATTGGCCCGCCCAGCGAGATATTCTCGAAGCGCAGCTCCCCGGCCGTGTTGCTGAAGGCGGCGCTGCCGATGAAGTTGAAGGCCTGGTCGCCGGCGACCAGCACATTGGCGTCGATCCTCGACAGGTCGATGACGTCGCCGCTGTTGAAATCCTGGATTCCGTCGCGCTCGGTCGAGTTGGATTCCAGAACGTTGTCGTAGCGGAAGATGTCGTTGCCGGCGCCACCGGTCAGCGTGTCGCCGCGAAGACCGCCGAAGATCAGGTCGTTGCCCGAGCCGCCGGTGAGGGTGTCGTTGCCGGCGCCGCCGAACAGCCGGAAGCTGCCGTCCGTTTCGCCGGAGCCGTTGAACGCCAGCGATTCCTCGCTGCCGAGCGTGCTGCCGTTGATCGTCATCGACTTGCCCACGGCGAGCAGATCGTCGTCCCAGGTGATGCTGTAATCGAACTC
>JAXDPE010000046.1:0-63129 GCA_034668565.1 Sphingomonadales bacterium | reverse complement strand
ATCGAGGCCGGCAAAGCCAAGAAGGTCGCCCTCATCGCCGTCGCACGAAAACTCATCATCATCTGCAACGCCATCGTCAGGGATAAACAACCATGGCGCGCTTGACACCAAAGACAGTCGCTGAACTCGTTTCAGGGTCCAGTTCTCCGCCCCCGAGGCGGCTCGTCGCTGGATGCTGAAACAAGTTCAGCATGCCGGGGTAGGGGAGCGGAGTCGGCATTTGACCGCTTGACCCGCCCCGGCCGGCCTCCCCATCGTCCACGCGTACGCACTGGGGGCGGCCATGATCGAAGAGCGTGAGAGTATCGGATATCTGCTGGGCGAGACGGCGCACCTGCTGCGCGCCAATGCGGGCCTGGCGGCGGTCGCGCTGGGAGTGCTCACCGCCATCGGCGTCGCCGCCGATCTCTATCCCGGCCTGGGAAGCCTCGGTTCAGGCATCGCGAGTCTTGTCCTTCAATATGAGATAAGCTCGGCCTTGCTCGTCCATTACCACCTGATCGACAGCCGCGACCGCCGGCGGCGCTTGTGGGCCTTGCTGGGCCTGAATTTGCTGAGCACCCTCGGGATCGCGCTGGGCCTAGTCCTTCTCATCCTTCCCGGCGCCTATCTGTTCGTGCGCTGGTCGGCCGCCGTTCCTGCGCTGATCGCCGAGGATGCCGGGGTCGGTGAATCCCTGGGCACGAGCGCTCGGGCGGTCGAGGGACGCTATTGGCATGTGCTCGCCGCCTTCCTGGTGCTGTGGGCGCCCGGCCTCGCGGGCGCCATCGCATCGGCGTTGGTGGCCGATAGCGAGCAGCTGATCGGGAGCTTGATGATGAATCTTTCGATCAACCTGTGTCTCATCGCCGGCTGGCACCTGGCGGTGGCGATCTACGCCGGACGGCAGGACGGCGGGAGGCTGGCGCAGGTTTTCGAGTAGGCGCTTGACGCGGCTCCCCGAGCCTCCCCACCCTATACGCGTACGCGTGAAGGATCCCTTTTGCCCATGAAGCTAGTCGTCGTCGAATCGCCCGCCAAGGCCAAGACCATCGAGAAATATCTCGGCACCGGCTACCGGGTGCTCGCCTCCTACGGCCACGTCCGCGACCTGCCGCCCAAGGACGGATCGGTCGATCCGGACGACGGCTTCGCCATGGAGTGGGAAACCTATGCCGACAAAGCCCGGCAGCTGAAGGCGATCACCGACGAGGCCAAGAAGGCCGACACTCTGATCCTCGCCACCGACCCGGATCGGGAAGGGGAGGCGATCAGCTGGCACGTCCAGGAAGTGCTTCGCAAGCGCAAGGCGCTCCCCGCCGACGTCGAGCGGGTGACGTTCAACGCCATCACCAAGGCGACCGTCACCGAAGCGATGAAGCATCCCCGGGCGCTGGACGAGGATCTGATCGACGCCTACCGGGCCCGGCGGGCGCTCGACTACCTGGTCGGATTCACGCTCTCGCCGGTGCTTTGGCGCAAGCTGCCCGGCGCCAAGTCGGCCGGCCGGGTGCAGTCGGTAGCGCTTCGCCTCGTCGTCGACCGCGAACGCGAGATCGAGCTCTTCCGCGCCCAGGAATATTGGAGCGTCGCCGCCTCGATGGAGGCGGACGGCCAGGAATTCCTCGCCCGTCTCGTCCGCTACAAGGGCGAGAAGATCGACCGGCTTTCGATCGGCGACCGGGGCACCGCCGAAGCGGCCAGGGCGGCGGTGGAGGCGGGGCGCTTCTCGGTCGCCTCGGTCGAGACCAAGCCGCTCAGCCGCAACCCGCCGCCGCCTTTCACCACCTCGACCCTCCAGCAGGAAGCGGCCCGCAAGCTCGGCTTCGCCGCCAGCCACACGATGCGGATCGCCCAGGCGCTCTACGAGGACGGCTCGATCACCTACATGCGTACGGACGGGGTGCAGATGGCGCCGGAGGCGATCTCCGAAGCCCGGCGCGCCGTCGCGAACCGGTTCGACGCGGGCTACGTTCCCGACAAGCCGCGCCATTACGAAACCAAGGCGAAGAACGCCCAGGAGGCGCATGAGGCGATCCGCCCGACCGATTTCGGCCGCGACCGCGCCGGCTCGGGCGACCATGGCCGGCTTTACGAGCTCATCTGGAAGCGGGCTTTGGCCAGCCAGATGGCCTCCGCCCGGCTCGAGCGGACGACCGCCGAGCTGCTCGACGGCGCCGGCCAGACGGGCCTCAGGGCCACCGGCCAGGTCGTCCTCTTCCCGGGCTTCCTCGCCCTCTACGAGGAAGGGCGCGACGACGCGGAGGACGACGAATCGCGCCGCCTGCCGCGGCTTCGCGAGGGCGATGCGCCGGCCAAGAAGAAGGTGATGGCCGAGCAGCATTTCACCCAGCCGCCGCCCCGTTATTCGGAAGCCAGCCTCGTCAAGAAGATGGAGGAGCTCGGCATCGGCCGCCCCTCGACCTATGCCGCGACGCTTCAGACCCTGAAGGACAGGGGCTATGTCGAGCTCGAGAAGAACCGCTTCATCCCCCAGGAGAGCGGACGCCTGCTGACCGCCTTCCTCGAGCGCTTCTTCGAGCGCTACGTCTCGTTCGACTTCACCGCCCAGCTCGAGGACGAGCTCGACGACATTTCCGGCGGCCGCGCCGAGTGGCGGGCCGTGCTCGAAGAATTCTGGCGCGACTTCAAGCCGAAGACGGCCGAGATCATGGAGCAGCAGCCTTCGGCGATCACCGCCGCACTGGACGATTTCCTCTCGCCCTGGCTGTTCCCGGACAAAGAGGACGGCACCGACGCCCGCCTCTGCCCGGCCTGCGGCGAGGGGCGGCTCGCGCTTCGCGGCGGCCGCTTCGGCGCCTTCGTCGCCTGCTCCAACTATCCGGAATGCAAGTTCACCCGGCGCTTCGGCCAGGGCGGCGAAGAGGGCGCAGCCGGGGAAGGTCCCGAGATCCTCGGCCAGCATCCCGAGACCGGCCAGGACGTCACGCGCAAGACCGGCCGTTTCGGTCCCTATGTCGAGATGGGCGAGGGCAAGGAGGCGAAACGGGCTTCGATCCCGAAGGACGCCGGAGAGCTCGATCTCGACCTCGCCGTTCGCCTGCTGTCGTTGCCCAGGACGGTCGGAACGCATCCTGAGAGCGGCAACCCGATCACGGCATCCATCGGCCGCTACGGCCCTTATCTGGCTCATGACGGCAAATATGCGAAGCTCGGCTCCACCGCCGAAGTCTTCGAGACCGGGATGAACGCCGCGGTCGTCAAGCTCGCCGAGGCCGCGGCCGGGGGCGGCCGGGCGCGCGGCGCGCGGGAGCCGCTCAAGCTGCTCGGCGCCCATCCCCGAACCGAGCTCGAGCTCAAGCTGATGGAAGGCCGCTTCGGCCCCTATGTGACCGACGGGACGACCAACGCCACTTTGCCCAAGTCGCTTGCGCCCGATCAGCTCACGCTCGAGGAAGCGGCGCAGCTGATCGACGAGCGCGCCGCCAAAGGGCCGCCGGCCAAGAAGGGAAGGGGCCGCAAGCCCGTCGCCAAGAAGGCGCCTGCGAAGAAGGCGGCCGCCAAGAAGAAAAGCTGATGCGGCGAAGCTGGACCCTCGTCGGGCTCGGAGCCACGGCCGAGCCGATCGCGCTGGCGCTGTGGGCCTTCGTCGGCGCCTACGAATTCCTGTTCTGGCCGTTCCTCGCCCTCTCGATCCTGGCCGGCCTGGCGGGGGCGTGGATCGTGCTGTCGACGATGTTCGACCTCACCTTCCACCGCCCGCGCGGCGAACGGCTTCGGCCGCTGCGCAGCTTCGATTTCGTGCTCGGCAGCGGGCTCTTCGTCCTCGCCTTGCTCCAGCTGCGCGACGCTCTCGGAGTGGTTTCGGTCTGACGCAAAGCCTTGTGCCGAAGCAGTTTTCCTCCGATTGTCGGCGGATGACGATCTTGCTCGCCTTCGCCGCGCTCGCCGCCGCCCCGCCTCCCCCGGCCAAGGTGGCGCCACTGCCTCCGATCGTCGCGCTCGACGGGGAAATGCCGGCCTCGGTGGTGAGCTTCCGGCCCGGCACCGCCCGATGCCGCGGCAGCGAGGAGCCGCTCCAGTTCACCGAGCTTCCGCTGCCCGTCATCGCAGTGGGCGCCAACAAATCGCCGCCCCCGATCCGAGTGGAATTCCGTATCGACGGCGAAGGCCGGCCGCTGGGGATCATGGGCGCGCCGCGATCGGATCGGACGGGCTTCTATTTCGACAGCAGCGACGTGGTCCCGGCGCTGGCGGCTTCCCGCTTCCGCACCGGGCCCGAGCGGACCGGCTGCGTCATCGACTACGAATTGCAGGTCGCCCCGGCCGACCAGGCCGACGTCGCGACGCTCTATCGCCTCGTCGCCTTGCAAATTCCCACGGGCGCCCCGGTCTTCAGGCGAACCGTCTTCGACCGGACGAAGCCTGCCGGCTCCAACTGCTTCGATGGAGGCGTCAATGTTCGCCTTCGCGCCTACCCTGCTTTCGAGGATATCCCGCAGGCGCCGGGAACGGTCTCCTACAGCTTCCTGGCTTTCGACCTCGACTCCGGCGGCCGACCCCGCAATGCCCGGCTGCTCGGCTCTGCCGGCAATAAGGAGCTGGACCGCCGGTCGCTGGAGGCAGTTCGGGCGTCGCGGTTCACGCCGCTGGCACGGCAGGGCTGCACCTATAGCTATTGGCGCCGCCCCACCGATCCGATGAGGGCGCCCGAGCCGCCCGACATGGAGGCCTTTCGACCGCAAGGCTCGAACTGCCCGAAGGAGAAAACTCCCTGGGCTTATGTGCCGCCCGCGGATTTCCCACCCGAGTTCCAGCGGCGCGGCATCGAAGGCTGGGCGATACTCGCTTATGACCTCGCGCCTTGGGGGGCCACCGGCAATGTGCGGGTGATGGCGGCCGAGCCGGCGGCGGCGTTCGGAGAGCAGGGCAGGCGGGTGGTCGGCAGCGCGCGCCAGGCGCCGTCCGCAACCGGCCATGTGGGCTGCCTGACCAAAGTCGTGTTCCGCATGCCTCAAGGCCAGGCGGGGCCGCCGCTCAACGCTCCCGACTAGCGCCCTGGGCGCCGCAGGCCCGGCACCCCGGATCCTTGACGATCCGAACGCTCCGCATCGACGGGGCGAGACCGTCGAAGATGTGGACCTTCCCCGACGGCTCTTCGCCGAAGCCGACGATCTGACGGATCGCCTCGAGCGCCGCGAAGCTGCCGGCGATTCCCGCCATCGCGCCGAGCACTCCGAGCTCGGCGCAATTGTCGCAATCCTCCGAATCGAAAGCGTCGCCGACGAAGCAGCGGTAGCAGGGCTTGTCGGGCTCCCAGCCGCGCCAGGTGCCCACCTGGAGCTGGAACATGCCGATCGCCGCGGAGACGAGAGGGATTCGCAGCTCCGTGCAGCTATCGGAGACCACCAGCCGGGTCGCGAAATTGTCGCTTCCATCGACGATCACGGAGGCGCCGGCCAGCAAGGCGACGGCGTTGCCCGCGGTCAGCCGTTCGCGGATCCCCGTGAACCGCACATCCGGGTTCAGCCGCCGCGAGGCCTCCCCGGCGACCTCCACCTTGGGTCGCCCCCGGTCGGCGGTTCCGAACAGGATCTGACGCTGGAGATTGTCGAGCGAGACGATGTCGTCGTCGATCACTCTCAGCTCGCCGACTCCCGCCGCGGCGAGATACTGAATGGCCGGGGAGCCGATGCCTCCGGCGCCGATCAGGACCGCGACCCCGTCGATCAGCTTGCGCTGGCCCTCGCCGCCAATCTCCTTGAGGACGATATGGCGGGCATAGCGGTCGAGCTGGTCGTCGCGCAGGATCACCGTCCGGTCGAGCCGAAGCCCCCGGAGCCCCGCTCGGTCGAGCCCAGATCCTCCACCTCGCGAAAGGCCGCCCGCTGGACCGGCGCCGGCACGAGCTGGGCGATCCGCTCGCCGCGGCGGATCTCGAAAGGCTCGGCGCCGAGATTGGCGAGGATCACCTTGACCTCGCCGCGATAATCGCTGTCGATCGTTCCGGGCGTGTTGAGGCAGGTCACGCCATGCTTCAGGGCCAGGCCCGAGCGAGGCCGGACCTGAACTTCATAGCCTTCGGGGATGGCGATGGCGAAACCGGTGGCAACCGCATGGCGGGCGCCCGGCGCCAGGACCAGATCCTCGGCGGCGACCACGTCCAGGCCCGCCGCGCCCGGCGTCGCGTAAGAAGGCAAGGGGAGATCGTGGCCATGGCCCAGCCTCCTGAGGTCGATCCCAATCTCAGGCGAGGGCATAAGCGATCCTTTCCGCGAGGCGCCGCGCCACCTCCTCCTTGGGGGCTTCGTCCCAGGCTTCGACGCCGTCGGCCGTGATCAGATGGACCCGGTTGCGATCGCCGCCCATCACATCCCCCGAAACGTCGTTCGCGACGATCCAGTCGCAGCCCTTGGCGGCCCGCTTGGCCTGCGCGATGCTGACGACGTTCCCCGTCTCCGCGGCGAAGCCGATCAGCAGCCGCGGCCGGCGGGGGCTGTCGGCGAGGCCGACGAGGATGTCGGGATTGGCCAGCCAGTCGAGCTTCGGGGCGCCTTGCGCCTTTTTCAGCTTGGTGGGGGCCGGGTCCACCCGCCAGTCGGCCACCGCCGCGACCAGGATGGCGGCGTCGGCCGGGAGCGCGGCCTCGACGGCGGCTTCCATCTCGCGGGCCGTCTCGACGTCGACCCGCTCGACCCCGGCGGGCGTGGGACGGGCCACCGGGCCCGCGACCAGCGTGACCCGCGCCCCGAGCCCGGCCAGCGCCCCGGCGATGGCGAAGCCCTGCTTGCCGGACGAACGGTTGGCGATCACCCGCACCGGATCGATCGGCTCCTGGGTCGGCCCGGCCGTCACGATGACGTGCCGGCCCGCCAGCGGCCCGCCCGACGCGAAATGCGATTCGATCGCCGCCAGGATCCGGTCCGGCTCGGGCAGCCGGCCGGGCCCATATTCCCCGCAGGCCATCTCGCCTTCGTCCGGCTCCAGGATCGTCACGCCGTCGGCGCGAAGGCGCTCGACGTTGCGCCGGGTGGCGTCATGCCGCCACATGCGCACGTTCATCGCCGGCGCGGCGAGCACCGCCTTGTCGGTGGCGAGGAGCAGGGTCGTGGCGAGATCGTCCGCGATCCCGGCCGCCATCTTCGCCATCAGGTCGGCCGTCGCCGGACAGATCACGATCAGATCCGCCTCGCGGCTGAGCTGGATATGCCCCATCTCCGCCTCGTCCTTCAGGTCCCAAAGGCTGGTATGGACCGGCTGCTCGGAAAGCGCGGCCAGAGTCATCGGGGTCACGAACTGAGCCCCCCCCGCGGTCAGCACGCAGCGAACGCTTCCGCCCGCCTTGCGGATCAACCGGATAAGCTCGCACGATTTGTAAGCGGCGATCCCGCCGCCGACGATGAGGAGGATGCGCCTGCCGTTCATCCGTCAGTAGCCGGTCAATAGGACATCGAAGGCATTCATAATCACGTCGTGCTGGTCTGCCAGGGAGGTCACCGGATCGCGCAAATTGCGCGCAGGAACCGACGCGCCAAGCTGTGTCGCCATGACCACCCGCTTTCCTTCGATGCTGAAGACCGGGTTCAACCGATGAACCTTTGGCACTTCACCCTCCGGTAGGAGCGGCACGACGAACCGCGTATCGAATGCCCGCAGGTAGTCGCTCTGGCAGTCAAGGAGATACGCAACCGCTCCGCGGTACACATCGTGACGGGCCATCAGAATGCGCGGTAACGCTCGAGAGGAAGGCCATTCTTTTCGGTCCAGGCGTTCCAGCCCTCGATCGCCTCGCGATTCTCCTCGACCCACGCTTCGCGGACAGCGCGGCGCAGCTCGTCCTCGGACCGGCCGGCAATAGCCACGTTCAGCCTGAGGGCCTCGTCGAGCAGCTTCTGGGGAAGGTTCGGGCTCTCGGCCCTGGAAGCGGTGGCAGCCATCATCCTAAGCTATGCTCATGGCGCCCGGTGTCAACCGAGGGACGATGGAGGCGGGCGAGCGTCGTCCGAAACAGGGCCTCCGCCGCCGCTTTCGATTCGGGCGACGGGCGAGGGGCGAGGTGCGCGGTCGGGCAGGATCGCCCGCGCGGACGCGAATTCGCCGTCGACGAACGCCTCAATCTCCCGCGGCAGCAGGCCGCTGCCAAGCTCGCGAGTCCGCGCTTTGAGGCGGATCAGGTCTCGTGCGGTCGCAAGCACTTGCGCGGGTGGATCCGATTGCTCCATCAGCGTCATGAAGTGCATCGGTGCCACCGAGTGATCGGAATGGAGGCGGAGCCAGCGGAGCGCGACGGCCGGCCGAAGCGCATAGAACAGCTTCTTGAGCTGCACGTCCTTGCCGTCGGCGAAATAAGTGCGGCGCTGCCGCTCGCCGAGATGGAGATAGTGCCGCATCACTCCGGTGCGGCTGGACCAGCGCCGGGCGAAGGCCATGAGCTCGTCGCGGAACCGCGCATCGCCGTCATAGACGATCGGCGACATCAGCCATTCGATGACCACCGCATTGCCCTTCAGCAGCAGCTTCAGCGCCTTGCCGAGCTCCCAGCCGTTGAGATCGATATCATCGACCAGCGGAGTCTCGATGACGTCGCGCTTGTGCCAGGGCGAGAGATAATCCTCGGCGGAGCGGACGAACAGGAAGCGGCAGTCGTAATCGCTGTCAGGCGAGGGGAAACCCCAGGCGCGGCTGCCGCTTTCGATGGCGAGCCCGATCGCGACCCGGTCGTCGCGGACGATCTCGGCCAGCCGCTTATCCACTTCGGCAAGCGGGCCGGGCGCGAAGCCCTCGGGAATCGAGCGCAGCCGCGCGAAATCACTCATGTCAGCAGCAGGATCGCTCCCGCGCCCGCCGCGGCCGAGATTAACGCCGTCAGAGCATAACGCCAATAGTGCCGGGGCTTCACCACCACCACCTCCGCGAGCGGCGGATCGGGCGGCGCGGCGCCGGGGGGCGGGTAATAATGGTCGATCCGGCGGATCAGCTCGGGAATTTTCGCGAAAGTCCTGAAGTCGCGGACGATCCGGTCGGCGAGCGCCGCCTCGGGGCCCAATTCGCCTCGCACCCATTCTCTCAGGAACGGCTCGGCCGTTTCCCACATGTTGATGTCGGGATCGAGCGAATGGGCGACGCCTTCCTCCATCACCATCGTCTTCTGGAGGAGCAGGAGGTGAGGCTGGGTCGGCATCTCGAAGTCGCGGGTGATGGTGAACAGCCCGTCGAGCATCTGGCCGATCGAGATGTCCTTGACCGGAAGGCCGCGGATCGGCTCGCCCACGGCCCTCAGCGCCGTGGCGAACTCGTCGACGTCGTGGTGGCCGGGCACATATTGTGCCTCGAAGTGGATTTCGGCGACGCGCCGGTAATTGCCGGTGAGCAGGCCGTAGAGGATCTCGGCGAGCCAGACCCGGGACTGGCGGTCGATCCGTCCCATGATCCCGAAGTCGATCGCCGCCAGCCGGCCGTCGGGGAGGGCAAAGAGATTGCCCTGGTGCAGGTCTGCGTGGAAGAAGCCGTCGATCACGGACTGGCGAAGGAAGGCGCGGACCAGGATCGCGGCCAGCGCCTTGAGGTCGTGCCCCGCCTCGACCAGGGCGTCGCGGTCGGTGAGCTTGATCCCGTCGATCCATTCCAGGGTCAGGACCCGGCGCGAAGTCCGGGTCCAGTCGATCGCCGGGACATAGAAGCCGCTCTCCGCGACGAGGTTCTCGCGAAGCTCCGAGGCGGAGGCGGCCTCGCGGCGAAGATCGAGCTCGCGCGCCGTCCATTGCTTGAAATAGGCGACGACGGCCCTCGGCCGAAGCCGCGCCACTTCGCCGCCCATCTGCTCCATCCGGGCCGCCGCCCAGGCATAAGTGTCGAGAGCCCGGGCGAAATCCTCCTCGATGTTGGGCCGGAGGACCTTGACGGCGACCAGCTTGCCGTCGGTCGTATGGGCCCGGTGGACCTGCGCGATCGACGCGGCGCCGACCGGTTCGGGGTCGATGTCGGAGAAGATTTCCTCCAGCGGCTTTTCAAGCCCCTGCTCGATCGCCTGGCGCACCTGCTCGAACGGCGCCGGCGGCAAGCTGTCCTGGAGCAGCTGCAGGTCCCGCGCCGCCTCGACGCCGACGAGATCGGGCCGGGTCGCCAGGGCCTGGCCGAACTTGATCGCCGCCGGCCCGAGCTCGACGAAGGCTTCGCCATAGGCCGGGACCCGCGGCACCCGGGCGCCGAAGCGGGCGATTCGGGCGAGGCGCCGCACCTGTTGGGGCGTGTTCGAATCGCGCTCGATGCCGCGCAGGGCCCCGTGCCGGGCCAGCACCCGGCCCCATTTCAGGAGCCGCCAGATATGGACGATGGGTCTCGTCATGCCATTCCGTCATCCCGGCGAAAGCCGGGACCCCGGGGAGGCCCGCCGTGACTTCTCGTCCTGAGGTCCCGGCTTTCGCCGGGATGACGAAGGGGAGCCATCACACCTTCCAGCCGCTGTGGATCGCGACCAGCCCGCCGAGGATCGGCTCCGCCTTGACTCGGGCGAAGCCGGCCTTGCCGATCATCGCGGAGAATTTCTCCATCGGCGGGAAGCGACGGATCGATTCGACCAGATAGCGGTAGCTTTCCTCGTCGCCGGCCACCGCCTTGCCGATCCGGGGCACCGCGTGCATCGAATAAGCGTCGTAGAGGGACGCGAAGCCCGGCCAGCGCGTGGTCGAGAATTCGAGGCAGTAGAAGCGCCCTCCCGTCTTCAGCACCCGGTGCGCCTGCCTCAGCGCGGACTCGATATCGGTCACGTTGCGAATGCCGAAGGCGATCGTATAGGCGTCGAACGCCCCGTCGCCGAAGCTCAGCGTCTCGGCATTCTCGACCTGCCAGGCGAGGCCTTCGACGTTCCGTTTCCGGGAGCGATCGCGCCCGACTTCAAGCATGTCGGGGTTGATGTCGGCGACCATTACCCTGGCCCCGTGCGCGGCCAGCCGGAAGGCGACGTCGCCGGTTCCTCCGGCCATGTCGAGGATCGACTCCCCCTTGCGCGGCCTCACCCGTCGGACGAACAGATCCTTCCACCGGCGGTGAAGGCCGCCCGACATCAGATCGTTCATCAGGTCGTAGCGCCGGGCGACGCTCGTGAAGACGGCGCCCACGCGCCGGGTCTTCTCCTCGGGCGGGACCTCCTCGAAGCCGAAAGAAACCTTGTCCATCGCGCTCGCCTCTAGCAGGGGTTTGGGCGCATGTGCACTCTTCCCGTCATCCCAGCGAAGGCTGGGATCCCAGCGGGTGAAATGCGACTGCGCTCTTCACTCGCCGGGGCCCCAGCCTTCGCTGGGGCGACGGGTATAGGATGTCGCCAATGCCTGAGCTGCCCGAGGTCGAAACTACGGTGCAGGGCCTGGTTCCAGTGTTGCTGGGGCGAAAGCTCGTCTCGGTGGAGGCGCGCCGGGCGGACCTGCGCCGAGCCTTTCCGCCCGATCTTCGCCAGCGGCTGACCGGGGCGACCGTCGCCGGCCTTTCCCGGCGCGCCAAATACGGGCTCATCGAGACGGATCGGGGCGACACCCTGGTCTTCCATCTCGGCATGTCCGGCCGCTGGAGGATCGATCCGGTCGAGCTGGGCCCCCATGACCATTTCCTGCTCGAAACGGACGAGGGAAGGCGCGCCGTCCTTAACGACCCCCGCCGCTTCGGCTCTCTGGATCTGGTCCCGACCACCGAATTGAACCGACTTCCCGCCTTCGCGGCGATGGGTCCGGAACCGTTCGGCGACGAGTTCCAAGCCGCCTACCTGCTCGAAGCACTCGAAGGGCGCTCGGCGCCGATCAAGGCCATGCTGCTCGACCAGCGTGTCGTCGCCGGGCTCGGCAACATCTATGTCTGCGAAGCGCTCCACATGGCCGGGATCGCGCCGACGCGGGCGGGCGGGCGGATCTCCAGGCCTCGGCTGGAGCGCCTGGTGGAGGCGATACGCTCCGTGCTGGCGGCGGCCATCGAGGCCGGAGGCTCGTCGCTTCGCGATTATGCCCGGCCTTCGGGCGAGCTCGGCTATTTCTCGAAGCAATGGCGGGTCTACGGCCGGGAAGGCGAGGCGTGCCATTGCGGGAGCGTCATTCGCCGCCGCGTCGATTCCGGCCGTTCCACCTTTTTCTGCCCCCGCTGCCAACGCTCTTGAGGTTGACCTTTCGGGCCGGCTTGGCGTAGAGGCGCAGCCGAGCGGGTGCGGTGTTTGGCCGCGCCCTTTTCATTTTAAAGACAAGAGGCACTAGACGATGGCGAACACGCCGCAGGCAAAGAAGCGAATCCGCCGCAACGAGCGCCGGACCGAGATCAACCGGACCCGCGTCAGCCGAATCCGCACCTTCGTCAAGCAGGTCGAAGCCGCGATCGAGGCCGGCGACAAGGACCAGGCGCTCGCCGCCATCTCACGGGTCCAGCCGGAGCTGGCTCGCGGAGTCGCCAAGGGCATCTTTCACAAGAACACGGCGGCCCGCAAATTCTCGCGTCTGACGCGCCGTATCGCCGCCCTCGCTTAAGCTCTTCTAAAGCTTCGAAGTCGCCCGCCGGACCCGTTTCGGCGGGCTTTTTCGTGCCCGCGAGAGGCTTTGGGGAACACAACGCGAAACCCTAGGACTTCCCGCGATTCGCGCCGGCTCTGTCCCAAAAAATGGCAGTTTTCAGCCATTTTCGACGGCAAGCCGTGATATTCCCGTGTCAAGCATGTTTCTTTTCCGGGACTCTAATTTCGGCCTTGCAAGCCCGGGCCGAGACTTCCAAAAAGGCTGCTCCGGCGGGGCGAATCTCCCTCCGGACGCCACAGCAAGAACGTTCTTTCGAATCGGCGGCCGCCGGGGGGTCGCCGTGCGCCGGGAGAAGTTTGCGCCAGTCAGGGCCCGCTCAAAAGAGGCCCGGTTTGAAGAGGGGTGCGTTTTGGTGTCTTTGAAGCCGGCGGGAGGCAATGGGGTCGACGCGACGGAGCGGGGCGCGCTCCAGTTGGCCTGGGAGGTGATTCGCGCCGGCTTGAGGCGCGATTGCGGCGCCCGCACCTTCGACGGCTGGCTTCGGCCGATCGCGCTCGGCAATTTCGACTCGGACACGGGCGCGCTGCGTCTCGAGCTTCCGTCACAGTTCATGGCCGATTGGGTCCAGACCCATTTCTCCGAGCGGCTGACCCTGGCCTGGCGCGCCGCCTGCCCGGCCGTTCGCCACATTTCGGTCGGGGTCGGCGCCGCCGCGCCGAGGACGGCCGCCGTGGTCGAGATCCCGGCGCCTCCGGCATCGGAAGAGCCGGCGCCGGGCGACGGGCTCTACGCCGTCGCCCTGGAGCCCCGCTACCGGTTCGAGAATTTCGTCGTCGGCAAGGCCAATGAGGTCGCCTTCAGCGCCGCGTCCACCCTCGCCACCGCCGACAACGTCGCCTTCAACCCGCTCTTCCTCCACGGCGGCACCGGACGGGGCAAGACCCATCTCCTCCACGCCATCGGTCACGAATTCCACCGCCTTCGGCCGCGGGCGAAGATCATCTACATGTCGGCCGAGAAGTTCATGGTCGAGTTCGTCGCCGCCCTTCGCGCCAACGACACGATCAAGTTCAAGCAGCATCTGCGCGCCGCCGACCTGCTGATGATCGACGACGTCCAGTTCATCGCCGGCAAGGAATCGACTCAGGAAGAATTCTTCCACACGATGAATGAGATCATCTCGGCCGGCCGCCGCCTCGTCATCAGCTCCGACCGGGCGCCGCAGGATCTCGACGGCATCGAGCCCCGGATTCTCTCGCGCCTGTCCTGGGGCCTCGTCGCCGACATCAATCAGGCCGATCTCGAGCTTCGGCTGGGCATCATCCAGAAGAAGCTCGAGGCGCTCCCCGAGGTGAAGGTCCCCGAGGACGTGGTCATGTTCCTCGCCAAAAGGATCAGCTCCAACGTTCGCGAGCTCGAAGGCGCGCTCAACCGGATCGCCGCTTACGCGACGATGCAGAACCGGGTGATCGACCTCGACTTCGTCGGCGAGGTGCTCGCCAACACCCTTCGCGCCAATCAGCGCCGGATCTCGATCGACGAGATCCAGACCCGGGTCTCGGAGCATTACCGGATCCGCAAGGCCGAGATGACGAGCGCCCGCCGCGCCCGCGAGGTCGCCCGTCCGCGCCAGGTCGCCATGTACCTGTCCAAGCAGCTGACCCCGCGCTCGCTGCCCGAAATCGGCCGCCGCTTCGGCGGGCGCGACCATACGACGGTGATCCACGCCGTCCGTCAGATCGAGAAGCTGCGCGCCCAGGATTCGGAGCTCGACGCCGACATCCGCCTGCTGACGAGACAACTCGAGGGCTGACCGAAAAATTCCTCCCCTGCATTTGCAGGGGAGGGGACCATGCGAAGCATGGTGGAGGGGCCTTGCTGAGTCCTAAGAACCCCTCCACCGCGCTTCGCGCGGTCCCCTCCCCAAGAAATCTCGGGGAGGAATAGGGCAACATTACTTCCAGGCCGGTCCCTGGATATCGAAGCCGGCCGCTTCGAGGCCGTCCAGAATCCCGCCGCGCTCGGCCAGCGAGCGCAGGGTGAGGACCGCCATCGTCACCTGCGGTTCGGCCAGCATCTGCTTCATCTCGCCGATCAGCTCGGAGCTGGGCTCGACGATTTGCGCGGTCGGCCAGCACACCGCCTCGAACCTGTCGGCCGGGGAGGCGAGCACTTCGGGAACGCGCCGGGCGGCCCAGGCGTCGGAACGCGCCTGCACCGCCGCCGGACCCGCTTCAGCCATCGCGATCGATGCCTCGAGGCACGGCAGGTGCTCCTGCGGAGTCGAGGCGAAGAGGTCCTTCACCAGTGGCTTGGCCTTCGATTTCTCGATCGGCACGAGGGTCAGCTTATATTCCTTGATGGCGCGCCGCACATAATCGTCGGCGCCCCGCCCGAACTTGATGTCGCCGGTCGCGCGGTCCCTCAGATCGCGGCCGAGATGGAGCGGATGGCGGCGATCGTAATCGTCGCGAACCGCGCCTTTCGCCCTCAGCGCCGCCAATCGCCGCATCGAGTCCGGACCGGCGATAGCGGAGAGGCTTTGACCCTTGGGCAGGCTGGCCATCGCGTTCCACTTCGCGACCCAGCCGATGGCCGAGAAAAGGTTGGCGGTGAAGACATGCGATTGCGGAAAGACGACGCGATCGGCCTTGCGCAACGCCTCGGTCAGCGCCGCGGGATCCCAATAGGTCGTCTTCGAGACGCCCTCGATCGTGCCGACGAGGATGAGGGTCGTCTGTTCGCCGCGCACCGTCCACATCGGTACGCCGCTCTTCCGGCCTGTGACCACGATATCGTCGACCTGGGCACGGTCGGCGGCCGTCTGCGCGGGCGCCGCGGTCGCGACGACGATCGCAGCCATTGCGGCCGCTCCAATGATTCTCAGCATTCACCCTCCCGGAGGCTTTTCCATTCCCCTGCCGGGGCGTGAAATTCGGGTTCGGTGATGAACGCCCGTTGAATGCCGTTCACAAAGCAAGAGGGAGGACCGTCGCCGGCCCTCCCTCATCTTTCCCGATCCGGAGGAGACGCCTAGCGCTTGCGCTCGGGCGCCACCGTGATCTTCACCGTCTCGCCGCTGTTTCCCGGGAAGCCCGTGAACATCGCCTCGATCAGGTTCGGCACAAGCGCGCCGAGCTCGTCCGTGCGCGAATGGGCGCGGGCCGTGCCCTCGAACACGGACTGGCCGTCGGGGCGGCGGATATCCAGGTCGAGGAAGCTTGAGTAGACCGTGTAGACGTCGACCTCGTCGCCGAAGCCGCCCAGGAAGGGATCGTCCCAGCCGTAATAAAAGGGCGAGCGAAGCCGGCCATAGCCTCCAAAGCGCGACCAGTAAGGCCGATAGCCGAAGCCTCCGTAGCCGAAGCGGCCGTAGCCGAACCGGCTGTAGCCGAGCCCCGGAGTGGTGACGACTTCCTGGCGGCCATTGTCGACGCCATAATCGAGCGAGACGATCAGCGAGGCCGATTGCGGCGAGCTCGCCTCGCTATAGCCCTCTTCGATGAGGTGCCGGCGAACGAGGTCGGCATAGCGGGAGAATTCGAGGCCGCCGCGATCCGACTGATTTTCCGCCTGGATGACGAAGCTCTGCCCGGCGGGCGCCGGCATCGCCTGGAATCGGGAGACCTTGGTGGGAAGACCGGTCGCGCAGCCGCCCAGCGCGAGCAGGGCCGCCGGAGCGGCGAGAGTCAGTAATTTTTTGGCAAGGGACATGGGGACTCATCCTCTTTGGAACGGAGCCGTAGCTGTAACTATATAGGAAACCGCGCCTTTCTACAAAAGGCCGGGTGAACGGGCGGTGAAGCGGAAAGGCGGGTGGCGGTGCCGGGATCCGCCCCGCGCCCCTGGCCCGCAAAGCTCGATGATCGATCGTTTGGTGAAAGTAACGTTCTTCGGGCGGCCCGGTAGCCATGCAATCGAAAAGGGATCAGGCAATCCGGCAGCAGAACTGTGCCAAAATGGGTTGGCAACCGTATCATAACACCAAGCGTCCGGTTTACTCAAGCTGCCTTCGTCCTATGCTGCCACGCAGAGACTGCCTGTTCCATTCTGAAAATGCTTGGGAAGTCTTGCGTGTGACGATGCAATAGGACGACCGACATGCCGGATTTCGTAAATCCCCAGGTCACCGATGCGGTCTCGCAGACCAGCGTCAAGGTGCTGGCCGAAGCGCCAGCCCAGGCGATGGCGACATTGTACCAGGTCATGGCGAGCGCGAACGGCATTGCCGCGCAGAATGCGGTGAGCAACCAGCATGCTCTCAATCTGCTCAATCCCGCCATCGTCGCCAAGGCGATCAGCATCATCCAGGGTAACGGCGGGTGAAAGCCGCATCGCCGAACGCCAAAACCGCGGCGGGCGCGTCGCGCCCCGGTCGGCGAGATCGGCCCGAGGAGGGGAAGGCCGGCGCCGACCGGGTCGCGCCCGAAGCCTCGGTGACGCCTGGACTGGCGATGATGGAGGAGGCCGTCCGGTTCACGAGCGCGCAGGTGCTCGATCCGACCCGCGGTCTCTCCGGGGCAGTCCTCCCGACCGGCATGGATCTCGGCGCCAACGCGCTCGCCGAGCAGGCGGCGGTCATGATGATCCAGGACATGCGCAGCTTCCTGCAGAGCATGGAGATGATCATGGTCCCGGCCGCGGCATCCGCGCTCAGCCAGTCTCTCGAGGGGGATCCCGCCGGCGCAGCAACCCTGACCCTGATCCAGTCGACGATGGGGGAACTTTCGTCCTTCGCGGGCTCAGTGATCGTCCAGGCCGGCGCCACCAGGACCGTTTTCACTTGAAGCTCACCCTCCGCTCCTCCCGGAGCCTTATCCCGGAAAGCAGGATTCATGCCCGAGCAACAGAATGAACAGGTCGGTACGCAGGTCACGGACGGGGTAACCCAGACGAACGTCAAGGTGCTGGGCGATGCGCCGGCCATGGCGATGGGGACGATCTACCAGTCGCTGGCCCAGGCGACCGGCCTGAGCTTCCAGAACGCGGTCACCACCCAGAATTCGCAGAACATCCTGCAGCAGGCGGCGACGACCCAGGGCATCATCCAGATCTTCAGCGTTGCCACGGTGTCGGACGCCGACGCGGTGGCCGGGCTTTCCGAAAGCCTCGCCAAGATCCTCAAAACCGGCAAGTGAGGCGCAGGACGCGCGCTCCCTACTTATCTCAACCGGCCACCTTTTTCCGCCTGGCCAGCGCCTTCAACGCTTCCTTGTCCATTCCGCCGAGAAGCCACGCCGCCGGGAAATAGACGGCGAGCCCGACCCCGACGATGGCGCCGACGCCCACCATCCGGCGCCCGACCCCGCCCGTGAACCAGCCGCCCAGAAGCATCCGGACGGCGACGAGCGCGGCGACCATGAGCGCTCCGGCGATCAGCTGCCGGACGATCCGGCTCGCTAGCCAGGCCTCGATCCGGAAATGACCCCGCCGATGGAGGATGACGTAGAGGATGATGCAGTTGAGCCAGCTCGCGATCGCGATCGCGGCGGCGAGCCCGGCGATTCCGAACGGCGGGATGAGGAGAAAGTTGAGCGCGACGTTGGCGAGCAGCACGACGCCCGCGGTCTTCACCGGAGTCGCCGTGTCCTGGCGCGCGTAGAAGCCGGGCGTGAGCACCTTGACCAGCACGTAGGCGGGAAGTCCGAGAACGATGATGCTGAGCACCAGGGCCGTAATCCGCGCGTCCTCGTGCGAGAATTCGCCGCCCTGGAAAAGCGCTCCGATCAGCGGCCCGGCGGCGACGCAGAGCGCCAGCGCCGCCGGCAGGCAGAGCAGCATGGCCAGGTCCGCCGCCTCGCCCTGGACCCGGGCCGCCGCCGCCGGTTCGTTGGCGCCGACATGCCGGCTTACCTGGGGCAGGATCGCGGTGCCGAGCGCCGCTCCGATCACGCCCAGCGGCAGCTGGTTGAGCCGGTCGGCATAGTTGAAATAGCTCATCGAGCCGGTGCCGATGCGCGCGAGGAAGAAGGTGTCGATGAAGGCGCTGATCTGGTAGACCCCGGCGCCGAGCGTTGCGGGTACGACGACCCGGACGAACTGGCGGACGCCCGGGGTCATTCGCGGCTTCCTCAGCCTGAGCGAAATCCCGGCGCGGTGGCAGGCGACGAGCAGGAGCCCGAGCTGAAGCACGCCTCCCATCGTCACTCCGATGGCCAGAGCGGTCGCGGTCACCGCTCCGCCGTCGCGGACGAGGATCAGGGCGATCAGCATGGCGAGGTTCAGAAGGGCCGGAGCGAAGGCCGCGGCGGTGAAGCGGGCGAGGCTGTTGAGGATCCCCGAGAAGAGCGAAACGAGGCTGATCAGGATCAGATAGGGGAAGGTGATCCGGGTGAGGAAGGTCGCGAGCTGCTGCTTCTCGCCTTGATAGCCCGATATGCCCGCGACGAAGAACGGCATGATGATCTCGAACACCAGGGTGAACAGGATCAGCGTCGGGAGGAAGACGGCGAGCACCTCCTCGGAAAAGCGCCGAGCCTCCGCCGCTCCGTCCTCGCCGCCGTGAAGGCGCTGGCTGAACAACGGAACGAAGCCGGCCGAGAAGGCGCCTTCGCCGAACAACCGGCGAAAGGTGTTGGGCAGGCGGAAGGCGACGAAGAAGGCGTCGGCGGCGGGGCTCGCGCCCATCACCCTCGACATCAGCATCTCGCGGGCGAAGCCGAGCACCCGGCTCACCATGGTGAGGCCGCCGATCGTTCCGGTCGACTTCCAAAGGTTCATGCCGCCGCCCCCCGACCCGACAAGGTCAGGCCTGGCCGATCTCGCCGGCGGCCGCGCCTTCCGCCAGGTCCTGCTGGGCCCGGGCGATATAGAGGGCATGGAAGTCGATGGGATCGAGCATCAGCGGCGGGAAGCCGCCTTCCTGCACCGTCTGAGCGACGATGTGGCGGGCGAAGGGGAAGAGGATCCGCGGCGCTTCGGCGAGCAGGAAGGCCTGGATGTCGCTCTCGTCGGCGACGTTGCGGATGCCGATGAGCCCGGCATACATGAGGTCGACGGCGAAGGCGGTCTGGCCGTCGGCGGTGGCCCGGACCTCGATCCTCAGGACGACTTCGTAAATCTCGTCGTTCAGCTTGCTCGAGCCGATGTTGAAGTCGACCTCGATCTTGGGCTGGGTCTGCCACTGATAGACGGCGGGGGAGTTCGGGTTCTCGAACGAGAGGTCCTTCACATATTGGGAGATGACCCCGACCGCCGGCGCGGTGTCGTTGCCGTTGGGCTGCGTCTCGGCAATATTGCCCTGCTCTTCGGCCATTTGATTCGCCTTGCAAAAATTGGGTGGAAGCGGGCCGCGACGGAGCGGGACCCGGTGCGCCCGGGCGGTTAGCAGGCGCGGCCGGACCGCGCAACCGGTCGGGGGCTCTCCCGTCATCCGGCGAAAGCCGGGCCTCGGAACGAGAGTCTCGGCGGGTCTCCCCGAGGTCCCGGCCTTCGCCGGGATGACGAGGATTAAACAGGGAACCCTCGGCCATTTGAATACTTGACGCCAACGGCCTATGTAGAGGGCCGTTGAGTTCGGAGAATGTAGTGACCGAGATTGTCCTCCTGGCGATGGTGGCCTTGTTCGTCGGGCTTAGGCTCTACTCGGTGCTCGGCCGCCGTACCGGCCACGAGCAGCAGCCGATCCTTCGCCCGGCCGAGACCGCGGCCGCGACCGAAGCCGCGGCGCCGGCCGCCGACATCGCCGTCGATCGGCCCGAAACGAGCGGCTTCGTCTACGAAGAGCCGGCGACTCCGGGCATCCGGGCCATCGTCAACACCGACCCGGCCTTCGATGTCGGCCGTTTCCTCGAGGGCGCCCAGGCCGCCTACCGCATGATCCTCGAAGCTTTCTGGCGCGGCGACCGCGAGGAGCTGAGGCACCTCGTCGGCGGCGACGTCCTGACTCATTTCGAAGCCGCGATCGCTACTCGGGAAGAAGCCGGCGAGCAGCTCGACAACCGTCTCGTCCAGATCGAGCGGGCGGTCATCTCCGACGCCCGGCTCTCGGGCCGAACGGCTGAGATCGACGTCCGCTTCGACGCCGACATCGCCGCCGTCACCCGCGACCGCGACGGCAAGGTGATCGCCGGCACCCTGAGCGACGCCATTCCGACCCATGATGTCTGGACCTTCCGCCGAAGCCTTTCGAGCGGCGACCCCAATTGGCTTCTCGTCGAGACCGACGAAGCGGACTAGGTTAATTCCTCCCCTGCATTTGCAGGGGAGGGGGACCATGCGAAGCATGGTGGAGGGGCCTTGCCGAGTCCTAAGAACCCCCACCACCGCGCTTTGCGCGGTCCCCCTCCCCGCGAAATCGCGGGGAGGAATTCACGTCCGCTCAAACCCAGAAACAATTTTCCTACACCCCCTCCCGAGGGGTATCCTGCCGGGATGAGCAGGGGCGAATCACGGCGGAAGGGGCGGATGGAATCCTCCTCCGGACGGGGAAGTTTCTTCGTTCATAGGAAGCCGAAACTTCCGAAACTTCCGAAACTTTCGCCGCTGATGCTGGCGATGGTCGCTCTCGCCAGCTGCGTACCGAAGCAAGGGCCTCCCGCGCCGCTGCCGACCCCGGTCGCCGAGCCCGCGCCCGTCGCGGAGGCGAAGCCGCCGACCGCCGTGGCGCTCGGAGTGACGGCCGGCCCGACCCTCCCGGCCCTGAGCGAGGCCGAGGCCGCACGCGCCCTCGAAGCCTTTCGGATAAGCTGCCCGGCCCTCGTCAAGCGGACCGACTCCAGCGGCCTTACCCGGCCCGAGGACTGGCGCGAGGCCTGCGCCGCCGCCGCGGCCGCCCCTACCGCATCGGCATTCTTCGCCGAGCATTTCGAGCTCGTCCGGGTCGGCGACGGCGTCGCCTTCGTCACCGGCTATTTCGAGCCCGAGATCGCCGGCTCGCGAATCCGCCGGCCCGGCTACGAAGTCCCGATCTACCGCAAGCCTGCGGACCTCGTCGAAGTCGATGCCGCCACCGCTTTGGCCGCCGGAACGCCTCGTCGCGGCCGGCTCGTCGATGGAATCGTCCAGCCTTATTTCGAGCGGTCGGAGATCGAATCGGGCGCACTCGACGGCCAGGGCCTCGAGCTCGCCTGGGCGGCCGACGCGATCGACCTGTTCTTCCTCGAAATACAGGGCTCGGGCCGGCTGCGCCTCCCCGACGGCGGCGTGATGCGGATCGGCTATGCCGGGCAGAACGGCCGCGACTATGTCGGGATCGGCAAGCTGATGAAGGATCGCGGGCTGCTCGCGCCCGGACAGACGACCATGCAAGGCATCGTCGCCTGGCTCCGCGCCCACCCGGAGGAGGGCAGGGCGATCATGCGCGAGAATAAGAGCTATGTCTTCTTCCAGGAGCTGACCGGCCCCGGCCCGCTCGGTGCGCTGGGCCTTCCCGTCACCGCCCGCGCCACCGTCGCCACCGATCCCAAATATGTGCCGATGGGCGCGCCCGTCCTTCTCCAGCTCGACCGCGCCGAGGCCAGCGGCCTCTGGGTGGCTCAGGACACGGGCGGGGCGATCAGGGGCTCGAACAGATTCGATACCTTCTGGGGCGCCGGCCCGGAAGCGGCCCGGGTCGCGGGTGGGATGCAGGGCCGGGGCCGCGCTTTCGTGCTCGTGCCCAAGGGCATTCTGGCCCGGCTCGATGCGCCGTCTCAACCCTGACGAGGCTTTATTGTGGGCGAAGGTGGTCGAATCGGTTCGGCCGCTCAAAGGCGTTGCCATGCCCGAGCTCCCAAGCGCCCCGATGGAAGCCGGGGCGCAGGAGGCGCCTCCTACGGCCCCCGGCCTTCGCCGGGGAGCCATACAAAAACCCAAGCCGCCAGCTCGCAAAGCGCCGGGCGAAACCCTCGACGGGAGCTGGGATCGCCGGCTCGGCCGCGGCTCGGTGGCGCCCGACGCGATGCTCGACCTTCACGGCCATAACCTCGCCACCGCCTACGATCTGCTCGACCGCCGGCTGGAGCAGGCGATCGACTCCGGGGCTCGATTGCTCCTCCTCGTCACCGGCAAGCCGCCCGGCCCGGGAGGGCCGGCGAAACGCGGCGCCATCCGCGCCGCCGTCGGCGACTGGCTTCATGCGTCGCGGCATTCCGGGCGGATCGCGGCCGTCCGCAACGCCCATCCGCGCCATGGCGGCGCCGGCGCCCTCTATATCGTCCTTCGGCGGCCGCGGGAGTGATGGATACCGAATGGTAACGCTTCCGGCATAATCTGCATCAGCAACGCGCGCCTGTGGGGGGCGGGCGGCAGAGCCGGACAGGAAACACCGCCGATCATGGCTTCGACGGCTGGAAAGATCAGCAATCGCGTGCTCTCGGTGATGGCGGGGCTGTCGGCCTTCGCCCTCACGCTTTTGGGCTTCCTCCTGCTCGGCAGCCTCAACCAGCAGGTGGCGGCGTCGGTCGTCTTCGGCCTCTTCGCACTGACCATCGTCTATATGGCGGCCGAGCGCCCGAACGGCGCCCACGCCCGGGCCGTCGCCTCCCTCATCGACCGGCTCATGGCCGTCAGCCGCGGCGATCTGTCCTCGCCCGCACCGGCCGCCGTGAAGCGCGAGATGCCCGCTCTCGCCGCCGCCGTCGAAGGCCTGTTCGACCAGGTCCGCTCCAATCTCGACGATGCGCAGGCCATGGCGATGTACGATCCGGTCACGGCGCTTCCCAACCGGGTCCATTTCCGCCGCGAGGCCGAGCGCATCATGGCGTCCCGCGACAGCGGCGTGGCCTTGCTGTTCGTCGACCTCGACGGCTTCAAGGAAGTCAACGACCGCCTCGGCCACGCCCAGGGCGACCAGATGCTGGTGATGGTCGCCAACCGCCTCCGGGTCGTGCTCAAGGCGGAGGTCGCGGACGGGACCCTTGCGCCGCCGCTGCTCGCCCGGCTCGCCGGCGACGAGTTCACGATGCTCCTTCCCGAAGTCTCGACCCGCGACGAAGCGGAACGGATCGCGGCTCGGGCGCTCGCCGCGCTCGCCGATCCGTTCAAATGCTCGGTCGGCTCCGTGCTCATCGGCGGCTCGATCGGAATCGCTTTGGCCCCGGAGCACGGCTCCGATCTCACCGCTTTGATGAAGTCGGCGGATATCGCCATGTACCACGCCAAGGCCTCCGGCCGATCGCGCCTGTGCACCTACGAGCCGAGCCTCGCCCGGGCCTCCGAGGAGCGAAGCGCCGTCGAAGCCTCGCTCCGTCATGCCGTCGAACGGCGCGAGCTCGAACTGGTTTTCGAGCCCCGCTTGTGCCTCCGGACCGGGGCGATCACCGCCGCCGAGGCCCAGATCCGGTGGAACGGCGCCGGCGGCACCCGGCTCCTTTCCGGCGAGGAGTCGATGCTCCAGGAAACCGGCCTCGCGGTCTGTCTCGGCGAGTGGACCCTGGACGCGGTCTCCTCCGCGCTCGAACGCTGGCGCGCCGCCGGCCTCGACCACCGGCTCTGCTTTCCGGTCGCCGCCCGCCAGTTCGAGCGGCTCGACTTCATCGAGCGGCTCCGCTCCGCCTTGACCCGCGCCGGACCGGCGCCTTGGGGAGTCGAGGTCGAGCTCAACGAGGCCGCCGCTTCCGGCTGCGACAAATGGGTGATGGCGGAGCTCGAGCGGCTTCGCTGCGACGGCGTCGAGGTCTGCGTCAGCGACTTCGGATCGGGCCGGGCGCGCCTTTCCGGCTTCGCCAGCCTGCCGATGAACCGGGTCCGGCTGGACCGCGGCATCGTCGCCGACATCGACCGGTCGGAACGGGCGCGAAGCGTCGCCGCCTCGCTCATCCATCTCGTCCACGGCCTCGGCTGCGAAGCGGTCGCGGCCGGCGCCGAGCGGCAGGACCAGGTCGAAGTGCTTCGCGCTCTGGGCTGCGACAGCCTTCAGGGCTTTCCCGGAGTCGCCCCGATGCCGGAGGACGCCTTCCTGGCCTGGGCCGAGGCTCAGGACTGCGCCCGCAGCCTGGCCCACGACGTCTATCCCAGCGCGGCCCTGACGATGCGCGCGTAGATCCGGGCGAGGGCGCGGATGTCGTCCACGGCGGCCGCTTCGTCCAATTTGTGCATGGTAGCGTTGGGAAGGCCGAAGTCGACCACCGGGCAGATCTCGATCAGGAAGCGCCCGTCCGAAGTCCCGCCGCCGGTCGACAGGACCGGCTCGACCCCCGTCTCCTCCCTGATGGCCTGGGTGACGAGCGCGTAGAGCGGCCCCGCCGGGGTCAGGAATGCTTCGCCCGAGATCATCGCCTCGACGCTCGCGCCCGGCGCCTCCGCTTGCGCCGTCCGTGTCACCAGGGCGACCAGATCCTCGCCTCGGTGAAGGTCATTGAACCGGATGTTGAGCTGGATCCGGGCGTTGCCCGGGATGAGATTGGTCGCCTTGCTGCTCGTCTCGACCGAGGTGACTTCGAGGTTGGACGGCTGGAAAGCCTCGCTTCCGTCGTCGAGGCAGAGCGCCTCCAGCGCCGCGATCACCCTGGCCAGCCTGGGCACCGGATTGTCGGCGAGATGGGGATAAGCGACATGGCCCTGGACCCCCGGCACGTCGATCCACAGGTTGACCGAGCCGCGGCGGCCGATCT
Source organism: Sphingomonadales bacterium (assembly GCA_034668565.1). Classification (GTDB taxonomy): domain Bacteria; phylum Pseudomonadota; class Alphaproteobacteria; order Sphingomonadales; family Sphingomonadaceae; genus Allosphingosinicella. The sequence continues at coordinate 38,171 of JAXDPE010000046.1, read as the reverse complement.
TGACGGTGTCGCCGAGCCGGGCCTCGGAGGTCGGTTCGCCGATCAGGATCATGTCGGGCCGGATCGACCGCTGCGCCATCCAGGCCATGATCGCTCTCGTGCCGTGGACGGCCGGGCCCTCCTCGTCGCCCGTGATGAGCAGGCTGAGGGTGCCGCGATGCTCGGGCACCCCCGCCGCTGCGGCGACGAAGGCGGCGATTCCGCCCTTCATGTCGACCGCGCCGCGACCGTAGAGCAGGCCGCCGCGAAGCTCCGGCCGGAACGGGTCGCCGGCCCAGCCTCCGCCCGGCGGGACGACGTCGAGATGCCCGGCAAAGCCGAAATGGGGGCTTCCGCCCCCGCCGCGGGTCGCGACCATGTTCTCGACCTCGCCGCCGCTGACGAAGCGGTGGACCTCGAAGCCGAGCGGGATCAGGGCCTGTTCGAGGACGTCGAACACGGCCCCGCTCGCCGGCGTGACGCTCGGGCAGGCGATCAGCTCGGACGCCAGTTCGACGGGATCGATGGAAGTGTTCATGCCGCGCCCCTATAGCAATACCGATCATCCTGAGTAGCCGCTGAGCGAAGCCGAAGCGGCGTATCGAAGGAAAGGCCTCTAATATGCCCAAGCTCGACCTGGAATCCCTGCCTCAGACCAACGCCACCGGCTATCCCTCGCCCTGGCGCGAGGAAATGGCGAAGCGCCTCTACCGCCGCCTCGGCCCCGCCTCGGGCCTTACCGATTTCGGGGTCAGCCACGTCACGCTCGAGCCCGGCGGAGTCTCCAGCCAGCGCCACTGGCATGAGGGGGAGGATGAGTTCGTCGTCATGCTGGAAGGGGAGGCGGTCCTGGAGGAGGATGGCAGCGAGACGGCGATGCGCGCCGGCGATTGCGCGTCCTTCCCGAAAGGCGTCGCCGACGGCCACCGGCTGGTCAATCGAACCGACGCCCCCTGCGTCTTCATCGCCGTCGGCCGGTTCGCGGTGAGCGACTGCCACTATCCCGACATCGACCTGCATCTGGACGGGGCGTCGAGCCGCTTCACCCGCAAGGACGGCACGGCTTACTGACTCCCGTCACTCCGCCGCGTTCTCGTATTTCTCGATCACCCAGGGCTCTTCCTGGGCCGCCTCCACCCATTCGCGAAGCCAGGGGTGCGAGAGCATCCCTTCCATGTAGGCGGCGGCGAAGCGGGGGACGGGGATCGAATAGGTGACGAACCGGGCGACGACCGGAGCGAACATGATGTCGACCGCTCCGAACGTCCCGAACAGATAAGGCCCGCCGCCGCCGTGCCGGGCCCGCGCCTGGGCCCACAGCTCGAGGATGCGGACGACCTCGGCGCGGACGTTCTCCGACATGTCCTTCGGCGGGAATTGCTTGCGAAGGTTCATCGGGCATTCGCGGCGGAGATTGTCGTAGCTCGAATGCATTTCGGCGGCCATCGACCGGGCCATTCCGCGGGCGACCTCGTCCTTAGGCCAGTAGCGGTCGCGGCCCGCTTTGTCGGCCAGCCATTCGACGATGGCGAGCGAATCCCAGATCACCGCCTGGTCGTCCCACAGCACCGGCACCTTGCCGCCCGACGGCGCGAACTCATTGCCCTCGCGGGTCTTCTCCCATTCCTCGTCGAACAGCGGAACGGTAATCTCCTCGAAGGCCAGCCCCGACTGCTTCACCGCCAGCCACCCACGCAGCGACCAGGAGGAATAAGCCTTGTTGCCGATAATGAGCTTCAGCATGTCGTCTCCCGTGCGCCGCCGCCCCTGAACATCGGATTGGGCGAAGGTGCAACGAAAAAGGCCGCCGCCCTGGGTGGGGCGGCGGGCTGTCCTCTTCGTCCCGGCGAAGCGGAGACCTCGTGGAGAGCCGCCCAGTGAAGTTCACGAAGTTCACGATGTCACGCTTTTTCCTGTGGCCTTCCGCCGCAGCGATCCTTCGCGGCGTCCGAGTTGGTACCGACGACTCAGAACCACACGACAGCGCCATCCCAAATCCCTCCTTCCATGCTCACGAACGAGGGGAACATAGCACGAACATCTGTTGAGATCAAATGTGGGGCTGGCATACTGTCGCTGTTTACCCGCCTTCGGGCTTTCGCAGGCCTGCCGGGAGTCACGCTGGAGGACTCGGGGCTCGCCGTCCTGGCGCTGGACTGGGCCGAGCAGGGCCTCGATTTCGCGGATGCGTCCCGTTGCCCGGCATGGCGCCCTTCCAACGTGTACTGGTGGTGGATCCTTATACGGTGGTCATCGTAGTCGTCGGGAACTTTGGTGGGGCGTTTGCAAACGCTGAGATGTCACTGGACCTGGCGCATCGCTTCAATCGCAGTGTCGCTGGCCAGTTTTCGTATTTCCCGATGGTTCGGCACATGGTCTGCGGCCGCGACCGGCTCGTCGAAGACATGACATGGGCACCATACGACTTGGTCGTCGAGACGCCGGCGAAGGTCGTGTTCAGGCGTCGGACCGAGGCCCGACACGACGGGAGTCCGAGTTCCAGGCTTTTCGGTGACAGTCACTGTATTAAAAAATAAATCGGTGACTGTCACCGAATTAAATCCGGCCGAGGAGGTCTCGTGAAGCTTCGTGCATTCTCACTTTCCAGTGTGATCGTCGCCGCTCTAGCGGCAGGGTGCCAGTCGACACCCTCCCACCCAGCTGCGGCGGGTGGACGGCGCGTGCTTCCGATCGCCGTCGGAGTTTATGTCGGGCAGGAGGAGGGGTGTCGAAACCCCGTCGCTTTCTTTCGCTATGACGGGCGCCGCATGGGGTGGGGCGGGGGCCAAGGCAGCGGCGCGGCCATGTATTCGATCCGGCGGGTGCGCCGGGAGCCGGGACGGTGGGTGGCGACGATCGTCGCGCCGGGACCCGGCGTCGCGGGAGCGAGTGCGCCGCGGGAGCTGGATGTCGTCTTCGTCGATCGTGGGAGCGGGCGGATTACGGTGGCGGGGATGGAGCGGGTCGACATGAAGCTGTGCGCTCCCGACGAGGTTCCGAGCTGGGCGCGGCAGTGAGGCGTAGGGGCGGATCGTCTCGACCGACCCAGTATGACCATCAAAGAAAAGGCCGCCGGCTCGAATGCGGGCGGCCTTTGTCTTGTTTCGTCATCCCGGGCTTGATCCGGGTTCCATGGACACCGTGCCCGCGATGGAGACGCCTGTGTCATGGATTCCGGCGTTGAGCTGCGCTCGTCTTCGACTCGCCGGAATGACGGAGTTAGGTTTCGGTCGTCTCGCCGCCCTCGCCGGCTTCCGCCGGAGCGGCGTCCGCCACAGGCGCGTCCGCCGCAATCTCGCCCGGCTCGGCGTTGGGATCGTAATCCTTGGTGAAGCCGGCGCCGTCCTTTCGAACATCTCGGCCGTCACGTCACAAATTGCCCGAATGCCGGGCTTCCCCCCTAAATGCCTTCAACCAAAAGCCTCGTGTCGGGCAGTCGCTCCAGGTGCGGGATTTCGAGATCCGGCCGCGCCATTCGGGTCAAGGCGTTGAGGGCCGCGGCGATCGCGCCTTCCTGCCAGCCGGGGAGGGAGGAAAGCTGGTCGCCGACGACGAAGAAGACCGGGTCGGACAGCTTGCCCTTCGAATCGTGGATGCCGGTGCCCTGGCTCAGATTGTTGAAGTGCCGAGCGGCCTCCTCTTCGGTTCCGACCGACTGCCAATAGGCCCAGCCGCCCTTGATATAGGGTATGTTCTGCCAGGCGATGGCGAGCCCGCGGTCGAGCCCGTTGCCGAATTTCCGGCCGAATTGCCGAGCGCCTTCGCGGGCCAGCTTGAGCCGCTCGTCGACCGGCCTGGCGCCCCAGTCGCAGGCGGTCCGGCCGAAATTATAGGCACCGGTCAGGACTCCCTTTCGATCGTGATAGGCCGTCGAGGGATACCAGATCTGGACGATCGGATGCGAGGTCCAGCTGATCCCGCCGAAGATCGGAACGACGCCCTCCTCGCTGTCGGGCGCTACCATCGTGGTGAGCTTGAGGTCGTCCTCATGCTCATGGGTGATGAGCTTGCCCTGCCAGAGGGTGCGTTCGCCCTGCCAGCCGACCTTGGTGGTCGCGGCGAGGAACTTGTCCTGATATTCGCCCTTCGCATCGATCCGGGGCCGGGCCTGCGCGGCGAAGACCGCCTCGAGCCCCTGCTTGAACGGCGCGTCGAAACCGCTCTTGTCCGCACCGCCGAGCAGCGACTTGGACACTATCTTCTCGAGGAACGGCATGGCCATGTTCGAGAAGCAATAGTCGGCGCGATACTCGATCGTCGCCTTGCTGCCGATCCTGGCGACCTGAACGACGAATTCGCGATTCCTGGCATCCCAGTCGATCGACGTCACCGGGCTGTTCAGGTGGATCATTCCGCCCAGCGTCGCCACCTGGCGCGCGAAAGCGTGCTGGACCCGGTCCATGCCGCCGACCGGCTGGAAGATCGCCTGCTGCCAGAGGAAATCGTAAGGCTGGTAGAAGCGGGTCTGCTTCCAATATTCCGACGCCAGCAGGTCTTCGAGCTTGATCGCCGTGGCGATCTCGCCGGCCGCGACTCCGGGCAGGATGTCGAAGCCGGCGCGAGAAATCGCATTCTCGAAGCCGGAGGTCCCGGCGGTCGGCGCATAACGGCCTTTTGCATCGAGCTCGCCGAAGCTGACCATCAGCGACTTGAATTTGGCGACCAGCGCCCGCTGCTCTTCCTTGGGAATGCCGAGGCTGGGCGCGTCGAGAAGCTCGGCTGCATGATCGTGCACCAGCTGCGCGAGCCAGCCGCGCAGATTGTGGTCGATCTGGCGATAGACCTGGGGCTTACCTTTCAAAGGCCCGGCGCCCATGTGGACCAGATTCGACATCGAATTCATCACATAGATTTCGACCGCGACTCCGAATTCGCGAAGGTAGTTGAGCAGCCTTTTGTGCGACGACGGGATGCGTCCCGGGCCCGCGTTCAGATAGGGCTCGGCATCGCCGACCGGCCATTCGAAGCGAACCACCTGGGTCTCGCCCGGCTCCGACCCGAACAGCGAATCGTCCTTGTCCTCGGTCAGAGTGTCGCCGGTGCGCAGCGAAAGGCACCGCCCGCCCGTGCGATTCTGCGCTTCGAGGATCGTGACTTCCATGCCGGTGCGGTGGAACAGCAATTCATAGGCGGTCGTCAGCCCGCCGACCCCGGCGCCGAGGATGAGGGCCCGCTTGCCCGCGAAGCTGCCCTCTTCCAGCCTGACCGGCCCGGGCGTGATCCGCAGCTGCTCGTTGGTTGCCTCGGCAAGCTCGGCCCAGGCGGAGGCCCGGGGATGAGATTTCAGATATTCGGCCCGGCCCATTCTGTTGGACATGTCGCTCCCCCATCAGTCGGCTGGACCCCCAGCGAATTTAAACTCCGAGCGACCAGTTTTTACCGCAACCAACAGTCGGTTACCTACGATGACTGCATTAGCCAGTGGTCTGCCACGACTCGATAGCCAAAGCATGCACTATTGGACCCGCAGCCCAAACTAAAATTTCGAACCTTTGCTTCCTTCGCAACTAGAGCGTCCGGGGTTAAGCCTCGTCCTCCGTCATGCCGGGCTTGACCCGGCATCCACCTTCTTCCGGCCCCCGGGGGAAAGAAAGGTGGACCCCGGGTCAAGCCCGGGGTGACGATCGAGGTTTTGCGAATTCCGCTTCAGCAACGGGGGATCTTTGGATAGACCCGTGTTGCGAGGGTGACATTCATTTCGCCTGAAATGATTATCGAAATAGCCGCATGAGAAAAGGCCGCCGCCCGGGAAGGGCGACGGCCTTTGTCTTGTATTCGTCATCCCGGCGGAAGCCGGGACCTCAGGACAAGAAGGCTCGGTGGGTCTCGCCGAGATCCCGGCTTTCGCCGGGATGACGAGGCTTAGGCCTCCGTCTCGTCCGCCTCGGCCGCGGCCGGAGCGGGATCCGCCGCCGCCGGAGCGTCCGCCGCGATCTCGCCCGGCTCGGCGTTGGGATCGTAATCCTCGGTGAAGCCCGCCGTGTCCTTCTCGAACATGTCAGCCATCACGTCGACGCCCTTCGCCTGGAGCTCGGCCTCTTCGGGCGAGCGGGCCACGTTGACCTTGATGCTCACCGAGACCTCCGGGTGGAGGGCGATGCGCACGTCCTGGAGGCCGATCGACTTGATCGGCCGGTCGAGGATGATCTGGTTCTTGGCGATCTTGTGGCCTTCGGTCTCGAGCAATTCGGCGAGATCCCGGGCCGAGACCGAGCCGTAGAGCTGGCCGGTGTTCGACGCCTGGCGGATGAGCTGGACGGTGATCCCGTCGATGCCCTTGGAATCCGTCTCGGCGGCGGAGCGGCGCTCGGCGTTGGTCGCCTCGATCCGCTCGCGGTTGCTCTCGAACACCTTGCGGTTGGATTCGTTGGCCCGAAGCGCCTTGCCGTTGGGAAGCAGGAAGTTGCGGGCATAGCCGTTCTTCACGTTCACAACGTCGCCGATCGCGCCGAGCTTCTCGATCCTTTCGAGGAGAATGACTTCCATCTGCTCGGCTCCTTATTTCACGACGTAGGGGAGAAGGCCGAGATGGCGGGCGCGCTTGATCGCGGTGGCCAGCTCGCGCTGCTTCTTGCCGGAAACGGCGGTGATCCGGCTGGGGACGATCTTGCCCCGCTCGGAGACGAAGCCCTGGAGCAGGCGGACGTCCTTATAGTCGATGATCGGAGCGTCCTTGCCCGAGAAGGGGCAGCTCTTGCGGCGGCGGAAAAATGGGCGTGCCATGTTGCTGATCCTTTCTCGTTACGCGTCGGCGAAGTCGGGGCGGGGGGCGCGATCGCCGCGATCCCCACGGTCGCCGCGATCACGGCCGCCGCGATCACCGCGATCGCCGCGGTCTCCACGATCGCCGCGCTCGCGCTCGCGCTCGCCGCGGCGCATCATCGCCGACGGGCCTTCCTCGTGAGCGTCGACCCGGACGGTCATGTAGCGGACGATGTCCTCGTTGATCTGGGTCTGGCGCTCGAGCTCGGCGACGGCCGGAGCCGGGGCGTCGAAGTCGAGCATCACATAATGGCCCTTGCGGTTCTTGGCGATCCGGTAGGCGAGCGAGCGAAGGCCCCAGGTCTCGGTCTTGACGACCTTGCCCCCGGCGTCCTCGATGATCTTGGTGGCGGCTTCCGCCAGCGCGTCGACCTGGGCCTGGGCCAGGTCCTGGCGCGCGATGAAGACATGCTCGTAGAGCGGCATGGCTGCGCATTTCCTTGTCTTTGGCCGATCGCTGACGCCGCCCAATGCGGACGCCCCTCCGGCTTTCGAATGTTCAGTTCTCTGTCGCGATTTCCGAGCCGGCGCCGTTGCCGCCTCGCAATCGCTTCTAATTGAACCGGGGCGGAAAGCGCATGGCCTTCCGCCCCGGTTGCCGCGCTCCTTACCAGAAGCGCCGCTTTTGGCAAGGCTTAACGGCTGGCGCGAAGCAGGTCGCGGGCCATCTGCAGATGGTGGCGAAGCACCGGCAGCTGGGCCTGGGCGAACGCCGCCGTGTCGCGGTCGCCGCTCCGGGCCTGGGCCTGGAACATGGCGATGGCGCGCTGGTGGGCGGTGATGTTGAAGCTCGCCAGCTCGCGGTCGAAGGCTCGGCCCCTTAGGCTCTGGAGCCGGCGCATCTCGTTGCGAGCCTCCGGAAGCGCCCCCATCGGGGGCCGGACGCGGTAGCGCGCCAGAAGCGGCGCGGCCGCGCGCTGCGAGGCGCGATGGTCGGCCTGGAGCATCCGTCCCGCCTCACGCGCCGCCGGCGAGGCGCCGCGCGCCTGGGCGAGAGCGCCGAGCTGGATCTCGCTGTTATCGGTCAATCCGGCTTGGCGCAGGAAGGTCTGCGGCGGCGCCGCAAAGGCGGCCGTGGCCGCCACCGGGGCGAGAGCAATGGCAAGCAGGGTCTTGTATTTCATCGACTTTCTCCGGTCACTGAGAGTTCGTCGGGCAGAACCGGAGAAGCCGTGACAAGTTCCCTTGCATTGACCCTTGCCGCGACGAACCGTAGGCGCTGCGCCCGACAGGAGAAAGCGATGCGAGCGTTCATTTTCCCCGGGCAGGGCAGCCAGTCGGTCGGCATGGGCAAGGCGCTTGCGGACTCCAGCAACGTCGCCCGCTTTCTGTTCGAGGAGGTTGACGACGCCCTGGGCCGGAAGCTGTTCAGGCTCATGGCCGAGGGCCCGCAGGACGAGCTCACCCTCACCGAGAACGCCCAGCCCGCGATCATGGCCAATGCCTTGGCGACGCTCAGGGTCTCGGGCCTGTCCCTCGACAAGGCCGATTTCGTCGCCGGCCACAGCCTCGGCGAATATAGCGCGCTCTGCGCCGCGGGGAGCTTCGGCCTCGCCACCACCGCCCGGCTGCTCAGGCTGCGCGGCGAAGCGATGCAGCGCGCGGTGCCCGTGGGGCAGGGGGCGATGGCGGCCCTGCTCGGCGCCAGCGTCGAGATCGCCCAGGCCGTCGCCGACGCCGCGGCACAAGGCGAAATCTGCGTCGTCGCCAACGACAACGATCCCTCCCAGGTCGTCATCTCCGGTCATCGCGGCGCGGTCGAGCGCGCGCTCGAGATCGCCAAGGAAAAGGGCGCGAAGCGGGCGGTCCTCCTCCCCGTGTCGGCCCCCTTCCACTCGCCGCTGATGGAGCCCGCCGCCCGTGAAATGGAGCAGGCGCTCGCCGGGGTGGAGATCGAAGAGCCTGCGCTCCTGCTCTACGCCAACGTCACCGCCGCGCCCGTCGAGGAGCCCGACGAGATCCGCCGACTGCTCGTCGAGCAGGTCACCGCCATGGTCCGCTGGCGCGAAAGCGTCGCCGCCATGGCCGACGCCGGAGTCGACCATTTCGTCGAGTTCGGCGGCAAGGTGCTCGGCCCAATGGTAAAGCGCATCGCCCCCGACGCCCGGGTGACGAGCGTCGTCACGATGGACGACATCGAGGCTTTGGTGAAGGAGATTTGAGGCGCTGAGGGGGAGACGGCGTCACCCTGAACTTGTTTCAGGGTCCAGGTTTCCAACCAAGCGGCGGCTCGTAGCTGGAGGCTGAACCAAGTTCAGCATGACGAAATTAGAATGGAGCAATGATGTTCGACCTTTCAGGAATGACCGCCCTCGTCACCGGCGCTTCGGGCGGGATCGGGTCGGCGATTGCCGAGGCGCTGGCGGGGCAGGGGGCCCGGCTCGCCGTTTCCGGGTCCAACGCCGACAAGCTCGAAGCCTTCCGGGCCAGCCTCGGCGGCGATCACGTCGCCCTGGCGGCCAACCTGTCCGACTCCGCCGAAGTCGACGCCCTGGTGCCGCGGGCGGTCGAGGCCCTGGGCGGCAGGCTCGACATCCTCGTCAACAATGCCGGGGTGACCCGCGACAACCTCGCCATGCGGATGAAGGACGAGGAATGGTCGGACGTCATCAGGATCAACCTCGAAGCCGCCTTCCGGCTGGCCCGGGCGGCGCTCAAGCCGATGATGCGGGCCCGGCACGGGCGGATCATCTCGATCACCTCGGTGGTCGGCGCCACGGGCAATCCCGGCCAGGCCAATTACGCCGCGTCCAAGGCGGGCCTTGTCGGAATGTCCAAGGCGCTGGCCCAGGAGGTGGCGAGCCGCAACATCACGGTCAATTGCATCGCGCCCGGCTTCATCCAATCGGCGATGACGGACGCCTTGCCGGAGGCGCAGAAGGAAAGCCTGCTCGGACGAATCCCCGCCGGCAAGCTGGGCGCGGGGAGCGACGTCGCGGCCGCGGCGGTTTACCTCGCCAGCCGGGAGGCCGGCTACGTCACGGGGCAGACCCTCCATGTCAACGGCGGCATGGCGATGCTTTGACCCGTGACGAATGATCCGTTTCAGATGCCGCCCCTTGCCAGCCCCGGCAGGGAGCGGCTAGGGCATCGCAAAACCAAGACCTAGGGAAGGGCACGAACCATGAGCACCGAGACGTCCGATCGCGTCAAGAAAATCGTCGTCGAGCATCTCGGCGTCGAAGCCGAAAAGGTCACCGAGGAAGCCAGCTTCATCGACGATCTGGGCGCCGACAGCCTCGACATCGTCGAGCTGGTCATGGCCTTCGAGGAAGAGTTCGGAGTCGAAATTCCCGACGACGCCGCGGAGAAGATCGGAACCGTCAAGGATGCGATCGACTATATCGAGGCCCACAAGGCCTGAAGGTCTTATTCCCGGCCCGGCCGAGTCCGAGCCGCTTGACATGAACGGCTCCCCGCCCAAGGCGGGGGGCCGTTCGTCTTTTGCCCTTTGAGGAGCTTCGCATGCGCCGCGTAGTCGTGACGGGTCTCGGAATGGTTTCGCCGCTCGGCGGCGACGTCGAGACCAGCTGGAAGAACATCCTGGCGTCGAAGAGCGGCGCGACCCGCATCACCCGCTTCGATCCCACCGATTACGCCTGTCAGATCGCCTGCGAAGTGAAGCCGCCGGAGCATGAATATGGCTTCGACCCCGGCAAGCGGGTCGACCACAAGGTGCAGCGCCAGGTCGATCCCTTCATCATCTACGGGCTCGACGCCGCCGGCCAGGCGCTTGAGGATGCCGGCCTCACCGACATGAGCGAGGCGGACCGCTTTCGCGCCGGAGTGTCGATCGGGTCGGGCATCGGCGGCCTTCCCGGGATCGAAAAGGAATCGATCGTCCTTTACGAAAAGGGTCCGCGCCGGGTCAGCCCGCACTTCGTTCACGGCCGGCTGATCAACCTCATCTCCGGCCAGGTCTCGATCAAATACGGGCTGATGGGGCCCAACCACGCCGTCGTCACCGCCTGCTCGACCGGCGCCCATTCGATCGGCGACGCGGCGCGGATGGTGGCGCTCGACGATGCCGACGTGATGGTCGCGGGCGGCGCCGAATGCGCGCTGTGCCCGCTCGGGATCGCCGGCTTCGCCCAAGCGAGGGCGCTCTCGACCCAGTATAACGACCAGCCGGAAAAGGCGTCCCGGCCCTACGACAAGGGCCGCGACGGCTTCGTCATGGGCGAGGGCGCCGGGGTCGTCGTCCTCGAGGAATATGAAAGGGCGAAGAAGCGCGGCGCCAAGATCTATGCCGAGATGGTCGGCTACGGAATGTCCGGCGACGCCTACCACGTCACCGCCCCCCATCCCGAGGGCGCCGGCGGCTATCGGGCCATGGAGGCGGCGATGAAGCGATCCGGCCTCGATCTTTCGGACATCGACTATATCAACGCCCACGGCACCTCGACCCCGCTCGGCGACGAGCTCGAGCTCGGGGCGGTGCGCCGGTTGTTCGGCAACAATGTCGGGCATCTGTCGATGAGCTCGACCAAGTCGGCGATCGGCCATCTGCTCGGCGGCGCCGGAGCGGTGGAGGCGATCTTCTGCATCCTCGCCATGCGCGACCAGATCGTTCCCCCGACCCTCAACCTCGACGATCCGAGCGAGGGCACCGCCGGAGTCGACCTCGTCCCGCACATCGCCAAGGAACGGCGGGTCAAGGCGGTGCTCAACAACAGCTTCGGCTTCGGCGGCACCAACGCCAGTCTGGTGATGCGGGCCGTCTGACGGCGCCATGAAGAAGCTTCTCGCGCTCGTCCTGCTGCTCGCGGCGGGCCTCGCCATCGGCCTCTGGTTCATCCAGGGCTGGAACGGCGCCGGACCCTCCACCCGGCCGACGCCGGTGGTGATCGCGTCCGGCACCAGCCTCGTCGAAGCGGCCGGCCAGCTCGAAAAAGCGGGAGTGATCTCGTCGGCCCAGCGCTTCCTGCTGCAGGCCAAGCTCTTCGGCGGAGGCGAATCGATCAAGGCGGGGGAATATGAATTCCCGGCCCACGCCAGCCATTCTCAGGTCCTCGCGCTCCTTCAGGACGCGAAGACCCTGCAGCGAATGGTCACCATCCCCGAAGGCCTCCCCTCCGTGCTGGTGCACGAGCGGCTGATGAAGGCCGCGGCCCTGACCGGCGACGTGCAGGTGCCGGAGGAGGGGAGCATCCTTCCCAACAGCTATTCATACCAGCGCGGCGAGCCGCGTTCGGCGGTCGTCAGGCGGATGCAGGCGGCGATGGCGAGGACGCTTGCCCGGATGTGGTCGAAACGCAGCCCGTCGGCCGTGGTCAAGACTCCGCAAGAGGCGGTGATCCTGGCGTCGATCGTCGAGAAGGAGACCGGCAAGGCCTCGGAGCGGCGGATGATCGCCGGAGTCTATTCCAACCGGCTCCGCCAGGGGATCAAGCTCGATGCCGATCCGACCGTCATCTACCCGATTACCAAGGGCAGGCCGCTCGGCCGCCGGATCAATCAGTCCGAGCTCCACGCGATGAACGGCTACAACACCTATGCCATGGCCGGCCTGCCGGCGGGGCCGATCGCCAATCCCGGCAAGGAATCGATCGCCGCGGTTCTGAACCCGGCCGCGACCAAGGCGCTTTACTTCGTCGCCGACGGCACCGGCGGGCACGTCTTCGCCGACACGCTGGCGCAGCATAATGCCAACGTGGCGAAATGGTTCGCGATCAGGCGGGCGCGGGGGGAGATGTAGAATTCCTCCCCGGCATTTGCCGGGGAGGGGGACCAGGCGGAGCCTGGTGGAGGGGTTCTTTGGACGCTGCAAAAACCCCTCCACCGCGCTTCGCGCGTCCCCCTCCCCCGGAAAGCCGGGGGAGGAATCAGAGAGCCAGCCGCCGCCGCTCTATGGCCGTTTCGCTTCCCGCCGCCCGGGCGCAGGCGAAGGGTTCCACCGCCACCTTCCCCGACTCGCGGCTGACCTGGATCGCCATGCGGTCGTCGACCATCATTCCGACATGGTCGTCGCAGAAGAGGAGGTCGCCGCGCCTTAGCGAAACATTGTCGGCCAGCTTTTCGCCGAGCTCGCGCTGCTCTTTCGAGTCCCGCGGCGCGTCGATCCCGCACAGCTGCAAAGCGAGCTGCACCAATCCCGAGCCATCGATCCCGTGGCAGCTGCGGCCGCCCGGCCGGCAGGGCGCTCCGAGCAGGCGCTGGGCGACCGCCACCGGATCCTCCTCATGCTCGCCCACGGCACGAAGGTAGGAAAACGGAACGAAGCCCCCTTCGAACTCCAGCAGGGCGCCGCGTACCTCGCCGTGGAGGCGCGAACCCATCGGCAGATGGGAAAGCGTGGCGGCAAGCGGGTCCGGGCCCGACTGGATCGGCGCCTGCGCCTCGACGACGACATGGGTCGCCTCGATCGGGTCGGCGAGCGCGATCGCCTCGACATAGCCGACCCGGTGATCGGCCAGGCAATAGCCCCACGCCCAGCCCGCGGTGAGGTCGAGGGCGGCGAATCCTTCACCGGGCAGAAGCTCGGACACCGCCTCGGCGCCCTCTACCGGCTCGATCACGACCGGGGTCGCGATGAGCCCGCAGGCGCGCATCAGAGGCGCGGCATAATGAGGAGCGAAGAGTCGGCCGGCCAAGGCGATGTCGGCGATATCGTTACGCCAGGCATGGACTCGCGGGTCGAGATGGACGGACGGGCCTTCGAGCGCGATCCGCCGTTCAGTGCTGGAGGAGGATTCCCCGTTCCTTGGCCGCGCCACGGCGGCTCGAGCTTTCCTGTTGCTCGATATTGCGTTCGAAGCGCTCAAGGAAATCCTGCCCTATGCTGGTCTGGGCGACGAACACGTTGCGGCGGTCCGCCTCGTCGCGCACCCGGCGCAGATAGCCGAGCGTGCCCAGCGTATTCAAGGCGCGCGTGATCACCGGCTTGGACACACCCAATATATGAGCGAGGCCGCGAACGGTATGGGGGCCGGGGGTGAGGTAGACGAGCAGCATCAACGCCATCTGGCGGTTGGTGAGGTCGGGCTGGCCTGACCGCACGTAGCTGATCAGCGTCTGCATCCAGCTCCTGAGAGCGCGCTCTGACACTGGCTTGTCTCCAATTTCGCAGTCAGCTTGTTCCGGGTCCTAAACCAGTCAGGACGATTTTCGTTTCGTTAAATATTGAGAATTCGACGCAAATATCGCGCGGCCCATCAATCCCGGTAACGATTCGAGAGCGCCGACCAGGCCGCCCGAAGGCCGAAAGCGTCCCCGCCCTTGGGTCTTCCCGGCTTCGCGGAGCCCCGCCAGGCATAGGTATCGAAATGGGCCCAGGGCAGATCGTCGGGGACGAACTTCTTGAGGAACAAGGCCGCGGTGACGGCGCCGGCCATGGGCGCGTCGGAGGCGTTGCCGATGTCCGCGATATCCGATGCGAGCATTTCCTCATACGGGGCCCAGAGCGGCATCCGCCAGACCGGGTCGGAGGTCGCAAGGCCGCCCGCGAGCAGCGATTCGGCGAGCGATTCGTCGTTGGCGAAGAGCGCCGGAAGATCGGGGCCCAGAGCCACGCGAGCCGCGCCGGTCAGGGTCGCGAAATCGAGGATCAGCTCCGGCTTGCCTTCCGCCGCCTTGGCGAGGGCGTCGCCGAGGATCAGGCGTCCCTCGGCATCGGTATTGCCGATCTCCACGCTGAGGCCCTTGCGGCTTCGAAGCACATCGCCGGGCCGGAAGGCGGCACCGGAGACGGCATTCTCGACCGCTGGAATCAGAAGATGGAGGCGCACCGGCAACCGGCTCTTCATGACCAGCCGCGCCAGTGCCAAGGCGTGCGCGCCTCCGCCCATGTCCTTCTTCATCAGCCGCATGCCGGAGGAAGGCTTGATGTCGAGCCCGCCCGAATCGAAGCAGACCCCCTTGCCGACGATGGCGATGGGCGGATGGCGGCGGTCGCCCCATTCGAGCTCGATGAGACGCGGGGCACGCTCCGCGGTGGCCGCGCGCCCGACCGCCGCGATCATCGGATAGCCTTCGTCCAGCGCGGCGCCGGCGGTAACGCTCACCTCCGCTCCGAACAGGCCGGCGACGTCGCGCACCGCCGCTTCAAGCTGGGCAGGCCCGAGGTCGCCGGCGGGCAGGTTGACGAGGTCGCGCACCAGCTCGACCGCCTCGGCGAGCCCAACCATCTCGTCGATCCGCGCAGGCTCGCCGGTCAGCAGGACCCGCGGCCCGCTTGCGACGTCCGCTTTCTTGTACCGCTCGAACCGATATTGGCCGAGCAGCCAGCCCAGGGCCGCCGCACCGGGTGCCCGGCCCTCGACCCGGTATTTGCCCTCCGGAAGCGTCTCGGCGGCCCTGGCGAGGCACCAGGGGCTCAGCTCGTCGACATTGGCGACGCCCAGCACCGCGGACCAGTCCGACTGTTCCCCGGGCAGGACGGCGAGCTGATAGCCTTCGCCCCTGAACCCCTGAGCCGAAACCGCCTGCCTTACCCGCGCCGGCTGAGCCTTCAGCCAGGCGTCGAAGCCCTTCTTGTCGACGAGGTGAAGTGACGTTGCGGGCTGGCCCTTGTCGGGGCGGAGCAAGGCGGAGAGATCGGTCGGCATGATTACCCTGTGCGGCTGGCGGGATGGATAAGGGCGTCGGTCGAAGCGAAGTCTCGGCCGGTGCACAATATGGGCAGGCCCATGCGCTTCGCCGTAGCGTAAACCATGAGGTCGAGCAGGTTCAGCGTCCCGCCGCGACCGTTACCTGCGCCGTAAGCGCGATTAGCCGCCGCGGCAATATCGGCATCGTCGGCGGTGAATGGCTCCACGGCGAGCCGGACGAGCAGCTTCGCGAGTATGGCTTCGCTGGCCGGGGCTTCGCGAGCCCCGCCACGACTTATCACCCGACGATATTCGACAATCACCGGCGCCGGAATCAAACCGCCGTCGCCGATCGCGTCCTTCAGCCGCTCGCTGCCGGGCTCACCCTGGGCAACGGCTACCAAAGCCGACGTGTCGACGATCACCGGGGATCGCCGTTCTCGTCATATTCGAGCGCGTCGAACTCTTTCATGCTCATGATGGAGCCTTTGGGGACCATGGCGATAAGCTCATCAAGCTCCGTTCGCCAACGCTGCCGCTCCTCCGCGAAGCCCGCGGGAACAGGAAGGCGGTCCAGCGCCTCTTCGATAATCTCGGCCTGGCTGCGACCGTCGCGCACCAGGAGCTTCAAGCGGGCGGCGGCGCGGTCGGAGCGGATTGTAATGGGGGTCTGTTTACGGCGAGGCTGCAAGGAACGGCCTTTCGCTGAGATGTGCAAGGCAGGGCGTACATGTACGCTAAACGGGCACCCCGAACAAGTCGTGCTCGTCGGCATCCTCGACGAGGACGCTGACGATATCGCCGGCTTCCACGCCGACCGCATCGCGCAGGTGGACCTCGCCGTCTATCTCGGGCGCGTCGGCCTTGGAGCGGCCGGTGGCGCCGCCTTCCTCGTCGGCGAGGTCGATGAGGACATCGAGCGTCCGGCCGATCCTGGCCTGGAGCTTGGCGGCCGAAATGCGCGCGGTGAGCTCCATCAGCCGGGCGTAGCGCTCTTCCTTGAGCTCCTCGGGAACCGCATCGGGCAGGAAGTTGGCGGCGGCGCCCTCGACCGGCTCGAAGCGGAAGGCGCCGACTCGGTCGAGCTGGGCCTCCTCCAGCCATTGCATGAGATATTCGAAATCCGCCTCGGTCTCGCCGGGAAAGCCGACCACGAAGGTCGAGCGGATGGCGATATCGGGGCAGATTTCGCGCCACCCTCGGATCCGCTCAAGCACCTTCGCTTCGTTCGCCGGGCGGCGCATCGCCTTGAGGACGTTGCGGGACGCGTGCTGGAAAGGGATGTCGAGATAGGGGAGGACGAGCCCGTCGGCCATGAGCGGGATGACCTGGTCGACATGGGGGTAGGGGTAGACGTAGTGAAGCCGCACCCAGGCTCCGAGCCGGCCGAGCTCGCGGGCGAGATCGGTCATATGGGCCCGGACCTCCCCGCCTTTCCACGGCCATGAGGCGTGGCGGACGTCGACTCCGTAAGCGGAGGTGTCCTGGCTGATGACGAGCAGCTCCTTCGTCCCGGCCGCGATCAATTTCTCGGCCTCGCGAAGAATCGCATCAGGCCGGCGGCTGACAAGGTCGCCGCGAAGGCTCGGGATGATGCAGAAGCTGCAGCGATGGTTGCAGCCCTCGGAGATCTTCAGATAGCTGTAGTGGCGCGGCGTCAGCTTTAGGCCGCCGTCGGGCACCAGGTTGAGGAAGGCCGAAGGCGGCATCGGCGCCGCTTCGTGAACCGCTCCGACGACCTGCTCATATTGGTGGGCGCCAGTGACCGCGAGGACCTGGGGAAAGCGATCGCGGATGAGCTCGGCCTCCTTGCCCATGCAGCCGGTGACGATGACCCGGCCGTTCTCGGCAATGGCTTCGCCGATCGCCTGGAGGCTCTCCTCCTTGGCGCTGTCGAGGAAGCCGCAGGTGTTGACGAGGACGACGTCGGCGCCGGAATAATCGGGCGACATCTGGTAACCGTCGGATCGCAGCTTGGTGAGGATCCGCTCCGAATCGACGAGGTTCTTCGGACAGCCGAGCGAAACCATGCCGACCTTGGGCGGGGAGGGGAGGATGGTGGCCATGGGAAGCGCGCTAGATAGGCGCAAGCGGCGGATTTTCCTAGGGGGTGGCTCGCTCTTCCCCTCCCTGCAAGGAAGGGGTTAGGGGTGGGTCCGCCGAAGGCGGACGAAACTCCGAGTCCCCAGCAGTCTCGCTGCGCTCGCCTGCCCACCCCCGGCCCCTCCCTTCCAGGGAGGGGAGTCATGGAGCGATATGGCCTCCCGCCCACCTCTCCACCGCTCAGTGATCGCGCTCGGTTTCGTCAGCCTGGCGATGGACCTTTCGTCCGAGATGATCCACGCCCTCCTTCCCCTCTTCATGGTCGGCACCCTGGGTCTCAGCGTCGCCGCGGTCGGGCTGATCGACGGAATCGCCGAATCGACGGCGTCGATCACCAAGGTCTTCTCCGGCTGGCTGTCCGACCGGCTGGGCCGGAGGAAGCCGCTCATCCTGCTCGGCTACGGCCTCGCCGCTTTGTCGAAGCCGCTTTTCCCGCTCGCGGCCGGAGCGATCCCGATCCTCGCCGCCCGCTTCGCCGACCGGATCGGCAAGGGCATCAGGGGCGCGCCACGCGACGCCCTCATCGCCGACGTCACTCCGGCCGAGATTCGCGGCCGGGCATTCGGCCTTCGCCAGTCGATGGACACGGTGGGCGCCTTCGCGGGCCCGCTCGCCGCCATCGGGCTGATGCTGTGGCTTGCCAACGACATCCGCGCCGTCTTCTGGATCGCCCTCATCCCGGCCGCCGTCGCCGTCCTGCTCGTCCTCTTCGCAGTCGAAGAGCCCACCGCCGCTACCGGCGCCGAGCCCCGCAAGCCGCTTCGTATCGCCGACCTGAAACAGCTCGACCGCGCTTATTGGGGCGTCGTCGCCATCGGACTGCTTTTCACCCTGGCTCGGTTCAGCGAGGCGTTCCTGATCCTCAAGGCCTCGGACCAGGGACTTGCGCTGTGGCTCGCCCCGGCGGTGCTCGTGGTGATGAACCTCGTTTATTCGGCGGCCGCCTATCCGGCCGGGATCGCGTCGGACCGGATCGGCACGCGCGGGCTGCTCCTGGCCAGCCTCGTCATCCTCGCCGCGGCCGACCTGCTGCTCGCCTGGGTGCCCGGGCTGGTCGTCGCCTTCGCCGCCATCGCCCTGTGGGGGCTTCACATGGGGCTCAGCCAGGGCCTCCTCTCGCGCCTCGTCGCCGACCGCTCGCCGGCGCCTCTGCGCGGCTCCGCCTTCGGCCTGTTCAACCTCGCCACCGGCTTGGCCATGCTCGCGGCGAGCGTGACGGCCGGATTGCTGTGGGACCGTTTCGGGCCGGCCGCCACCTTCATCGCCGGTGCGGCGTTCGCCGTCGCCGCAATGGCGGCCCTGGTCGCGGTCCGCCGGCCTCGGCCGTCACCCTGACGGAAAGGGCCTCACTCCGACTCCTTCTCCGCGGTCGGCAAGATCTCGACGATGCAATCGCCCGGCCGCAACGACTGCGCTTCGGGCTCCCAGAAGCCATAAGGCTTGCCGCCCCGGTAGATCCGGACCCCGATGCCCCGGGCGAGGGCGGCGAGCGGCTTGCCGCATTCGTCGTCGGTCACCACCCGCTCCGAAAGCTTCACCCGTCCGCTCGACGAGGCGAGGTCGGCGATATAGTCGGAGATATGGAGTCCCTGGGTCGAGCCGGCGAGAAGCAGGCCGGCGAAGCTGACCGGGTTGATCACCGTCGTCGCCCCGGCCTGGCGGGCGAGGAGCTCGTTATCCTCGTTCGTGACCGCGACGCTGATCGGCAACTCGGGCGCGAGGTGGCGGGCGGTGAGGGTGATGAGGATCGAGGTGTCGTCGCTCCCGGCGCTGACGATCATCGCTCTCGCCGCAGCGATCCGCACCGCCTGCAGCGTCTTGTCGCGGGTGGCGTCGGCCTCGACCACCGCGCAGCCCATCGCCTCCGCCCGCTCGAGCGCTTCCGAAGTGCAGTCGACGACGACGATCTCGGTTGCCGGGGTGCCCCGGGCGATCAGCTCGTCGACCGCCTCCGAGCCGCTGCTCCCGAAGCCGGCGACGACGACGTGGCCGGTGAGGCTCGCCTGGATCCTGCCCATACGCCATTTGTCCCATGTCCGACGGAAAACGAAAGTGTAGGCCGTGCCGATGAATATCAGAACGAAGAAGATTCGAATGGGGGTCACCACAAAGGCGTCGAACATCCGCGCCTGGTTGCTGACCGGGACGATGTCGCCATAGCCGGTCGTGGTGATGCTGATCATCGTGAAATAGACGACATCGAGGAAGCTGACGACGCCGTCGTGGCTGTCCTTGAGCCCGTCGCGTTCCAGGTAGTGAACGACGATGGCGAGCAGCAGCAGCCCCAGCACGAGCGCCGCGCCAGGCGATCTGCACCCAGACGGGCAGCGGGCTCTTGCGGCGCAGGGTGACCGTATCCGGGCCGCGCCGGCCGCCCCGCATCAGCCGTAAAGCTCCGCCAGCGGGCCCAGCGTCGGCTCATGGGTCAGGTCGAAATGGAGCGGAGTGACCGCGACATAGCCGTCGGCGACGACCTCGAGATCGGTCTTATGGCCCGGAGTCTCGACCATCGGGGCGAGCCCGAACCAGAAATAGTCGTAGCCGCGCGGATCGGTGCGCTGGACGATCCGAAGCCGGGCGTAATCGTGCCGGCCCTGGGCCGCGACCCGGATCCCCTTCACCGCTTCGGCCGGAAGCGCCGGAAAGTTGACGTTGACGAGCGTTCGCGGCGGCATTCCCTTGGCGAGGATCGGGGCCAGGACCCGATGCGCCCAGGCCTCCGCGGCGGCGAAGGGCACGGTGTCGCCCATCCCCTCCTTGGCATAGGCCTGGCTGAGCGCGACCGCCGGAATGCCCGCCATCGCCCCTTCCATCGCCGCCGACACCGTTCCCGAATAGGTCACGTCCTCGCCGAGATTGGCGCCTCGATTGACGCCCGAGAGAACGAGGTCGGGCGGCTCGTCCTTCATGAGATGCGCCACCGCCATCATCACCGCGTCCGTAGGCGTGCCGGTGACGCAATAGCGGCGTTCGCCGAGCTTCCTGAGGCGGACCGGGCGGGTCAGGGTGAGCGAGTGGCCGGCCCCCGATTGCTCCTCGGTCGGGGCGACCGTCCAGATATCGTCGGAGAAGGTTCGGGCGATCCGTTCGAGCACTTTGAGGCCGGCCGCGTTCACGCCGTCGTCGTTGGTGAGCAGGATGCGCATAAGAGCGCGCTAGGGCGCTGCGGGCGCAGGCGCAAGCGCGGCAACCATCGCCGCGATTCGGGAGTTGGTCGGGCGAAGAAGGAGAGAAATATGCAGGTTCCGCACAACAGTTTCGTCGTCGTCGCCGACGGCAAGAAGATGCTGTTTTTCCGAAACGAAGGCGATTCCGAATATCCCAAGCTGGAGGTCGAACGTAAGCGCGAGACCACCGACGCCGCCGACCGCGACCAGAAGACGGACACCGCCGGCCAGGCCCCGTCGGCCCCGGGCGGTGCCGGCTACAGCTCCTACCAGGAAGCCGATTTCCATCAGATGGAGGAGGATCGCTTCGCCGCCGAGACCGCCGAGCTGCTCCGCAAGCGGGCGCTGAGCAACGACTTCGAATCGCTGATCATCGTCGCTCCGCCCAAGACCCTGGGCGAGCTCAGGAAGCATTATCACAAGGAGGTGGAAAAACGCCTCGCGGGGGAGATCGCCAAGGACCTCACGGGCCACCCGGTCGCGGAGATCGAGAAGATCCTGCAAGCGCAATAGGCCGGTGGAAAAAACCGTCATCCCGGCGAAGGCCGGGACCTTGGGAAGACCCGCCGAGACGTCTCGAGCCGAGGCCCCGGCTTTCGCCCGGTGACGGGCTGACCTAGTGTGCCGCAGACATGGAAAAGGCCGCGGGGCAAAGGGACCCCGCGGCCTTTTCGCTGTCCGGATCGGCTAGTCTTCGACCCGGGCATTCCTTCGGCGGGCGACCAGGCCCGCGGCCGCCGCACCGAACAGCAGGATCATCGGCGGGGCCGGAACGTCGTGGCCGCCGCTGCTGGTGCTGGTCGAGCTTCCGCTGGAGGTCGAGCTGCTGGTCGACGAGCTGGTGCTGCTCGAAGTGCTGCTCGAGGTCGAGGAACTGGTGGAGACGTTGCCGCTCGAGCTGGTCGAGGTGCTGGTGCCGCCGCCGAAGCTCGACGAAGAAGAGGTGGTCGAAACGTTGCCGCTCGACGTGCTCGTCGACGATCCGCCGGTCGAAGTGGAGGTAGATCCGCCGCTGGTGCTCGTCGATCCGCCGCTGGTGCTCGTCGAGCTTCCGCCGGTGCTGGTCGAGCTTCCGCCGGTGCTCGTCGATCCGCCGCTGGTCGAGGTCGAGCTTCCGCCGCTGCCGCCGGTCGACGTGCTGGTCGAGGCGGTGAAGATGGCGTTGCCGCTCGAGCCGCCGACGAATCCGCCGCTGAAGAAACCGCCGCCGAAGCCGCCGCCAAAGCCGCCGCCAAAGCCGCCGCTGCCGCCGATCACGGTGACTCCGCCGCCGCCGCCGGTGCTTCCCGCCATCGGCGGAAGCGGAGGCAGGGGGATCGGCATCGATCCCGGATAGCTGATGGTGCGAGTGGTGGTGGTGGTGCCGGGAGTCCGGACGACGCAGGCCGTTCGCACCAGGCGATGGCGCTTCAACGCCTTGACCCGGGCATAGCGCCGGGGCGCTTCCTTGATCATCCTCGCATGCTTGACGAAGGACGCCCGCTCGGGCGGGTTCTCGGCGACATGGACGGCGCCGCCACCGATGATCGCGCCGCCGCAGGTGCAGGCGCAGAGTTTAGCGAGAGCCATTCTAACCGACATGTCAGCGCACCTTGTTCTTAGGTTCCGATGCGTCGCCGAAAGTCCTGGTGGAAGATCGGCTTCAGCATCGGGCTACACCCACAGATGCAAAGGAAAGCTTTAAGTGCAAGCGCGTTAACCACGAAGCACCCTCAGAATGCCCGCCAAATGGCCGATCGGGCGACTTCCGTCCCATTTGAGGACAGAGCCGGAGGGGCCGTGAACGAATAGGCAGCAGGCGCGATCGGAGGAACATGGTTAACGCGCCGCCGCCCGGCCGATTCGAACATGTTGGGCGAATGCGCCGCCGAATCGGGTGGAAGCGTCGAAATGGGCAAAAAAGTCACTCCCGCCATCCGAATCCCGGTGCACTTTTAACCGCTATTTGAGTGACTTGTACTGCCCCTTTGCGCAGCGTATAGGCGCGCTGGGGCAAGCTCCGACATTTCCGGGCGACTCGGAAGCGGAGCTTCAGGAGGTTTGCGTGACGCTACGGCTCGCGTGAAGGAGTGGAGGGGTTATGGCGACGGCTTTGAGTGACGTTTACGGCTCGGTGTTCAGTTTGGGTGGAGTCCCCGACAGCTACCGGCCCAGTGCCAACGAAGAATTCATGAATCCGGTGCAGCTGGCCTATTTCCGGCAAAAGCTGCTCGGCTGGAAGGACGAGATCCTTCGCGAATCACAAGGGACGATGGCGTCGCTGAAGAGCGGCCCGATCCGCGAGGCCGACGTCACCGACCGGGCTTCGTCGGAGACCGACTGGGCGATCGAGCTGCGCACCCGCGACCGGCAGCGCAAGCTCATCTCCAAGATCGACTCGGCTCTCCGCCGGATCGACACCGGCGAATACGGCTTTTGCGAAGTTACCGGCGAGCCGATCTCGCTGGCCCGCCTCGAGGCCCGGCCGATCGCCACCATGACGGTCGAAGCCCAGGAGCGCCACGAGCGCAACGAGCGAATCACCCGCGACGATTGACGAAGACGGCCGCGAAGCCGCGGCCGGATTCGTCACCCCGGCGAAGGCTGGGGTCCCGTGGGGTGAAGATCACCGAGGCTCTCACCCCCCGGGGTCCCAGCATGCGCTGGGACGACGGATCAGTGGTGACGCCGAGCCTAGTGGAGGCCGGCAATCTCTTCCTTGATCCAGAGTTTCTCTTTCTTGAGCCTGGCGAGGGTGGCCGTATCCGGCATGGGCCGCTGACTTTCTTCTTCGATCCGAGCTTCGATGTCCGCGTGGCGGTTTTGCAATGCCGAGATATGCGCTTGCATTCCCATCTCCTTGGCTGTGCTGGGCGGGGTCTCAACGTCTGGAGGCGCGGCCTGTCTCCCGTCGATCCGATGGCCGTCGCTTTATGTGCGACAGGCCGTTAATGAACTCACCATAGCGCGTTTTGAAACGCTTGATAAGCGCCTGGAGGGGCATGGAAGCGATCGAGGGGAGCGCCGTTCCGGCCGCCGCGCGGCTGGTCAGGCTGCGGCAGGAGCATCGCGATCTCGACTCGGCGATCGAGGCGCTCCGCGAGTCGCCCTCGTCGGACCAGCTTCAGCTTGCAAGGCTGAAAAAGCGCAAGCTGAGGCTCAAGGACGAGATCGCCCAGCTCGAGGATCAGATGATCCCGGACATCATCGCCTAGGAGGCGAACGTCATCCCGGCGAAAGCCGGGACCCCAGGACGAGAAGTCACGGCGGGTCTCCCCGAGATCCCGGCTTCCGCCGGGATGACGACTGATCGCATCGTCCCTTCCCGGCACAGCCGCGCCTTTACCTTCTTTGCCCCTCGCGGCGCTGCCGCCATTGTGGCACGATCCGCGCATGCAGGAATCGCGTCTCCCACTGACCGCCAAGCTCGTCGCTTCGCTCTACACCGAGGCGATGCTGCTCGCCGACGAAGCGCGTTCCTATTTCGACATGAGCGGCCGCGCCGACCGCGATTCGCTCGACCCGATCGATCGGGTCGGCTTCTCCTGCGAGTCCCTGAAGGTGACGACGCGGCTCATGCACGTCATCGCCTGGCTCCTGACCCAGCGCGCGGTCGAGGCCGGCGAATTGAGCTCCAGCCAGGCCCGGCGTCCGGCCCGCCGGCTCGGCGAGGCGCCCGACAGCGACGAAGCTCTGCTCGCGAAGCTTCCCGAGGCCGCGGTCGTCCTGATCCACGCCAGCCGCGACCTCTATGCGCGGGTCAAGCGCCTTGACGAAGCCGGCGGCCAGAGCGCCGAGCCGCAGGCGAGCCCGGCGCGAAGCCTGATGAGCAGGCTCGAGCGGTCTTTCTGACGGCTACCGGCAAAGCTCCGCCTTGGCCTCGTCGTAGCCCCGGATCAGCTCCGCCACATAATCGCCCGCCGGCCGAACCCGGTCGATCGCGCCGATGCCTTGGCCGGAACCCCAGATGTCGCGCCACGCCTTTTTCGAGCCTTCGCCGCCGCCGAAATCCATCGTTTTCAGGTCGCCTTCGGGCAGGTGGTCCGGATCGAGCCCGGACGCCGCGATCGAGGCGCGCAGATAGTTGCCGTGCACCCCGGTGAACAGGTTCGAATAGACGATGTCCGCCGCCCGCCCGTCACAGATGCCCTGCTTGTAGGCCTGCGCCGCATTGGCCTCCTCGGTGGCGATGAAGGGCGATCCGATATAGCCCAGATCCGCCCCCATCGCCTGCGCCGCCAGCACGGCCCGGCCGGTGGCGATCGCGCCGGACAAAGCCAGCGGCCCGTCGAACCACTGGCGTATTTCCTGGACGAGCGCGAAGGGCGACAGGGTTCCGGCATGGCCGCCGGCGCCGGCGGCGACCGCGATCACTCCGTCCGCGCCCTTCTCGACGGCCTTGCGGGCGAAGCGGTCGTTGATGATGTCGTGGAGCGTGATCCCGCCCCAGCCGTGAACCGCCTCGTTGACCTCGACGATTGCGCCCAGCGAAGTGATGACGATCGGCACCGTCCACTTGGCGCAGGTTGCCATGTCCAGCTGGAGCCGGTCGTTGGAGCGGTGGACGATCTGGTTGACCGCATAAGGCGCCGCCGGCCGGTTTGGATTGGCCCGGTCCCAGGCGGCGAGCTCCTCCGTGATCCGGTGAAGCCATTCGTCGAGCAGGCTTTGCGGCCGGGCGTTGAGCGCCGGGAACGAGCCGACGATCCCGGCCTTGCACTGGGCGATGACCAGGTCGGGGTTGGAGACGATGAACAGTGGCGCGCCGATGGCCGGCAGGCGAAGGCGCTGGAGGACGGGGGGCAGGGTCATTGCGCTGCCTTAACGGAAGCGGGAGACCGTGCAAGCCGTGGTTGGCCGTGGTCGGGAGCGTCAGGTCCAGCCCTGTTCGTCATGCTGAACTTGTTTCAGCATCCAGGGTGGAGACCGCCTTGCGGGTGGAGGGCCGGACCCTTAAACGAGTTCAGGCTGACGGACGCGCGCTTTCTCCGCGCCTTACACGCCACCTCCGCCGGGCCTCCAATTTGCTATTTTCGCCCCTCTCGCCTACATGGAGGGCCGCTACCAGTCGCAAATGAACGGTCTTTGGCGCTTTGCGGCTCCTTTTTCCTTCTCGCCTCTCGCAGCACCGTCGGGACGACCTTCGTTCCCGCCATTGGAAAAGGAAAAAGTGAAAATGACCATCGGCACCGTCAAGTTCTTCAACGCCGACAAAGGCTACGGCTTCATCCAGCCGGACGGCGGCGGCAACGATGCCTTCGTCCATATCAGCGCCGTCCAGGCCGCCGGCATGCAGACCCTCGACCGCGACCAGCGCGTCTCCTACGATCTCGAGACCGACCGACGCGGCAAGACCAGCGCCGTCAACATCCAGTCGGCCTGATCGTCGTTCCTTCCCCGCCTTGGCGGGGGAGGGAAATCCGCCGAGCCGCTCCCGGCGAAGGCGGATGAAGGGGCGGGGGCCCAGCGGCTCCCGTCTCGCCTTGCTCAATCGCAAGGGGGGAAGAAAGAAACCGCCTATGTCCGCACAGCATGACTTCTATTCCGCCCGGGCCGCCGAGGCTCGCGCCGACGCCGACAAGGCCACCCTCGACAATGTTCGCGACCGCTGCCTTCGAGCCGCCGGCGCCTGGGAAGCGATGGCCGCAAGGGCCCATCGCAGCGACGTCTTCCGTGCCAAGCAGGCCGCCGAAAAGGATGCCGCCGGCGCGATCGCGGAATAGCGGCGAACGACGGCACCGGGGCACGAGCCCCTTGCTCCGCGCCATTCGACAGCCTAGCTAGCGCCACGGTCCGGGACCGGAACGGATTGTCCCGTTCGGCCATTACTGCCGTGCCATGCCGAGGGACGAAGGATGAGCGAAGCCGCTGCCGCCCCGGCGCCACTTCCGGACGTTCGCGATCCCAATGCCGGCCATCATCATCAGGGCGGCCTGTTCAAGCTCACCGTGGGCGCCATCGGCATCGTTTTCGGCGATATCGGCACTTCGCCGCTCTACGCGTTCCGCGAAACCTTCGCCGGCCACCACAAGCTTCCCGTCGACCGCCTTCACGTCCTCGGAGTGCTCAGCCTCATCTTCTGGTCGATGATGATCGTGGTGACGATCAAATACGTCACCATCCTGATGCGCGCCGACAATAAGGGGGAGGGCGGCAGCCTCGCCTTGCTCGCGCTCATCTCCCGCAAGACCGAGGCCGCCCGATGGGGTACGGCGATCATCCTGCTCGGAGTGTTCGCCTGCGCGCTCTTCTACGGCGATTCGATGATCACTCCGGCCGTCTCGGTGCTTTCGGCGGTCGAGGGCCTGACCGTCGTCGAGGCGGGGCTTCAGCCGTTCGTGATGCCGATCGCGATCGTCATCCTGATCGGCCTGTTCATGATCCAGCAGCGCGGCACCGCCGCGGTGGGGGCGATGTTCGGGCCGGTGATCATCGTCTATTTCCTGACCCTCGCCGTGCTCGGAGGGCTCAGCATCGCCCACGCTCCGGGGGTCGTCTCCGCCCTCAATCCGGCCTGGGCCGTCCGCTTCTTCTTCGAGGAGAAGTTCCTCGCCTTCGTCTCGCTCGGATCCGTGGTCCTCGCGGTCACCGGGGCGGAGGCGCTCTACGCCGACATGGGCCATTTCGGCCGCCGCCCGATCCGCGCCGGCTGGGTTTATTTCGTCCTGCCCGCCTTGATGATCAACTATCTGGGGCAGGGCGCCCTGCTCATCGCCAGCCCCGAGGCGATCCACAATCCCTTCTTCCTGCTCGCCCCTTCATGGTTCCGGCTGCCGCTCGTCCTCATCGCCACCGCCGCCACCGTGATCGCCAGCCAAGCCGTCATCTCGGGCGCCTTCTCGGTCACCCAGCAGGCCATCCACCTGGGCTACATCCCGCGCATCAAGATCACCCACACCAGCGCTTCGGCGGCCAGCCAGATCTACATCCCCGCGGTCAACTGGGCGCTGATGGTGATGGTGATCCTCCTCGTCCTCGTCTTTCAGACCTCGTCCAACCTCACCGCCGCCTACGGGATCGCCGTGACCGGGGCGATGTTCATCGACACCTGCCTGCTGGCGGTGGTCCTGTTCGCCCTCTGGGGCTGGAACAAATGGCTGGCCGGCGGCCTGCTCGTCCTCTTCTTCATGGTCGATTCCGCCTATTTCGCGGCCAACCTGCTCAAGGTGCCGAGCGGGGGCTGGTTCCCGCTGATGATCGGCTTCATCGCCTTCTCGCTGCTCACCACCTGGGCGAAGGGCCGCAAGCTGCTCCACAGCCAGCTGAAGCGCGGCGACATCCCCATTCCCCTGTTCATCAAGTCCGCCTGCGGCTCGGCCGCGCGCGTGCCCGGCACCGCCGTCTTCATGACCAGCCAGGCCGACGGGGTGCCGCATGCGCTCCTCCACAATCTGAAGCACAACAAGGTGCTCCACGATCGGTCGATCTTCCTCAAGGTCGCGATCGAGGACGTGCCCTATGTCGCCGACGAACGGCGGGTGGAGGTCGAGAAACTGGGCGAGGGCTTCTTCAAGATCATCCTCCATTTCGGCTTCATGCAGGACATGAACGTGCCCGAGGCGCTGGCCCGGATCGACGGCTGCGGCCTTCCCTTCAAGATGATGGAGACGAGCTTCTTCCTCTCCCGCCAGACCCCGCTCATCTCGACCGCGCACGGCATGGCGATCTGGCGCGAAAAGCTTTTCGCCTGGATGATGCGCAACGCCGAAAGCCCGATGGAATTCTTCGCTCTTCCCCCCAACCGGGTGGTCGAGATGGGCAGCCAGGTGAAGATCTGAGGGGCCCGCGGAAACGCCGGGCGCCCGAAGCGTTGGCCGCCTGAAGGAGCAGGCCATGACCGAGGATAGAGGCGACGGCGCGAACATTGAGGTCCCGCCGACCGAGGCCGAGCGCGAAAAGCCGGCGCCCGGCGATCGCGAGAAGACTTCCACGTCCGACGATCAGGCCGCCATCGACCTCGACACCGTCCGCGACCGCGCCAGCTGACCAGCTTCTTGAATTAGCCTGAAAGGGGGGACGGTCGTTCACGACCGTCCCCCCTTTCAGGCTCAGCAGCTCCGGGCGATCTCACGGCCGACGAGGGCGCCGGCGGCTCCACCGACGATCGCTCCGCCGGTGCCGCCGCCGCCGCGGCCGTAGCGATAATAGCCGCGCGATCCGCCGCGGCCGATTTCGCGGCCGAGAAGGGCGCCGACCGCTCCGCCGACGATGGCCCCGGTGGTGCCGTTGCCGCGCCGGCCGCAATCGTAGCGGCTTCGATACTGGCGCCGGCCGTAATAGCCGTCATCATAGCCGCGCCCGTAATAGCCGCGGCTGGAATAGCGGACCGGATAGCCCCCCGAATAATAAGGATCGTAATAGCCGCCGCGGGAATAGCGCACCGGATAGCCGCGCGCATAATAAGGATCGTAATAGCCGCCGTAGCCGCCGCCATAACCGCCGTAATAGGTCGGTCCGTAGCCGATCGAGACCCGGACCTGGCTGTGGTGACGGCGGTTGCGGTAATGCGCGTCCGCCTGGGCGGGAAGCGCGGTGAGGACGGTCGCGGCGGAGGCGGCGATCAGGGCGATCTGCTTGAGCACTGGCAAGCTCCTTCGAACAGGGGGACGCAAAGCGAGCCGGAACGGTGCGCCTCGCACCTCCGGCCCGCTGAATTCTGCCTCTCTCAGCCTGACCGCCCGATGAACGGTCGGCCGTGCGGGGCCTAGATCCGGCCCATCAGGAACAGGATCAGGACGACGACGGCGACGAGCCCGAGTATGCCCGAAGGTCCGTAGCCCCAGCCGCGGCTATAGCCCCAGCTCGGCAGGGCACCGATCAGAAGCAGGATGAGGATGATGAGGAGGATGGTGCCAAGAGTCATTTCAGCGCTCCTTATGTGTTGCGATGCCGTAACGGTTATGGGCCTTCATGGTTGCGCCGGGGGCGGTGCGCGCTGCTCGCTAGGCGCGGCGCCGTCGAGCCGGTAGGGCCGGCGCGATGAAGCTCGAGCGCTACG
Source organism: Sphingomonadales bacterium (assembly GCA_034668565.1). Taxonomy (GTDB): domain Bacteria; phylum Pseudomonadota; class Alphaproteobacteria; order Sphingomonadales; family Sphingomonadaceae; genus Allosphingosinicella. The sequence goes on along the minus strand of JAXDPE010000046.1, from coordinate 8,655 downwards.
ACGCGATCGTCCTCGGCGCCGGCGGGGCGGGAATGATGTGCGCGGCGGTCGCGGGACGGCGCGGCCGCCGGGTCCTGCTCCTCGACCATGCCGATTCGCCCGGAAGGAAAATCCTGATCTCCGGCGGCGGCCGCTGCAACTTCACCAACCTTCACTGCGCACCCGGCCGCTTCCTTTCCGCCAATCCGCATTTCGCCGTCTCCGCGCTCGCCCGCTACACGCCGGCGGACTTCCTCGATCTGGTCGAGCGCCACCGCATCGCCTGGCATGAAAAGACGCTCGGCCAGCTCTTCTGTGACGGTTCCGCGCGGCAGATCGTCGCCATGCTTCGCGAGGAATGCGATCAGGGAGGGGTGGAGATGGCGCTCGGCCGGCCCGTCGGGGAAATCGACCATTCCGACGCCCGCTTCCGGATCGGCCTGGGCGCCCGGATCGCCGAGGCGCCCGCTTTGGTGATCGCCACCGGCGGCCCGTCCATCCCCAAGCTCGGAGCGACCGGCTTCGCCTACGATCTCGCCCGCCGCTTCGGCCTCAAGGTCGTCGAGCCGCGCCCGGCGCTCGTGCCGCTCACCCTGAGCGGCGACGAGGCGCTGTTCCACGCTCTTTCCGGAGTCGCCGCGCAGGTTGTCGCGAGCGCCGGCAAGGCGAGCTTTCGCGAAGCCGCTCTCTTCACCCACCGCGGCCTGTCCGGCCCGGTTATTCTGCAAGTGTCGAGCTACTGGCGCCCGGGCGAAGCAATTACGATCGATTTCCTGCCCGACATGGCGGCCGGCTGGCTTCGCGAGGCCAAGCGTTCCACGCCCCGGTCCGGTCTGAAGTCGCTCCTCGCCCGCCACCTGCCCGAACGCCTTGCCGAGGCCCTGGCCGAACGTCTCGCTTTAGCCGGCGAGCTCGCCAACCTGCCCGACCGCGAGCTCGACGAAGCCGAACGACGCCTCGCCAGGTGGCGCTTCGCCCCGAACGGCACCGAAGGCTTCGCCAAGGCCGAAGTCACCGTCGGCGGAATCGCCACCCAGGGCCTGTCGTCGAAGACGATGGAAGCCCGCAAGGTCCCCGGCCTCTACGCGATCGGCGAAGCGGTGGACGTCACCGGGTGGCTGGGCGGCTACAATTTCCAATGGGCCTGGGCGAGCGGAGTCGCGGCGGGAGAGGCGGTTTAGGTGACAGGACAACAGATAAGCGACCATTTGGGCGAGCGTGCGGACACACGCTCGCCGCCCGCCCTCTTTCGTGACCTGCGCTTCGAGGGCGGTGAAGAGACCGTTCGCAACCGTGCCCGACCGGCTCAGAATTTATAGCTGTAGCCCACTGACGGTCCGATATCCCAGGCTGTGTAGTCCTTTCCGGCGAAATTGGAGTCGTTGCGTTCGAAAACGATATTGAACGCCACTTTATAGGGGCTGGGTTGTCCCGACTTGATCAGCTTCCATTCGATACCGGCCAGCAGCTTGAAGTTGTAATCGTTGCGCCCATCGTTGGTACCTGCAGAGTAAAAGCGGCCCTGGAATTGCGGCTTGAGTATCCAGCTCAGCTCCGGCGAAACCACACCTGAGAACTTGAGGGTTACCGTGGCCCGGTGCTGCTCCGAGGCCGCTAGCGAAGCCTCGCGACGAGAATAGGCGACGTCCACCACGAGGCTGGTCAGCGGGTTGCCCTTCGCATCCTCGCGCAGCTTGAAGAAGCTTCGCGCACCCGCTGTAAAATCGTGCAGCGTGACGACATGATGATCGTAGAAATCCAGATAAGCCACGCTGGGCGCGTAGCTCACATACGGCGTAGGCGTTTTGCCGAGGGTCCCCAACAGCGCCGAAAAGTTCCCAAGGAACACGGACTGGTCATTTGCCGCGAGGTCCACATATTCGTCGTAGCTCATCTGCAGCGATGCGCTGAGCGTGACCTTATTCAAGGGCTTTTCCCACGACAGGCCTGCAGTGGGATTGATGTGGACATCGTCGACTCTTCCCGTATCGGTCTTGAGCGCGTTGGTGGTGTAGGTGAATGGGGCCCCGATCGAGAGAGTGAACTCCTTCGGCTTTTCCTGCCCCTGGTTGGAGACGATGGCGCCGACACCCACAGCCTCAAGGCCCGTATCGACGGGGATAGCGCTACGGCGCGGCGCTCGGGTGCCTTCCGGAGCGGTGAACCTGATGAAGTCGACCTGGGAATCGATCGAGTCGATATTCTGAGCGGGTGCCTGCGCGCTCCACGCGAACGCCGCCATCGCGGCGACACCGAAATATTTGCTGACCATGTCCTCCCCCCTCTTCGATAAGGCTAGCTGCCGTTGGGTTTTTGCGGCTGGCGATCCTTCTTCGGCCGCTTGGTGGGCTTGCATGGCCTGCCAGGCTTGGCGACGTCGGCGTATGCCTCGGTCCTGAACCTGACGAGATCGGCATTGTTGGTCACCCGCTCCACCACATTGGGGTCAGTGTTAGGCTCCGCCGCTGCCGGAACCGAACTGCCTAAGACGAAAGCCGGGAAAAGGATCACTATGCCGATCTTCATGCTGCACCTCCGCAGACTATTCACATGGTGTCGGGGGAACGACGCGTGACGGATATCACGCTTGCGCTGAACCCAACATTGCCGTTCAGAAACCGGGTCGATCCGAATCTCGAGCCAGGGCAAGGGCCGACGTCGGCATGAAGGCTTCACATTTGAACGAGGCGGGAAGACAGTAACCAAATGCCCCGCCACCTGCGCCCCCTGGCCCTCCTCGAAGCCGAGCAGCTTTCCGCCTCCGCGCCGCGCGATCACGCTGCGCTGTCGGCCTCCGCCGGCACCGGCAAGACCCACGTCCTCACCGCCCGGGTCCTCCGCCTCCTCCTCGCGGGCGTCGATCCCTCGTCCATCCTCTGTCTGACCTTCACCAAGGCCGGCGCGGCGGAGATGGCGGATCGGATCCATCGCCGGCTCGCTTATTGGGTGCGGCTGAAGGATCCCGAGCTCGCCGCCGAATTGCGGGCGCTGGGCGAGGCGTTCGATCCCGAGGCCCGACGCGGCGCCCGCCGGCTCTTCGCGCGGGTGCTCGACGCCGCCGGGGGCGGGCTTCGGATCCAGACCATCCACGCCTTTGCCCAGGGGCTGCTCGCCGCCTTTCCCGCGGAGGCGGGGCTGGTGCCCGGTTTCCGGCCGCTCGAGGGACGCGAGGAGCAATTGCTGGCCCGCCAGACCCTGGCTGAGATGCTGGTCCGGGCCGAGGACGGCGGCGAAGGCGGGCTTATCCGCGACATCCAGGCGATCAGCCACCGGCTCGGGGAGGGCGGCGCCGAGGCCTTCGTCCGCCGCTGCGCCAGGGCGCCCGACGCCATGACGTCACTGGGCCCGCCGGAATTGGTCGAGGATCGCCTGCGCCGTGCCTTCGACCTTCCGCTCGGCGACATCGACGAGGCGATCGCCGGCCAATGCTGCGACGGCATTTTCGACGTCGACGCCCTGCGCCGGATCGGCCTCTTGAACAGCCAGTGGGCGACGAAGAGCGGCCTCGAACGCTCTTCCCTGTGCGAGCAATGGGCGGCCGCCGATCCGGCCGGCCGCGCCGGGCTGCTCGAGAAGCTGCATTCGATCTGGGCCAAGGCCGACGGCGAAATCCGAAGCTTCGCCAAGGGGCAAGCGCCGCAAGATGAGAAATATATCGAACTGGCCACCGCCGCCTTCGAATGCTGCGCCCGGCTCCTGAGCCTGCGCAAGCTGGCGGCTCTGATCGCCTGCCTCGCCGCCGGGCTTCGCGCCGGCCAGGTTTATGCCGAGGCTTGGACCGCGGCCAAGCGGGCGCACGCCGTGCTCGACTTCGACGACCTCATCCGGCTCGCCGAGCGCCTCTTGCTCACCCCCGGAATGGGCGAGTGGGTGCGCTTCAAGCTCGACCAGAATACCGACCATATCCTGGTCGACGAGGCGCAGGACACCAACGCCGCGCAATGGAATATCGTCAGCGCCCTGGTCGAGGAATATTTCGCGGGGCAGGGCGCCGGCCGGCGCCATCGCACCTTGTTCACGGTCGGCGACTACAAGCAGGCCATATTCGGCTTCCAGGGCACCGACCCGAGCGAGTTCGAGCGCGCCCGGGCCTATTTCCAGGCCAAGGCCAAGCTGGTGCGCCAGGCGGCGATCGACATGAACCTTCCGGCGCGCGAGATCCCGCCGGACTTCCTCGATCTGTCGGTGGACCGCAGCTTCCGCTCCTCGCCGCCCATCCTCGCCGCCGTCGACCGGCTGATCGCGGACCTCGGCTATGAGGCTTTCGGCCTGCCGCGGGAGCCCAACCCTCACGAAAGCCACCACCGGACCCGGCCCGGATCGGTGACCCTGTGGCTTCCGCACAGCGACGACATGGCGGCGACCGGCGAAGAGGCTGGAGAGGAAGGCTGGGTGAGCGAGACGGTGCGCGACTACGCCCGCCGCCTCGCCGCCCAGATCGGGGCCTGGATCCGCAACCCGTTCATGCTCGGCGAAGGGAGCAAGCGGCGGCCGGTCCGGCCCGAGGACATACTCGTCCTCGTCCGCCGCCGCGGCGACCTCGCCTCGCTGATCGTTGCCCGCCTGCACGCCGAGGGCGTCCCGGTGGCGGGCGTGGACCGTCTCGCCTTGACGGCGCCGCTCGCCGTCCAGGACCTGCTCGCCGCGGTTCGCTTCGCGGTCCAGCCGCTCGACGACCTAAACCTCGGGGCGCTGCTCGTCTCCCCCTTGTTCGGATGGACCCAGGACGAGTTGTTCGAGGCGAGCTTTCGTCGCGAAACGTCTCTCTGGCGCCACATCCGTGGCGAGAAGTGGCGATTGCAGGCGAATCCGCCACTTTCCTCCACCACCCGGGACGGGCTGCGCCAACTGCTCGCCATGGCCGATTATGCCACCCCCCACGCCTTCCTCGAAACGATCTTGAGCAGGGAATTAAGAGGGCGGCATAAGCTTCTGGAAAGACTGGGGAACGAGGCTCGCGATCCGATCGAGGAATTGCTCTCCTCGGCGCTCGATTTCGAAGCCGGTTCGGCGCCGTCGCTGCAGCGTTTCCTCGACTGGTTCGCCCGCGGCGAGGTGGAGATCGTCCGCGATCCCTCGGCCCCCCTCGACGCCGTTAGGGTGATGACCGTCCATGGGTCGAAAGGCCTGCAATCTCCGGTCGTTATCCTCGCCGACGCCTGCGCCGACCCGGACCGCCGGGGCGGCGGATTCGGCGCCGCCTTCGCCAGCTTCACGCTCCCCGAAGGCCCTGAAATCCCGATCTTCCGACCCCGCAAGGAGGAGCTCGCCGAGCCGCTCGCCGCGCAGCTCGCCGCTTCGGACCGACGCGAGCGCGAAGAGCATTGGCGCCTGCTCTACGTCGCTTTGACCCGGGCCGAGGAGCGTCTCTACATCGGCGGAGCTCTTGGCCCAGCGGACCGCCGAGGCCCGGCTTTGGCGAGCTGGTGGTCGGCGCTGGACAATTCGCTGGTCGGCCTCGGCGCCGAATGGGAGGAGGATTCGCATTGGGGCCGGGCCCTGCGCGTCGGCGATCCCGAATTTTTCACCAAGGCCGCTGCCCGCCCGGCCGTGGCCGACAATCCGCTTCCCGACTGGATCCGCCGGATCGCGCCCGTCGAAGCGCGGCCGCCGCGGCCGCTGGCGCCGTCGTCGCTCGGCGAGGACGATGTCGCCGATCCGCCGCCGTCGCCGGCGATGCGGGCGGCGGCGCAGCGCGGCCGGCTCCTCCACCAATTGTTCGAGCGGCTTCCCGAAGTCCCCCGGGAAGATCGGTCCGCCGCCGCCGAACGTTGGCTCGAGCGCTCGGCCGGAGTCGACGACCCGGAGCTTCGCCGAGGGCTCGTCGAGGACGTCTGCCGCCTCATCGCCGATCCGGCCCATGCGGAGCTGTTCGGCCCCGGCGCTCTCGCCGAGGCGCCGATCGCGGCCGTGGTCCAAGAGGGGGTGGTGGTATCGGGCTCGGTCGACCGCCTGCTGGTCGGGCCGGACCGGATCCTCGTCGCCGACTTCAAGACCGGCCGTCGGACCCCCGAAACCCTCGACGACATCCCGGTCCCCCACCTCCGCCAGATGGCCGCCTATGTCGAGGCCCTGAAAGTCATCTTCCCCGGACGCCCGATCATTGCCAAGCTGCTCTACACGGCCGCCCCCATCCTGTTCGACCTGCCGGAAGCCCTGCTCGACCGCTACCGGCCGGTGCTTGAGCCGGCGTCTCCGGCTCCCTAAATGACATTCAACCCCTTCAGGAGATTCCCATGGCCACCAAGTCCGTCAGCGACGCCACCTTCCAGGACGAGGTCCTCGCCTCCGGCAAGCCCGTCCTCGTCGATTTCTGGGCCGAATGGTGCGGTCCCTGCCGGATGATTGCGCCGGCGCTCGAGGAGATCGGGCAGGAGATGGCGGATCGAGTGACCGTGGTGAAGCTCAACATCGACGACAATCCGGCCGCTCCCGCCAAATATGGCGTGCGCGGGATTCCGACGATGATCCTGTTCAACGGCGGCGACATCGCCGCTACCAAGGTCGGCGCCGCCCCCAAGACCCAGCTGCAAAGCTGGCTCGAGCAGGTCCTCAACGGGCTCGATTATCAGGCGAAGAACGGGAAGGGCGACCTGGCCTGACCGCCTCAATTCCTCCCCGCGAAGGCCGGGGAGGAATTTTATTGCGGAGGCTCGGTGCCCTCCAGCCCGCGGGTATCGGGCCGGAACTTCGCGTATCTGGGCAATTCGTCCCTGGGCTCGAACCACGATACCCGGCTGCTCCAGAAGATGTGGAAGCCGGGGCTCAGCCGGCCCGGATCGTCGAGAGTCGCGACGCTGAAGTCGACCGTCTCGGGCTGGTGGTCGACTTCCATGAGGAAAGGCGTCCCGCAGGCGCCGCAATAGCTGCGGTGACCGAAGCTCGAGGATTTGAAACAGCGCACGAGGTCGGCGCCCCCGATCCAGACGAGATGGCCCGCCGGGACGCTGGCGAAAACCATCGCAGGCGCCCCCGAGACTCGCTGGCAGATCCTGCAATGGCACCAGCCGCAGTCGAACGGCTCGCTTTCGAGCCGGTAACGGACCGCGTCGCAGGCGCAGCCGCCGTCGAGGGATTGGGTCATTGGGCGCCGCTAGGCTTTCGCGGCCTGAGCCGTCAATCCTCGACCCGACCCATGGACGGCGGCGGCCTCAATCACTATGTCGCGACACAGCGGCGCCCGAAGGTGGGCGCCCGATTTGGATTTGGCGCTTGGAACTTCTGCTTTTCCTCTCGGCGATGCTCGCCGGCCTGACCGGCCTGATTTCGGGCGAACGCGCCGTCGAGACGCGCCAGGTCGAGCGGACGGCCGTTGCCGCGCAAGCGATCGTCGATCAGGGCGCCCAGATCGTGGAAGCGGCTCAGTCGGCGCGCATTGCCGCGCCCGCGCGCTACAGCCGCAGGGCCGCTTCGCCGAGAATATCATTCGCCGCCGCGCAATTCGCGCCCCAATTTGATCCCGTCGACGAGCGCCGGCTGGAATAGCGGCCCGCCGGCCCCGCCCCGAGCGGGTATCCAGCAAGATCAGCGCCCGCGGCGCAGCGCGCCATCGGCGCATTCGCATACTCAGACATGACAGGATTTCGATATGTTGGGCGGAGTCGCCAAAGCCATTTTCGGATCGTCTAACGACCGATACGTCCGCTCGCTCGGCAAGATCGTCGACAAGATCAACGGTTTCGAGCCGACCATCTCCGCGATGTCGGACGACGAGCTCGCCCATCAGACCGTGATCTTCCGCCGCCGACTGGCGGAAGGCGAGGAGGTCGACGATCTTCTTCCCGAGGCTTTCGCCACGGTGCGGGAAGCCGCGAAGCGGACGCTCGGCCAGCGCCATTATGACGTCCAGATGATCGGCGGAATCGTCCTCCATCGCGGCGAGATCGCCGAGATGCGCACCGGCGAGGGCAAGACCCTGGTCGCCACCCTGGCCGTGTATCTGAACGCGCTCGAAGGGAAGGGCGTCCACGTCGTCACCGTGAACGACTATCTGGCCCGCCGCGACGCCGACTGGATGGGGCAGATCTACCGCTTCCTGGGAATGACGGTCGGGGTGATCGTCCCCAACCTCGCCGACTATCAGCGCCGCGACGCCTACGGTTCCGACATCACCTACGGCACCAACAACGAGTTCGGCTTCGACTACCTTCGCGACAATATGAAATATGAGCGCGAGGCCCTGGTCCAGCGCCCCTTCAATTTCGCCATCGTCGACGAGGTCGATTCGATCTTGATCGACGAGGCGCGAACCCCGCTGATCATTTCCGGCCCGACCGACGACAAGTCCGAGCTCTACATGAGCGTCGACGCGATCGTGAAGGGCCTCGTCCCGGTCGATTACGAGCTGGACGAGAAGCAGCGCTCGGTCGTCCTCACCGAGGACGGCACCGAGAAGATGGAGCGGCTGCTCGAGGATGCGGGCCTTCTCCACGGCTCGAACCTCTACGATTTCGAGAACACGATGGTCGTCCACCATCTCAACCAGTCGCTTCGCGCCAACGTCATGTTCAAGCGCGACATCGATTATATCGTGAAGGACGGGAAGGTCGTCATCATCGACGAGTTCACCGGCCGGATGATGGAGGGGCGGCGCTGGTCCGACGGCCTCCACCAGGCGGTCGAGGCCAAGGAAGGGGTCGACATCGAGCCCGAGAACCAGACCATGGCCTCGATCAC
>JAXDPE010000045.1:0-12618 GCA_034668565.1 Sphingomonadales bacterium | reverse complement strand
CCCGTCCGACGGCGCGGGCCGCCCCGCGCCGTCTCCGCAGGATTCGGCCGTTGCGCGATTTCACCGCTTGACTCCGTACCATGGTACGGCGGCTATAGGGTGATTCGCGGTCGGGCGATCCCCGCTCGGCCCGACGGAGAAAGACCATGACGACCAAGACCAAAGCCGCCGCCCGCGGCGCCTGCCCCTGCAACCCCTGCACCTGCAAGAATTGCGGTTGCAACTAGAAGCCCGGCGCCCCTCTCCCGCCGGCGGCGGGAGAGGGGCCGTCCTTCGCGAAAGGCGCCTTCGATGTCCGACATGACCATCGCCAGGCTCGCCTCGGCCGGCGGCGTCGGAGTCGAGACGATCCGCTATTACCAGCGCCGAGGCCTCCTCGCCGAGCCGGCCAAAGCCGGCGCCGTCCGTCGCTACGGCGCCCCCGATCTTCGCCGCCTGCTCTTCATCCGCCGGGCCCAGGCCGCGGGCTTCACCCTCGACGAGATCAAGGAGCTGCTCGCCCTCGATTCCAGCCACGACCGCGCCCGGGTCCGAGCCCTCGCCTCCGAGCGCCTCGCCGCCCTCGAAGCCAAAATCGCGGAGCTCGAATCCGCCCGCTCGGCCCTCACCCGCCTCAGCAAGGCCTGCGCCTCCGGCACGAAGGGTCCGTGCCCGATCCTGGAAGCCTTCGAAGGCTGAGTCACTCGTTCCCGTTCCTCCAGCGTCGGATCCAGCCCGCACCGAGATCGGCGGACGGCTTCCCGATGCCGCCTGCCGCGACGGTGAAGTTCATGAAGTTCACGATGTCCCGCATTCGGCCCTAAACCTCCCCGAAATACAGATGCCGTGGCCAGGAATCATGGTCGCGGGCCGCGGCGATCTCCGCCTCGACGGCTTCGAGCTCGGCCTGCTCGGGCGGGTCGGCGAGCAAAGGCAGGTCGCGGTCGTCCGGCTCGACGAGGTCGATGTCGGGATGCGCCTCCTCGAAGGCGGCCCAATAGGCGCCGAGCGAAATCCACAATTCGGTCATCCGCTCGAACCGCCCGCGAAGCCATTGCAGCCTCGCCTTGGTGCGGGCCTCGGCCCGCTCCGCCGCGGCCGCCGCCGCCGCTTCCGGAAGGCCGAGCGCGAGATGCTCGGCGATCCGGTCGCGGCGGAACTCGGCCCAGTCCGCCTCCGTCAGCTTGCTCTCGATGGTCATCCCTCGGCCTCCTTCGCGGCCGCCGCCGATTGCTCGGCCCGAACCCGGATGCCGTGCGCCCGAAGCGCCTTGAACAGGGCTTCCTTCACTTCCTCGTCGCTTGCGACGAGTTCGCGCTTCATCCGCTCGCGGGTCTCGGCCTCGATCGTCTTGCGCAATTTCTTCTCGATCTGCCGCCGGCTCGCGCCGCCGCGCGAAAGCCGCCCATATTTCTTGGGATCGGACGCCTGCAGGAGCAGCCGGAGCACGGCATCCGAAGGCTTGACCTTGACCTGCACGACCTCGCCGTTGCGGATGATCGTCTCCGGCGCCCCTTCGGTCGCCCGCTGCCAGGCGAGCGTCTCGATCGGTTTCGCCGCCCGCTCCCGGGCAAGCTCGCACGATCGCGCGAAGTCCGGATCCTTGTTGAGGTGCCGGTAGAAGGTCGTGTCCGAAACCCCGGAGACCCGCGCCGCATCGGTGACATTGCCATATTTCCCGAGCGCCTCGATCGCCTTCGCCTTCTTCGCCGGCGTGAACCCGTCCCGTTTCCAGCCCCGATGCGCCATCGTCCGTCTCCTCGCCAAAGTCGGCGGAAGGCCCCACCTCCCACCGACTCGATTCGCCACATCCGGATTGTCTCAAACCTGTTCCCGGATTGGAAGTTCTTTTTTTGTTCCGCACAGGACAAGCCTGGTTTAGCCCCGCTAAACCCGGACTCGCCCCCGCGCGGCCGGCGGGGCGCTTCGCGACGCGAAGCGAGCCCGTCCGACGTCACGGCCGCCCGTGACGTCCCTTCCCACCCGAACTTCGCATATCCAAACCCCGAGATTGACAACCTCCCGCCCCAAGCGGAGTTTAACCCGCAAGGAGAAAGGCGATGGACGCCCCCCGCAAGCAAAAGCCGAAACACCCCCCGCTTGAGCCACGGCCGACGGGCAAACAGCCCGACGGCGACGAAATGTACGAGCGGGCCATGAAGCGCTATCCCAGGACGATGGCGCGCCTTGCGGAGTGAGCCGGTCTGGGTCACCGCCAAGGCGGTGATCCGCGCCAACCAGCGGGCCGTGGCCGACACCGGCGAGCCTTTCTTCCTCCGCGACCGAGGCCTCCTGGAAAGCGCGCTGGCGCGGCCGCAGAACCTGTGGGCCTATGGCGAAAACGATCTCGCCACGCTCGCCGTCGCGGTCCTGCTCGGAATCGCCCGCAACCACCCGTTCGGCCAGGGCAACAAGCGCGCCGCCTTTGCGGCCGCCGAATATTTCCTGTTCCTCAACGGCTGGGAATTCACGCAACCGGACCGCGCCGCTTTAGGCGATCGCGTTATCGAGCTCATTACGGGAAACCTGGACGAGGAAGACTTCGTGGATCTGATCCGCGGCCACGCGCGGAAGCTCTAGCGTCCGCACAACCGCCGGGCATCCGCCTTCAGCACCGCCATGCCCCGTTCCCCGCCGGTGAGCTCCCAGCCCCGCTGATCCACGATGAGCGCGATCTTCAGCCCCAGCGCCTCCAGATCCGGCGCCGGAGTCCGCATCAGCCGTCGAACCGCATTGCAGGTCGCTACCAGATAATCCCCGAACCGATCGTCCATCTTTCTCTGCTCGGCAAACGACCGCCCCCGAGGCCCGGCCGTCGCCTCCCGAGTCGTCAGGTCGAACCGATCCTGCGCTTCCTTGGCCTTGCGATAGGCGGCGAGGGCCGAGATCCATGCTCCCTCTCCCTTCAGGGGAGAGGGCTGGGGTGAGGGCAAGTCGGCGGAAGAGGCGCAGGCTGACGACGAAGAGCCAACCCCGGCCACCACCGGCACCGCAATCACAGCGCTTAGAACCGCGCGGCGCGTGAGGCCAAGCCGCCCTCGAGCAGCGGAGCCGCGAGCGGAGTCGGCGCAGTGCCCGGCCGGCGGGTCGGCGTGGCCGAGCCCGTCCGACGCGGCGAGGCCGCCCTCGCCGCTGGCACCAATCTGGCCAGCATCCACGGGTGGAAGTGAAGCCCGCACGCCGCTATGCTCCCTGGAAGCCATGACCAAGGGTCTCCCGCCGCTCGGGTTGGGGTTCTGCAATTATGGCTGAGAATGTGACAGACAGCGGAGCCGCTGGCAAGTGTTTTTTGCTGGAATTGTGACAAAATGAACGTCCGCCAGTGCCGAATGGCCCGAGCGGCGCTCGACTGGTCACAGCAAGACTTGGCCGCCGCTTCGGGTGTCAGTGCCCGCACGGTTATCCGCTATGAAGCTGGTGAGCCAGTTCTGCCTGCCCGGGTTCAGTCGCTGCGGCATGCCTTTGAAGGGAAAGGTGTCTTGTTCATTGACAGTGGGCGTTTGGCAGGCGGCGTCGTCCCCTCGCGGGAATAACAACTAGGCAGCTTTCGGCAAGGACGCGCTCGCCCAAAGTGAGCTCAGAAGCGCGATGTCCGCTTGGAGCAAATTCGGAGTTTTGTTAGAGATTTCCTCTTCGCCGACTACTCTCTCCTGCCGGAGGTCAAGAATTTGAAAGCGCGCCCCCGGTACCTGATTTTGCAATTCTGATTTTAGAACTAGCAGACCTATGGCGGCGACCTGCCTAGTTAGCCTCGGAAACTTCGTTGCCCATAGGTACGTGACCAGCTTTTGCCCGTCCTGTGCGTAAATTAGCTCTGGCGAAAGCTTTATCCCGAAGTTCATGTCAGGCTGCCGGTAGATCCCTTTTGGGAGCGGGGACGCAACCACCGCTCCTTCGAGTTCCTTCCACCAATTCCAAAACCGCTTTGCCATTAACAAATTGTGATTTCGCTCCGCATCTTTCTTGATCGTCTTAAGTTGGTCAAAAACAGCGTCGGGAAGCATCTCCCCGCCCGCCACCTTTTGCGCGGCGGCCTTCAATCTTTTATAAAAATCATACCCGCCAGGTACATTGATCAACCGACTGATTATCCCAAACTTTCCTTCTGTCGAGGGCATCAAGGACAGTTTCAAAAAAGTCGTGAAGGTGAGGTTTTCCAAGGCAGGCCCCCGGCTGTCAGATCGAGCCACATTGGTAGCACCCTCCTGAGAAAAACGCGAATTTCTCGTGTGTCGAGTGAAACCATCGCACCGGCGCTTGACCAGCGCCGTCGGCCCTCCTTCCGATGATGGCAGCAGAATTGTGTGAGGCCGCCGATCCGGCATCGGAACTTTGACCTCGCTCTGCCACCAAGCGGTCGCTACGTTGAATCAAAAGCGGAGGTGGACTTGCGCCAACACGACCTTTCATTCGCCAACTTTGTCTTGCGCTTTGGCCCCGACGAGGTTCTTCTCGACTATGCGAAGGACATTGTCCTGCCGGCGTTCACCCGAGACACCCATGTGCGATCATACGGAGAGACTAGCCTCTACCTGTACGATGTTAAGTTTACACAGGTGGACGACGAAGACGGCTTTCCAGTTCTGGCGCTATCCGGCCATTTCGTAAAAGACACTGTCTTACGCCGGCAGCAGGTATTTAGAAGGGACCGAGGGCTGGTTGAGGATCAGCGCTCCATGGAGTCGGCGCCGTCTAGTTTCTTTGTTCTTATCTTAAACAATCACCGCCTCCTGTATTTCGCGGAGACTGCTGCGGCACCGTCTTTGGATACTTTCAGGACAACGGTTGAACTTTTTCTACGGCGGGAGTGGCACGAACATTTGAAACGTCGTTACGAGTACGTGAATGTTACTGATCGAGTGACAATGAAGGAATTGCGTCGCCGCATACCCCCCCCGGTGCTCGCAATCGTGCCGGTCGCCGGAGAGGATGCGATCGCCGAGACGATCACCCGCTTCGGACTGATCAAGGAGGTTCGGTTTAAGCTGATTGAACCAAATGACGAACTGGACGCGTCCGTCGCCGTGGCGGCGGTAGAGGAGAACTTTCGCCCTCTTGCGCCGAGCAGACTGGAGATCGTCGCTGCCAGGGCGAAGGGACTTAATAAAGAAGAAACCGCGAGGGCGATTACGGAGGCCAGCGAGGGACATAATACGCAAATCTTGGTCACCGGAGAGGATGAGGACGGGATCAAGATGAAGGCTGATAACGATGAATTTGCCTTGAGCGTGCCGATCGAAGATCCACCGCCCGACGATTCCGGGCTGCGGGGGCGCCTCGTGGAAACCTATAACGACCTTGTTGCTGCTGCTAAGGTGCGCCGAATCCCTACACCCGCGCGGGTGCGCGAAAAACTTGGACAACTTTTTGATCTATTATGATAATTGACTGGAAAACTGAGCTAATCAGCGAGCGAAGCTTACAGGAAGCATTCGCTGTTAGCACAGGACTGCCTAAATCAAAGTTTAATCGAAAGGTGTATATCACGGCGTTGTCGGCTATAGGTGTTATAGCTGCATGGTGGATTTATCTGCGAGACGTCGAGCAATCTGCGGCTGCTGCAGTGGCAGCGGCAGACATTGCCTTCGATTTATCCGTTCAAATCTTGGGATTCTTAATTGGTGGCTTTGCTATTTTTGCGACGGTCACTGACCAGAGGCTGATGGTGAGATTGGCTCAAACGCCCATGGCCGGATCCACCCTGTCTGTCTTCAAATATGTGTTTTTTAACTTCCTCTCAGTGTTCTATATATACGTCATAACGCTGGCTTGCGGAGTGGGCGTAAAGTTACTAGATCAAGTCAACTTGGTACATATTGACGTCCTTCTCCCTGCCGAGTTAGCCTCTTTGCTGCTGGCGATTACAAACGCTGGTGTGTTTGCCTTACTCTCGTTTCTCATCGTTCTTGCAGTAGTGCGACTCAAGTCATTCATCTGGAATATTTATCAGGGATTTCTGACGTTTTTGATCGTTAGCGATGTTATGAACAAAGAGCGTGATGCTCACAGTTCGGCTCACTGCGACATGGCACCCGATAACATAGACGGCGCAAGCGCCGACGGGTGACTGCAGCCCCAAACCCTCCTCCCGGCCCCCACCTTACCAGAGCGCCCGCAACCGCGCCGGACCCCTTCTCACTGTCTACTGGCTCGAAGTTCCCCTTCAGGCCACACCCCTAACCCCCCGCCCGAATCGCCCGAAGCGTCTCCACCTCCTCCGGATGCCGGATCAGCAGCTCGATCAGCCCGACCGCCGCATCCGACGGCGGCGTGGCGCCGCTTTCATATTTCTGGAAGGCGCGTTTGCCGCCGCCGATGATCCGGCCCGCTTCCTCCTGGCTCAGCTTCAGCCGCTTGCGCGCCTGCCGGACATGGGCCGCCTATCGGTCGCGCAGCTCGCGATAGGCGCGATCGGCCTCCGCAAGGTCCGCGCCGTTATGAATGCCTTCCCCGCTGTCTTCGGGATACCAGCCCGGCACCTCCACCTCCCGCGCCAGCGAGCCGTAGCGGACGGTCGGCCTCCGGACGCCGCGGTGCAGGACCGCTCCGGTCTCGGGATGGACTCGGGTCTCTTGCACGCTCACCCCGCCCATTCCTCCACCGCCAGCCCATCGACCCGCCGAAACTCCCCCACATTGCGAGTCACGACCGTCAGCCCTCTCGCGAGCGCCTGCCCGGCGATGAGAATGTCGTTCGGGCCAATGGGTGTCCCTTTGCGCTTCAGGACCGCCTTGATCTGACCGGCCGCGCGCGCATCTGCGGCGTCGAAAGAGAGTAAGGGCAGGCCTAGAGTTTCTATGACCTCAAGGCTGCGCCTCCCCCGCTTACTTTCGTAGGCGCCGGCGTAAAGCTCGTGGAGGACGACGGTCGAGAGGCCGCTGTCGCGCCTGTGAATGTTGAGCATCCGGCCAACGGTGCGATCATCCCTGACGGTGAGGGCAATGACTATATTGGTATCGATCAGATACTGCATCAGTCGAGGCTGATATCTGGCCGTTCGTAGCTGTCGGGTCCCGGCCGGTCGAGCGCTGCCCGAGCGAAATCCTCGTCCAGGGTTCCGGCCACCCTGTCGACCCAATGACCTCGAGCCGGCGCCAAACCGGTCGCCGCCGCATAGGCACGGCAGGAGCGGATGTCTGCGAGCGTCAGCGGCGGGAAGTCCGCGACGATAGCTTCTTCCTTATCGCCATCGTCCAACAGGCGCAGGATGTCCGCCACCGCAAAGTGCGTACCGCGCACGGTCGGACGGCCGCCGCAGATGGTGGGATCGACGACTATCCGGGGATGGTTCAGCGCGTTCACAGCCCTGCTTTTACCGCAAAGCGGAGATCAAAGGCATGGGGAAATTCGCAACATACGAACTTCGTATGCGGCGTCCTCCCGTCACCCTGAACGCGTTTCAGGGTCCAGGGTGGAAGCGGCCCGAAGGCGAGGGTGCCCGCCGACCCGATAGCCTGCCCGAATCTGGATGCCGAACCGAGTTCAGCGTGACGGGTCCCCGGCCCGGCGACTACATCCGGGCCCTCCTCCGCAGCCCCGGCGCCGATTTCGAAGAGAAGGCGCAAAGGCGCGACGTAGAGAGAGGCCCTTTCTACGTCGTGCCCTCGCGCCGTCGTGCCTTCTCTCCAAAACTCCAGATCGCACGATGCCGCCGAAAAAGGCACTCGATGCGCCGATGGCGGTGCGGCTCGTCGCTGGATGCTGAAACAAGTTCAGCATGACGGCTGCCGCCCTTCCCCCCCGCCGACGCGCTTGCTAGAGCGCCCTCAAGTTTAGGGACGCTAAACCCTCCGCCCAGCGTTCTGCCATCAGATCAACCCTGAAAGGGAGCTGCCCCGTGACCGCCGTCGGCAACAACAGCCTCAACACCCGCTCCACCCTCACCGCCGCCGGCAAGACCTACGCCTACTACTCCCTCTCCAAAGCCGCCGCCGCCCTCGGCGATATCTCCCGGCTCCCCTTCTCGATGAAGGTCCTGCTCGAGAACCTCCTCCGCTTCGAGGACGGCGTCACGGTCACCCGCGCCGACATCCAGGCGCTCGTCGACTGGCAGAAGGAGAAGAGCTCGACCAAGGAGATCCAGTATCGCCCGGCGCGGGTGCTGATGCAGGATTTCACCGGGGTGCCGGCGGTGGTCGATCTCGCGGCCATGAGGGACGCAATGGCCACCCTCGGCGGGAATGCGGCGCAGATCAATCCGCAGGTGCCGGTCCATCTCGTCATCGATCATAGCGTGATGGTCGACGCGTTCGGGACTCCGCAGAGCTTCGCGCAGAATGTCGAGCTCGAATATCACCGCAACATGGAGCGCTACGAATTTTTGAAATGGGGCTCGAAGGCGTTCAACAATTTCGAGGTGGTGCCGCCGGGCACCGGCATCTGCCACCAGGTCAATCTCGAATATATCAGCCGCGGCGTCTGGTCGTCGGCCGATCCGTCGGGCGAGACGGTCGCCTATCCCGACACCCTCGTCGGCACCGACAGCCATACGACCATGGTCAACGGCCTCGGCGTGCTGGGCTGGGGCGTCGGCGGGATCGAGGCGGAGGCGGCGATGCTCGGCCAGCCGGTGTCGATGCTGATCCCCGAAGTGGTCGGCTTCCATTTGACCGGTTCGCTCCAGGAAGGGATCACCGCCACTGATCTCGTCCTCACCGTCACCCAGATGCTCCGCGCCCGCGGGGTCGTCGGCCGCTTCGTCGAATTCTACGGCGCCGGGGTCGCGGCGCTCTCGGTCGCCGACCGCGCCACCATCGCCAACATGGCGCCCGAATATGGAGCGACCTGCGGCTTCTTCCCGGTGGACGGCAAGACCCTCGATTACATGCGTTTGACGGGCCGCTCCGACGACCAGATCGCCCTGACCGAGGCCTATGCGCGGGCGCAGGGCCTGTGGCTGGAGCCGGGCGCCTATCACGAGCCGCTGTTCACCGACACGCTCGAGCTCGACATGGACTCGGTCGAGCCGTCGCTCGCCGGCCCCAAGCGGCCCCAGGACAAGGTCGTCCTGTCGCGGGTCGACGAGGAGTTCATCGCCAATTTCACCCGCGAATACGGCCATGCCCTCGGCGAACTCGACCAGCGCCACCCGTGCCCGGGCGATCCGGCCGTGCCCGACATCGGCCATGGCGACGTCGTCATCGCCGCAATCACCTCGTGCACCAACACCTCGAACCCGGCCGTGCTCATCGCCGCCGGCCTCGTCGCCCGCAAGGCGCGAGCGCTCGGGCTCGACAGCAAGCCCTGGGTGAAGACGTCGCTGGCGCCGGGGAGCCAGGTGGTCACCGACTATCTCGACCGGGCCGGCCTCTCCGAGGATCTGAGCGCTCTCGGCTTCAACCTGGTCGGCTACGGCTGCACCACCTGCATCGGCAATTCGGGGCCGCTGCCCGAGCCGATTTCGGCGGCGATCGCGAAGCACGACCTCGTCGCCGCCTCCGTCCTTTCGGGCAACCGCAATTTCGAGGGGCGGGTGTCGCCCGACGTGCGCGCCAACTATCTCGCCTCGCCGCCGCTCGTCGTCGCTTATGCGCTCAAGGGCACGGTCGCCGGCGACATGATCGAGGAGCCCTTGGGCACCGGCACGGACGGGCAGCCGGTCTTCCTCAAGGACGTCTGGCCGACCAACGACGAGGTCCGCCGGCTGATCGACGCCCATGTCCATGGCGACATGTTCCGGGCCCGCTACGCCGACGTCTACAAGGGCGACGCGCAGTGGCGCGCGATCCCGGTCGCGGGGGGCGAGACCTATGCCTGGTCGGCGGGCTCGACCTACATCCAGAACCCGCCTTACTTCGAAGGCATGACGATGACTCCGACTCCGCCTTCGGACGTCGAGAATGCGCGTCCACTGGCGATCTTCGGCGATTCCATCACCACTGATCACATCTCGCCCGCCGGCGCGATCAAGGTCGACAGCCCGGCCGGAACCTACCTTTCAGAGCACCAGGTGATGCGCGGCGACTTCAACTCCTACGGCGCCCGCCGAGGCAATCACGAAGTGATGATGCGCGGGACCTTCGCCAACATCCGGATCAAGAACCGGATGATCCCCGGCACCGAGGGCGGCCTCACCCGCCATATCCCCTCGGGCGAGACGCTTCCCATCTACGACGCCGCGATGCGCTACAAGGCGGAGGGCACGCCCCTCGTCATCGTCGCCGGCAAGGAATATGGCACCGGCTCCTCGCGCGACTGGGCCGCCAAGGGCACCAACCTGCTCGGCGTTCGGGCCGTCATCGCCGAAACCTACGAACGGATCCACCGCTCCAACCTCGTCGGCATGGGCGTCGTCCCGCTCCAGTTCGTCGGCGACGTCCCGATCTTCGACGGCACCGAGACTTTCTCGATCTCCGGCATCGCGGACCTCCAGCCCCGTCAGGAGCTTCAGGTACAGGTGACCAAGGCGGACGGCGGCCAATTCGCCTTCACCGCCCGGGTCCGGATCGACACCCTGAACGAGCTCGAATATTTCCGCGCCGGCGGGATCCTCCACTACGTGCTGCGGAAGCTCGCCGCCTGAGCGCCGTTCCACGGCTCGTCGATTTTTGCCGGCTGGCACAGAGCCATTCCGTCAGCCTCGCTCAACGTGATAGGGATGCCGATCGGCGCTTCGCGTTGCTTGGGACAGAAGCGGTCCGGACGGAGGGGGAAGGATCATGATCGCGATGCTGCTGGCCATGCTGGCCCCGGCCAAAGGCGGCTACGAGCCGCCGGCGCAGGTCTGGTACAATCAGGCGGTCGGTTGCGCGGCCTCCGGGATGGCGCTCAAGGATCAGGGCAAGGGCAAGGCCAAGGGCAACGACCCCACGAGCGAGGAGTTCGCGGAGGTGATGACGTGGGGCTTCATCCTGGCCGACGCCGGCCGCAAGGCGGGCCGTACCCGCGAGCAGGTCGACAGCGCCGATTTGGAGGCCGCGGTGCCTTTCTACCGCCACCTGAAGGCGAAGAAGCCGCCCGCCTTCGCCGCCCACCGCGCCTATTGCAAAGCCCTGCTCGATGCTGATCGACCTTAGCCACCGCATCGAGGACGGCATGGTCACCTACAAGGGGCTGCCGGCGCCGCACATTTGCGACTTCTGGGACCGGAAAGGCTCGGCCGCCCATTACGACGACGGCTCGAGCTTCCAGATCGGCCGGATCGACATGGTCGCCAACACCGGCACCTATCTCGACACGCCCTTCCACCGCTACGAGCAGGGCGACGACCTCGCCGCCGTCGGCCTCGACCGGCTGGCCGGCCTCGACGGCCTCTGCGTCCGGGCCGAGGGCCGGGAAGCCGGGCCGGAGCTGTTCGACCGCCTCGACGTTTCGGGCAAGGCGGTGCTGGTCCACACCGGCTGGGATCGCCACTGGCGCAGCGACGATTATCATTCCGGCCACCCTTTTCTCGCCGAAGCGGCCGCCCGCCTGCTCGCCGAGCGCGGCGCCGCCCTGGTCGGGATCGACAGCTACAATATCGACGACACCAGCGCCCGCCGACGCCCGGTCCACACCCTCCTGCTCGGCGCCGGCACCCTGATCTGCGAGCATATGACCGGCCTCGCCGCCTTGCCGGCCAGCGGCTTCCGCTTCACCGCCGCCCCGCCGAAGATCGCCGGCATGGGCACCTTCCCGGTGCGCGCCTTCGCCCAGATCGGCTGAACGGCACTTTGCGGTCATGCTGAACTTGTTTCAGCATCCAGGGTCAAACCGCCTCGCGGGTGGAGAGCTGGATACTGAAACAAGTTCAGGATGACGGCGCAGGGTCGGATCCGAGCGCAGCGGCAAGCCACCTCGGCATGATCGCCCCGCCGAGATCGTCGATGCGCCGGTGGTCCACTGCCAGGCCCAGCGCCGGATAGTGGATCCGGCTCCGTGCCCCCGGCGCCTCGGCCGGCACGACGACCAGCCTTCGGTTGACCTTCGAGCGGTAGTTCATCCGGGCCGTATTTTCCTGGCCGACATAACAGCCCTTGGTGAAGCTGACTCCGTTCAGCTCGGCGGCGTTGCATTCGAGCCAGAGCGTTTTGTCGGAGCCGAGCTCGGCGCGTCCTTCGGTGACCCCCAGCGACAGCCGGTGGGCGAGCCACCCTTCGGCGGCTTCGCCCGGCGGCGCCAGCCAGCGTCGGCCGAGCTCGGGCAAGCGAGAGTCGAGGGGACCCTTGCCCTCTTGCGCCCAATGCACCGCCAGCCCGTCCACCGGCTCGATCGCGATCTTGCGCCTCAGCCGGTAGAGGGTGAGCCGCCGCGCCAGCTCGCTCGCGAATTCGGCTTCGCAGTCGATCAGGACGTCCTCGTCCTCCGCCCAGAGGATGAAGTCGAACAGCGCCTTGCCCTGCGCGGTCAGAAGCCCCGCCCACAGCGGCCGCTCCGGCGCCAGCAAGGCGAGGTCGTGGGTCACCAGGCCCTGAAGGAATCCGCGCACGTCCTCGCCCGAGAGGCGCAGGATCGAGCGATCAAGGAGGGTGGTCGCGGCCATCAGGGCCGATCTAGGCTTTCTACGCCAATCCTCCAACCGTCACCCTTGTAATTTGGACGCTGCCCTTTGTAGCGTTGTTGCTGGGGCCGCGGCGGGAAGTCCGTTTCACCCTGGGGCGTTTGAGCCCGTAGTTCAGCTTGGTCCTCCCGCCGCGAGGTTGTCGACCCCGAACAGTCGCT